>JAUZOA010000054.1 GCA_030706685.1 Bacteroidota bacterium
CAACCATTGCTGAATCATTTGGTACCCGTACTGGCAAAGCAATTCGAAAATATTTTCCCGGAATTACAAAAGCAGGTTGATTTTGTGAGCAGAGTTGTGAAAGAAGAAGAAGATTCCTTTTTAAAAACACTTGGATATGGAATTAAAAGATTTGAACAGCATATAGATTCTGAAGGAAGCGAGCCTGTGCATCCTTCTTTGACTGTTCCGGAACATCATGCGCTCGAAGAAAAATTTCGGAAAAATAAAATTATTAATGGGGTATTTGCTTTTGAATTAAACGATACATATGGTTTCCCGATAGATCTTACTCAACTTCTTGCAAAGGAAAATGGATGGGTAGTAGATATGGAGGGTTTTAATGAAGAATTACAAAAACAAAAAGATCGTTCCCGCGCCGCCACTGTAGTAGATACTGAAGACTGGGTTATCCTGAAAGATGGCAGCAATAACTTTGTCGGTTATGACTCATTAGAAGCTAAATCAGGAGTTTTAAAGTACAGGAAGATAAAAGCGAAAGGTAAAGAAGCTTTCCAGTTTGTCCTTGATACAACACCCTTCTATGCAGAAAGCGGCGGGCAGGTAGGCGACACAGGAGTATTAACCTTCGGCAATGAAGCAATTAATGTTGTTGATACTAAAAAAGACAATGACCTGATCATTCATTTCACCGATAAACTGCCGAAAGAGATAAACGGAATGGTAATCGCAAAAGTAGATGTTAACAAAAGGAAAAGCACTGCCCTGCATCATTCCGCTACCCATCTCCTTCATGCTGCCCTGCGAAAAGTATTGGGCAGCCATGTGGCGCAAAAAGGCTCATTGGTCAACGAAGAACATCTGCGTTTTGATTTTTCTCATTTTGCTAAAATGACGGATGAAGAAATAACTAAAGTGGAAGCACTGGTCAATGAAAAAATAAGGGAAAACATACCCGTTGTTATCCAATCAATGCCTAAAGAAGAGGCATTAAAGCTTGGCGCCATGGCATTGTTTGGTGAAAAATATGGTGATATAGTAAGAGTGGTCATCATTGATCCCGGCTATTCCGTAGAGCTTTGCGGCGGCACGCATGTTGGCGCTACCGGCGAATTAGGAATATTTAAGATCACCAGTGAATCAGCAGTTGCCGCCGGTGTCCGTCGTATAGAAGCTATTTGCGGCAAGCCAGCGGAAGATTATATCACTGAACAAATTCATTTACTTCACTCCCTGCGTGAATCATTGAAGAACCCCAAAGACATTCAAAAAGCTATCGATAACCTGCTGGAAGAGAACAGCGAGTTCAAAAAGAAGCTGGATCATGCGGAAAACAGGATGCTGGTAGGTGTAAGAAATGAGCTCCTGCAAAAAGATGAGATCATCAATGGAATAAACTTTGTTGGTGATATTGTGGAAGTGAGCAACGCTGATGCTTTGAAAAAACTTTGCTTTGACCTGAAGAACCATCTGCGCGATCATGTAGCCGTTCTTTGTGCCAATATCGGGGGCAAGCCATTTGTTGCCGTTGGTATTTCCGATACAGTGGTTGTAGCAAAAAACCTGGATGCCGGTAAGGTCATCAGGGAGCATGTAGCGCCCTTAATTAAAGGAGGCGGAGGAGGGCAGAAAACCTTAGCGACCGCAGGAGGACAGGATCCATCCAATCTTCAGCAAGTAATTGAAAAAGTAAAATCTCTTCTTTAATAAAATCCTTTAGGAGTTTTGTTTTTTTCTTTTTTCTTTGGCCATTGAAGATTTTTAGTCTCAATAAAAAACCAAACGGAAACAGCTATTGCCAATACGGAAATGCATATAGCGACTATAGCTAAGACCTTAATCATAAGCGGCAGGAGTGGTGGTTGCTTGTTATCCAAAAATCAACATTTATTTCCTATTGGCAATGACTGTTGGCTTAGTAAAACTACTATCCGGGCGATAATCTGTTACATATGAATGTTGTAATAGAAACAGAAAGATTGCTATTACGGACATTTACTATTTATGATGCTCCGTTGATATATGATTTGAATAAAGATCCTGAAGTAACCCGGTATACACTTGACCCGTCCCCGATCTTGAGAAGGCTAAGGAAGTATTGGAAAAAACAATTTTACCCCAGTACGCATTGTATAATCATGGCCGCTGGGCAGTGCATATAAAACGGGGGCTGGAATTCATTGGCTGCTGTGGTTTAAAGTTCAGGGTAGAAGAAAATGAGACCCCGATCTTGGTTACCGGTTCAAGCGGTCATCCGGGGGCAAGGGATATGCTACGGAGACGGCCGGGCCAGCATAAAATATGGCTTTGAAACACTAAACCTCGGGAAGATCATCGGCCGGGCAATGCCCGAAAACAAAGCCTCATGGCGGGTTTTAGAAAAGATTGGTATGCGATTCAAAAGGGAGGAAGTAGTTGATAGCCACCCGGCAAGGACCTATGAAACCGACAACCCGTTTATCCCCTGAAAGAGCCTTTTACATATTCCTGCCATTTAACATTTCCGAAACATTTCGTATTCCGGAAAATGTCATTATATTTGATCTACGAAAAACAACGTAGATAAATTATAAAATTAAAACAGTATGAAATATCTTTTTAGCAAACCCTTATTTATTGTCCTTGGGGCAGCATTGATTCTGCCGGCAGCTTTGCTGGCACAAGTGGGTGAAAAGGACAAAGAGAAAAAAGAAAAAGCCAAAGAAAAAAGTGAAACCCAGCAGATCATTATTACACGCAGTGGCGATAAAAATGAAAAAATTACCGTGGAAGTAAATGGTGATAAAGTAACGGTGAATGGTAAGCCCATTGATGAATACAAAGGAGATAATGTGATTGTGCGCCGTAACAGGAACAGGGATGGCTGGACGCTTGGGGAAGGACAGAATTCCTGGAGCTTTAACGGGGATAACTTCCCGCTATTATTAGATATGGGGGATTCGAACAGGGCCATGCTTGGGGTTACTACCGAGAAAGCGGATAAGGGGGTAGAGATACAGACCATTAACAAGGAAAGCGCTGCGTCAAAAGCCGGATTAAAAGAAGGCGATGTCATTACAAAGATTGATGAGCAAAAGATCGAAGACCCGGATGATCTTTCCAAAGCCATAAAGGCGCATAAACCCGGCGATAAAGTCAATGTAACCTACCTGAGAGACGATAAAGAACAAAAAGTATCGGCTGAACTGAGTAAATGGAAAGGAAGCGGTGTTTTATCCCCGTCTTACAAAATGGACCTTGGTGATGTAATGTCTAAAGCTCACACAATGCCCCGGATAAACACAGCTCCGTTTCGGAGTTTTAGCTGGTCAGGTGGCGGCCCTAAACTTGGTTTATCTGTACAGGATACCGATGACGGCAAAGGAGTAAAAGTTATCGAAGTGGATGATGAAAGCAATGCCGCGAAAGCCGGCATTAAAGAAGATGATATCATCACCGAAGTAGAAGGTAAGGCGGTAAACAGCGCTGATGAAGTAGCTAAAATCATAAAGGACAGCAAAGACAAAACATCTGTAATGGTCAAATTAACGCGGGCTGGTAAAACCCAGAATATCGAAGTAAAGATTCCCCGCAAGCTTAAAACCGCAGATCTTTAATACATATATCTCGTGTGCATGTAGTGCCCCACAGCTTTTTAGTTCGTGGGGTTTTTTGTTGCAGGGTTGATAACCTAAGATTACAAAATATTGAAAAGTTGTCAACCCTTTACGTTTGGGGCGTATTTTTGCCATCCTGAAATGAGTGGGCTAAATTCATACGAAGTTGTAATAGGGCTTGAAGTGCATGCGCAGTTGCTGACTCAAAGCAAATTGTTTTGCGGAGACAGCATTGCATTTGGAGCAGAACCCAATACGCAGGTGAGCCCGATCACATTGGCCCACCCGGGCACGCTTCCCAAAATGAATAAAAAGGCCATTGAATTTGCGGTCAAAATGGGACTGGCCTGCGGATCTGAGATCGAAAGAAAAAATTATTTTGCCCGCAAGAATTATTTCTACCCCGATCTTCCCAAGGGTTACCAGATATCACAGCATACAACCCCTATTTGTAAAGGGGGCAATATAAGAATAAAGACCACTGAAGGAGAGCGGGGTATCCGGCTCAACCGGATTCATCTCGAAGAAGATGCCGGCAAAAGCATACATGATGCGGATGCTGAAAATACCTGCATTGATTATAACCGTGCAGGCACCCCATTAATAGAAATAGTCAGTGAGCCGGATATTCGAAGCGCTGAGGAAGCTTTTGCCTGTGTCAGTGAAATACGAAAATTGGTTCGTTACCTGGGAATCTGCGACGGTAATATGGAAGAAGGAAGCCTGCGTTGTGATGCCAATATTTCTGTCCGAAAAAAAGGAGACACAAAACTGGGGACAAAAGTGGAAATAAAAAATCTTAATTCCACCCGGAATGTAAAAAGAGCTATTGAATTCGAAGCAGGGCGACTGATGGATCTTTTAGAAAAAGGCGAACCGGTCGTACAGCAGACAAGAAGTTTTGATGCCGATACCGGGACTACATTCGCCACCCGCGATAAAGAAGACGCTGACGATTATCGCTATTTTGCCGATCCTGATCTTACTCCTTTTCACCTGGACAACGAGTTTATTGAAACGATCCGCCATTCGATCCCGGTCCTGCAAAATGAACGAATAAAAAAATATGTGGAGCAGTTTCATCTTTCCGGATATGATGCGCAGGTACTGACGGATGAGAAGGATCTTTCTGATTATTTTGAAAAAGTAATTGCTTCCTTCTCCCCTTCTCCCGCAGGAGAAGGGGGAGGGATGAGGCCGAAAGCCGCTTCTAATTGGCTTCTCGGACCGGTCAAATCGTGGTTGAACGAAAACAGTAAAGAAATCACTGGCTTCCCGCTGGCGCCGGAACAATTGATGAAACTGATCCTGTTGGTTGATGAAGGTAAAGTGAGTTTTTCTGTCGCTTCCGCAAGGTTATTTCCGCAAATAGTAAGTAATCCTGAAAAAGAGCCGGAGGAAATAGCGAGAGAACAAAACCTTATTCAGCAATCAGATACGGCTGTTCTTGAACCGGTAATTGATAAAGTCCTGGAAAAATATGCAGCCAAAGTGACTGAATACAAAAAAGGCAAGAAAGGATTATTATCATTGTTTGTCGGAGAAGTGATGAAGCAGTCAAAAGGACAGGCCGATCCCAAAATAACGAATGAGATGTTGTTAAAAAAGCTGAATTCATAAAACAATTTTTTAAAAGAGGAGTTAAATAAGAAATAATGAAACAATTCACCATTCGGAGATGGATATACGTATTTATCGCGATCCTTTGGGTTGCCTGCGCCCGTAAAGATTCGGGGAATCAATTTGAAGTTAGCGGGACCATTGCAAACAGTACTGCCAAAAAGGTTTTCCTGGAAGAAGTGCCGGCGGGTAGTACACAGGGAACGATAGTAGATTCATCTGTAATAAGCAAAGACGGTCACTATAAATTAAAAACGGCTGCCAGGGAAGCCCTCGTGTATAATCTCCGGCTAGACCAGAATGATTTTCCCGTTGCTGCAGTTATCAATGATGTTCCGAAAATGACATTGAATATAGAACTGAGCAAAGGCAACAACCAGTTTGCTGATAAATATGAAGTAAAGGGATCGCCGGTGAGCCAGGAGATGAAAGATTTCATGTTTACCTTCAACAACGAACTGCAGAAAATTTATAGTTTAAGTCAGCGAAGAGATAGCCTTCATAAAAAAAATGTCCCCGATAGCATCCTGGCGCCATTGATGGCTGAATGGAAACAGACGGCGGATAAGATCATGGACTATTCGGTGAATTCGTTAAATAAAGCCAATGACCCCGCTCTTTTCCTTTTTGAGCTGGGGTATTACCAATCCACCGCCAATGAAGAAGCCTTTGGATTAATGCCGGTAGACATTGAAGAGGTGATTGCTATGGTAAATAAAACAGCCACCCGTTTTCCGGCACACCAGGGATTAAATGGGGTAAAAAATAAATTGGACGAGCAGCTTGCGGAAATGAAACGGTCCGCCGAATCCAGGTGGATAGGAAAACAGGCGCCTGATTTCTCTTTGCCGGATGTGAACGGGAACCCCGTAGCGTTAAGTTCATTTAAAGGAAAATATGTACTGGTAGATTTCTGGGCCAGCTGGTGCAATCCCTGCCGGGCTGAGAACCCGAATGTGGTCAGTGCCTATGCTAAATTCAGGAATAAAAACTTTGCGATCCTGGGTGTATCATTGGACCGGCCGGGACAGAAAGATCAATGGCTCAAAGCGATCAAATCGGATAAACTCAGCTGGACACAGGTAAGTGACCTTAAAGAATGGGAGAGCATCGTAGTGCCTCTCTATGGTTTTGGCGAGCAGGGTATCCCTTATAATATATTAGTAGATCCGCAAGGAATAGTAATCGCAGAACGATTGAGAGGGCCGGCATTGGAGGCAAAATTGGAAGAAGTACTGAAATAAGTTAAAATAACATGGATAAAAAAGAAGAGGCTGTCCTCACCGGGACAGCCTCTTCTTTTTTATGAAAACTATCAAATTAATTAATAGCCGGGGTTTTGAGATATATTGGGATTGGCATTCAATTCACCGACCGGGATCGGATATAACAAAGCATTATTTCCCGGGGCGACTGCAACGCTTGTCAAGGGATTAAGATTTTTGATCTTAGTCCAGCTTTTTTGCAATCTTACCAGGTCCCAGAAACGGCTGCCTTCAAAAGCCAGCTCTTTTCTTCTTTCAGTCAGAATATCATCCAATACGGCAGCACCTGTATCAGTATATCCGGTAAAAGAAGGATCTCTTTTTTGCGCCACCATGTTCAGGTAAAGGTTGGCATTGGTATAATCACTGGCATTATAATACGCTTCTGCCGCAATTAAAATGATATCAGAAAGCCTGATGATTTTTATGTCGTCTTTATCGGCAGCATTTCCCGGATTTGGATATTTATAACAAAGGGTTACATTACCAGCCTGTCCGCTCCTGTAACCGGCGGGTGCGCGGGGAATCAGGCCTTTTCTTGCATCTGTAGCTGAATAAAGATTATAAAGATCATCTGTAGCCAGGATATCGCCATAACCTCCGCCGACCTGTAAATAGATAAAACCGATCTGATCAAAGCCGTTATTGCTGGTAAGATCACAGGCTACCTCAAACAAAGTTTCGTTTTTGGTGGATGTCTGAACTGCGGCGTTGGCCCAATAACCACCCGGGGAATAGGTATTTGTCGCACTACCACCTGATGTCCCCAATGATCCGCTTGGCGCTACATAGGAAGCGGCGGCAAGCATAGACCAGCCACTGTTATTGATTACATCAAGGGCCATTGTCTTTGCATTGGGCCAGTCTCCCATGTTCTGGTAAACCCTTGCTTCCAGCGCCCTGGCTGCATATTTTGAAAAATAGGCGGTACCGCGATACTGGTTTAGCATGGTGTAAGCTTTTTCGAGGTCAGCAATAACCTGTGTATATACTTCTTGTACCGTATTCCGGGCAGGTAAAGCGTTTTGATCAAAACTAGTTACAATCGGTATTCCGGGCTTGGTCTTATCTACCGTATAAGCAGTAGCAAAATTTCTTACCAATTCAAAATGCATCAATGCCCTGATCGCATAAGCCTCACCCTGGTACTGGGAAACATTGGCAGAAGCAGTAATACCGGTAGCATTGATAATGGTATTGGCATATTTAATAGCCACATAGGCTCCTGACCAAAGACCGCCGGCATAGGCATCTGCATTATTAAATACAAAATTGTTCAGGCTGATATACCGGCCAGAATTGGAGGTAGTCACAAATGTGTTATCAGCCATCAGGTCGCCTTTAACTAGTACCGAACGGGCATATACATCCGTATTCCGGAGTGCTGAATACATACCTGCGGTGGCTACTTTCATGTCATTCTCATTAGTAATAGCCGTTGATAAATTGTTGGCAGTATATGGCTTCTTATCTAAAAAATCCTTTTTGCATGATGCGAAAAGCATCCCTGCGACAAGAGCCATTATGCTGTATTTCAATACTGATTTCATAATTTTTTCAATTTAAACGTTTAAAATCCAATGTTGACACCTACAGTTACCGATTTGTTATAAAAGACATTCAGGTTGGACTGACTGTTGATGTTCTGTTCCGGGTCAAAGGGTATATTCTTGTCATACACTTTCGTCCAGAGATTGGTGCCACGTATATAAAAATTAAAGGAAGATAAATGTAACTTTTCTACTAATCTCGTTGGAGCTGTATAGCCGATGGAGACATTACGCAATCTTATGAAATCGCCTTTGTAAAGGAAGCGGGTAGAAGCTGAAGATGAAAAATTGGAAGACCCATATACCAGCTTCGGAACATTGGTAACATCGCCGGGTTTTTGCCAGCGCTGGAGATTATAGGTGTACTTCCCGTAAGACGGGTTTACTTCATCATAAAAATAGGCGGCCCAGCCATCCTGCACATAATTGCCATAATTATAATAGAAATCAAATGTCAGGTTAAAGCCCTTATAGGTAAGTGAGTTCGAAAGCCCGCCAAAATATTTTGGCGTTGCCGTCTTGTTGCCTGCTACTCTCAGGGCTGCATTGTAATTGTTGGTAGTGGCTGAGTGTGTCGAATCTGTATACCAAAGAGGGTCTCCATTGGCAGAATTTACGCCTGCCCAATCACGGAGATAGAATGTATAGAAATCCTGTCCTGGCCTGATGACAAATGAACCATTGATTACCTGGTATTGTCCTGCAGGCAAGGTGACCATCTTGTTTTTATTATGCGAAAAATTAAAACTTATATCCCAGGTAAAATCTTTTATAGCAATAGGGGTAGCATTAATTGTGACTTCAAGTCCTGAATTTTGCATAGCCCCCAGGTTCTTGCTGATACTGCTGAAGCCGATTGTCTGTGAAGTGGGAACCGGGAAGATCAGCTTATCTATTTTCCTTTTATAATAATCAACGTTAAGGTTCAACCTGTTTTTAAGGAAAGAAACGTCTATCCCTGCATTGGTCTGTTTGGATGCCTCCCATTGCAATTCATCATTACCGATGTTATTAAATCCGCCTCCGGGTTGATTATTGTAATTTAATCCATATCCTAATGTTTGTCTCCAGGCATAGTTTCCTATCTCAGCATTACCGGCAGATCCGTAAGAGAACCGGAGTTTCAGGTCAGAGATAAATTTCACATCCGACATGAAGTTTTCTTTATTGACATTCCAGGCGATACTGCCGGCAGGGAAATTTCCATATTCATTTTTTTGCGAGAATCTTGAAGATCCATCTCTTCTGAAACTGCCTTGCAGAATATATTTCCCTTTATAATTTAAAGCAGCCCTGGCAAATTCAGAAGCAAAAGTATAATCGGACGCACTGTTATTACCAATTGTTGGTGATGAAGCGACAGCAGCGTAGGTCAGTGAGGATGTAGGGAAATTCTGGGACTGTGCCGAAACAAAGTATCCTTTTGAACTTATAGCTTCGTAACCCACTGTGGCATTCAGATTCAAATCTTTGTTCCTTGTCAGGTTGACGCGATAATCTAACTGGTTTGTCCAATCATAAAGAAAATAACGGGTATTGTACGCGTAGCCTCTTCCATTAGCCGCTTTGCCATCTCCATGAAAAGGGTTATTATAATAATACTCTTCAAAATTGATGTATTGCATACCCATCCTGGTGGTAAAGCTTAAATTATCCAGGATATTGTATTTACCCTCAGCTTTGGTATTTGCTGTAAAATCATTCAATGAGTGAATGTCGTTTCCAACGATATAAAGCGGGTTGTACAAACTACCGAAATCTTTGGTAGCCGTACTGATGTTTAAAGAACCATCCGCATTATAGGGGTTCTGAAGCGGTCTTAAGAAAGAGAACTCCATTACAGGATTTGAAAACGCACTGGAATTACTAAGCGGGGTATTCTGCCTGATAAAGGTAGGTTGCAGACTAAAGGCAAAACTTAGCTTATTCGAAACAGTATGGTCTAAATTGATCACGGAAGAAAATCTTTTCAAATCCGAGCCGATCACATTGGCTTCCTGTTTGAAATAGCCCCCTGAAATATAGAATTTTGTTTTTTGATCTCCGCCTGATGCCGATATGTTGTATTGTTGCTGGGCTCCTTTTCTTGTAATTAAGCTCAGCCAGTCAATATCAGATCCGCCGGGGTAACCATAAGCAAGTAAATTTGCATCTGCATTAGCCGGAGATCCGCCCGCATTGATGTAGCTTTCTTTATATAAGGCGGCCCAATCATCTGCACGCAACGGCATTCCGGCTGAAGGAATATCGCCATGAGTATTCTGGCCTACTTCGGCAGTAAATTTGAATTGAGTTTTACCAGCCTTGCCTCTCTTTGTATTAATCAAAATGACGCCATTGGAACCCCTGGCGCCATAGATAGATGTTGCGGCGGCATCTTTTAGTATTGAAATAGATTCAATATCATCAGGGTTTAAAGAGGCCAGCACATTCGAAGTGGTGGTTTCCCTGCTCACGTCTCCGCTATTAACCTGAATCCCGTCAATAACAAAGAGGGGTTGCGAAGAGGCTGCAAAAGAGCCTACACCTCTTATTCTTATCTGCTGGTTCGCTCCCGGTTGTCCGCTGAAAGTGACAGATTGAACGCCGGCAGCCTTGCCCTGTAAGATCTGGTCTACAGAAGTCATGGGAACATTTGCGACTTTGTCTCCGCCTATTTTAGTGACGGAAGATGTTACATCCGATCTTTTCTGCGTTCCATAACCCACCACCACTACTTCAGCCATGGTTTTGTCAGCTGATTTGAGCGAAGTATTGATAGTTGTCTGAGATCCTATGGTTATCTCTTCCGGCGCGAGGTCTACTGAAGAAAATACAAGGATTTTTGCATTGGCAGGAACGGTAATAGTATAAGTCCCGTCTGCTTTGGTTACTGTACCGGTAGAGGTACCTTTTACGACGACTGATGCATTGGCAATGGGATTGCCTTTATCATCGGTCACTTTTCCTGAAATGGTCTTTTGAGCAAACAACTGTCCTGCAAAAAGCAGGAAAGCTGTCAGCAGAGCTAACAGTTTTCTCATGTGAATGTAGTTTTAGTATATAAATAAAAAACACCTGTAACCTGAATGCAAGGGTACAAGTTGTAATTTTAAGCGAACTTAATACAAAATGACTTGAAAATATCTTCTTTTTTACCCGGTAAACCCATTAATTGAAATTACCCTAACCTGCTACTAAATGACAGTTTACTACCCCCGTATGCTGCACTAAATAGCTAATAAACTGTTCTTATCAGGCACAACATAATAACGAGCAGGAGATCAGGGGGGTTGCCAGCCACCCAAAACTTGCTGTAGTATAGGAGAATAAGCCCGGTTAAGATTCGGTACTACCCGTAAAAATCATATAAGACATTAATAATTATGACCACCAGGGTATCATGATATTGTTTGCCGAAAACCCCGTAAAACCTCTCTCCCAAGCTATATTACCTTCATAGGAATGCTAATAAAAACAAGAGGCTGCTTTTTTTTGCAGCCTCTTGTTTTTATTAGCTTGGCAGTTCTTAATTATCGACACACAAATGGTTATAAAGCAATTCATTTGCGGAAATCGGCCAGATATACCTGCTATCGCTTGAAGGAATTGCAGGCACCGTCGATTTGGCCGGGATAGTTAAACCTAACCTCAAAAGATCGGGGCTACGGCGACCCTCGGCCAGGAATTCGATATTTCTTTCCTGGAGAATGGCATTTATCAATGCCGTCGCATCCGCGAAGCTTGCGACTGTATAAGTAGTAGTCGCATCGGAGCGGCTTCGCACCGCACTCAGCAAAGCCACAGCCTGAGGATCCACGGTATTATTTACCCGAACCAGGGCTTCTGCGAGGTTCAATAATACTTCTGAATACCGGATCGCCGGAGCATAATCAGTAAAAGGACTGCCCGCAGCATACTTAGTCAGGTATTTCTTGCCGGTGGTTGCTGTGTAAATAAAATTTCTTCTTTTGTCCGTTGCTTTCCAGTTGGGATCTGCTATCACCCCTGCTGCATTTAATGAAAACTCCCCATTAGCCCCTGCTACGGAACTTCCGTTAGCTGTGCCAAAATAATACCCTAACTGATTTTGTGTGCCGGGTACATCCGCCCCTATTAAAAAAGGAAAGGATAAGATAGACTCAGTAGTAGTATAAGGTGTTTTAAAAACCGTCGTAATATCAGCTTGTAATGCATGATTAACTCCGGTAGTAGCCGTAAACGGGGCTGTGGCGGAAACAATCTTATTTGCTTCTGTTATGACTTTATCATACTTGCCCATACTTAAGTAGACTCTGGTTTTTAATGCGATGGCAGTATTGCGATGAGCCCTTGTCGTATTCAACACAGCCGACGAATAAGTTAAAGGCAACCCTGTTTCTGCTTCATCCAGGTCCTTGAGGATTTGTTTATAAACATCATCAACCGTACTGCGGGCGAGGTTATAATCTCCGGGGTTCTTATTGCCGGTTAATCGCAAAGGTAATCCGGGTTTGCTGCCATTGCCATCCCAATAAGGGCGTGCATATAATTGTAAAAGGCTATAATAGCACAATGCACGCACAAATTTTGCTTCGGCGTTATAATTTGCAGCCAGTGTAGCGCCGGCAACTGTATTGCCTTTTCCGGCCATGCCTTCCAGGAAGAGATTGCAATTATTAATGGCCAGATATGCCTGTGCCCAGCAACCGGTTGTCTCCTGGGCATTGTTGTTAACGGTAAAGTTCCAGGTTTGTAAGGCGGTAACAGCGTTATTGGTTTCATTGATGAAATTATCGGCTCTTACATCATTATAAATACTAAACCTGCCGCCTAAAAAGGTCCCTGATTTTGCAGTTCCATATAATCCTCTTACCTGGCTTAATATCCTGTCCGGCGTATCAAATGCCTGGAAATCCGGAAGCGATG
This sequence comes from Bacteroidota bacterium, assembly GCA_030706685.1. Lineage (GTDB taxonomy): Bacteria > Bacteroidota > Bacteroidia > Chitinophagales > Chitinophagaceae > VBAT01. Next base: position 12,898 of record JAUZOA010000054.1, read on the forward strand.
TTGTCGAAGCCGGATTTAGGTATTTATTTTTTTGACAGGATGATGCCATTAAAAGTATCCCTGTCAAAAGCGAAAAAATATATTTATTTTTCATTCTTGTCATGTTTAAGGTGAGTGAAAGGTTTAAAAACCGATGTTTAATCCTACTGTCAATACTCTTGCGTTTGCTACTCCGTTTCTGTCAACACCCTGCGTATTATTTGCAGTTCCGTTAGAAGATACTTCAGGGTCAGGGCCGGGGTATTTGGTAATAATAGCCAAATTCTGACCGCTTACATAAATTCTTGCGCTTGAGATATGGGCTTTGTCCAAAATGAATTTCGGTAAATTGTAAGAAAGGGTGAGTGATTTTAATTTTAAGAAATCACCTTTATAAACATTAATATCCAGCGGGAAGGAAGAACCGTTTGATACATTGTCCCCATTGACAATCCTGGGAACATCTGTTACATCGCCGGGTTTTTGCCAACGCCTGAGAACGTCAGTGGAGTTATTCCAGAAGCGCTGATCTCTCAAGCCTGCACCGGAACCGTAATAAACATAAAAGCCCGCCTGGAATGTCCACAACATACCTAATTCAAAATCTTTATACCGGAAATTATTGTCCCATCCGCCATATAATTTTGGGTTGGTGTTCTTATAAGGCACCGCATCGGCCAGCGAAACATTGGGAGCCTTGGTACCATCTTCATACATATATTGAAACTGGCCGGCCGGCGGCACTAATTGAAATAGAACATTTCTGCCTGCTGCATTAATAAAAATCCTTCTTCCTGTTGCAGGGTCTACACCAGCCGTACGGGTTACGAATATTGTACCGATAGCATACCCGACTTTAGTTATGCTTGTAGTCTCTAAGCTTGAAGTAGTATTTGTAATCTGGTTAATACCGGCTTCCGATGCAAGTTTAGTAATCTTATTCTGATTGGTTGAAATGTTCAATGATGAATTCCATGTAAAATCTTTTCTTTTGACCGGATCGGCGTTTATTGAAAATTCAAATCCTTTATTATAGAGAGAAGCGATATTTTGAACAATTGAATTTGGCAGACCGGAAGAAGGAGCATAAGGCACAGCAAGAATCAGGTCCTTATAATCATTCCTGTAGTAAGCGGCGTCAATCGTTATTTTATCATTGAATAACCCTGCAGAAAGTCCAATATCTGTTTTGGAAGATGTTTCCCATTTCAGGTTGCTGTTACCTGCTTGTGAAAAACTAAAAGTCGGTGAGCCTCCATATAACCCTGATCCATAAAATGAGAACGCATCAAAATTACCCAGGGTGCTGTTTCCTACCGTACCATAACTGCCTCTTATCTTTAAGCTGTTAATTACCCGGTCAAGATGCCAGAATGTTTCTTTTGAAACATCCCAACTACCGGAAGCGCTCCAGAAATTTCCTTTTTTATTATTAGCGCCAAATGCTGAATACTGATCCTGCCGTAAAACGCCGGTCAGGAAGTATTTACCAGCGTAATTATAATTTAATCTTCCAAAATAAGACAGGAGGTAGTTTTCTGTATTAGCCAGGCCGGTAGCGTTATTGGTTGTAAAACCACCCTGGATATTGGTATAGAAAGGATCTGATAAAGTTTGCCTGTTAAGCCCGTAACCAATTTGTGTTGTACGCTGCTCTTCTTCCCCGAAAAGCAAACTGACAGTATGTTTTTGTGCAAATACATAATCAAATTGTGCCGTATTGTCCCATACCCATCTTTTTAATTTATTAAAATTGCTACTTGCGTTTCCGTTTACACTAAAACCATCGCCATGCAGACCGGTTTGGAAGATTTCATTATCTATGTCCAAATAATCAATTCCATACGCGCTTTTTAAAGTGACCCACCTGACCGGTTTGATCTGTACATAGGCGTTGGACTGGATGTGGTTAATAAAACTATTAGAGCGGTTCAGGTCCAAAATAAGCTGAGGGTTATAAAATCCTACTGCAGCCACCTTGTTGCTCATTACGCCAATGGCATTGTTCGCATTAATATTATAACTGCCATCACTGTTGTAAGGACTTACATCCGGGGCTGTTACAAAGGCTAATCTTCCCAATCCGGCTGTATTAAAACCTTCGCCGGGTAAAGAACCAGATGTAACGGCAGCCAGGTTGTCCTCGCCGGAATATGAAATCTTGGCGCCAAGATTAATAACCTTATTGGGTTTGCTGTCTATATTGAAAAGGGCAGATTTACGTTTAAAATCATTCTTCCTTATAATACCCTGCTGGCTGGTATAGCCTACTGAAAAATAGTAGTTTGTGGCGTCATTACCACCGGAAACATTCACAAAATTGCTGGATGAAACGCCTTTACGATAAACAACATCTTTCCACTTCGTATCAATAGGATTTCCATCCGGCCCCGTTGTCAGGGCAAAATAATTAGTAGCAGCATTATAAGTTCCGGCATTTTTAAGCCCCTCATTTTTTATATCTACATATTGCTGGGCGTTCAACAAATCGGGGAATCCATATACCTGCGAAAATCCAACCCATCCATCATAATTTACTTTAGCCTTTCCTGCTTTACCCTTTTTTGTCGTTATGAAAACAACTCCATTAGCTGCCCGGCTGCCATAAATAGCAGACGCGGCCGCATCTTTAGCGATATCTATACTTTCAATATCATTAGGGTTGATGCTTGCCAAAGCATTGGCGGCTGCATTACTGGAACCAACATCACCGGTGAATGTCGGCACACCATCAACAACGATTAAAGGATAAGAACTTAATGATATGGAATTAGTACCGCGTATACGGAAAACAGGGGGATTATTCAATACCCCATTCGGAACCGTAATTTGAACGCCGGTTGCGCGTCCGGCAATGGCCTGCTCGAAACTTTGAACAGGTTTTTCGGCCACCGCTTTGCCCGTAACATTAGAGAGGTTTCCCGTAACTTCTTTTCTTTTCTGCGTACCATAGCCCACCATCACCACTTCCGCCAAAACAGACTCAACCGGCTTCAGGGAAGGACTGATAGTTGTTTCGGAACCAATGACCACTTCCAGTGGCGCCATATCAACAGAAGAAAATACAAGCGCCCTGGCTTTGGCGGGGACTGTAAGGCTGTATGTTCCGTCTGATTTGGTAACGGTACCGGTGCTGGTACCTTTTACAATTACCGAGGCATTGGGGAGAGGATTTCCCTTGTCGTCTGTCACCTTACCGGTGATCGTTTTTTGTGCCAGCAACTGACCGGCAAATAGCAGGACAGCCGCTAGCATTGCTAACAGTTTTCTCATGTGCATGTAGTTTTAAATATAGAATAATAACAACAGTAACCTTTTATCAAAGGGTACTGCTGTCACGTTAAACAAACTTATCGAAAAAAATTCCGGGTGCCGCTTTTTTGCCAGTCTTGTACAACCGTTATCAGGAATGAAAAATCAGAACCTTTCTGTCTCAAAGGACAACCGTTTGATTTCGTGTGCTGCACTAATATAGCAAAAACTATCCTTTCATCAATCAGGCGTGATTATCTTTTCCTGAAGTGTACCAGGCTGATCAGCAGCGACGGCAATAATACAAGATTAGTAAATGTGGCCGTGACCAGTGTAAGTGATGTAAGCCATCCCAGGGCCTGCGTGCCTCCGAAGCCGCTGAAACAAAAGATGATAAAGCCGGCTATCAGGACAAAGGAAGTATAGATAATGCTGATACCTGTACTGTGAATCGTCGCAATCACTGTTTTTTTCATATCATATTTCTGGTGCGGCAATTCCTGTTTATAGTTGACAAGGAAACGAATGGTAATATCTATGGCAATGCCAAGCGCGACGCTGAATATCAAAACCGTTGAAGGTTTTAAAGGAACTCCTACCCAGCCCATCACACCCGCCGTGATGGCCAGGGGAATAATATTCGGCAATAAGGAACAAAGCAATATCCTGAAAGAACGGAAAAGATAAAGCATGCAAAGGGCGATCAGCAGGAAGGCCCAAAGGATGCTATCTTTTAAGCCATTAATGATAAAACGGCTTCCTTCCAGGAAAGTGACACTGGTGCCTGTCAGTTGGATATTGGCATCCCGTTTAAATTTTGAAGAATCAATGATATGTCCCAGGCTATCAGCAGACAGCGTCTTGCGCAGGCCATTAATATACAGGGCATACTCAATACTATCCCTGTTAAATAATAACTCAGCCCTGTTCCGGATGCTATCAATGATCAATGGAAGATGAATACTGCCAACATCGGCCATGTTTACACTGATACGGGCCTCCTGTCTTGTACTATCCATGAACGTAGAAACCAATTTGACAAATGAATTTTTTGTTCCACCCGAATCTTTTTTGAAACTGAGGTATTCTTCCATCGCGGGAAGATCATAGGCCCCCGGCATAGAATAATTATTACTGTCCCCTTCAAAAAAAGCCTGTTTGGCAAACTTTAATCCCTCGGCAATACTTAATGGCCGGGCTAATTCAGGCATGGCTGCGATATACTGCGCCAGCGAATCTATTCGTAAAAGATTATTAAGGTTGCGCGTGACGCCCCGTTTTTTCCTCGTGTCCACTAAAATTTCAAGCGGCATTACACCTTTGAAATTCTTTTCAAAGAATTTCAGGTCGGTATAGATCTTATCACTTTTTGGCAGATCATCAACAATATAACCAATGCTTTTTAATTTGAAAATACCGGCGACAGCTATGGCTACAATAATAAAGGTAGTTCCAAATATAAGTTTCCGGTGATTCAGCGACCATCGCTCCAACCTGTCCAGCCAGCGGTTGAGCTGCGGGTTTTGCAGGTACTTCATGTGCCTGGTATGGGGAGCAGGTAAGAAACTAAGCACCACCGGAATAAGAATAAGAGAAATCAGGAACAGGAGCATGATGTTGATGCCCGCTACAATGCCAAACTCCTGGAGTATTTCACTGCGTGTCAGGGAAAATACGGCAAAGCCAATCGCAGCGGAAAGATTGCAAAACAGGGTGACGATGCCCATACGGCCCACCATCGTGACCAAAGCCTCTTTTTTATCGCCTGTTTCGTTGTAAGAAGTATGAAATTTATTTAAAAAATAAATACAGTTGGGAATGCCTATTACTACTATCAGTGGCGGTATCAAAGCGGTTAATAACGTAATCTTGTATCCCATTAAATGCATAGTGCCCAGGCTGAACAGGACACCGATGATCACAACCGCTAATGATAACAAGGTAGAACTGACGGAACGGAAAAAAATTAAAAGGATAAGCGCTGAAAGAATGACGGAGGCAACCAGGAACCAGCGCATTTCATTGGCGATCCTCGTGGAAAGCTCCGTACGGATAAAAGGCAGGCCACTCAGGTAAACTGTTGTATGATGGCTGACGCCAAAATCTTCAGCCAACTTTCTTATTTGATCAGCAAGAGCATTTCTTTTTTTTGAATTCATCACCTTCGGGTTGATGCGAACACCCATCAGGCAGGCATGCGTTGCCGGGTTATATAACAGGCCCCTGTAAAAGGGCAGCCTGAGAAAGGCAGAAGCGCCGCTGTCAATCTCCGCCCGGCTCAATTTTCTTTCGGGGAAAATAATAGCGGCTCCCAGCTTTTGTGTTTCAGGGTCTTTTACAAGATTGACGGCGGAAGGAATACTGATGATATCTTCCACCCCGGTCACCTGTTTCAGGTTTCGTTGCAACGAAGCATAATCATTAAAAAACTCTTCCCGGAACAGGTCTTTTGACTGGATGCCTATCACAAGCAGGTTGCCATCTTCCCCGAACTTCTTTTTAAATTCACGGTAAGTAATATTAGCGGGGTGATTTGTAGGGATGGCTTTACTAAATTCATAGCTCAGTTCAACTTTACTGGCCCAATAACCCGTCACCACCGTGACGGCTGCCAGCATTATTAACAGGGGAATCCGGAATTTCAGGATAAACTGTCCAAGTCTTTGCCACATAAATCAAGAGAATTTTGTTTTGAAAGCCTGTTAAATTTGTCAACCCGGCTTTTTGTGGGGCAAAGAAAGGCAAAAAAACGTAATGACTTTTTATTCCCCTTCAGGGGTTGGGGTATAAAGCCCGGCAGGTGTTTGCTGATTGTAATACTTTTGAGCAGTGAGAATTTTGTTGTCTTTCATCATCGGGATCATCTTTACCCGGGCAGGAGCCCAGGAACCCCTGCCCGCTATCGGATTGTGGAGAGAACACCTGCCGTATAACAGCGCGATTGATCTGACATCGGATAATGAAAAAATTTACTGCGCTACTCCCTATAGCTTATTTACAGTAAACATTGCCGGTAACCCGACGGCTATCGGGTCAATAGAAAGATTAAGCCGGATCACCGGCCTGAGCGAAACAGGGATCAGCGCCATCAAGTATGATGATGCAAACAATAAACTTTTTATCGCTTACGACAACAGCAATATTGATATCCTGTACCGGGGCGATATAATTAATATACCCGATATTAAACGCGACGATATTATCGGGGATAAAACGATCTATAATATCTATCCCCTGCAAAAAAACTACTATCTCTCTACCGGTCTCGGGGTTATTGTGATTGATGGCGACCGCTATGAAGTAAAAGACTCCTGGTTTATTGGCAACGGCGGCAACCATGTAAAAGTAAACGGCTTTTCCAGCGATGGGAATTTTTTTTATGCGGCTACGGAAGAAGGCCTCAAAAGAGCCGCAATGAATTCAACGAACCTGGCAGATTACTCTAACTGGCAATTGCTAAGCGGCAACAATGGTTTGACTACAGGAGCTTGCCGGAATGTACTCGCACTTTCTGATAAAGTAATAGTACAAAAGAATGATTCACTGTTTGTGGCAAATGGGAATACCTGGAATTTATTTTATGCTGATGGATGGGAAATGATAAGCAGTACAGTTTCTGCCGGCAAAATCATTCTTTGCGAAAGAATATCATCCACCCTGCAAAGCAAGGTAACAATTCTGAATACAGACGGAACAGTTGCCAGGATACTGACCCAGCTTGCTCCTATTTCATTTCCCCGGAAAACTATCCTGGTCAATAATGACCCCTGGCTGGCCGACCAGTTTGGCGGATTGTCTCATTTCGGCCCCTCTTCTTATGAACAATATAAACCCAACTCACCCGAAGCGACGGCGAGCGGTGAACTGGCGGTTTATAATAATATTTTTTATGCCACAGCCGGGGAAGTGAATGACTCATGGAATTACCAGTATAACGGCAATGGCATTTTTATACTCAAAGAAGGAACCTGGACGAATATCAACCGGTACAGGTTTCCGCAGATTGACTCGCTGCTCGATTATATCACGATAGCGATTGATCCCCGCGATGAAACAGTTTGGGCAGGCTCTTACGGCGGCGGGTTATTGCATATTAAGCCGGATCAGTCTTTCGAGATATTCAAGCAAAATATAATCGGCCCGGCCATTGGTGATCCGAATAGTTATCGTATTTCAGGACTGGCATTTGACCCTGAAAATAATCTATGGGTTTCCAACTTCGGAGCCTTGCAGCCATTATTGGTAAGAAAAAAAGACGGAAGCTGGAACAAATTTTCCTTACCCTTTTTTTTAAGTGAAAATTCCCTGGTGCAGATCCTTATTGACGATAACAACTATAAATGGATCGTAGCTGCTAAAACAAGGTCATTGATCTGTTTTGATCACGGTTCATCCATTGATAATATTGGTGACGACAGGTGGAAATTATATAGTTCCGGCGCCGGTAATGGCAATTTGCCCGAAGGGGAAGTGTTTTGCGTGGCAAAAGATAAAAATGGTTTTATCTGGGTAGGCACTTCTAATGGAATTGGTGTCATTCAATGCCCGCAGGATGTATTTTCAGCACAGGCTTGTGATGCTGTCTGGCCAATCGTACAGCAGGGAAATTTTGCAGGTTATTTATTCAATAGCGAAGAAGTGAGAAGCATTGCTGTAGATGGCGCCGACAGGAAGTGGGTGGCTACCGGTAACGGGGCATGGCTTATCAGCCCGGACGGAGAAAAACTTATTTATCATTTTACACAGGAAAACAGCCCCTTGCTCAGCTCGGATGTAAAAAAGATCGCCATTGACGGAAAGACGGGTGAAGTCTTCTTTGCGACGCTCAAAGGAATTTGTTCCTTCCGCAGCACAGCAACAGAAGGCGGTGAAACAAATGAGAATGTATTGGTATTTCCCAACCCGGTTCCCCCGGGCTTTACAGGTACAATAGGAATACGCGGGTTGGTGAACAATGCGATTGTAAAGATCACCGAGCTGGATGGAAGATTAGTTTACCAGGCGAGGGCATTGGGCGGGCAGGCCGTTTGGGATGGCCATGATTACCGCGGAAGAAAGATTTCCAGCGGCGTATATCTTGTACTGATCAGCGATGATGGCTCATCAGGTTCGGGGAAAAAAGAAAGGACGGCTGCGAAAATTGTTTTTATAAGTAAATGATCCGATGTACGGTGTTAGATGTACGATGTACGCCTGTCCTGTTATAGAAGACAGGTCAGCTATCGTAGTGTCGTACATCGTACATCTAACACCGTACATAAGATAACTGTGACAGATAAACTACATAAAACAAAAGGCATCGTTCTCCGTACAGTCAAATACGGGGAGACGAGCGTCATCGTGACTATTTTTACCGAGCTCTTCGGGGTGCAATCTTACCTGGTCAACGGGGTAAGAGTATCTGCCAAAAAAGGTACCGGGCGGGCAACTTTATTTCAGCCCTCAGCAATCCTTGACCTTGTAGTTTATCATAATGAGCTGAAACAATTACAGCGGATTAAAGAATTCAGGTGGGGACATTTGTACCAGCATATCTTATCCGATGTAAAGAAAAACGCCGTCGCCCTCTTCATGGTGGAATTGCTGACCAAATGCCTGAAGCAGCCCGAGGGCCACCCGGATCTTTTTCAATTTGCGGAAGACGCTTTCCTGCATTTGGATGAAAGCACTGAAGGAGTAACCGCTAATTTTCCCCTGTACTTTGCCTTGCACTTACCCGTATTTTTTGGATTCAGGATCCACGATAACTATTCTGTCAGAAATAATATTCTCGACTTACAGGAAGGAAACTTTGTGGAGCAACAGCCCCTGCACCCGCATTTCCTGGAAGATAAGCAGGCTTCCATCACTTCACAATTGCTGAAGACACAAAGACCGGAAGAATTGGAAGAAATAAAACTCAATCACGATTTCAGAAGAAATCTTCTGCACATGTTTGAAAAATATTATGCTTTACATATCCAGGATTTTGGTTCCCTCAAAACACTCCCGGTATTAAAGGAGATATTGGGCTGATACCACGCTGCAAAAAGGAATCAGGGAATTTTAGTAATTGGGCTTAAAGAAGGAAATTTTAATAAAGATAGTCACCCCCCTGATTCCAAATTCCCGATCCCTCCATCAATACAACCAGTTATCCCGGGCTTTAGACCGGCTAGCCGGCAACTATATAGGATAGGCTAAGGGTAGTCTATGGCATACGGTAGACATAGAGTAGGTATACAGGAGTAATATAGGAACCATATAAGAGTATCTCGCCAGGGTCAGGTCAGAGTCAGGACAGGGTCAGGGAAGAGTCAGGGAAGAATCAGGTAAAAGTCAGGCCAGAGTCAGGTGAAGGTCAGGTAAGAGTCTCAGAAAAGTCTCCTGAAGATCACGTAAAAAAGAGAAAAATAGTATGGAAACGCGGGGAAGGGCTTTATAATTTTCCTGCCGTTGATTCCATATTTCAATTTACAAAAAAAAGCGTCTATGGCAAAGAGCAAGCCGGGAATTATTTCTGTCAGCGGAAAGATAGATGACAAGTGGTAGTGAGTGGGGACGCTTATAAGGGTCCTGTTTGCAAAGTCCGTTGTCGAAAAAAGCAGAAGACTTTTACCCGGCAGGATTGATCCCTTTTTACGAAAGTTCAATTCGTCTTTAGTAAAGCAGGTTAGTTTATTTTCCTCAACCTCAAAAAAGTAATCACGTAATCTATCTGTTGGCTGCTCATTTTTTTTGCCACAGCATGATTATTCGGGTCAAGGCCTATTAAAGCGGCCGTATGATAATTATCTATCTGGACTTTCGTAAAATTGGGGATACCATCTTTCCCTTTTGTAAAAATGCCATGGCAGCCGGAACAGTATAACTTATAAAGCACTTTTCCTTTTTCTGCCCTCTCTATCAGCAATGCCCTGTTTTCAGGAGGCACATGACTGGGAATATCGTATTCTGTTTTTTTTTGCGAGGTACATTTAAAAAAGACAACGCAAAAAATAAGAGCTGATATGGTATATATGCGTTTCAATTTTTTAATATTCACCTCCAATCTTACGTTTATTTAGTTCTTTATTACCGGACAAGGGTAATGAAGAAGGAGGCAATTCAAAAATAATGTCTTCGTCCAGGGATTTTAAAAAAGCGATCAAATCAGCTTTTTCCGCCGGGCTCAGTTTAAGAGAATCAGGAGAAAGTGTTTGATTGCTGACCACTAATTTTTTGCCTGTACCTCCTCCTGCATCGTATAGCTCAATCACCTGGTCCAGTGTTTGAAATACCCCATTGTGCATATAAGGTCTTGTGTGAGCTGAGTTTCTTACCGTATTCGTCCGGAACGCGTTCATAGTCTCCGGGGCCGGGTTTATAAGGTACCGGCCCTTGTCAGGGCTCAATTTAGTGTAGTTCGTATCTTCCGGCACACCGATCACTTCAAACTCTGAACTGATATACGGCGGACTAACGCCATTAAAAATGGGAACAAAATGACAGGTAGCGCACTGGGCTTTGCTCATAAAAAGATTAAACCCTTTTTTAGCTGATGTGCTAATCTCTTTTTTATTATTCATAGCATCGTCAAACGGAGCCTCATAATAGCTGTAACCCGAATAATAATAGGTGATCGCGGAAACAATATGGTTCAGCGATACATCTTTTTCCTCCGGGGTGTAGCGGAGAAATTTTTTAAATGCGTTTTTATAATCCCTGCAGCTCATTACTTTTTGTACAAGTTCCTTTTCATCGCTGTTCATTTCCTGCGGGCTATGGACCACTTCTCTTGCCTGGTCCTGCAGGGAAATATGTTTTCCATCCAGCATCACCAGGTGATGGAAGACCACATTGATAAGGGAAGGAGTATTCCGGGGCAAATGACCCTGGTGGTCAAATTGGAACGCTGTAGCCTGCGTAGTATCGGTGAAATACTCAGTGGGTATATGACAGGAGGCACAGCTCCGGCTGTTGTTGCCCGACAGGATAGGGTCATAATAAAGCATCTTACCCACCTGCCTGATTTCATCCAGCAGCTCCTTGTCTTCGATCAAAGAAAAAATCCCTTTGGAGTTTTGAGGACTATAAAGCGATTTGTCAAAAATGGAGTTACAGTCGTTGTTCAGGGTATAGTCATTATAATTTTTTGTCACCACTGAATAAGACCGGACGAAATCCTGGTTCATCCTGAATAAAGGATTGACATAGTCCTTTAGAAAACTATAATGATCGAATGAAGAAAAATTGAATGGCTGGCGGTTGACAAATGCGATAGCCTGGTCATAAAGCGACAAATAGCTACTTGATAAAGGCTTTGAAGGAAAAGTGGCGCCGAAAGCGCTGTATATTTCTTTTACATCTTTCATCATTGACCGCAATTCGGGAATGATATGGTTGGTATCGGGGCATTCAAAGCCGGTGGTATAAAGAGCCGCAAGGTTTAAAAGATAAAGGCGGTTAGCTAAAAAAAAGTGATCAGGAGCGTCTAACTGCTGAGTGATCGAATCGGCGCGGAATGTATCGAGCGCTTTTACCGATGCAAGAATGAGGGCATTCAATGAATCCCTGGTGATCTTTTCTTTATCCAGGTATTTTTCGGCCAGGGAAAGACCGGCGCCTTCTCTTTTATACGGGGGCTCAAATTTTTCAAAGACTTCATTTTCCCATTCTACCGGGATCGGCCCGTTGATCTTACGATAAACATTGGGTTCAAAATAGCGAAACCAGAAATCAAGCCTTTTCATTTTTAAGCGGCTATCTTTTATCAGCTCCCTGATCTCTTCACGACCGGCTGAGCCGGACATATCAGTATGCTGGATAGTACTTGCCAGGAGATTCAGCTCTTTGTTCAGATCATCAACAGAAGATGAGTATAAATTATTGTATTCTTTTTTTTGCTGCAGGCTGAATGAAAAGCAAAAAAAAGTGATAAGAATGGCGGCTATGACGGAAAAAATTTTCATTGGGTTACAAAAGCCTTCTTGTACCGGACAGATCGTTTTCGCATAAGATCACTCCCGGTTGCTTTCCCTTCTCAAAACTACCTAATAACTTGTCCATTTGCAAGGCTTTTGCCCCATTGATAGTGGCCCAGCGCAGTAGTTGGGCGCTGGAAATGCCGGGAAAATGCTTTTGAATTGTTTTAATTTCTTCTAAAATACTAAGCTGATGGTTGGAAGCAAGGCTGTCGGTACCAAGGACAATCTCACAATTATGTTGCATAAACATGTCAATCGCGGGCAATTGGCCGCCAATATACAGGTTGGCGTTGGGACAAAAGCACCAGGATATTTTTTGACCGGTAGCCTCAGCAAACTGCAAGTCTTCCCGGGAAGTATATACATTATGTACAAGTACAAGGGGCTGGTTTTTTAGAAATTTCGGCAGATAGGATTCCAGGCTGCTTTTTCCCGGAGGTTTGAAAAAAGAGCTATCGATTCCCATTTTCTCATAAAGTGTAAGAAATTTTCCCTGGCCATTGATGAACCATTCATTTTCGGCAGCGGTTTCCTGGTTATGAATGGTCATCAGGCGGTTCCCCGGAAACCGGATGATTCTTTCCCAGAGTTCGTCAGCGACGGAATAAGGAGCATGAGGAACGATGGAATTCGATTCAACCGGGATGGAATAATACCAGGCATATTCCCTGAAAAATTCAACGCTTCTTTCAAACCGTTGCTCAGCGACGAGTGGATTAAAACCACTTGCTTCAATAAAATTGTGGTAGTAGATCCTTCCTTTTGATTTTTGGGCCAGGGATAATGTATTATTGCAGATATCACCAACTGCAATGATCCCGTTACCCAGCATTTCATTCTCCGCTTTTTCAATAGCCTCCAAAATTTGCTCTTCAGCGCTATGCCTTTGCGTTACAACTCCCAGAACAAAATCTACCAGACCGGTTCCTTCAGGGATCATTCCTTTCATATGTGATAATTCCAGGTGGCAATGACAGTTGATAAAACCGGGTGAAAGAATGCCGCGGAATGACCGGATATCCTCCCCGGCTTCATTTACCGGAACGATGTCTTCAACAATTCCTTCTTCTGTGATCATTAAAACCTGCTGATCGCCGAGCAACTGGTAACCATCAAAGAGCTGATCCGCCCTGAATTTTATATACGACATGAGTGTAAAATTCGGGAAAAAGCCCCTTTTTACTTAAAAGGGAGTTTTAGACCGGACTTATTTTGAAAAGCGGGATTGGGTAGTGTCCTGGTTTGAGACATGGCCGCAGAGAACCACAGAGTAAAAGAGGGTCACAGAGAAACAATCATACATACTCTGAGGTTCTCTGTTTCTCTGTGGTCCTCCGTGGGCAACATGAAAATTGAAATCGGGACACTACCTGGGATTAGGAAATTGGGAAATTTCTTTCAGGCAGATTATTTCCCAATTTCCCAATCCCACTTTTCTCAATCTACTTCAGGGGTTTGGGGTTCAAATCGTTAAATTTGCCGCCCTGAGAATAATACCATGTTAGATAAACTGGAAGCCATAAAAGCGAGATTTGATCAATTGGGAGTAGCTCTTACGAATCCCGACATAGTCGGCCATAATAAAAAATTCGCGGAAACAAGTAAAGAATACAGGAGCTTGGAAAAGATCGTAAATGCGTACCGGGAGTACAGGAAAATACTTGATGATATTGAGTTTTATAGAGAGGCATTGAATGGCAACGATGAAGAAATGCGTGAACTGGCAAAAACAGAAATGCCGGGTATAGAGGAGAAAAAAACAGGAATAGAATCCTACATACGGCAATTGCTCATTCCCAAGGACCCGCAGGATGAAAAGAATGCCATACTGGAGATACGGGCCGGCACAGGTGGCGATGAAGCCAGTTTGTTCGCAGGCGACCTCCTGAGAATGTATATCCGTTATTGCGAAAGAAAAGGCTGGAAAACAGCCTTGCTGAGCGAAAGCGAAGGAACCGTGGGGGGCTACAAAGAAGTACAGTTGGAAGTAACCGGCGAGGATGTTTATGGCACATTAAAATTTGAAAGTGGCGTGCATCGCGTACAAAGGGTTCCGGATACAGAAGGCAGCGGGCGCGTACATACATCGGCAGCTACGGTGGCAGTAATGCCGGAAGCGGAAGAAGTGGATTTTGAGCTGAATCCTGCGGATGTAAAAATGGAAACAGCAAGGAGTGGCGGCGCCGGCGGTCAGAATGTAAACAAGGTAGAAACCAAAGTAATGCTTACGCATATACCAACAGGTACTGTAGTGGTATGCCAGACAGAGAGATCGCAGTTAGGCAACCGGGAAAAAGCCATGCAGATGCTGAGAACAAGACTGTATGAGGAGCAGGTAAGGAAACAGGAAGAAGAAATTGCGCGCCACCGGAAAAGTCTTGTGAGTACCGGCGATCGCAGCGCCAAAATAAGAACCTACAACTTTCCCCAGGGAAGGGTTACAGATCATCGAATCGGTTTGACACTTTACAATCTCCAGCAGATATTGAACGGCGATATTGATGAATTGATAGAAGCGCTGCAATTCGCAGAGAATTCTGAAAAACTCGCCAGGCAGAATTAAGCCCCGGTTCCCGGGAAATCTATTTCACCCGATTTTATTTGACAGCTTCCCGCATAAGTGATCGTTGCTGCCCGGTAAAACTCAACTTTAACAAACCCGCTTCAGAAAAAAGGCGTTAAGAAAATTATTCTGTAAACCGGATTGAGGACGACCGAAAAGCTATAAGAATTATAAATACAGGTAAGATGGAAAGACGGGAAATAGTGGTTTTAATTTTCTCTTTTTCTACTGCCTTTCCGGCAAATACCTGATGTTTTTTTTCCCGGGCAGGCAGTGAATATGGGACCGGGAGATATTTTCTGCTAAAAGCCCTGTCAATCTGGGTTGATTTCTACACAGTTAGGCAGCAGCAAAAAAACTTTAAAAGAAAAAAAGATTGGTCTGATTTATGCAATACCCTGTTCAGAAGCATCCAGCTTTAAATTAGTTCTTTGTCAGCCATTAGTTATGGGTTTATCCCGGATATTAAAAAGTGATTAGTGAAAAGATAGTTGGTCCTGTTAAGTTGTAATAGGAGTGGATGAGTGGTAAATTAAATCCATGAAAAAGAATCTTTACGATGAAATGAAAAGTGATATTACGAAAAGGGTGCTTTAAAGTTTCATTAACAGCAATATTCATACTAATGGCAGTAAATTTGCGTTATACTTTTATAGTTCTTCTTATAAAAGCAGTCAATTTTCTCATAAGCAGTTAGTTTTGGTTGCGACCCCTGTTTCTACAGGGGTCTATTTTTTTATATACCTTCTTGTACTGAAAAGGAAACCTGCAACGCAGCCAGCCGCATCGGCTACCATATCCCCGATATCAAATGACCGGTTAGGAATAAAGTATTTCTGAACAAACTCCATCCCAATTCCATACGCTATCCATATTATTCCGATTATAATAAAAGACCGCCTGAGTTTTTGCGGGGATATATTGGTTTTAAGGGAGTGCCAGCTCCGGCACCATAGTACTGTCATGATGGCGAACATACCAATATGAACCCATTTGTCAAACCATATCTTATCCAGCCAGTCTTCCTGGGGAATATCTGAGCCCGGAAGTGTTAAAAGAATAGTAGAAACAATAAACCATCCAATGGCAGGAGTCAGGGAGAGAGATGATTTTTTCAATGTTTTTCTGCAATAATAGATGATATTCCAAAAGAAATAAAACAAAAAACAGGAACCCCCGAAGAGACCCCTGTCTTACCAACTATAGAACCAAAAACTGCTTATCCGGCAATTTTGATCAGTTACGTAATAGTTTACCAGGTGATTGATTTCCGGGAATTGATACTATAATTTAGTTTTCCCCTGTGTTTCTACCCGTCCCTGGGGGATGTCGCCATTGCCCCTGTTTTCAATAGTAATGGCAAAAGCATCTGCTTTCTGTGTGTTCTTCATTTTCAGGATAACATTTTTATTGTCCCCATCAAATAAGCCGAGGTTGAGAGGTTTGCCATCGATAAAGGCCCAAAGCTGGTATTGTTTTTCAGTTGGCAGTATGGGCATGTTTTTTACGACCAGGAAAACGTTTGAAGAAGTTGTATCCCAATAGATGTTGGCAGAGGAAGGATTTTTCTGGGTACCTACCATACTTATTACGGCGACATTCGGATCTTTCATGAGCCTCTGCTCATCTGCCATATTGTTCAGGATACTATCCGTCTTGCTGAGCTTTGCTTGCAGTTCTTTATTTGAATCTTTCAGCGTTTTATTCTGGGTATAAAAATCATAAGCGAAATAACCGGCAGCGACCAGGAGAATAATTGAAGCAGCAGCCACCCATCGCAGACCGGGTGTCCTGCGGGTTGAGGCAGGTTCCATGGTTACTATTTTTGAGGTTTTTGATGCAGGTGATTGCTGAATCACAGACCAGGTCTTTTCCTTACTGTGAGCAGGTGTCGCCTCTGCATTTTCCATGGCTTGTTTTTCCAAAAGCAGCTCAAAATTGGTTCTCGCATCAACCAGTTCGGGGTACTGCGCGCAAAATTGCTCAAATTCTATGCGTTCCTCCCCGGAGGCAAGTCCCATAACGTAGCTTTCTACAATACCGCTTGATATGTATTCCTTTATATTCACTTTATTGTATCAATGTTCTTAACTGTATCAGGGCACTTCTTATCCTAGTTTTTACAGTGCCGAGTGGCATGTTCATCACTTTTGCGATTTCTTCGTGTGTAAATCCCTGGAAATAAGACAAGTCTATCAAAATACGCTGCTCCTCTTTGAGGCCGCCTATTATTTTTTTAAGCCCCACATCCCTGGTGGAAGGATTTATGGCTAAACCAGCGTTTATATCTACGTTTTCTGATATGGGCTGGTTTTTAAGACTATCTCTGAAACTCTTCGATCGTAATTTATCAATGGCCGCATTCCGGGCTATATTCAGCATCCAGGTAAAAAGCCGGCCCTTGGTTGGATCATATGATTCAATTTTCTTCCAGATATTTACGAAAACATCCTGCATTATATCAGCTGCCGTTTCAGGATCCGTAATAATTGAATGGATAATGCCATATAAGGCGCCGGAGTAATTATCATACAGGTAACTGAAAGCTTTTTCACTGCGCTCTTGCAGCAAATTCACCAGTTCCTTCTCGGTGTATGTAGCAGATGGATTCAATAACTATCCTTTATATACAAAATAGAGGCAGGGAATTGTGGTTAAAGTTACCCGGCGATGCCTTCATAGGCAGCAGCGTCAAGTAAGCTGTTCACATCGGCAGGATTATCTACTGTCATTTTGATCATCCAACCTTTCCCATAAGGATCAGTATTTACCAACTCAGGTGAATTGGCCAGGGTTTTATTCATTTCATTTATCGTTCCGCTCACCGGCAAAAAAAGATCCGAAACTGTTTTAACTGCCTCTACCGTTCCAAAAACAGCGCCTGCCATGAGAGATTTGCCAATAGTTTCTATTTCTACATAAACAATATCGCCTAACTCCCGCTGGGCAAAGTCAGTAATACCAATAGTTGCAATGTTGCCATCTAGGCTGATCCATTCATGATCCCTGGTATAACGAAGATTTCCCGGAAAATTCATACTGAAGGATTTATACGCAAATATGGGTAAAACGATCTGGAGAAAAAAACAATTTTTAGAGCCAGGATTTTCACTTAATTCTCCCGGGAATCCCCAAGCCATGCAGTTCGCCGGAAATTTCATGCCGTTCATGCTATCTTTTGCTCCATTGATCGGTTAAGACTTTACAGTACTGTGACACGCGGGTATCTTTGGCTCACCTTGTCTAAAAAAAGGAACTATTATGAGAAAATTATTTATGCTTTTGATCAGTGCGGTTTTTTTGAATGCAACCATCCAGGCTCAGAAAATATCCGGCATTGTTAAGGATGAAATGGGAAAAGGCCTGGAGAAAACGACCGTAACATTATTACGGGCAAAAGATTCCGCTACAGTTAAGCTCAATGCAACAGATAAAAACGGGAATTATGTTTTTAACGCTATCAATCCCGGATCTTATCTTGTCAAAGTCACCCATGTTGGTTATTCCCCCCGTTATTCAAAACCGCTTGCCGTAACAGCCGGTACGGATTTTACAGTTCCGGAAATGACTATGGTAAAAGCGGAAGGAGTCCTGCAGGGGGTGACTGTAAGCTCCGAAAAGCCCATGGTAGAAGTGAAGGCGGATAAAATGGTCGTTAATGTGGAAGGAACGATTAATGCCGTAGGTAATGACGCATTGGAGCTGCTTCGCAAATCACCGGGGGTGTTAATTGACAAAGATGACAATATAAGCCTGTCAGGCAAAAATGGTGTTCAGATTTACGTTGATGGCAAGCCTACGCCTTTGTCGGGCGCTGATCTGTCGGCTTACCTGAAAAGCCTGCAATCGGCACAAATTGAGTCGATAGAAATCATTACTAATCCTTCTGCAAAATATGATGCGGCAGGCAACGCCGGTATCATTAATATCAGGCTGAAGAAGAATAAATCATTTGGTACGAACGGTTCGTTTAATGCCGGGTATGGCATAGGAACCTATGGAAAATATAACGCAGGCCTGGCGCTGAATTACCGCAATAAGAAGGTCAATCTTTTTGGCAATTATAATTTCAATCATAGCTTCAATACAAACACATTTACCTTATACAGGGATGTAGCGGATTCAATTTTTGATGGTAATAATGTTCTGACCAATAAAAGTACCAGTCATGGATTTAAAGGCGGACTTGATTATTTTGTAAGTAAGAAGAGCACCCTGGGATTTGTCATCAATGGAAATGTTTCGGACAATGATATAAAGACAACCGGGCTGACCAATATTATTTACAAACCCACCATGGTCACTGACCGGCTGTTACAGGGTGATAATACCAATAAATCAAACAGGAGCAATGTAAACTTTAATGTAAACTATCGCTATGCTGATACAGCAGGCCGGGAATTGAATGTAGATGCGGACTATGGTTTATTCAGGTCAAAGTCTGACCAGCTTCAGCCGAATATCTATTATCATCCCGGTGACCCCAATGCTCTTAATAGCGAAATATTCAGTTTTCTTTCACCTTCCAACATTGATATATATACCGTGAAAGCTGATTACGAACAAAATTATAAAAAGGGAAAACTTGGAGTAGGTTTTAAAACGTCCATAACAAAAACAGATAACAATTTCGGCAGCTATGACGTTGTCGGAAATGCTAAAAACCTGGATGTCACTAAAAGTAACCAGTTTAACTATAAGGAGAATATCAATGCCGCTTATGTGAATTATAACAAGCAACTTAAGGGAGTCATGCTCCAGGCAGGCGTGAGAGTGGAAAATACAACGAGCACAGGGGATTCCTATGGATTAAATGCCGACGGATCCGTCAACTATTCATCTAAGCAACAATTTAAGCGCCAGTATACAGATCCTTTTCCCAGTGCTTCCCTTACGTTTAATAAAAACCCGATGAAGCAATGGGGCATTTCTTATAGCCGTCGCATTGACAGGCCGGCTTACCAGGACCTGAACCCGTTCCTGTTTAAATTAAATGTTTATACATTCCAGAAAGGCAATACAGAACTGCTGCCCCAGTATACCAACAGCTTTTCTATCAATAATGTCTATAAATACAAATTAACCACTACATTGACTTATAGCCATGTCAATGATGTATTTACACAGTTGGTGGATACTACAGAAATATCCAAAGCTTTTATAACCAAGAGAAACCTGGCAAAACAGGATATAGCCAGTTTGAATGTCAGCTACCCGTTTATGTACAAAAGCTATATGTTGTTTGCCAACCTGAATACCTATTATTCTCTTTACAAAGCTGATTTTGGAGGAGGCACCCGTAAAGTTAATGTCGATGTATTTTCTTATAACCTCTATATGCAAAACAGCCTGAAATTTGGCGGCAAGAAAAAGGCCTGGACGGCTGAATTGAGCGGCTTTTACACTGCCCCAAGTGTTTGGCAGGGAACATTTAAAAGCAAAGCATTATGGAGCATCGATGGCGGCCTGCAAAAAGTGATATTTAAAGGAAAAGGTAATTTGAAAGCTTCAGTAAGTGATATATTCGGCACATTGAGATGGAAGGGAACCAGCGTATTTGCTGATCAAACTACTATTGCAACTGGTCACTGGGAAAGCCGTCAATTTAAATTAAACCTGACATGGCGCTTTGGAAGCAACCTGGTAAAAGCGGCCCGCCAGCGCAAACTCGGTACCGAAGAAGAGCTCAACCGTACGCAAAGCAGTGGTGGAATAGGCGGTAATTGAGGAATAAGAATAAGCATTTATTTAGCTGTTAGCTATAAGTTTTTCTTGTAGCTAACAGCTAATGGCTTATAGCTGACAGCTCATCTCTTCTTTCGTTTGATCAGCTTTGCCTTGATGATCCTTACATCTGTTACCGGTCGGTCACGATCTATGCCTTTGCTTGTTTCCACTGCTGCGATCTTATCTACCACGTCTAACCCTTTTACTACTTCCCCGAACACTGTATAATTCTGGTCAAGATGCGGTGTTCCCCCGATCGTTGTATATACTTCCCGCTGGTAAGCCGGAATTTTCCTTCCTCCAAGCCGGTATGTTTCCAATGAATCCAAACCCGCATTCGTAAAAATCTTTCCCTGTACAATATAAAACTGGCTGCCGCTGCTGGCTTTTTCAGGATTATTGTCCCTTGCTGCGGCTATTACTCCTTTTTTGTGAAATAGTGTTGCCCTGAATTCAGCGGGTACGCGGTACGCAGGCCCACCATTACCCAGGGGTTGTCCCGCAGCAGCATGTTTGCTATCAGGATCGCCTCCCTGGATCATAAAATTTTTAATCACCCGGTGAAACAAGACGCTGTCATAGAACCCGACCTTCACTAATTTTAAAAAATTATCACGATGCAAAGGAGTGGAATCAGACAGGCGGATAGTGATATCCCCGTAATTAGTTTGTAATAAAACATCTCTTTTCCTGTCCTTCTTCCTGAGTGTTGAGTCTTTCTGGGCAACGCTAAGGAACGCTACTAAAATGCCAATAAACGCTAATAGAATTTTTTTAATGACAATCATTGATCAGTAGTTAGAAGTTGTGTGATTCAAAATATAGCAGTATATGATCTTTCAGGAAGTTTTCCTGGGCGATAGTATCCATTACAGGCATGGGTTTTAGTTGCCTGAAATGCGGCCAGCCTTCCTCGTCCACCCGCTCTATTTCATAATAACCACTTTGTGAAAACAGGCTGCAGACAGCTACATGCATGAGGTCCTGTTTTTGTTCTTTGGTGAATTTTTCTTTTACCTGTCCATACTCCTGTATACCGATCAGGAATAATATAGTTTCCAGGTCCGGTTTTTTACCATCAAAGCGTTCCATCAGCTTTGCTTGCAGCGTCCACCAGCGTTGTTGCAGGTCATCCTGAATTTGCATGGATGCAAAGATAAGGAGCGCTAATTTTGAAAAAAGGAATCAAATGACCGCTACAAAAGGGGAATATACCATCAGTACCGACAAGAATGAAATGGATATTGATTTTATCCATGGTTTTTTAACTAATTCCTATTGGGCAGCCGGTATCACCAGGGAGATTATCTCCCGGTCCGTCCAGGGCTCTTTATGTTTTGGAGTCTTTCATACAGGCAAGCAGGTTGGCTTTGCAAGAATGGTAACGGACGGCGCCACTTTTGCTTATCTCGCCGATGTCTTTATTGATGAAAAGTACCGGGGAAAAGGGCTGAGTAAATGGTTGATGGAATTTATTATGTCACACCCGGACCTGCAGGGTCTGCGGAGAATACTATTGGCAACGCGCGATGCGCATGGTTTGTATGCTCAATTCGGGTTTACCCCGCTTAATAACCCGGATCGCTGGATGCAGATTCATAACCCTGATGTATATAAACGTTGGGTGGATTGAACACGGATGAAAGGGATTTTCGTCTCTGTTCCCGATTTTTCATTAGTAAGCTGCTTCTGCGATTAATTGGCTTTTTCTACAAGAACCGCTGTGCCGTAAGCCAATACTTCGGTTACGCCTCCCATTACTTCGTTGGCATCATATCTCATACTGATGATCGCATTGGCTCCTCTTTCGCCGGCTTGCTGCAGCATAAATTGAAAGGCTTCCTCCCGGGTTTTCTCGCATAGTTCCCGGTATATAGAAATATTACCGCCAAAGAGGGTTTGAATTCCCCCGGCAATATTGCCAAACAGGCTCCGTGAACGCACCGTGATGCCTCTTACTATACCGAGGCTTTTTATAACACGATAGCCATTCAGTTCAATGTTAGTGGTGACCATGGTTGTATCAATCATATCAAAGGTTTTGGCGAATATATAAAAACAATAAGCAATTTAACAAGGCAGAACCGTGGGTATTGTACCAGTTTGATTTCTCGCAGCGTTCGCAGCGGCCTGACGACGCAGCGAACATTGCACCGTTGCAATCGTCGCGTGAAATATATTTTCAAACTGCTAGATTACTGATACTTTGGATAGTGTGCAGTTTGGTTTCCCGCAGCGTTCGCAGCGGCAAGGCGACGCAGCGAACATTGCCCGGTTGGATCGTCGCGTGAAATATATAAAAACAATCAGCAATTTAAACCAGGCAGAACCGTGGGTATTGTACCAGTTTGGTTTCCCGCAATGTTCGCAGCGGCAAGGCGACGCAGCGAACATTGCCCCGTTGGATCGTCGCGTGAAATATATTTTCAAAATGGTGTATTACCGGGCCCTGTCCTCTTCTCACCATAGCCGGAGGAAGTCCGGATCAAGTTCACAGCAAGCCCGCCCGGATGCATTATGATACAGTTATTTCATGGAAGGCTACATTGTCAGAAAAGAGGCTCAAACGCGGAGACTCGTGGCAAAAGAATTATACCTTCGCTCACTTTATTACTATGCGAACATTCAGAAGATTACAATTGACAGCAGCGCTTATCCCGGGGCTTTTGTTTACCAGTTTTTTTGCCACAGGTCAAAAACTCATCAAACCTCCCAATGTCCAGGAAAGCTGGTCGCAGGCGTACGAACCTTTCCGTATTGCCGGCAACCTGTATTATGTAGGAACTTATGACCTTGCCTGCTACCTGATTACTACTCCCCAGGGGCATATCCTGATCAACACAGGGCTGGCGGAATCTGTGTCCATGATCCAATCGAATGTGAAAGCGTTAGGCTTTAATTTTTCAGATATCAAAATTTTACTCGCAACACACGCGCATTATGACCATGTAGGCGGGATGGCGGAAATAAAAAAGATAACGGGCGCCGCTATGATGATCCATGAAAAAGATGCACCGGTACTGGCTGATGGAGGAAACTCCGACTATGCAATGGGTGGCCAGGGCAGCACATTTGAACCTGTCAGGGCAGACCGGTTGCTGCATGATGAGGATACGGTAAGACTAGGCGGTATGCAGATCATTGTATTACATCACCCGGGGCATACAAAGGGGGCCTGTAGTTTTTTATTTGATGTGAAGGACGACAGCCGGTCCTACCGGGTGTTAATTGCCAATATGCCTACTATACTTGACCCCACCAAACTTTCAGGCATGCCCACCTACCCCGATGTGGGAAAAGACTATGCGAATACATTTGCGGCGATGAAAAAATTACAATTCGATATCTGGCTTTCTTCTCATGCCAGCCAGTTCGGACTTCACCAGAAACGCAAGCCCGGCGATGCTTATCATCCTGAAGCATTCATTGACCGGAAAGGATATGATGCAATGATTGAAGATTTACAAAAAGCATATTTGAAAAGGCTGGAGGATAAGTGATTCAACGTGAGACACTACCTGGAATCCCCCTTCCCGGATGGGCCAAGCAGGCAGGTCTATGGTTATCCGTGCTTTAATCCATACTTGTGCCCTGACGGCAGGGGTTAAACTGTGGGCTATGAAAAGGAAATAATCCCTGAACGGCTTTAGCTGTTTTTATTCCCTGATGAGCGATTGGTAATTACTAAACTTTTTCATTTGGCTCTCTTTCATCTCTCCTTCTGAATAAATAATGGCCATCTTTTCCGTTGCTGCCGCCATGATATAATCACCTTTTGCTGCGTATGCTGTCGCCAGTAAATCATAAAAGCCGGGAGACTCAAATTGAGTAGAAGCTACGCCGCGTTTGGCGGCTATCAACGCTATTTCCAACAATTCATCATTTGTTGTTTTTGTACCAGTAATGGAAGATGAAAGTACCAGGTAAGTGTTTGGCTTCACATAGCTGAAATTGTACAGTACCTGCTTGCCGATTGAAATGGCTTCTTTTACATTGTTTGTTTTCAATGCAATATCAAGTTCAGGAAGCAATGCGGCAGCATGTGCGCCTGATCTGTAATTTGCAATGGCAACTCTCATGTCATATTCATTATTTACCATTTCTTCCAATGGTTTATCAATTGTGTGTGGGTCGCCGATATATGCAACCTTACCGTCACG
>JAUZOA010000055.1 GCA_030706685.1 Bacteroidota bacterium
CAAGCGGGCTACGATTTTGAAATACAAAAATTCGCCGAATGTTTTACTACAGAAGACATGAAAGAAGGAACTTCCGCTTTCCTGGAAAAAAGAAAAGCGAATTTTAAAGGCAAATGATTTTTTAAGATCAATGAAATAAGACGGAGGCGGGTATTCCTTCTTTTTTACCCCCTTCCGGCTGCATGGACACTTTTAGCTCATTACCGCCGCCACTGTCAAAATAGAGCAATTGGATCTTGTGGTATCCCTTTTTCAGGGCGGCTTTGCCGCTTTGCTCCACAGCGCCATGATCGCCATCATTATTGACAATTTCCTTATCATCTATCAATAACCTGCTGCCATCATCCGATTCTGTAAAGAAATTATAGATACCGTCTTTGCTGATTTTTATATAGCCGTCAAATTCAAAGGCAAACTTATCCTGGCTTTGTTTTTTAGCCAGTGAAATACTATCCGTTATGCCTGAGCTGACAGGGCTTGCCATAACAAAATTCATATCAATTTTTCCGGAAGGCTCAAAATACTTATAGGCTATACCAGGCCTGGCAGCGGAAACCTTTGCCGCATTCATCCAGGTAAACGTTTTGACTTCCGCCATCACAGTGGCACTTGGAACGATTGCCTGGAGGTTTTCCAATGATCCGTCTATTCTGGCTATGGCTTTTACCGTGCAGGAACTATCAGGAGTAAAAGGCAGCTTATAAGGAATAGCGTGAGGCCCGGGTTCTGAATTATCCAGCGTATAAAAGATAACTGTTCCCGGATCTGCATTGATGGTTACAACGGGCTTTAAAGCGCCTGGCTTATAGTTGACTTTGATTTGTGGCTTAGCGATGAACCTTCCGTAATCTTCGATCTTAATTACATAGGCGGAGGGTGCTTTCATCTTTTCAGGATTGTATTCCGGAAAATTGATTTCGATATCATTGCCCTCCTGTTTCCACGGAAGGCTCTCATGGGTAGGAAGAAAAAGTATAATTGTCCCTGGCGGCAACTGGATATTTTTCAAAACCATTGTTTTATCCGCAGGGTATTTTGGGAGAATACCATACAACATATTCGTCTTTGGATTATAAGTATAAAAAACTTCTTTCACGGCATAGCCCGGATCGGGATCAATGGTAATTTTCAAAAGCATATCCCCGCTCCTGTTTTTATAATCTCTCCTGCCTTTACTCCATTGACAGCTTTCTTTCCATCTTGAAGTGCCGTAGATGGCTTCACCATTTATTTTCAGCCATTCGCCCATCTCTAAAAGGCGTTCCTGCATAATGGGCGGTATCTTTCCATGTTCATCGGGGCCGATATCCAATAAAAAATTCCCGCCCCGGCTTACTTTGTCTATCAACTGCAGTAATAAGGACCGGGAAGAATTATAGTCCCAGGCATCCTCTTCCCGGTTATACCCATAGCTATATCCCATGCCGCGGCTTTCTTCCCAGTAATGATCTTCAAAATCAAGGTCAGGCTGGTATTCGGGAGTATAGATCCCGGCATGTTTGAAGCGAACACCCGATCCCCATCGGTCATTGACAACGACTTTATTCTTTACAGGGCTTTCATTGTACAACCAGGCAAGAAATTCCTGCGACTTCCATGTTTCGGCCGGCGCATCCCAGTCGCCATCTGTCCAGAAGACATCGGGTTGATAGGTATTGATAAGATCTTTCATCTGCGGCCATGTATGTTCTTTTACAAATTTGTCCCTGTCGCTTTTCCACAAAGGATTGAACCATTCATAAAGTGAATAATACATGCCCGCATGAACCGGTGTTTTTCTTACGGCTTTGAAAAGATCACCCAGCAAATCTCTTTTAGGACCGATATCCGCTGCATTCCATTTGAAGCCCCATGTTTTATTAGCCTCCTGGCTCGGCCATAAAGCAAAGCCATCATGATGCTTGGAGGTAAGCACGATATATTTCGCTCCGGATTGCTCAAAGAGTTTGGCCCATGCATCCGGGTTAAAAAGCTCGGCTTTGAAATCATTGGCGAGGTCATAATAGCTGCGGTCTCCAAACTTTGCTTTATGAAATTTCATTCTTGCCGAATCATTGGTCTGCAAACCATTTTGGTACCATTCGGCATAATTCCCTTTTGTGCTCCATCCCGGAACAGCATATACGCCCCAATGAATGAAGATGCCGAATTTGGCATCTTTGAACCATTGCGGAACCGGCCTGCTGTCAAGACTTTCCCAGTCGGGCTGATAATGCTGTGCGGACAAAAGGAATGGCTGGAATACAAGAATGGCGGCAAGTAATTTTCTCATTGATTTTTGAATTGGCAGGTGATAAAATTAATCTCTTTAGGCCAGATAACTCAGGAGGATAAAAACTCAATTCCGCTACCTTTGCAACCTGGAAACTTAATAAATTGTTTTCTTTCATATAATACACGAACACCTATATGAAATATAGAATTGAAAAAGACACAATGGGAGAAGTAAAAGTCCCCGCTGATGCGCTATATGGAGCGCAAACGCAGCGCAGTATTGACAATTTTAAAATAGCGCAGGATATCAACAGGATGCCGAAAGAGATTATCCGCGCATTTGCTTACCTGAAAAAAGCGGCAGCCATCACTAACAACGAAGCAGGTGTCTTACCAAAGAATAAATTGACGCTGATCGGTAAAGTATGTGATGAAATACTGCAGGGGAAACTGGATGACTACTTTCCCTTAGTAGTATGGCAAACCGGCAGCGGTACACAAAGCAATATGAATGTAAATGAAGTGATCGCTTATCGCGGCCATGTATTGAATGGAGGAAAATTGACCGATAAAGAAAAGATACTGCACCCCAATGACGATGTAAACAAATCACAATCCTCGAATGATACCTTTCCTACAGCCATGCATATCGCGGCTTATAAAATACTGGCGGAAGTAACTATCCCGGGTATTAAAAAGCTCAGGGATACACTGGCGAAAAAAAGTAAGAAGTTCATGAAAGTGGTGAAGATCGGCAGAACCCATTTTATGGATGCCACGCCTTTAACAGTCGGGCAGGAATTCAGCGGTTACGTTTCTCAGTTGGATCATGGGCTAAAAGCTATCAGGAATACATTGCCTCATTTAAGTGAACTGGCATTGGGAGGAACAGCAGTCGGTACAGGTATCAATACACCCCCGGGGTATTCAGAAAATGTGGCAAAGCATATCGCGTCCCTGACGGGTCTTCCCTTTATAACCGCGGAAAATAAGTTCGAATCATTAGCCGCGCATGATGCTATTGTGGAAGCGCATGGCGCCTTAAAAACGATAGCGGTAAGCCTGATGAAAATTGCCAATGATATCCGCATGCTTTCTTCCGGCCCCAGGAGTGGTATCGGGGAAATACATATTCCGGATAATGAACCCGGCTCTTCGATAATGCCCGGTAAAGTAAATCCGACCCAGTGTGAAGCGCTGACAATGATAGCCGCGCAGGTATTGGGCAATGATGTGGCTATTAATATCGGCGGCGCCACCGGCCATTTTGAATTAAATGTCTTTAAGCCTGTAATGATCTATAATTTCCTGCACAGCGCCCGCCTGATAGGGGATGGTTGTGTTTCATTTAATGATAAATGCGCGGAGGGCATTGAACCGATTGAGGCAAATATCAGGAAGCACGTTGAAAACTCACTGATGCTGGTGACTTCGCTTAATACAAAGATCGGGTATTACAAAGCGGCTGAGATAGCCCAGAAAGCCCACAAAGAAGGAACAACGCTTAAGGAAATGGCTGTAAAACTTGGGTATGTTACCCCTGAGCAATTTGATGAATGGGTGGTACCGGCTAAGATGGTAGGCGGGATATAAGGCGGAAATGGTAAATTTCCTATCGTAAAAAAACCGGATTGACAGTATTTATCTTTTTTTCCTGATCAAAGCTTGCAAAACTGCCGGCATTGCCTCATTTTAGTATCCGAAATCAGATACCTTTTAAAAACTAATCCCAACGCTATGAAAAGTATTGTCAAGCCTTCCTTCTATTTTTCTGCCTATCCGTTAAAAGCCATCAAAGAGCCGGGAGCGCCGGACAAACAGCCTCAGTCACCTTATTTAAGAGCCCTGCTTTCGGGGAAAACTAAAACCGGTAACCGGGCGAGGGTCTTCCCCATGATCAATCCTTATAATGAGCGATTTAAACCATCTCCCAGGCCCGATAAACTGGCCAAGGATATCGGGTTGACAGAAAAAGACTGGTTCAAAAATTATGAGTAATCCTTTAACCATAAAATAAACAAACCTTGCCCCGCCAGGGGCATTTTTTTTTATACTATTTGTTCAGTATAAATACTGCGCATTTATTCTTCACCGGCCGGCTATTTTATCCTATAATGATCAATCCATTGCCGTGGCTAAAGGGAAATGAAAATACTACCGTGCAGCCCGCTATAAGTGTTTGCCAGTAAGCTTTTCCCAAAGATTCTCCCTATTTCGTTTGAGAAAATATACGGCATTTTCGCCTGTTTTAACTACGCTAATCTCCTCTGTTCCAGCATCAATATTTTTAATACTTTTTCACCTATAAAACCCTGGATCCTTTGAAAAAAATCCACGCCAATGAAAACAATTTTACACAAGTGCGCAAAATTGCCGTTCTGTATAATTTTGTTGTTGATATCGGTTCTTCAGCTTAGCAATACTGCTTTTGCGCAAGCGCCTGCCAATGACAACTGTGCTACTGCCGTAGTGTTAACACCCGCTGCTCCCGGAGCAGCTTGCGCGGCTGCTACTGTAGGAACAGTAGCAAATGCCACCAATTCCGGTATAGCTGTTGGCCCATGCGGAGGTAATCCTGATGATGACGTATGGTATACATTTACTTCTACCTCGACTGACCATGTGATCACGTTAAGTGCTTTAGGCGCTAACTTAACCGGAACGGGAGGAGGCTCAAGAATACAGCTTTTCTCAGGCACCTGCGGGGCTTTAACATCTATTGCCTGCGGTACGACAAGCATTAACATAACCACGCTGGGCCGCGGAGTTACCTATTTTATCAGGGTGTACTCTACCAACTCTACTATATTAACGACCAATGCAGGCTTCTCTATATGTATAACAACCGCGGCAGCCGTAGTACCAATCATCGACTTTGGGAAAAGCTATGTCAATATAAGCAAACCCAATAGTGGTACGGTAGAAACCGGCGATACCCTGGAGATAAGAGCGTCTGTGGTAGTCAGGGCAGGCGTATATGATAGTTGCCAATTTAATGATAATATCCCTGCTGGTACTACCTATATCCCGGGTACTTTAAGAATTTTAACCAATGAAGGAAAGATATTCAAGCAGTTCACCGATGCAAAAAATGATGCCGTCAATGACGAAGGCTGGATAACGGGAACCGCCATAACCATGAACCTTGGGTACAACCAGGCAGATAACCCGGCTACTATCAGCCGCAGGGGAAGGATAAGGAATAATAATGGCCACAAACCTTCTTTTTTTGGTAGCAGTTGTATTATGATGGCAACTTACAGGATAGTAGTTACATCCCCCATAGGTTCAATTATCAATACCGGTGGTGGAAACATTACTTATACGACAACTTCGGCATTTGTAAGTTCAAATACATTCCCTTCCAACCCTGTAGCCGTTTATAAAAACTATGGTATGTGTGCGAATGCGACTGGCGCCAATTCAATTGGTACAGAGTTTAACGGGACATTCGGATCAGGCCCTACAAGAAACAGGGGTACTTCAGCGAATGTACCACCCAGCTATACGTATGCTATTTTCACAAACAATGGTCCTAATGACTATTTCTATGGAGTGGCCAATAATACCAGTACAATAAATGCCTATACGACGCTGAATACATGGCCCAAACCCGATGGCTCAGCGCCTACACACCGTGTATTCGGTGTATGGGATATTATCGGTGACCATACAGGAGCAATAAGCCCTACTGCCGGTAATCCGGCCACAGATACCGTAGCAAATAAAAACGGTGGGTATATGCTGGTAGTGAATGCGGCTTACCGTATTGACTCGGCTTTCCAGCAAACCATTTCTAATCTTTGCCCGAATACCTACTATGAAATATCAAGCTGGATAAGGAATATTTGTTCGAAATGCGGTTGCGACTCGAATGGAACAGGAGCTTCATCAGCCGGCTATCAGCCAACCGCTCCCGGTGATTCTTCCGGCGTTCATCCCAATCTTACTTACGAGGTAGATGGTGTTGATTATTATACTACAGGTAATATTAATTACAACGGCCAATGGGTAAAAAGAGGATTTACCATCTTAACGGGTCCTGCCCAAACAAGCTTTACATTAAAATTCTTTAATAATGCACCGGGGGGAGGAGGAAACGACTGGGCACTTGATGATATTTCAGTGGCAACTTGTTTGCCCAACATGAAATATTCTCCTTCCAATGCCCCGAGTGTCTGCAAGGGCAACCCGCTGACTATTTCCGATACTGTACGATCTTTCTTTAATAACTATGTGTATTATAAATGGCAGCGAAGCACGGACGGTGGTGCCACCTGGACGGATGTTACAGGAACCCTTGGCCCTGCCGCTCCTGTCTGGAATGGTACTGCCTGGGAATATGTTTCCTCCTATACTATTCCTCCCGCTTTCGCTACGCTGGCCAATACAGGAGATAAATACAGGTTAGTGGTGGCTACGACTTCAGGCAACCTGGCTGATGCCAATTGCCGGTCAACAGATGCTACCAACATCATTACTTTAACGGTAATGGATTGCGGCCCGATATTAAATACCACGTTTACGACGCTCAATGGTAAGTTAACTAATAGCAAAGCAACGCTGAACTGGATAACCAGTATCGAAGAAGGGCCTCTTTATTATGATGTGGAGAAAAGCTTGAATGGATCGAGCTTCAGTGTTATTGGTACAATCAACGGGTATGATGATCCCAGTGCCACGCAAAACAATTATGAATTTACCGACCCGCAGGATATTGTGGGAAAAGCATTCTACCGTATCGTCACGCGCACCCCTGATAACAAGGTGAGTTATTCCAGGACATTGATGCTGTCGACCAGCATTGACAATTTCTCCTTTGCTTCAGTCGTCAATCCTTTCGCGAACCAGTTGTATTTTGATATTTCGTCCGCTAAAGATGGTATCGCAAAAGCTGAACTGATAAACCAGTTTGGTATCACTGTAAAAAGAAAATCACTGGATATCAGAACAGGGGTAAACCAACTGGTCTTTGAGAATACAGGATCATTGGCGCCTGAGGTTTATGTACTGCGGATTGAAATGAACGAAGATGTCATTTACAGGAAGGTGATTAAACAAAATCGTTGATAGTTAAACTCATTCTGAAATTTTAACATTGGGATCCCGGTAGCTACCGGGATCCCAATTTCATAATGAACTTATCGAATTAACCCGTCTTTCGTACTCAAAGCACCTGCACTTTATCACTTATCTCAGCACTGGTTTCCGCGACCGGGTGATTTTCTTCCTTGTGTTTTTTGAAAAACTTTTTTTGAAAAATCAAAAGCGTGATCACGCCTACTGAAATAGAAGCATCGGCTATATTAAAAATCGGGCTGAAGAATTCAAAACTATCGCCGCCCACAAAAGGAAACCAGGAAGGAAAGTTGGATTTGATAAGCGGGAAATAAAGCATATCTACTACACGGCCATGCAGGAACCCTGCATATCCATGAGCATGTGACGGGAAAATAGCCGCAACATGCGAATAAGAGCTTTCTTCAAATATCAATCCATAGAACATGCTGTCTATAAGGTTGCCCAGGGCGCCTGCATAGATCAGCGCGGCACAAACGATAAATCCCCTGCTGTAATGTTTCTTAACTATTTTTCCAAGATACCATGTTCCGAATATTACAGCGGCCAAACGAAAAAGAGTTAGTATCATTTTGCCCCAATCACCCCCGAATTCCCATCCCCAGGCCATCCCGGGATTTTCAATAAAATAAAGCTTGAACCTGTTCAGACCTGTTACGCCGGTATCCCCATAAGTATAAGAAGTCTTGATCCATATCTTTAATGCCTGGTCAGCAAAAATGATTAAGGCAATGATAAGAATGACGTTTCTGCGTTTCACCGGCGGGGGTTTAGTCGGCAAATATAAGTCAAAAGCAGAAAGCCCGCAGGTCAAAGAAGTCATAAATGTCAGGCAGTCAGCCGGGCATAGGAGTCAACCAGCTCATACAGGTCACAGGGGTCAGGCTCCTCATCATAGATATGACTCCTGTGACCTGTATGAGCTGGTTGACTTATTACTCTTCAAAATATACCCTTTTCACCCGTTGCGAGATGGCCGTCATTATTTCATAAGGAATCGTTCCGGCCCACTCTGCTATTTTTTGCACGGGTAATTCTTTTCCAAAAATGATCACCTCATCTCCTTCACGGATACCCTCAATACCCGTAACATCTATCATGGTCATATCCATACAAACTGTACCCATCACCGGGGCCAATTGTCCTTTCACCAGCATTTTACCTCTTCCATTTCCCAAATGGCGGGAGAAACCATCGGCATATCCTATCCGCACGGTTGCAATCACCGAGTCTTTTTTTACGATTCCCTTCCGGTTATAACTTACCGATTCACCGGCTTTCAGATATTTAAGTTGCGCAATCGTTGATCTTAATGTAGCGACAGGCTGAAGTTCGGCCTGGTGAGTATTACTGCTATCTACCCCGTACAGGCCGATGCCTAATCTTACCATATCCAATTGTAATTGCGGCAGGCGGAAGATTGCTCCGGAATTGGCAAGATGTTCAATAAATGAATACTGCAGCTTCCCTTTCAATTGCCGGACCGCCTGTTTGTAAAGATCAAACTGCTCAAACGTAAATTTATCTTCCATCGCATCCTCACTGGCAGCAAGATGGGAGAAAACGGTTTGCACTTTCATGCAAGATGTGTCTCGCAGGAAGTCACCAAGCGCCTCTATTTCCCCGGCAGCAAAACCCAGCCGGTTCATCCCGGTTTCAATTTCAATATGGACGGGATATTGCTGTAATCCTTCGTTTTGTAAAAAAGCATCAAAAGAATGTAATAATTCAAATGAATAAATATCCGGCTCGAGATTATACTCTATTAATGATTCAAAAGCCGTTTCTTCAGGGTTCATTACCATTATGGGCAATGTGATCCCCATTTTTCTTAATTCTACACCCTCATCCACATAAGCGACACCCAGGTAATCCACTTTTTGGTATTGCAGAATACCTGCTATTTCTGCGCCACCGCTGCCATAAGCAAAAGCTTTGACCATCCCCATTACTTTTGTTGCCGGGTCAAGGTGGTTTTGGTATACTTTAAGATTATGCGCGATCGCATTCAGGTTTATTTCCAGTACAGTCTGGTGAACTTTCTGTTCCAGTAATTGCACGATCTTTTCAAATTCAAAAACCCTGGCCCCTTTGATTAAAACCGTTTCTTCCTTAAACTGTGAAGAACGGTATTGTTGTATAAAATCCCCGGTTGAATCATATAACTCCGTTATCGCCGGCTGACCCGGATGTAAGACCCGCGAACTAAGTGTCTTTGAAATTTTTCCACCTATACCGATTAACCGGTCCACATGATGCTTTTGTAAACTTTCGAGAAGAAGGGAGTACAAATCTTCATCTTTCAAAGAACTTTGTAAAAAATCAGATAATATGACCGTCTTTTTTGAGCCTCCGCCCTGCTGGCTTAAAAAGTTTAATGCAATTTCCAGGGAACTCAGGTCGGCGCTGTAACTATCGTTGATGATATTACAATGGTTGATCCCTTTCTTGAGCTCCAGCCGCATATTTACCGGCTGAAGAGTCTTCATTCTTTCCTCTATCTTTTTTTGATCAACACCCAGCACCAGCAGTACACACCAGCAGGTAATAGCGTTTTCGATGGACGCGTCATCTGTAAAGAAGATGGTTATGGAAGCATGGCCGGTACTATCAGCATAAGGCTTTTGTCTCAGGGAAGCGCTGATCAGTGTACAGGTTGACTGTTTTTTTATGGAAGTAATTTGTAAAATACTATTAACCTTTGTTCCCCATGAGAATAGGTGAAAGGGTTCCTTATGAGTAGCGTGTGTTTCAGCATCCCGCCATAAATCAACTGCTTTAGTTACTTCAAAATGATCGTTGCTGAAAATAACTTCTTTGGCGCCGCGTAACAATTGTATTTTCTCTTCCACCTTTTTTTGTATGCTTTCAAAACCCTCACTGTGCGCTTCGCCAATATTTGTTATGATCCCGATAGTCGGCCGGATAATATTCCACAGTTTTTTCATTTCACCAGGCATTGAAATACCGGCTTCAAATATGGCCAGTGTATTTTGCTCACTCATCTGCCATACACTTAATGGCACACCGATCTGGGAATTGTAACTTTTAGGGCTTCTCACAATATTATAATCCGCATGAAGCAGTTGGTACAGCCATTCTTTCACGATGGTCTTCCCGTTGCTGCCGGTGATCCCGATCACCGGTATATTGAATTGCCCCCGGTGCCAGGCTGCTAATTGCTGTAAGGCAACCAGGGAATCATTGACCAAAATAAAATTCGCTTCGGGATAAGCAGTCAGCGCCGGCATTTCGCTGATTATAAAATTCCTGACCCCTTTTTTATATACCTCCGCTATAAACTGGTGACCGTCTCGCCTGGGTCCCTTTAATGCAAAAAACAGGGAAGTAGCGGGAGAATAGATCTTCCGGCTGTCAAGAACAAGATGTTCAATAACAGCATCGGTCCCTTTTGATGAAGACCCTACGATACGGGCAATATGTTCCAGGGAATATTTCAACCGGCAGGTCTTTAATTGAAATGAATATTTTTAATAAATGTCTTCTTCATTCACATCCGGCGGCTCGCCTTTTTTCTTCATGAAGATAGAATAGAAAACAGAACCCGTTATACAAACCAGTATCACCCCCAGCGAAATGAAAACCTGTATTTCTTTCTCTACCCATTGATTGATCCAGTGTTCGCCCAGCATTTTTAGCCCGATAAACGCCAGTACGATGGCGATGCCCTGCTGCAGGTAATCAAATTTACTTACCGCCCCGCGTAAAAGGAAGAAAAGAGAGCGGAGACCAAGCACGGCAAAAATGTTGGAAGTATATACAACCAGTTTATCCTTTGATATCCCCAGTACCGCAGGGATGGAATCCAATGCAAATACGAGGTCAATCGCCGCGAGCATCATCACAACAATGAATAATGTTGTATATCGCCGCTTCCCATTTTCCCGGACAGAGAATTTCCCATCCCCGTCATGGGGAGTCAATGGCAGCACCCGTTTTAAAAAATGATAAATTTTTGTATCGTGCGGTTCGAATTCCTGGTCGCCATCGGCAGTAAACATTTTGTAGCCCGTGTAAACCAAAAAGGCTCCGAAGACCAGCAATACCCAGTCAAATTTTACCAACGCGACACCCACCGTAATAAAAATGATACGCAAAACAATGGCCATCAGGATACCAATGAGCAATACCCGGCCATAATGTTTTTCTTTAACACCGAATGAGGAGAAAATAATAATGAAAACAAAAATATTATCGATGCTCAGGCTCCATTCCATCAGGTAGGCGCTGAGATATTCCAATGAAAGCGTTTGCCCTTTTTCTGCCCACATAAAAACAAAAAAAGCCAGCGCAAGGCTTACCCAGAAGAAGGTTTGATACAGCGCCTGCTTTATTGTCACTTTATGATTCTTCCTGCTCAACAGGCCAAGATCAAAGATCAATGCTACCAGTAAAACCACGCCAAATACAACATAAGTAACCTGGTCTGTCGTCATTATCCCTTTTATAATTTAAGAAGCAAAGATACAATAAGGAGGGGGTGGGAATTAGTCAAAAAAGCATCAGGCAGCATATTTTCTTTTCCTCGTTTGCTGGTAAACAAATCCAAAAAAGATGACAAGTAATACCGGCAGGGCGATATTGATGAACTGCCAGGTTGTTTTTTGTTTTTTTACTTTTTCAGTATTCAGCAGGCGAAGAACGATTTCTTTATTGCCGGTTTCTATTATACCGGGTTTATTGGTAAAATATTCAAGGCAGTTCATTAAAAAATTCCTGTTGGCAAAAGGAATGAAAAACCGGGCGTTTTCTGTTTTCTCTGCATATTCCTGATAAGCGTTCCTGTTCCAGCCCATAGGAAGCGGCATGGGAGACTGCCCCTCATTCACAATAATTTCATTTAACACCATATCGCCGTCTCCTACTACAATAATTTTGGCGTTATTCACTGATTCCTCTTTAAATGGAGTACCTTCTTTGTTCAAACTATCCATAGTGATCTTGCCCACCCTGTTCTTGTAAAAAGAAGTAAACTTTCCCTCCAGCAAAACGGCTGCCGGTATATTATCAGCCCTGAATTTTTCATCCTGCGGGGCAATTTTATTCTCGTTTAAACTGATCAGGGCAGGTGTGGAAATAATACGGGAATTGGGAGAGGATGACAGCAAAATAGTTTTCCTGACATTATTTTCCTGTATCGTATCAAGTGAATTCACGAATTTACCGGTAACAAGCCCGATATTCTTATTGATAATATGATCATTTTTACTTTGAAAAACGGGATAATAATTCCAGGGCAAAAATTCTTTCTGGGGATTTTCCTGCGTGCCGCCGACAACCAGGGATAAAAAATCGCATTGCAAATCCATGATAAGAGAAGGGTTGATACGAACACCATAACGAAACAAGATATCCGTCAGGTTTAAATCCCTGTCATAAGCAACTGTTTGAGGTTTGAACTTAAGGCTGTCATTTTCGGCATACAGGCGGTCAATAAAAAAGAGAACATGACCGCCTCTCATTATATATTGGTCAATTTTGAGCTTCTCCTCCTCGGTAAACTGCAAAGAAGGTTTTACAATTATAAAAACATTGAATTGGTCGGGAATAATTTTCTGAGCAGTAAGATTAAAAGTATAAAAATCATATCGCTGCCTGACTATTTGTTGCAAATCGTATGTGTCAAACCCCTTCAGGTCCGGTTCACCATTTCCGGTCGCATATCCAACTACCGGTCTCTCAGGGTGAATTAACTCATCAATAATTTTCAGAAAATTATATTCCAGCAACGCTTCTGCATTATTTATTTCAACCTGGGAAATAATCCTGCTTCCTCCTGAATACAGGTTGATTAACCGCTGCTCTCCTTTATATTTTACCAGCGCAACCGGGAATACAAATTTCTGCTCCTGCCCTGCTTTTACCTGTACTGTAAGGTTGATCGGGCTGGCTCCCATTGCTACCAGCGTATCCTGGTATTTTACTCCATTTGCGCCAGGTATTTCATCCTGCGGTGAAATAAATTCATAGTGGATCTTTGCACCGTTCCGGTCTTTGAGCAACTGCAGGAATTCATCTGTACTGTTAGCTAATTTTCTAAACCCCGACGGGAAATCGCCTTTCAGGAAGACATCTATTTGCAGATCATCCTCCAACCCGTTTAAAACTTCTTTTGTCGGATTACTCAGTGTATATCTCTTTTCCCTGGTAAGATCAAGCCGGGAATGAAAAGCCGATGCCAGGAAATTAATACCAAACAATATGATGAGCAGCAGCAGCCACCCGTATTTTGAAGCCAGTATTTTCTGCAAGGGGTTTTTCATTTATCGTTTTAGCAGGTTACGGTTGGTGATGGTAAGCAATAAAAATATTATACTTAAAAAATAGATGACATCCCTGGTATCAATCACACCCCGGCTGATACTGCGGTAATGAAAATCAATGCCCGCCATTTCTATATAATAATCAGCTCCCGCCGGCAATCCCGGCAGCCGGCTGATAGCGCTGAAGCCATAATACAGCAAAGCACAAGCTATCAGGCTGATGATAAAGGACACTACAGCGTTATTGGTAAAACTGCTGGTACAAATACCGATGGAAATGAAAACCGCAGCCAGGAAAAACAAACCAATATAAGAGCCAATCGTAGCACCTGTATCAAGCCCCGCATCAGACGAAAGCCGCTGTAGCGAGAAAAAATAAATAACAGTAGGCAGCAGGGCAAAGATCACCACTACCAGGGTACCAAGGTATTTTCCGCCAATGATCTGCCAGCGGCTCAAAGGTCTTGTCTGCAATATCTCGTAAGTACCTGCTTTGAACTCATCAGCAAAGCTTCGCATGGTAATGGCAGGGATCAGTAATAATAATATCCAGGGCGCTAATTGAAAAAACTTATCAAGCGTAGCGTACCCAAAGTCAAGAATATTGTCTTCAAAAACAAATAATACCAACCCGTTGGCGAGAAGAAAAACAATAATGGCAATATAGCCGGTAAGACTGCTGAAAAATTGACGGAGTTCTTTTTTACAAATGGCCCACATAAGATGGTGCAAAGTAAATAAATTAGAAATAAGAAATGAGAAATAAGAATTCAGGAAGTGTTTTAAATCCCGTATCCCTCATTTCTCATTCCTTATTCCTCATTTTAATTATACTGCAAAACTCTCGCCGCAGGCACAGGTACGGCTCGCATTGGGGTTATTAAAGTAGAAGCCTTTACCATTCAGCCCGTCCGAAAATTCCAGGGTGGTATTTACCAGGTATAAAAAACTCTTGAGATCGGTGACTATCTTCAGACCATTATCTTCAAATACCTGGTCAGTAGGTTTTGACTCATTGTCAAAATCCATTTTATAGCTCAGCCCGGAACAGCCGCCGCCTACCACGCTCACGCGAAGAAAATAAGATGGGTCATTCGCTACACCGGCTTCCGTTAATAATTGCTGTATTTTAATCTTTGCCTTGTCGCTGACATGAATGGCATTGTCTAATGTTTGCATAATAAAAAATTAAATCAAAAACCGGATCTTTCCAGGTTTCCCATTTTCAATTTTGAATTTTTAAGTTCGTTTACTTTACTTGTAACCTGTACGATAACATAATCAATCTCTTCTTCCGTCGTAAACCGGCCCAGGCTAAACCGTACAGAACTATGGGCCAGGTCGTCGTCAAGGCCAATGGCTTTCAAAACATAAGACGGTTCCAATAAAGCAGAAGTGCAGGCCGAACCCGATGATACTGCCATATTTTTGTTGAGACCCATCATCAATCCGTCGCCATCCACGTATTGGAAAGAGATATTCGTTATATGCGGTAACCTGCGATCCTTATCGCCATTCAGGCTGGCTCCATCAATCTTTAGCAAAGCATTTTCCAGTTTATCCCTTAGTTGACGCAGCCTCCTGGCTTCTTCCTTCATTTCATCCATACCTATTTCACAGGCTTTTCCAAAACCAACAATGCCGGGCACATTCAGGGTGCCGCTTCTCATTCCTTTTTCGTGGCCCCCGCCATGCATTTGCGCAGCCAGTTTCACTCTCGGATTTTTCCTTCGGACATATAAAGCGCCGGTTCCTTTGGGACCATACATTTTGTGAGCAGAGAAAGCCATAAGGTCAATGCCATCTTTGTTTACATCCACAGGTACTTTTCCCGTTGCCTGTGTAGCATCGCTGAAAAAAAGTATCCCTTTCTTCTTAGCCATATCACTGATCTCTTTCACGGGCATCAGGGTACCTATTTCATTATTCGCATACATAATGGCGATGAGAATGGTTGTTGGCCGAATCGCCGCTTCTAATTCTGCAGTGTCAATGAGGCCATTATCTTTTACTTTGAGATAAGTTATTTCAGCGCCCTTTTTTTCCAGGTATTTACAGGTATCCAGCACCGCTTTATGCTCAATAGTTGACGTGATGATATGGTTGCCTTTGCCGGCGTACATTTCAAATACGCCTTTGATAGCAAGGTTATCCGCCTCGGTAGCCCCCGAGGTAAAGATTATTTCCTGGGGTTCAGCGCCGATCAGTTTGGCGACTTGTTCGCGGGCCTGTTTCACTGCTTCTTCAGCCTGCCAGCCAAAAGAATGGTTGCGGCTGGCTGCATTGCCAAAATGATGGGTGAAATAAGGGGTCATAGCTTCTACAACTCTCCGATCACAGGGTGTGGTCGCATTATAGTCAAGATAGATAGGGAGTTGTAACATAAAATCCTTCTGCTTATAAACGTAAAATTAGCTCAAATGTTCTGTTCCGGGGGGGTAATTTTGAGGTTAAATGCTAATTTTACCCGAAGAGAAACAAGCTTTAATTCCTTGCTATGCAGAAAGTTGAACACATAGGTATTGCTGTCAAAAGCCTGGCCATTTCTATTCCCTTATTCGAGAAGCTGCTGAATAGCCCCTGCTATAAGACCGAACAGGTAGAAGGTGAAAAAGTAAATACGGCTTTTTTTATGTCGGGAGGAACCAAGATCGAATTGCTTGAAAGCATGGATCCGGGAGGAGTCATTGCCCGGTTTATTGAAAAAAAAGGCGAAGGCCTTCATCATATCGCCTTTGATGTGGCGGATATAGAAACCGAAATGGATCGCTTAAAAAAACAAGGATTCGTTTTGCTGAATGAAACCCCGAAGACGGGGGCGGATAATAAACAAGTTTGTTTCCTTCACCCCAAAGATACCCATGGAGTATTGATCGAATTATGCATGGAAAGAAAATAGCCTGGATTTTTATTTGGCGTCTTTATCTGTTTTGCTTTCTTCTACCAGGGAATCTGAATTGACAATACCCAGTTTTTCTACAGCTAATTGTGAAGCAATTTGCGATGCATCTTTTTTATTGAATGCTTTCCCTTCGGCTATGTTTTTTCCGTCAATCACAGCGGCAATCGTAAATAAGCGGCGGCCATTTTCTAATCGTTCACTGATAGTTTCAAATTCCAGTACTTTCCCGTTCTTATTGGCCCAGCCATATAATTTGTTCTTGTGATTGATCTCCAGGTTTTCGAGATCGTCCATGAACATGTGGGGAAGAATGATATATTCCAGCACCCATTTGCTGGTCTTCTTATATCCATAGTCAAGGTAAATGGCGCCTACCAATGCTTCTAATGTATTCCCGAATATCTGGCTCACTTTTAAAGAGCCGTCCATTTTATTATACAAGGTAATTTTCTTCAACCCCATCCGGATAGCAATTTCATTCAATTGTTGCCGGTTGACCATCTTACTGCGCATTTCGGTCAGGAATCCTTCTTCGCGATAGGGGTATCGTTTAAAGAGGTAATCGGCGATCAAAGCGCTGAGCACCGCGTCGCCGAGATATTCAAGCCGTTCATTATTTTCATCCGCGCCTTCACGAACGGAACGATGAGTCAAAGCTGTTTTATAGAGAGAAAGGTTACCCGGTTTAAAGCCTAAAATATTTTTAAGCTCCTTTTTAAAAGATGAGCCGGTATGTTTCTTAAAAAAGTTTTTCAGGAAATCCACGGAAGGTAAACTACGAAAAAAAGTTGAAAAGGTATAAATCGTTTAAAGGTTTAAATCGTTTAAAGGTTGTTTCTGACCGGGGTGAATCAATTTTTTGACTATTTATTGAAACAGGAAGATTTGCTTTTTACAAGAACGTTAAACCCTTAAACGATTTAAACGCCCAATCTCCCTCAACCTTTATACTTCTTTACAATCACACAGGCATTATGGCCGCCAAAACCAAACGTATTGCTCAATGCTGCATTCACTGTTCGCTTTTGTGCTTTATTAAAAGTAAAATTCAGCCTGGGGTCCAGTTCGGGATCATCCGTAAAATGATTGATAGTAGGAGGAACCATATCATTCAGCACTGACTGGATACAAGCGATGGCTTCAATGACACCAGCAGCTCCAAGACAATGCCCGGTCATGCTTTTTGTAGAGCTGATGTTAAGTTGATAGGCATGGTCGCCGAATACATCCATGATCGCTTTTACTTCTGCTATATCACCCAGTGGTGTGGAGGTGCCATGCGTATTGATATAATCAATTTCTTCCGCTTTCATGCCGGCATCGGATAAGGATGCCAGCATAACATTTTTTGCCCCCAGTCCTTCAGGATGGGGAGCTGTGATATGGTAAGCGTCTGCGGTAGCTCCGCCACCGACAATTTCGCAATATATTTTTGCACCTCTTGCTTGCGCATGCCGGAGCTCTTCCAATGCCAGTACACCGGCAGCTTCTCCCATGACAAACCCGTCCCTGTCTTTATCATAAGGCCGGCTGGCTGTTTTGGGATCGCTATTTCTTTCGCTCATGGCCTTCATTGCATTGAAACCGCCTACTCCTGCTTCACTGATCACCGCCTCACTTCCGCCTGTCAGGATAATATCCGCCTTACCAAGACGCAATAAATTATAGGCTTCTATGAGAGCATTGGTACTGCTGGCACAGGCGCTGACAACGGCAAAGTTGGGGCCCCGCAAATTATGACGCATACTTATCTGTCCCGCTGCTATATCCAGTATCATTTTGGGAATGAAAAAGGGATTGAAACGGGGTGTGCCATCGCCCTTGGCAAAATCAGTTACTTCATTCTGAAAAGTTATTAATCCCCCGATACCACTTGCAAAAACAACTCCTATCCTGTCAGGATTAATAGTGTCTTTACTCAAGCCGGCATCTTTCATCGCCTGGTCGCTGGCAACTAATGCCAACTGTGTAAAACGATCTATCTTTCTCGCTTCTTTTTTATCCAGGAACTGAATAGGGTCAAAATTCTTTACTTCGCAGGCAAATTTTGTACGAAATTTATTCGCATCAAATTGTGTAATCATAGCTGCGCCTGAAACCCCATTAATTAATCCTTTCCAATAATCTTCCACTGAATTTCCTAATGGTGTAAGGGCGCCCATTCCTGTAACAACTACTCGTTTAAGTTCCATAAAGCCCATCTTATTAGTTGTTAAGATAAAACCGCCTTCGCTGCATGTCAACAGTCAGAAGGCGGGGGTCATTCCAATCTCATCCCGGCAGAAGCGGGACAAATGCATTATTTGGCATGCTCTTCCAGGTAAGCAACAGCCTGGCCAACGGTAGTGATGGTTTCGGCCTGCTCATCAGGAATGGAGATATTGAATTCTTTTTCGAATTCCATGATCAGTTCTACGGTATCCAGTGAATCGGCTCCGAGATCATTGGTAAAAGAAGCTTCATTAGTTACTTCTGCTTCATCAACTCCTAGTTTGTCTACGATGATCTTTTTAACTCTTGATGCAATGTCTGACATGTCGTATAAGTTTAGATTTATGGGTGCAAAAATATACTTTTTGGGCTAACCAGCATCGTAAACCCCATTTTTTCCGGTTTTGGTTCAACAACCTGAAAACGAGCCGCTAATACTATTGCTTGACCCGGATGCCAGTTTAAAATTATTAAATGAAAACGGTTGTTTGTATCGAAGGTTCTTTGTAAATTGAAAACCTTCAATCATTACTTGTTTCTCAATGGCGCTTAAAATCATTGACCATGGCTCAGCAGAATACCAGCAAATGGTAAAATTGAGAGATGATATTTTGCGCAGGCCACTCGGACTTACTTTCTCTCCTGAAGAACTGGAAGGGGAAAAAGATAATATGCTCATCGCTGCTTTTGAAGATGACCGGATACTGGGCTGCTGCATGCTCGTTGAAGAATATCCGGGCACTGTCAAACTTCGCCAGATGGCTGTACTGAATGACCTGCAGGGGAAAGGTATCGGAAGGGCTTTAATGAACTTTGCCGAAAACATTGCCAGGGACAGGGGCTATAAAATTTTACGCATGCATGCCCGCGCCAATGCCGTCGGCTTTTATGAAAAAGTAGGTTATAAGGTGTTGGGTGAACCATTCGTGGAAGTCACTATTCCACACTACGTGATGGAGAAACAATTGTAGAAGAGCTATTAGCTCTGGCCGATTATAGCGGGATCTCTCCTCAATAAAGAATTACTAATAGCTAACAGCTAAAGCCTGATAGCTATCGCCCTTTCTTCACTTTCTCCTTCAATATCTGGCGCAATTCAAATACTTCGTCACGATCCTTGCACCCGCTTTTGGGAACAAGAAAAAAAGAACGGCTGTCA
The DNA here is from genome assembly GCA_030706685.1 of Bacteroidota bacterium. Classification (GTDB taxonomy): domain Bacteria; phylum Bacteroidota; class Bacteroidia; order Chitinophagales; family Chitinophagaceae; genus VBAT01. Next base: position 19,850 of record JAUZOA010000055.1, read on the forward strand.
AAGTATAAGTGAAAAAAATGAGGGCTTTCAAGAAAAGTACTCAATGCTTTCCACGACCATTTACGGGAACCTCTTTCATGAGACAGGGTAAAATCGTCTTCATCAAAATGCATCGTAAAACTATGCTGAAAAGTTTCAGCTCTTTTGTAAACTATACCGGGTAATATAAACCAAAAACTGACCATCAATACCAGCCAGAGGCCTGAACCTACCATGAATGCCACCGGTGTGATCTTATGCAAAGCGTACAGGACGACGGACACCAATGCAAAGATGTTCACTACAATCAGCATGGTCTTTATCTCGGGGCGGCTGATAAAATGATACCGCAGTGCCTGCATTACCTGCCCCTTCTCATATCCGAAATGAATAGTCATACCGCTGATTAATGACTTTTTTATTGAGTTTACTAACAGAAATACAAACGTACAACCAAATTTATTGATCCTTCCTGTCGCTGTTGCAATAATATTTTGTACAACCCGGAATAAAAAAGCCGGTCTGTATTGAAACAAACCGGCGCGCTTTTTAATCAGGAATATTATTGATTGGATCCGTCGAGAGGGATCTTAAACTTCCTTAATACCTGTTCATAAGACATTGCCTGCAATTCTGTAATAGAATTTCCTGCTGCAGGGCCACTTGTCATTCGTCCGCCAGCGACTCCGCCCGGGATAATAATATACCGGAAATAGTGACCTCCTAAGAAACCAAAACCGCCTGTTCCGGGTAGAACATTATGGAGAAATACAATTACTCTTCCTACCGCAGGCCTGTAATTAACCTCTACAAAATTACCACCTCCTATTCCAACATTATAAGGCAGCGGTTGTGCATTGGTACCTCCTGTAGGCGGAGGTGTTGCGGCAAACGTATGATAGACCATTGTAAGACCCTGGTCAAGTATAGTCTGTGTCATGGAAGGTGCAGGGAAATTAGCGCGGGATACGGTGCCAATAGTAGATATAGTAGTATCAAACCATCCTGCCACGCCAAAAGTAGTTGGACTAGCCATCCAACTTGAATAAATCACATTAGCCGTTCCCGGAGGGCCTTGCGGACCAGGAGCACCAGGAGCACCGGGTGCACCCGCAGCACCGGGGGTTCCCGGAGGACCTTGCGGACCAGTAGCGCCTACAGGACCTTCAGGGCCTTCTTTTGTACAACTAACCGCGATAAATGTAATAGCTAAAAAGGAAAGGGAAAGAAGTCTCAACTTTCTCATAACGTTTGTTTTGGCAGTTAAATTAGTTTCTTTATCTAAAAGTAAACGGAAATCACCGTTTTTCCAACAGGATTAAAGGTAGGGGAAAATATTTCATTCCCGGATCGCTTTTTTAAAAAAATTTCAGCATTGCCGGTTTTACGCGAACTGCTATATTTGTTGCTTACTCAAATACTTGTATATGTTGAAAAAACCGGCTTTTGTAGCTCTGGTATTGGCTTTTAGCGCAACACTCAATGCGCAGTTTAAAAAGGGCGACAGAATGGTCGGCGTCTCTGTTGGATCAGTATTTTTTAACAGCAACTCCACCGATTTCTCCTCTTCTGCCGGCTCATCTTCCACCAGTAATACTAATTATGGCGTATCCCTTATTCCTTCTATGGGATGGTTTACAACCAGCAATATTGCTATCGGCGTTTCCCCCAGTTTTAACTACACTAAACAAAAGCAACTTGGCAAATCAGCAGCAGGGAATACTTACCTGAAAGATGAGACCAGCCAGTTCAGTTTTGGAATCGGCGGCTTTACCCGTTATTACTTTGCCGGTACCAGCAATAAAACCCGTTTTTTTGGGCAATATAATCTCTCCCTGGGGCTAAGCGGGAGTAAAAGCGAAGGTTTTGAATACGAAACATTAGGTGTTTACGTAGACCGTTATAACCGAAAATCTTCCGGCGATCTTTTTGTCAATACAGGCCTGACATTCGGTGTGTCAAAATTTTTGGCCAACCATAATTCCCTGGACTTTTATATTGGCTACACTTTTTCTTATACCAGCAGTAATCCAAAGGGGACAACATTGCGGGATTATTCAGACCCTGCCACAGGAGATATAAACCAGACTGTTGATTATAAACAAAAGATTACAGGACACAATGTAGTTCTTGGAGTAGGCTACCAGGTGTTCCTTGAAAAGAAATAGTACACCTATCTTTCACAGATAAGCCAATTGCCTTTCCGCTACCAGGGAAGAAGGGATTATATCCCCTAAAGAAATTTTACAATTATTATTTGCTCATCATCTGCTTGGCCTCGATGCTTAGCGTTGCATGAGGAACGGCGCGAAGTCTTGCTTTATCGATCAGTTTGCCTGTAACGCGGCAAATGCCATAGGTCTTATTTTCAATTCTCATCATCGCCTTTTCCAGGTGATCAATAAAGGTAATCTGCCTGCTGGCCATCTGGCTTAATTGTTCTCTTTCCATACTTACGCTGCCGTCTTCCATAGTCATGTAGCGGGCTTCATCCATATCACCACCTTCATCACGTCGGGTAATCAAACCCTGGAGATAAGCGAGTTCCTTTTTAGCTGCATCCAGTTTTTTGGTGATAATATCTCTGAATTCTGCCAGGTCGGCGTCTGAGTATCTCATAGTTGGGCCATTTTGTTCGTACATAGGGGTATCTAATACAGATTTAGTGAATTCGGGTTCATATTTTACTGCACTCTTGATCGTTGTTTTTGGAATAACAACTTTTGTTGGCTTGGGTGGTTCTTTTTTTATTACCGGCTTTGTAGCAGGTTTAATAGAAACAAGTGACTTAGGATCTACTAACCCGTTCTTTTTAGCAACAGGCTTAACTACCGGCGGCGGCGTTGGTGTTGCCGGTTTTACTTCCGGCTTATGGGGTGTTTTAGCAACAACTTTTGAAGCAGGCTTAGCTGCTGGCTTTTTTTCGGGCACAGTTTTTTTAGATGCTGGCTTGGCAGCAATTTTTTTAGACACTGGAGTTTCCTTTTTTTTAGGTGCAGCCTTCTTATTAGCTACTGGTTTTGAAACAGGCTTTTTGACCGCTTTTTTAGGGGCCGATTTGGCAGCAGGCTTTTTAGAAGCCGGTTTTTTCTTGTTAGCCATACAATTAGCCTTTTTTTGAAACAATCACTTTTAGCGAAACATCGTTAATATCAATCCCCAACTCATCCAGGACAGTTCCACCGGGTACTTCAGATAGTATTTCCAGCTTATCGGCCAGAATTTCGGCGCAAATATACTCTTTAAACTGAGCCAAAGAATTTTTCATTCCGTTGGCAGCAATCACTTTTACCTCTATCCTGTCTGTAAGCTCAAAGCCCCGGTCTTTACGTATTTTCTGAATCCGGTTCACAAATTCCCGGGCATTTCCTTCCGCCTCGAGGTCTGGCGTCACCTTTATATCCAACGCAACTGTCAAACTTCCTTTATTCGCAACTGTCCAGCCAGGAATGTCCTCACTGCTTATTTCAACTTCGCTAAGCTGTAATATTACGGGTTCGCCATCAATTGACAAATTATACTGGCCTTCTTTTTCCAGCCTTGCAATATCCTCCTGCGTAAATTGTGACAAAGCTATGGATACGGCTTTCATTTTCGCGCCAAGTTTTTTTCCAAGTGCAACAAAATTAGGTTTGATCTTTTTCCTGATAAATGTATTATCCGGGTCCGGGTATTCTATTCTTTTTACATTCACTTCGGCCTTGATAAGATCTTCCACCTTCTCAAGCTGCTCTTTCATTCCTGTATTCAAAACAGGTATCAATGCTTTCTGTAATGGTTGCCTGACTTTAATATTCACCTTTTTACGGAGTGATAATATCAATGAAGAAGCATCCTGCGCCAGTTGCATCCTTTCTTCCAGCGATCCATCAATGACCGATGGATCGGCGACAGGGAAGTCGGCATGATGAACTGATTTCGCTTTAAAACGACCCGTTACAGCATTGAGATTTTGGTAAACAACATCGCTGAAAAAAGGTGAGACAGGGGCTATTAATCTTACAATAACTTCCAGGCATTCATACAAAGTCTGATAAGCGCATATTTTATCTTCCTCGTATTCTCCCTTCCAGAAACGCCGCCTGCATAATCTAACATACCAGTTGCTTAAATGTTCATCTACGAAATCCTCAATGGCGCGCCCGGCCTGTGTTGGCTCATAATCATCCATGTATTCGTTTACCTTCTTCACCAGCGTATTTAACGAAGAAAGTATCCAGCGGTCAATCTCCGGGCGCCTGGCCAGCGGTATATATTCTTCCCTGAAAGCAAAACCGTCAACATTGGCATACAGGGCAAAGAACTGGTAAGTATTATATAATGTACCAAAGAATTTTCTTTGTACTTCTTTTATACCATCCAGGTCAAATTTCATATTCTCCCAGGGCGATGCGTTGGTAACGAGGTACCATCTTGTAGCATCTGCTCCAAAGGTTTCTATAGTTTTAAACGGATCTACTACATTACCCAATCGCTTACTCATTTTGTTGCCATTCTTATCCAATACCAGGCCATTTGACACACAGGTCTTGTAGGCCACACTATCAAACAACATTGCAGCGATTGCATGAAGCGTATAGAACCATCCTCTTGTCTGGTCCACTCCTTCGGCGATGAAATCGGCCGGGAAAGCTGCCCCGAGGGGGGAGGCTTTCGAAGCCTCATGATATTTGAAGAAATTTTGGGGAGATAATGGGCCAAATTTATTTGAGCTTGTATCGGGCAGACCCCATTGAGCGTAGGGCATAGCACCACTGTCAAACCACACATCAATCAGGTCGGGAACACGACGCATGATTTTTCCTGATTTACTCAGGAGTACAATACTATCAACATAAGGTTTATGAAGATCTATTTCTTCCTTTTTTAAATAATTGGATGAATCATAAACCTGCTTTACTTCTTCGGTGGTCAAAGAAGTGGCGACGGCATTCTTTAGCTGAAGCATTTCGGCAGAATATAAAGAAGCCTTTTTTAATTCTTCGACAGACCCGATGCATAATTCTTCCTCCCCATCCTCTGTTTTCCATATGGGTAAAGCCGTTCCCCAGAAGCGGCTGCGGCTCAGGTTCCAATCCACCATATTCTCCAGCCAATTGCCAAATCTTCCTTCGCCGGTTGACTGGGGTTTCCAGTTGATTGTTTTATTCAATTCAACCATCCGGTCCTTTACAGCAGTCGTTTTGATGAACCATGCATCCAGCGGATAGTAAAGAATGGGTTTATCGGTTCTCCAGCAATGCGGGTAGCTATGTTCGTATTTCTCTACTTTAAATGCCCTGTTCTCTTTTTTCAACTTAACGGCTATGTCCACATTGACATCAACATATTTGGGATCGTCTTTATAGTTTTTTACATAACGGTTGCTGAATTCACCAAGACCATCTACAAATTTTCCCTGCTTATCCACCATTATTAAAATACCAATACCATATTTCTTACCTACCCTGAAGTCATCTGCACCGAAGGCAGGGGCCGTATGAACGATACCTGTACCATCTTCTGTAGTTACAAAATCTCCGGGTAAGACCCGGAAAGGGTCGCCACCGGCATGGGCAGGGCTATTGGCATCATAAGGCAATAATTGTTCGTAACGACATTCTTCTATTTGCTTCCCCTTGAATTCAGTCAATATCCTCCAGGGAAGAATTTTTGCTTTTTCATTGTAAGCTTCGAAATCCCCGTTCTCCCCTTCTGCCTTAAAGTATTTACCCAATAATGCTTTGGCTAAAACAACATTTATCGGAAAATGAGTATAGGGGTTGAAAGTCTTTACTAACACATAATCAATAGTAGCGCCAACTGTCAGCCCCAGATTTGCAGGGAGAGTCCATGGGGTAGTTGTCCATGCTAAAAAGAAAACTTCACCCGATTTTGCCGCATCAAATAAGAATTTTGACCGTTCATTGTTTATGGCTTTAAACATGGCCACAGCGGATGTATCCTTTACATCTTTATACGTTCCCGGCTGGTTCAATTCATGCGAACTCAACCCCGTACCAGCAGCAGGCGAATAGGGCTGAATGCTCACACTTTCGTAGAGCAATCCTTTTTTATACAACTCCTTCAACAGCCACCACAATGTTTCGATGTATTCATTCTTAAAGGTGATATAGGGATCATCCAGGTCAACCCAATAACCCATCTTGCGGGTAATATCATCCCATTTATCCTTATACCGTAAAACAGCTTCCCTGCATTTTCGATTATACTCCTCCACGGAGATCTTCACCCCAATATCCTCTTTACTAATTCCCAATTCCTTTTCCACACCCAGTTCAATGGGCAAGCCATGTGTATCCCAGCCTCCTTTTCTTTTTACCTGGAACCCCTTCATGGTTTTGTACCGGCAAACCAAGTCCTTTAATGTCCGGGAAATAACGTGATGAATACCAGGCATGCCATTAGCGCTGGGCGGGCCTTCGTAAAATACAAAGGGGGTGGCGCCTTCCCGCAAGGTTACGCTTTTTTCAAAGGCATGGCTCTCAGCCCATTTGGCCAAAATCTCCTGCTCGAAAGCAGGTAAATTCAATCCTGTAAATTCCTTGTATTTGGCTGCCATAATCCTTATCCTGCCTGATTTTGAAGGGGGCAAAGGTACGGGAAAAGACAGGTAAACCGGCAGAGAAAAGGTTGAAAATTGTCTAAATAAACAAGGATAAGTTATACGTCATTTGTATCCTTAACCAGAACTGATAAAGCAGAAACTCTTATCCTTATTTGCCACTGCCTGTTTGCAGATATAAGAGAGGGGTTATGCCGGTACGCTTATCGTTATCTCCAATATTACCCGCAGGGAGCAATTATACTGACACAGTAATAACTTTTGCAAGACGATTATTTCGCTTTTTGCCTGGCACTCCTTATCCTGCTTAATGTTTCGATGGTCATTCCAAGATAGGAGGCAATGTATTTGAGAGGAATACGATTGGCAAGATTGGGCTTGGTATTCAGGAAATGACAATACCTTTTACCTGCATTGGGGATGCGGGAGATAAAGGCTCTTTCCTCTGCGTCGCGGTAATATTTCTCCAGCAATTTGCGGCCTACAATATTTACTTCCACGTGATGCTCATATAAATACTGTAATGCTTCAAATGGGGCTACCACCAGGTCGCAATGCTCGATAGCCTGGATGTTTTCCAGGGATGGCTCCTGGGAACTGAGTCCCCGGATAGAAGTTACCATTTCATTTTCCGCGGTGATCCAGGTAGTCACTTCTTTTGAATCCTCTTTTACATAACCCCGGATAGCGCCTTTGCGGATAAAATAAAGATGGCCGCATGTTTCGCCTGCTTTCAGCAAATAGTCTCCCCGTTCAACATGTAGCGGGTAGGAATGCTGATTAATATAGGCGATTACCTCATCACTAACAGGGTGAATGTGATTGACAAAAGCAGCCAGTGGCGATAAGCCTCCTTCATTTTCCCAATGTTCTTTCGGTCGCTTCTTCATAACAAGGTTCTGCACAAAGTAGATTTTTTAGTATGGTAAAAAAATACCCTCTTTCACTGAGATTTTTTGATAAAACTCAACAGAATATGCCTTAACTGCTTTAAACGGCCGGGGTAGCCTAACTCATAAATATATTATCATAAAAACGAAAAAACCTCATATAAACGAGGTTTTAACTGAATTAGATTTGATTTATTGATCCTGCGCAATCATTTAATCATTTACAATGACCTTATCACAAAGCAACATGGTTAAACGGTTCAGGCAGAATGCTATACTCGGAGAATTTTGATCCCGCATGGATCAAGACCGCTTTTCAATATGAGTCCTGCTTATCTCATTCTGTTATCCATTTCACTCTTTCCTCCAGGGGCTGACGTGTTGCCCCTGCGGATGGAACAGCAATATGACCGATATAGAAAAATCCGAACAATTTATCTTCATCGCCCAGCCCAAAAAAACTTTTTGCTTTTTCTTTATAAGTGATGCCACCGGTAGTCAGGTAGCCCCCCAATCCATACGCTGAAACAGACAGGTAAATATTCTGCACCGCACAGGCTACCGCTGCTATATCTTCTGCCTCGGGAATGTTCTTAGTTGTTGTTCGTTTCATACCAATGGCAATGATATGCGAGGCTTTCAGTGGATTTTGCTGCAATTTGATATACGTTGCTTCCTTAAAATTTTCGCCCGCTTCCTGTTTATATAATTCACTTTGAAAAGCAGCCAGCTTTTTCAAGCCATCGCCTGTGAACACCGTAAAACGCCAGGGCTCTGTCTTGCCATGATTGGGCGCCCAGGTCGCATTGATCAGTATCTGTTTGATAATATCATCGTTTATCCTTTTACCTGCTTCAAACTGGTCGGGAAAAACAGAACGGCGGTTACGAGCCAGTTCATTGAACCATTCGGGTTTGCTCATTATTTATTTTTTGCAAAAGTAGAGTACTGCCTGGCAAAACAACCAGGAGATGTTTTATTTCAGTTTTTTAAAGAAACGACCGGCACAAAAGGCCGGAGAAGAAAAATTTCTCGCAGAGACACAACGAATAATAATATCTTCAAACGTTGCGTCTCTGCAAGAAAATAATTCCCTTCGCACCGGTCACCTTGCCTGGTTTATCTCTTATTAGTTACTATATAAATGACCGGCATTTATCCAGTTCGTAATTACTGCCTTTTCCGCCGCTGTTAAAGGTGGTTGAGGCGATTTGGGCATTTGCACAAGCGTTCCGAGAATACAAGCCCCATTTATCTGGTTCCAGTAGGATAAAATACTGCAATCACTATCAAAATTGTAACCGGCTGCGCTTCCGCCATTCATATGACAACCCGAGCCACTGCAGCGTGTTGTAATTAATGTTCTCATGCCGGCGAAAAGAGGGCCCGATGCCACCGTACCCACAGTTACCGTCGCCGTTTTTGTACAACCATTGAGATCTTTAGCGCCAATGGTATAGCTGGCAGCCGTTAAACCGGAAAATACATTACTTGACTGGTAGGCCCCGTTGTTCAGGTTATAAGTAAAGCCCGTAGAGCCCGCAGCTGTTATCGTGATCTTCCCTGTTGCCGGAGTGACACAGGCTGTGTAATTAACTACAACACTTGTAAGGGTAATATTTGTATTGGTACATGGATTAGTCGCTGTTAATGTCACCTGTGTTGAACCAAGACAGCCGTTGGAATTTTTTGCACTGACAGTATAAGTGCCTGCTGCCAAACCACTGAATGTTCCGGAAGCCTGGTAAGCGCCGCCATTTAAACTATAGGTAAATCCTGAACCGCCAGTTGCCGAAGCGGTAATACTTCCGTTCGATTGGCCTGTTGACGGATTTACCTGCGTTGTTGTAACGGTTACTGTAATACCTGTACAGGGATTCGTTGCCGTCAAAGTCACCTGTGTTGAGCCAAGACAACCATTTGAATTTTTAGCCGAAACCGTATAACTGCCTGCGGCTAAACCACTGAATGTTCCGGAAGCCTGGTAAGCGCCGCCATTTAAACTATAAGTAAATCCTGAACCGCCGGTTGCCGAAGCGGTAATACTTCCATTAGATTGTCCTGTTGCCGGATTTACCTGTGTGGTTGTAACGGTTATTGTAACGCCTGTACAGGGATTCGTACTGCCTAATGCCACTTGTGCCGAGCCAAGGCAACCATTCGAATTTTTAGCTGTAACAATATAATTACCTGCCGGAAGTCCTGCAAAGGTACCGCTGCTTTGATAAGCTCCCCCGTTTAAACTATACGTAAAGCCAGTGCCCCCGGTCGCAGTCGCAGTAATACTACCATTTGATTGCCCGGTTGCCGGGTTTACCTGTGTGGTTGTTACAGTAACGGTAACGCCGGCACAGGGATCAATGGCTGTAAGTGTAACTTGTTTTATACCTGTACATCCGTTTGAATTTTTTGCACTAATTGAATAAATACCTTCAGCCAATCCTGTAAAAGTACCGCTGCTTTGATAAGCTCCTCCATTCAAACTATACGTAAAGCCGCTACCACCCGTCGCGATCGCTGTGATGCTACCATTTGATTGCCCGATCGTCGGGTTTACTTGTGTGGTTGAAACGGCAACTGTAATACCTGCGCAGGGATTAGTTACTCCAATTGTAGTTTGCCCGGTACCCGTACAGCCATTAGCGTTTTTAGCCGTTACGGTATAATTGCCCGCTGCAAGACCACTAAATGTTCCAGAAGACTGGTAGGCGCCGCCATTAAGACTATAGGTAAATCCCGTACCTCCGGTTGCGGCTGCGGTAATGGTACCATTGGACTGGTTCTGTGCTGCATCCGTCTTCGTGATATTGACGACAATAGTCACGCCGGTACAGGGATTAAATGAATTGATAGTGACAATGGCGGTATCCGTACATCCCCATGAGTTTCGTGCAACGATATTATAACCCTGGAAAGGTTGCAATCCGGAAAAATAGCCTGTATCCTGGTAAGGCCCGCCATTAAGACTGTACTTAAAACCAGAGCCGCCTGTCGCGGTCGCTGTGATAGTACCATTGGATTGATTTAATACCGCATTGGTTGATGTCGCAGTAACATGAATTGGATTTGTCTGGCAATAATCATAAGGGATTTCATGACGGCAGGAGTTGAATAGCTGGAACATGAACACTCCGGCAGCCATTGCCAGCACCACAAGTAATTTTTTTTTCATAAGGTTGATTTTAGTGTTTACAGTTTTATAGCAGGATGATTGGATAACAATTACTCCGTGGTGGTAAAATTCCGGGTACTTGCCTGTTTATTTTTATTGAATGATGATTGTTTATTCCAATATTTTATTGCCGGGTTGTTTTTTTCTTTTTCAACTGGAAAATTCTTGAAAGGTTAAAACCAAACCTTATTTCCATTTTATCCCACCTGCCTGTAGTTTCTGTAATAAATGCCCTTTCATTCATACCACTGGAATTAGAAAAATGTAATTGAAATACGTGACCACCCGTTTCAATATCAAAGCCTACAGATAAAGGATCCGTGTAGGCATTATCTTTAAATGGGTTGTACACATGGAAAAAATCCCAGGTAAGTGATACTCTCCTGGACAGCCTTAACCGGCCTCCTACACCCAATGCAAAAACATCGTTGGAATCAGTAGCAAGCTGAATCAGGTTTTGATGCACTAATGTCGGGGTCAGCTGGAGTGTAAACCCTTCTGTTATTTTTCTTCCGACAATCATCTGGAAAAAATACCCCAGTCTTGAAGTAAAAAAGTTTTGACGTTCGGGGTCGGCCCATGGAAGACCATCCATGGTAATGCCAGAAACCAATGCAATGGTAAAAGGAAAAGCTCCTTTACCGGTTGATTGAAGGAATGGGGCATATTTAAAATATGCATCCACTTCTTTTTTATACGTACTGCGTCCAATACCGACCATCAGGTTTTTTAAAATGCCGAAATCAAAGCCCATACGCATACTGGCCTGGTCAAGACCAAAGAAATTCTTATATCCCTGGTCCAATTGGCCGAAACGATGAAGGATACGAAAGTCCATAGTGCCCGGTCTTAAAAATTCCATGGACTGTCCGTTGATCACTCTTGGCGACTTGAAAGCATTCTTCACAATTTCCTTTTTGGGCTTATCCGTGCCTACGAGGGACAACAAATCCGGTTCCTGCGCCGCGAGGTGGGAGACGCTGAATAAAGCCATCGTTGCGAGTGATAAACGAAATAACTTGTACTTCATGATCAGTATTTTTTTTGGTGGTTAACCTTTCAATAGCTCCAATGAACAGGCAACGGATATTTTAGCTGTTTTGGAAACTTTATCGGCTACAAGACCGGGAATGGATATTTTATAATCGCCAAGCAGGACATTGAATTCTGCCGTCGCGTTTATTTTGCCATCCTGGATGATGAGTTTACCCGGGGCCTCTACATCTTTTGTTTCACCGTGCAGGATCAGCTTTCCTTTTACAGTTACCGGGTAAGTGCCCTCCTTTGCATAATTCACCTTGTCGTTATTATCTATGATTCCTTTGAATTCGGCTTTGGGAAATTTGTCGCTTTCCACATAATTTTCATTAAAATGCTCTTCCATTAATGCCCGTTCAAATTCAAATCCTTTCATCAAAACAGCAAACTGCATATTGCCCGTTTTCGAATCCATGACGCAGGTTACCGTCCTGTTGACTCCTTCAATCTTTTCGGGCGATGAAGGCGAAGTAGCGTCGAAATTGATCTTACCGCTCTTGGTAAAATATTTCTGACCGAAAGAAGCAGTTACAAGCAAAGTGCTTGCGCATAGCAATAAAAGTCGGGTTTTCATAATTGTACTTTTTTGTTTTATAAATCATTTTTTTAAATCCACTACACAACGGACAAGGATGACATCTGATCCAAGTAATTCATCGGCATTGAAACCTGTACAAATACCTTTCATGACTGCATGGGATCCCTTTTGCACAGCGGCTGCTTCCTTATTGTGAATACTATCCATACTGCACCGGACTGACGACATAGCCGAACTATCTCCCAGCACTACAGAATAGAAACCCCTGTCGTCTTTTATGATGTCCTTTACCCGGCCATCTACCTGTATTACTTTATCCCAGTATTTCTGGTTAGATGATTGTTCATCCTTTTCAAAATTTTTTATCAGTTGAGTAGCGGCAACTGAATAATCCGCTTTTACTTCAGCCGTGTCTTTGTGCGTCCTGTTGTATTCTTTATAGATATACAAAGCGCCGGCGGCCATTAAAACCAGCACCACTGTGCTTATTATCAGTATTACTTTCTTACGTTTCATATCGGTGGCATTTACTCTGTTAATTATTCGGGATGCCGCTATCCACCCATTTCTTAATAACCGCGATCTGGCAATTACTCAACTGGGGCATTCCCTGCGGCATGGGAATATAACCCGATGAATGGCTGATGGTACCATACAACTTCCCGTTTTGAGCAATCACCTTGTCGTTAGCATAGGTTCCCATGGCTATATTACCTGACGGAAAGCTGCCTGTATGACAACTGTAACAGAATTGCTGAAGCATGGGTACCACTTTCTGTGCATAGGAAACAGTGCCTGCCGTATCAGTGCAAGCCGCACCCCCTGAATGATACAATACTTGTTCCTTGTCGTAATAACAGGAATCAAGAAAGACCAGGCAAAGGGTAAAGGCAATCAGTGAAAAAATAATCTTCATTTTTTAGGGTTTAGTTATTTAATGATCCGGCATTGATCCATTTTTGTATCTGCCGTATTTCACAATCAGACAATTTGGGCGAATTCTTGGGCATCGGTGAAAACCCAGGCTGGTTAGCCACGGATCCATAGAGCCTGCCATTTAATGCCACTGTATTTACTCCGTTATAAGTGGAAAGATCAATACCGCCTCCCAGTGAAGAAGGGTTATGACAGCCAACGCATTTGTTGCCAATGATAACTTTTATAGCCGCGTTATAAGTAAACACTGCTGTATCGCAACTGCCGATACAATTATTATTCTTAGCTCCCTGGTTGATCCACTTCTGGATCTTTGCTTTTTGATCAGTGGTAAAAGCTGCCATGGGTGGCGGTGGCATCCGGTCCCCGTTTGTCTGTATAATAACTTTATAAAGCTTGCTGGCAGAAGCGTTTCCCGCCACCACATACTGCATGATATTAGTATACGTGGTAAGATTGACTCCCTCGGCATGGGTAATATTATCATGACAACCGCTCATGGTGCAATTAGAAGAAATAAGGGGCATGATCTCATTCACGAAATAAACGGTATCAGGACTGCAGCCTGATACAGCCTGGGGAACACCACCCCCGCCGCCGCTTCCTGTGCCGCCATTACCCGTGTTATCGAGCAACTGGTGCCGGCAGGCAATGAATGCGATCAGCAGACCTGTAAGCAGGGTCACTTGAAACAAGACTTTCTTGTTATTCATAAAATGAGTATTATTTCTATTTAATCATACAAGCCTGTTTCCTGTAACGCTGATGCTAATAGCATCCCGCTGTACAGGACAACCATTACCACTTAGATTAAAAAAAGAAAGTGGCGGCATTTCGACCGATAGTATGTATGCACCAATACCTGCAAAAAGCATGTTGCATTGACAATGGTCGTTATGGAAAACAGGTCAGGCAGCCTTCGGAGGCTGAAAAAAAGAAAAGACGTGTTCTTGTGGGTGATAGGTCAGTAGCGGTTTTCCGTACTCCCTGGTATTGTAGCGGGTAACCAGTTCAAGAGACGGAATATCTTGTATTTTATAACAAACTACAGAAAGCGTATTATGATGAAGATTATGACAAGGAAGCTGGTTGTCTTTTGAATCATCGGCATGAGTGCCGTCATTGCCTCCATAATGCATATTCAAAAACTGGAAGAAAGTAATGCCGGGGTTTAAACGGCAGTGCTCAAAATAATGCGTGACCAGGTTAGGTATCCTCAATACCTGGCTGATTTCGGTATTACCGAAAAGATGGATACTGGTTAATATAATTAACAAGAAGTTACGCATTCAGGGCAATCCTAAATTTTCAAAAATGATGCCATAAACAATGTGATTTTTATCACATTACATATTGAGAAATATCAAGAAAAAGGCGCACGATACAGGAAAACGTAATACCTCCTGTAATTATTTCGGGGAGTGAAAAAAATGTATCGGAAACTAACGAAGTAACAGTTCGCAGGGCTTCAAACCCGTATGCTTTTTGAATGCTGTAGAGAAATGAGAGATGGATGAATAGCCAAGCATCAGCGATACATCGGTCACGCTCAATCCTTTTTCATAAAGAAGATATCTCGCGTGTTCCATGCGCTGGCCCTGGTAAAAATCAAAAATAGTTGTACCGAACATTTCTTTAAAGCCTTTTTTCAGGTAACATTCGTTCATCGCCACTTTACGGCTCAATTCTTTAATAGTGATCGGCTCACCGATATGCTGGATGAGTATCTCCCTTGCTTTTGCTATCTTTTCCCTGTCCGCTTCATTGGCGAGGAACTTGCAATGAATAACATCAATTTCTTTTTCCCCGATCATACACTCCATGCTATAAAGCAACAACATCTGTATCTGCGCATTAATATATATGTTTTCCAGGCTACCGGTGTAGTTATGATTCAGCAGGGCCTCTATTACCGTCCTTGTTTTGCCGCAAAGCGGGAGTAACTGCATAAAAGAAGACTGGCTTCCGAAGTTCAGGATGTTTTCAGCCGTTGTATCATGGGTTGGCCGGGGTTTTACAAACTGTGATAAATGCACCGGTGAGAATTTAAAATTTAATACATCCACACTGTCCACTTTATCGGTACACTTTCTTGAAAGGCCTGCTTTGCACATATCACATTCCGTATCTTTTTGCTTACAATAGATATTACCAGACAGGCAGAATTTTAGTTCAAGGTAATTTTCCCTGGAATCATTCTTTTCATAGTGATAGATCATCATGCCCACATCATCCATATTCCACTGCAGGTTATGGCGATATCTTTTTATGGTGTATTGAATGGAACCGGGTATCTGCTGTTCTCTTTCCTGCAACAGGATCATCTGTTCCTGCATAGGAACCTGTTTGTAAGCCAGGGTCAATATATCGGTAGCGCCTTGCATATTCTTTGCCATTATAGCCGAAAGTACAAATTTAAGCCCTGTTTAGTGATTTGCTGATCCCGTCTCTGCAGTTGTGTGTTCCTGGCAAAAATAAACGGCTAAAAAGCAATGCCCGGTTTGCCACAACTTTGTCATAAATGAATACAGGAAAATTGAATGCCCGCGTTCATTGATGGCTTCTTAAACCTCAAATTAAGGCACTATCAAAAAAACTTCCTTTTTTGATGGTAACAATTACCTTTGCACCGTCACGTTTAAAAACGTGGCTTTTTTGTAAAAACTGCATGATCCATCCCCATACATATATTCACCCGAATGCGAAATTGGCTACCAATGTGAAAGTAGATCCCTTTACAGTGATCCACCAGGATGTAGAAATCGGGGATGGAACCTGGATAGGGTCCAATGTAACCATTATGGAGGGAGCCCGCATTGGAAAAAACTGCCGGATATTCCCGGGGGCCGTGATTGCGGCTATTCCACAGGACCTGAAATTCCAGGGTGAGTATTCCAATGTATTTATCGGCGATGGCACTACTATCCGTGAATTTGTAACGGTAAACAGGGGAACAAAAGCAAGGGATAAGACGATTATCGGTAAAAATTGCCTGATTATGGCTTATTGCCATTTTGCCCATGACTGTATTGTCGGGGATAATTGTATTATGAGCAATAATACACAGGTGGCAGGTCATGTGACCATTGGCGACTGGGCTATCATCGGCGGTATGTGCGCCGTTCACCAGTTTGTAAATATCGGGCAACACGCTTTTCTGAGCGGCGGCTCATTGGTAGGCAAAGATGTGCCTCCCTATATCAAGGCCGCTCGTACCCCGCTGAGCTATGCCGGGGTAAATTCCATCGGTTTAAAACGGAGGGGCTTCAGCATTGAAAGGATCAATCATATCTTAGATATCTATCGTGTGATCTATAATAAAGGCATGAACACCAGCCAGGCGGTAGAGTATATCGAAGAAGAAATGCCTGCGACCGATGAACGGGATGAAATACTGACTTTCATCCGCGAAAGCGGGAGAGGTATCATCAAAAGATTCACCAAAGGCAATGGCGATGACGATCTCCCTATCTGATGCCGGCAAACGTTTCAACCGGGAATGGATATTCCGCCATTTTACTTACACTTTTGAAGAAGGAAGGTCCTATGCTATTACGGGACCAAATGGTTCTGGTAAAAGTACTTTGCTGCAGGCTATCAGCGGTTCGATGCATATTAATGAGGGAAGTATAAAGTATGAACTACAAAATACAAAGTACGAAACAGGCAGCCTACACGACGGGCAGGAAAATCAAAAGTCAAAATTACCCCCCGAAGAAATTTATAATCATGTTTCCCTGTGTGCTCCCTATTTGGAAGTGGTGGAAGAAATGACGCTGAAAGAGTTTTTAAATTTTCATAATGGCTTCAAGCCATTTTTACAGGGAATAACAACAAACTCCATTATCTCTTCTCTTGCGCTGGAAAAAGCCTCCAATAAACAAATCCGTTATTATTCATCCGGCATGAAGCAAAGGGTAAAACTGGCGCAATGTATTTTTTCTGACACCGCGATTGTGTTGCTGGATGAGCCCTGCACTAATTTAGATATTGCAGGCATTGAATTGTATCAGCAATTAATAAATGATTATTGCAAAAACCGTTTAGTAGTGGTGAGCAGTAATGATGAAGTAGAGTATAAATTTTGCAGTGAGAAAATAAATATTTCAAGCTACAAATAATATTTTCCGGTACTCAAACACCAGGATTGCGTTGAAAGAAAAATTAGAGAGCCCTGGCCTCTGTTTAGCCGGGTAATATTTCAGCTATTTTAGTATATTACAGGAGAGGATAGATACTACTTACTATGTTTGAAAAAAATAGTTTTGCCGCTACATAAATGGGAGGGCTCCATGAGATACCGACGAGACCCCAACGAGACACTGACGAGAC
>JAUZOA010000056.1 GCA_030706685.1 Bacteroidota bacterium
CGTGAATGCATTAAAAACAAAGAAGAGCGGCTACGAGTTTACATTAGCCGGAACCCCGGTGCAAACCAAAAGTGGAATTAACTGGGATGTGTCGCTGAATATCTCCACTTTCCAGGACAAGTATGATGAGCTGCCTCCGGGCCAGTCTGTCTATAATACTTTCTTTAAAAAGGGGGACCGTGTAGATAAATTTTACGGCAGCGCGTTTGTCAGAACTCCGGATGGACAAATAATTAATGACGCGGCCGGCAAGCCATTGGCTAATCCTGTACCCCAGTTTTTGGGTTACCTGAATGCCAAATACCAGTGGGGAATTTATAATAAAATCAACTGGAAGAATTTGTCGCTCGGGTTCCAGTTTGACGGAAGTGTGGGCGGGGTGACTACGGATTACATGCACAATAAAACAATGCGCGGGGGAAGAAATATTGAAACGGCTGAAGGGGCGCTGGGAGCAGCCAGGAAATCAGATAATGATCATGCAGGGGATCCGGCTTACCCGGGAGTATATGTGGGTGAAGGAGTGGTGGTGTCGAATGGTGTAGCGATCAACTATGACGGGAGCACCGGGGCTGTTCTTAACTATAAAGACCTCCAGTTTGGGGCCAATACACATACTACCCAGGTTCAGGATTATGTAAGTAAATATTACGGCATATCGGAAGCTAACCTGATGAGTAAAACCTTTGCAAAGCTCAGGGAGGTCACCATCAGTTACGACCTGCCGGCTAAATGGCTGGGCAAATCATTTATCAGTAAAGTGAGTCTATCGCTGGTGGGCCGCAACCTGGTCTATTTCTACAAAGACAAACGTTTCAAGGACGTGGATCTTGACCAGTATAATTATTCGACAAGCGGGACGGGTTTGCAATCACCTACTACACGCCGTTACGGATTTAATATAAATGTTGTTTTCTAAATTTTAAAAACAGAGAAAATGAAACGGTTTTATCCTATACTTTTTTTTGCGGCATGCTCAGTTTTCTTTATGGCTGGCTGTAAAAAATCATTTGATGAATTAAATGTAAACGAAAACAAGCCTACAAGCGTACCCCCCTCCCTGGTATTCAATGGGATTTTGTACGACATGTATGATGCCCCTTACTCTATGTATGAAAGATGGGGCCAGTACTATTGCTGCAATTATGATTATTACGGGAATAACCGATATGATTTTGGTTCCGGTTCCAATTATTATTCTACGTTGAAGAATGTAGGAAAGATGGAAGAAGAAGCGTTGAAAAACGGAGCGGGAGCGCTTAACCCGTACTCGGCCCTCGCCAAATTTTTCAGAGCGTATTTTTTTACGAAAATGAGTTTGCAGATGGGGGACATACCTATGACAGAAGCATTGAAAGGGTCCGCTAATCTTACTCCTGCCTACGATCCGCAGAAGAAAGTCTTTCAACAGGCTTTTGTATGGCTTGACAGCGCTAATACGCAGCTCGGCCAGCTTATTACGGCCAACGACCTTAGCCTTAACGGGGATATCTACCTGGATAATAACCTGAGAAAATGGAGGAAAGTCGTCAATACTTTCCGCTTGCGTCTCCTGATTAACCTGAGTAAAAAAGAAGCGGATGCCGATCTTAATATCAAACAACAATTTGCTACTATACTCGGTGATGCCAATAAATACCCGCTGATGACGAGCATGGATGATAACCTCCAGTTCAAGTTCACTCACCCGACCAATGATTACCCGATGAGCCCGAATAATTTCGGTTTTGATGCATTGCGGTACAATACTTCGGCAACTTATATCAGCCTGCTGACCCAGACCCATGATCCAAGAGTATTCGTAACGGCTGAGCCTGCTACGGCCCTGGTGGCAGGAGGTATGAGTCCCACCGATTTTAACGCGTTTGTCGGGGCATCGCCCGGTGAAGACCTGGGTGTCATGTACGTAAAAGCCAACAGCGGCCAGTATTCGCTTATCAACCGCAAACATTATTATGAAACTTATACCGGCGAGCCGAGTATCCAGATTGGGTATCCTGAGATGCTCTTCAATATCGCGGAAGCGATTAATCGTGGCTGGGTGGCATCAGGTCCACTGGGTAATGCCGAGGCTCATTACCAGGCAGGCATTGAAGCGTCCATGGCTTATTATGGTATTCCTGAAACGGGAGCCTTTACTGCTAACTTTCTTCAATCAGGCAGCCCGGGTTCTTCAGCCATTTATAATAGTTATAGTGTCAACTTTGATTTTACTACTTATTACAACCAGGCGTCTGTTAAATATTCCGCTAATAATGCTACGGCATTAACGCAGATACTGAAACAAAAATATATCGCCCTGTTCCGTCATTCGGGGCTCGAATCTTATTTTAATTACAGGAGAACCGGCACCCCTGTATTTACTACCGGTCCCGGTACCGGCAACGGCTCCAGGATAGCAATGAGGTTTAAATACCCTACATCCGAGCAAACTGCCAATGCTGATCATTATCATACGGCCCTGCAATCGCAATTTGGCGGGAACGATGATATCAACGGGATGATGTGGATACTCAATTAACGGATTGAAACAAACGAAACAGAATATCATTATCGTGTTATCATGAAGCGGGATTTGTCTAAGTCCTGCTCTTTTAAAGAATTCAGGTATGAAAAAAATATTCCTTTCTTTATTCTTCTTCTTTCCGCTGGTTACTCTTTTCGCGCAATCGAAAACAGAAAATGTCATCATCGTAACATTGGATGGCTTTCGCTGGCAGGAGGTATTCGGCGGCGCGGATGATTCCCTGGTCAATAATCCTGTTTTTTCCTTTGATACGGCCGGGCTGAAAAAAAAATACTGGGCCGGCACCGGGGAGGAAAGAAGAAAAAAATTGCTGCCGTTTTTCTGGAACACTATCGCCACGGAGGGACAATTGCATGGTAACCGGCACTTCAACAGCAAAGTGAATGTAAAGAACCGCTATTGGTTTTCTTATCCCGGTTACAATGAAATATTTACCGGCTACCCGGATACGGCCGTAAACAGTAATGATAAAAATTTTAATAAGAACAGGACAGTATTGGAGTTTTTGAATAATCAACCCGGCCTGAATGGTAAGCTTGCGGCATTTACATCCTGGGATTGTTTTGATGCTATTTTAAATGAACCGCGCTCAAAACTATTCGTCAGCTCAGGTATCGGTAAGGTGAAACTTAATTCACCCGAATTTGCTTTGCTGAATGATATGCAGGCCCAAACTCCGCAACCCCTGGGTGATGATGTGAGGCCGGATTACCTGACGTATTTTATGGCAAAAGAATATGTCAGGCAGTATAAACCCAGGGTCTTGTATGTCGCGTTTGATGAGACAGATGATTATGCGCACGGCGGCCGCTATGATTATTACCTGAATACGGCCCATATAGAAGATAAATGGATCGGCGATCTCTGGAATACGGTGCAACAAATGCCGGAGTATAAAGACAAAACTACATTGCTGATCCTTTGTGATCATGGCCGCGGCGATAAAATAAAAAAGCAGTGGACCAGTCATGGCGCGGATGTAAAAGGATCTGACCAGATATGGCTGGCAGCTATTGGTGCGGGAATTGAACCGAAGGGTGAGATCAGGGACGATGAACAAATTTACCAGGCGCAACTGGCGCAAACTATTGCCCGGCTGCTTGGTTTCACTTTTAAAGAGGCAAACCAGCCTGTAGATAATGCCATTACACAAATTATAAAATGATCTTTATGACTATGGTGAAAGAATCAGCCGGCCGGGTCGCAGATGAAATAATCATGTTGTATAAAAATTACGGAGATGAAGATTATATCGGTGAGCCGGTATCTCAAATCGAGCACATGTGTCAGTGTGCGCAGTTGGCCGAAGCAGAAGGTTACCCGGAAGAAGTGATATTAGCTGCTTTTTTCCATGATATCGGGCACTTGTGCGAGCATATCATGCCCGTTCAGTATATGAATGGATATGGAGTAGCGGATCATGAAAAATTGGGGGCTGATTATTTGCGCAGCAAAGGATTTTCCGCGACAATAGCCAGTCTCGTAGAAAACCATGTACAGGCCAAGCGCTATCTCACTTATCACTACCCGGAATATTATGAGCAATTATCAGAAGCGAGTAAAAAAACACTGGAGTTCCAGGGTGGCAGGATGACATTGGAAGAAGCGATGAGATTTGAAGCGGATCCTCTTTTTGACCTGCATATCAAATTGAGACGCTGGGATGAAAGGGCGAAATTGGAACAGCAGCCTCTTCCTTCCCTCGATAAATATGCTGCTATGGCCCTGCGTCATTTGGAAGAACAATAAACTCAAACCCCGATATATGCCAGTAAAACTTGCGGTATTTGATCTTGCCGGTACAACCGTTAAAGATGATAATGCGGTAGCGTCCGCTTTCTGCAAAGCGTTTGACGCTTATGGTTATACTGTTTCGGAAGAAGCGGTCAGGCCATTAATGGGATACAAAAAACCTGTTGCCATACAGATCATACTGGAGAAGATGGGTATTGAAACCGATGAGGAGCTTGTCAACGATATTCACCGGGAGTTTGAAATGGAGATGATAGATCATTATGAATATTCACCTGATGTAAAAGCCATACCCGGCGCGGAAATGGTCATGCTGCAATTAAAGGAAAAAGGAATAAGGGTGGCCCTGAACACGGGTTTTACAAAAATAATAGCTGATACCATTCTTCACCGTTTGCAGTGGAGGGAAAAAGGAATAGCAGATGATTGTATTGCCAGCGATGAAGTAGAGGAGGGAAGACCTCAACCCTTCATGATCCGGGCGCTGATGGAAAGGGCCGGTATAGATGACCCCAAAGAAGTGGTCAAGATCGGGGATACGGAAGCGGATGTAAATGAAGGACGCAATGCCGATTGTGCTTTGGTTATTGCCGTAACTACCGGCGCTTTTGCGAAAGAACAGTTGGAAACCTACTCACCGGATTATATCATCGACAATCTTTCCGAATTGCCTCCTTTAATTTTTGACTGTGACTGATATTACCGCGACTTCTTTACCCCGTACAGGAAACAGGCGTATGGTTGTCGCCATCAGCGCAGCCATGATTGCTTTCCTGGCCTACTCATCTGTATATGCTTACCGCAAGCCATTCACGATTGCCACTTTTGAAGGAATAAAATATTGGGGTGTTTCTTACCAGACATTGCTTATCATCAGCCAGGTGGCAGGTTATATGCTCAGCAAATTTTATGGTATAAAATTTATCGCGGAGTTGAAAACACTGGGCCGTTTCCAAACAAGTATCATTCTTGTCGGCAGCGCCTGGTTGTCCTTATTATTTTTTGTATGGACACCGGCGCCCTATGGTATGATCTTTCTTTTTATCAACGGCTTTATGCTGGGCTTTATGTGGGGCATCATCTTTAGCTATGTAGAAGGGAGAAGGAGCACCGATTTTATTGGCGCTGTCATGGCCGTCAGTTTCATATTCGCCGGGGGCTTTACCCGATCGGTAGCCAAATGGCTGATGGTAGAGTGGAACGTGACGGAAACCTGGATGCCTTTTATGACAGGGTTGGTATTTGCATTGCCGCTCTTATTCTTTTTATGGTTATTGGAAAGAATCCCTCCGCCCGATGAAACCGATATAAACGAAAGAACCATACGGCTGCCTATGAATCATGAAAGCCGCATCCGGTTCTTAAAGTTATTCGGGTGGGGGCTTAGTATTGTTACTCTTACTTATGTATTCCTGACTGTCATGAGAGATGTGCGGGATAATTATATGGCCAATATCTGGAATGAACTGGGCTACGGAAATAATTATTCCATTTTTACACAGACGGAGACCTATACATCACTCATCGTTTTGCTCATCATGTGCCTGCTGGTACTGATCAGGAAAAACATCCGGGCGCTGTCGGTGGTACATTTTGTCATTGTAGCAGGATTCACGCTGGCAGGTATTTCATCCCTGCTGTTTATTACCGGCAAAATGAGCGGACCCTTATGGATGCAATTGGTAAGTCTTGGCTTGTACATGGGATACATCCCTTTCAATTGTATTTTTTTTGAAAGACTGATCGCTTCTTTTCGTATTGCCGGCAATGTAGGCTTCCTCATTTATTTTGCCGATGCATTCGGTTATTTGGGCAGCGTGATCGTGATGTTGTGTAAGGAATTTATGCGGTGGCAGCTCAACTGGTCGCAATTTTATTCCCGGGGAGTGGTGGCGGGCTCAGTGCTTGGTCTGGCAGGAACCATTTTCTCCTGGTTTTACTTCAGGAAAAAATATATGGTCAATAAAACCCTTTAGATATGTCGCAGCATTCAGCTATCGTTATTGGTGCAGGTATTGCAGGGTTGGCAACGGCAAGAGCATTGGCGTCGAGGGGGTGGGCCGTGAAAGTGATTGAAAGAAATGATAAAGCGATCGGCGCTTCTGTTCGCAATTTCGGAATGATATGGCCCATTGGCCAGCCGGCGGGAGAACTATACGAAAGAGCTATGTTATCGAGGCAGATATGGAAAGAAGTTTGTGATGATGCCCATATATGGTACGAGGAAGCGGGATCGTTGCACCTTGCTTATCATCCCGGCGAATGGAAGGTATTAGAAGAGTTGAATGAAATATATAAGTACCGGGGATATGAATTATTGAATGCGGACGAAACTATTCAAAGATCGGACGCGGTTATAAAAAAGGATTTGCTCGGTAGTTTATACAGCTCTGCTGAACTGATCGTTGATCCCAGGATAGCCATTGCCAAAATTCCAGCATGGCTGGAAGAAAAGTATGGAGTAAGATTTATCTGGGGGCGGACCGTAACAGATATCTGCTATCCCGCAGTTTATATAGGAAATGATGTTATGGAAGCGGACGAAATATATGTTTGCAGCGGTGCTGATTTCGAAACATTGTATCCCCAGCAATTCGCTGAAGCTCCTATAACAAAATGCAAACTGCAAATGATGCGGTTGGCGGCACAACCGGGTAACTGGCGGATCGGTCCTGCTTTATGCGGGGGATTATCGCTGGCGCACTATGAGAGTTTTAAAGCCGCTCCATCCCTGCAGGAATTGAAAGATCGTTATAAACAGGAATATGCCACTTACCTGGATTGGGGCATACATGTGATGGTATCTCAAAACCAGGCAGGAGAATTAACTGTCGGTGATTCGCACGAATACGGATTGACGCATGAGCCTTTCGACAGGCAGTTCATCAACCAGCTTGTACTGGATTATCTTGGCAAGTTTGCGCAATTTAAAGATGCGAGAGTCATTGAAACCTGGAATGGTATTTATCCCAAACTTACAAATGGCCAGCCCGACCTGGTAATAAGACCGGAGCAGGGAGTCACTATTATTAATGGGTTAGGAGGAGCAGGAATGACACTTGGCTTCGGATTGTGCGAGCAATTGATCCATCAAAATCAATCCATGGTGATGGGTCATCATCATGGATAACAATCTATTCAGCTTTTTCTTCCATAACAGGGCTCTCTTTTTTGGCGGGCCTGGTCTTTGACTGTTTGGCTGGTTTTATTTTAATGCCGGTACTCAGCAGTTTGGCGGCTTTCTTAATGCGGTTTTCAAATTCTTTGTTACCCAGTTTTTCTTCAAGGCCTGTCAGTGCATTCTTTAACTGTTCAGTTATTTGATTACGCATTTCTTTTTTGGGGGAGGGCGCTTTATCTTTTTTTGTTTTGCTTTTAGACATTTATTAAAAATTTAGTTACAAATTGATAACCTAAAAATAATGTAAGGGAAGGATTTCCAATGTTAAGTTTTCAACTGGTAAAGGAAGATGGGGAACACGGATGGAACGGATTTTCACCGATATGTGCGCTGCACATCAATTATTTATTATTAGTCATACTAAAGTATGATTGTCCTTCTTTGAAGCAGCCTCGTTGTAATCAACAATTAATAAATAATAACAGACCAACTAAAAATCCGTGAAAATCCGTTTTATCTGTATGATCCGTGTTCTATCTCTTTACACAGAAAATGCAGCCCCATTATTATAAGCGATTTCCGGAATATCCATATTGAAACTGTTTTTCCTTCTCTCCTGTATCGTAAACAAATGTTCCACTATCTGCGGAATAGCCTGCCTGTAATTAATACAGGCCGGATTCTTTGTATCGAGCCACTGGGAAAGTGCGACAGGGAAATGGCTGTCTATTTTTTTCAGACAGGTAATACCCATTTTTTGTAATGCGGCTGCATTGCAAAGTTGTTCATACTGGCCACGGGTAGGAATACACAGGAGTCTTTTCCCGAGATAAAGCGCTTCAGCAGGGGTTTCAAAACCGGCGCCGGTAATGATGCCATTGCATTCAACCAGGCTTTGATTAAAAAGCTGTTTATTGACCGGCCAAAAAAGGATATTCTCTTTTTTTACCGGCTGTTTTGTTCCCGGTGAAAAGATGTGAAAGGACAAATCCCGGTATGGGCTGAATATTTTTTCCAATGTGTACTCCGAATAAGACGGAAGATAGACGGTGATATGACCTTTGTCAACCGGTTCGGCATGGAGAATGTCTTTTTTGATAACCGGGGGAAGGATAAATTCATCATATTTCTCAAAATGCAAACCGATATAATCAGTGGCTTTCGCGAAATTCTTTAATATCCATTCTCCTACGGCATTTTTGTTACCGGGTCTTGGGGTGAAGGAAGATTGAAAGCTTGCCTGGTGTCCTACCTGTATCGAAGGGATTCTTTTTTTTGCGCAGGCTGCCGCGGTGATATAATCAAAATCATTGATCACCAGGTCATATTTCTCTACCGGCAATTCAGCGATCTCTTTTTTTAGCCGTAATGGATGAAAGCCCCGGATGATTTTCCAGTAATCGAGGCCGCCGGAACAATTATAATAGAGGCTGAGACCCTTGCTGCGGTATTTTACCGGCGCGTCCATCGGCAGGTGGCCATTGTCGCCGCTCAGGAAAATATCCACTGTTCCGTATCGCTGCAGGTGTGGTATCAATTCCATGGCACGGCTGATATGGCCATTACCGGTTGCCTGTACAGCATAAAAGATCTTCATAGATGATTAGTTTTTTCAATGAGGAATGGAATTATTTATTGGAAAGAGAATTTATAAACAACCCTATTTCATCGGTGACAACATTGACAACAGGGCGTTTTTTATTAATGTCCACTATTTTGGCCCCGCTGAATTCCTTTTCATCATAATAATATATTTCCCAGTCATGATTTTTGTATTCAAGCGCTGTCAGGTTTTCTATCCAGTCGCCGCTGTTTAAATAGGTTACTTTCCCGTTCTTGGTTTCGATAACCCTTTTCTGCGGCTGGTGTATATGCCCGCAGATGATATAATCATATTTTTTCTCGATTGCCAGCTCTGCGGCGGTTTGTTCAAAGTCGGCAATCCATTTGACAGCTTTCTTTACACTGTTCTTTATTTTTTTGCTGAAACTCATTCTTTCTTTCTTTACCAGCTTCAGGCACCAGTTGATGAACCGGTTCAATAGTATCAGCATATCATATCCATGGCCCCCGAATTTGGCAAGCAGCCTTGCGCTTCCTTTGGTGCTGATGTCAAAGACATCGCCATGAAAGACCCAGGTCATTTTTCCATTTAGTTCCATTACCAGTTTGTCTGTCAACTGCAGGTTGCCTAACTCAATATCGCTGTAACGCCGTAAGATTTCATCGTGATTCCCGGTAATATAAATAACACGGGTACCCTGGCTGAGGAGACTGATGATCTCTTTGATCACCTGCATGTGGGTAAGGGGAAAATATCGCTTGCTGAATTGCCAGCCATCAATGATATCACCGTTCAGGATGAGAATTTGCGGGGAGATGCTTTTGAGATAATTGACTATTTCCTTTGCATGGCAACCATAAGTTCCAAGGTGCAGGTCGGAGAGTACTACTACGTCAACGGATCTTTTTTCCATTCCGGGGGTTTTACAAAGGTCAAAAACAAGTATGAATAAACTGTTAAGACAAGGTGATGATTATGTGAATAAATAATGAAACGAAAACAGGGCTATGGCATTAAAAAATTGTGACCTAATAAACACGAATCACTATCATTTCCGGGGCTAAGCAAGAAGATGCCAGATGCTGGATGCTAGATACTGGATACTAGATTCTCAAAGCGGGAATCTTCAGACAGTATAGTAATTACCCGCTATGAGTTCCAGCATCCAGTATCTAGTATCGAGCATCTAGTATCCAGCATCCAGTATCCAGCATCCAGTATCCAGTGTCCAGCATCCAGCATCCAGCATGAACTCATCCCAAACAAAAAGCCATCCCCTGTTAAGGAGATGACTTTATAACACTCGAACTAACTGCTTATGAAACGAGAAAGATAGATCGCTTAATTGAAGAGATATCGAATACCCAATTGTCCCTGCCAGCGGGAAAAAATACTGGTATTATCCTGGAAACTATTTACAAAGGGTATCTGGTTAGCTGCATCCTGGTAGAGGAAAGAGTAACGTGGCTTACCTACATTAGGGTCTGCGGGGTTGGTCACTAATCCTTCATACTTGAGGAAAGAAGTAGAGCTGAAACTTTTTGCCACTCCCCAGTTCTTATTCAGGAAATTGCCCAGGTTGATGATATCAAATGATACCCGGAGCGTATGAGTGTTGTCACCACCCTTTATATAAAAATCCTGCGTGATATTTAAATCAAGATGCTTGAAGTAGGGCAATACAACTGCATTGCGCTGAGCATACTGCCCGCGATGCTGGCTCATATAAGGATCCTGGTTGATGAAATTGTTTAACTGGTTCCACATTACAGTGGGTGTTCTTGTATCCGTAATAGTGCCACCGCCCGTGTTTACAGGTACCAGCACTATATCGCTCTGCGATTTGGGAATATAAATGAGATCGTTGTTGCCGCCTGTTCCATCATTGTTCAGATCACCGCTATAGGTATATGAACCAACGCCATTAGGCGCTGCTTCAAACACAAGACCGACGGAGGTAGCGAAATGCTTTGCATATTCAATACGGTAAGAAGCCTGTGCAATGACACGGTTGGGCTGGTAATAGTTGGAGTAACCTAGTTCCGGAGAATTTGGATCGCCCGTTACAGGCCGGTCTCTCCACATACTGGCGGCAATGGAACCACCATCATTCAGGCTTTTTGTTTTACTATTGGTGTAAGCGATACTGGTATAAAGATTTTTAAAAGTCTTCTGCAACTGCAGCGTTAAGAAATAAGAGTATCCTTTTGAATAATTTGTCATCAGGATGGCATTGGTAATATTGGGATTGGCAGGGGTGGCTCCTCCCTGCCCGCTGTAGATTTTGGTAGAAGAATATCTTACCCGGTTATCAGGTCCCGCCAGCGCGGTTCCTGTTGAGGGAAGATTTACATTTTCAAAATTTACCGCATTCAAATCTTTGGAGTAGCTGAATTCTGCGGTCACTACGAAATTGGCCGGCAATTTCTGGTCCACCGCGATACTTGATTTTAATACCTGCGGGTATTTGAAATCCTTATCCGTGAATACAAGATTGTAGGAAGTAAGCGGTGCGGAGGAAGAAGGCCGATAAGCATTGATATCCGCTTTAAAAATATAAGGCTGACCAGTAAGCGGGTTGATGGTATTACTGAAGGAACCAAATTGAACGCCATTATTACTGGCCTGGTTGCTGATCCAGACAAAAGGCGGTGGGCCGGAGAATGAACCGATACCGCCACGGACCTGTGTTTTTTGATTATTAAATACATCCCAGTTAAATCCCAGCCTGGGAGAGAACAATGGATTGGTTCCGGGCTTTGCGCCTACATCATAATGTTTCCCGTCCCGGAAAGTAAGATTGATCACGTTGGCATTCGCATCAAACTTGTTTTCAAACACCGGCAGGTCTATCCGGAGACCGTAGGTAATATTCAGGTTATTCCTGATTCTCCATTTATCCTGCGCGAAAGCGGCATATTCCACTACGCCAATTTTCGCGAAGGGAAAGGAGCCATCTTTGGTAAGAGAATATTGCAAGGCATAGCTTTTCGCATTCGCAGCGCCGTCGTTCACACTACTATAAAAATCAGCGAAACTGTTGAAAATATAAGCTCCTTCATAATTAGGCGCGAATCCATTCTTGAAGTTCTTTTTATATACCTGTACGCCACCTGTGAGTTCATGCTTGCCGGCATAGTAATTAAATATGTCTGACAACTGGTAAATATCCGTATTCAATACATTGTTGTAGGTAAAGGGTTCAAAGCCGAAGGAAGTATAGGTTTGTCCCTGTGGATTAAGAATGTCTACTAAAGGAAAATCGCTGCCCGCCAGGGATGCCCTGAAATCACGCAAAGCGGTATATCCCACCTGCAATTTATTCGATGCCTTATTGCTGATGCGTGTATTTAATTCCGCGATCACGATGTTGAAGTTGTTATTGATCGTATAGCCGCTGCCGCTAAAAGGCAGGCCTGTATTACTTGGCTGGCGATTACCATTGGGGGCGCCGCTATTGCTTGCGGGTATATCGCTGAGTGATTTTAAATAATTATACTTGATCGTGAATTTATTGGAGCGATTGATATTAAAGTCAAGTCGTATAGTCAGTTTGTCGCTTTGTGTCCTGTAATTATAAGCCTGGTATTCTCCGGGGTCATAACCGAATTTGGATTTCAGGAAACTTTTCAAGGCATCCAATGTATCGGCGACTGCCTGTGAAATTACTCCCGGTACCGCTGTCTGTCCCGGCTTGTTGGCTACCAGCGAAGTGGCCGGCTTACTTATTCTTTCCTGCTCCGCGCTGATAAAAAAGAAAAGCTTGTCTTTGATAATCGGACCGCCTACCGAAACGCCGCGGAGATTATAATCAAATACCGGCTTGGGAATCACATTGGTTTTGACTTTATACCCTGCAAAATCGGGGTTGCGTATATACGTATAAACAGAACCTTTGAACTGGTTGGTTCCGCTACGGGTAACAGAGTTAACTCCTGCCCCGGAAAAGCCGCCTTGTCTTACGTCGTAAGGAGCAATGTTTACCTGTATTTGTTCAATAGCGTCGAGGCTGATAGGTTGTGAACTGGTCTGCCCTCCCAATACGCTGGATAAACCAAAAGCGTTATTGAAATTGGCGCCATCCACGGTAATATTATTATAAGCGCTGTTGCGTCCTCCAAAACTCAATCCATTGGAAGAAGGCGTAAGTTTTGTGAAATCCTGTAAAGAACGATTGATTGTCGGTAATCTTTCAATTTGCGAACGGTTGATTATTTCCTGGCTACCTGTATGATTTGAATTAAATATTTTTCCCTGGCGCGCTGTTGTCAAAACTACTTCGGTCAGTTGTTTCGAGTCGGGTGATAATGTAAAATCAGCTTTGAACTCCTGGCCAAGAAGCAAGGTGATATTGTCCTGTTTCTCTTCCTTGAAACCTGTAAAGCTGACTGTAATAACATAAGGGCCACCGATGCGAAGGTTGGCCAGGTTAAACAAGCCGCCCTTCCGGGTAGTAGTAGTGTATTTTGTTCCGGTGGGGCTATGAAGGGCGGTAACGGTAGCCCCGACAAGGGGGACTTGTTTATCATCTTTAACCGTACCCCGGATTTCAGAAGTTGTCTCCTGTGCCAATACTGCTTTTGTAAAAAACAACAAAAGCGTCATAACGAAGAAATTCTTACACTTTCTCATAAACAGATTGTTTTGGTTGCAAAAATGATTAGCTATTTTATTAAAACCATTATTGGTCAATTACCAAATTGTTATGTGCGTAGAACAAAGAGGGCAAGCAAAAATTATTTAATAATTATTTCATATGCCAGGCAGAAAAGAGAAAGCGGGTAATGAAAATGGCAGGCAATATTTATATCCTGTCTGATCAATCAGTATTAGAAATTTCCGGAAGGCCGGGACAGGAATACTACAAACAAAGATAAAGAACAAAAAGGTTTCTTCATCTCTTTATCGGATCATTTCAGGGAAACAGCAGTAGCGATTGGCCGGCTGCTTTTAAATTCCTTACCCAGTAAAGAGGCGATCGTCTGGGCCAGTTGTTTCTGGTACAATTGCTGATCTTCTTTCATTTCACCGGCCGGTTTAATAGTAGGGCCAATAAGGGCTAACCATGTTTGCGATGATCCCCGTATAAACATTCCATGATCCGGCCAGCTTGCTGCATACTTTCCTCTGCCATGATCCGTCGTTATAATAAAAGTGGTATTGTCTTTATATCCCGGCGTTGTTTGTACCCAATGCCAGAGTTCGGCTATCATTTTGTCGGCCTCCGCAGCCTTTTCCAGGTAAATATCATAGCGGGCATTGTGGGCTGCTTCATCGGTTTCTCCCAATCCAAGGCTGATCACCCTGGGCTGGTGCAGTTGAATATATTCTTTGGCGGTAAGAAAAGTGAGAAGGTCATGCCGGGTAGCTGTTCTGTCATGTATGAAATCATCCTGTACTTTATTAATAAGGCTTTGGCCGGGGTCGCCATTCTCTTCCCTGTCTTCATAACCACTGTTAAGCACTACCTGGCTTCTTTTTTCATTGAATATATAGGGAAATACATCCCAGGAGGTAAAAGCGGCAACTTTTCCTTTAAAACTTCCCTGCTGGTTAAGCCATTCCAGGATATTGATATTGGGATTTGAATATTTATGATTAGATGAAATGCTGATATCGGTATTGCCGGTGAAAATTTCATTATAACCCGGGTAGGAGATAGAATAGATATTGGAATTGTTCACTTTGTTGTCATAAAAGCGGTTACCATATAACTGCCCCTTAGCTGCAATGACATTCCAAAAAAAAGGCAGGAGTTTTTTTCTCCTGCCTTCTGCATCGGGCGACCAATACAGCATTTTCATAGTTGCTGTATCAGGAGTATACTTTTCATTGTTGATAAGAACAGGATCGGCGCCGGTAAATATTTCCTGCCAGCGAAACCCGTCCAATGTTATGATAAAAAGGTTACCGGCAGGAATGATATTATTTCCGGGCGTTGTGGAGGTTAAAGGCCGGTCATTGAGTTGAAGAGACAGGAATATAATGACACAGGTTACGAAATTTTTCATTGTGTAACGGTTTTGCAAAGAAAGACAGACAGTGTGACCTGCTCATTATGGAATGATTATTTTAATGTTATGAAGGGATGAAGCTGTTAGCTATTAGCCGTTAGTTATTAGCTATTCATTATTGTATGAGAAATATTTTGCCTGGGATAGCTAACGGCTAACAGCTCTATTGATCCTTTCTTCTTTCCAATGTAAAGCCGACGGTAGTTCCAATATCTTCCCGGCTTCTTACATGTATAGTTTGGCCATGGGCTTCGATGATATGCTTGCAGATAGCAAGACCAAGACCGCTCCCGGTGATATCCATTCTGCGTCCTTCATCCGTGCGGTAGAAGCGTTCAAATATGCGGGGTAAATATTTCTCAGGGATCCCGATGCCATCATCGCTTATTTCAACCAGGATATGCCGGCCATCGGTGTTGTACATGCTGGCAGTAATATTGCCGTTTATTTTTCCGTATTTGATCGAGTTCTCGACAAGGTTCAGTAATACCTGTCGTATCTTTTCTTTATCGGCAAAAACAGTCATCGGCGATTCACAGCCTTTTTTTATGCTGCATCGTATATGCCGTTGTTCCGCCATGATCGAAATACTTTCAAAAACATCTTTTACCAGTTCCTGGATAATGAAATTTTGTTTAAAAAGACTCAGTTCGCCTCTTTCTAATTTTGATATTTCATCCAGGTCGTTGAGCAGGTTGGTAAGCCTTTCCACATTAGTGGCCGTCTTTTCTAAAAATCGTTTATTTACTTCCGGGTTCTCCAGTGCGCCCTGCAATAATGTATCCACGTATCCCTGTATGGCAAATACAGGTGTTTTAAACTCATGTGAAAGATTTTGAAGAAATTCTTTCCGGAATTGTTCATTCTTCCGGAGCAATTCAATCTCCTGTTTATTTTCCTCTGCCCAGGCTTCTACATCCTTTCTTACTTCGTCTATGCTTTTTTGCGGCAATATATATTTATAGTAGGTCTCTTCCTTTTTGGTAGCTTTTGTCTGGTAAATGAATTTGTAGATAAGCTTGATCTTACGGTAAATAAATCTTTCCAGTACAAAAGAGATGAGAAGATAACTGCCGCTGAGTACAATAATGAATGCAACGGCTGCCGGCAGCCATCTTTTTTCAACAATAAAAACCAGCAGGCTGATTGGAACAGTTAGTCCAAGTGCTGTAAAAAATGAAATCGTGCGGGGAGAAATGTTTTTAGCAGAAAACATAAAGTGCAAAGCTACGAGCTAATAGCTATAAGCTCATAGCTCAAATTTATATCCCACTCCTTTTACTGTCGTGATACAATCAATCCCTATTTTCTGGCGAATCTTACGGATATGTACATCAATGGTCCTGTCGCCTACTATTACTTCGTTGCCCCATACCTGGTTCAATATTTCATTACGCAGGAAGACCCTGCCGGGTTTTTGCGCCAGCAGATGCAATAGCTCAAATTCTTTTTTTGCCAGGACAATGTCTTTACCGTAGGCCTGTACGATGAATCTTTCCGGGTCGATGGTCAGTCCATTCAGCTCCAGTCTTTTTGTCTCGGGCTTATTCAGCCTGCGAAACAGGGCATTTACCCGGCTCATAAAAACCTTTGGGCTGATAGGTTTACTGATATAGTCGTCGGCTCCTGTTTCCAGACCCTTGATCTGGGTGCCTTCGTCGCTGACAGCAGTGAGAAAAATGATCAGGGTATCTTTAAAAGCAGGGTGGGAACGTAATATCTGGCAAACTTCCACACCTGTTTTCTGGGGCATCATTATATCAAGGACAATGAGGTCTGGCTGTGTACGGCGGGCTTTTTCAAGGGCCTCGTCGCCATTCTTGGCCGTTATTACCTCATAGCCCTCTTTGGAAAGATTGTATTTCAGGATCTCCAGGATGTCCGGCTCATCATCTGCTATCAGCACTTTTCGCGCTTGGGTATCCATGCAGTGAATTTTTGCGCAAACCTAACTGGAAATTGGCTACCGGGGAAATCGGCCTCTTTTGTTCATGCAGACTTAATGTAAACTTAATATCCTTCGCTGCGCTCTGGATGACGCCCTTCGCTGCGCTCTGGATGACGCATTCGCTGCGCTCTGGATAACGCCATTTAGTGAGAAGTGAAGAATTAACAATGTGAAACCAGCCTATTTCTGTATAAATACATCTATATCAGGCCGAATGCGAGATGTCGGTATTACGTATTAAATTTGCTGGACGAATCCTTATGATAGCAAAAACCAGGGTCCATATTCTTATAGTTTTTCTCCTTCTGCTGGGCCAACTGGTTGCAGGTCAGACCTTATTTATTTCTTTCCCGGATACTGCCAAAAACGTATCAGGCTGCAAACCACCCAAAAACCGCGAGTTATTTCATGATTATATTAACCAGGAACAGAAGAAGCTTTTATCAGCGGACGGGAAAGACGATAACCAGTACACGCCTACCCGGGATGAAGAGATCAATCTTATCCTGACCCGGGCATTAACAAACAGGATAGACTGGCTGCAATGCAGTATTGAAAATGACAGTACGCTGACCGGACAGAATAAGGTGAGGTACCTGCGGGGTATTGAAAACCTGCTTAAGTTCTTTAATGTCAATACAAGGGCCAACAATGTCAACCCGGTTTTATTACCAGATATCATTACGGCCTATGAAGCCTGTATGGAAAAGGATAAAGAAGGCAGGACCATTGAAGGGATCATCAGTAAATTGTCTTATGAAGTAGCTTTATCCATTGCAAAAGCTGACCGGATCACTTTTGAAAAGAATCCCGGTTATAAGCCCGCCCAGGATATCGTTGTATTGAAATATTGGCAACTTCACCCCGAACAGACATTTACTATCTTAAGGGATAACCCGGATCTTCCATTTGCTGACAGCCTGGTAAGAATAGTTGCCAAAAAATACCCGGTACAATTATATAATTATGCCCAGGCCAGCAATAGAGTGGGAGCGATCATCCGCAGTATCAAGGATGATATATTTATCAGTACGATAGCCCGGATGGCAAAAAGTAAAAGCGGCCAGCAATATTTTCCATTCCTGGATAATATTATCAAAGGCAAACTGACTATCGAGCAAATAGACTCAGTAGAAAGCGATTCGGTACAATATTATAAGCTGCTGGTAAAAACGAAGATGGATTATGTGGAAAGGATATTGAACAAGGATACGGCTTTTGCGTATAAAGAACTGACAGAAAAAATGGAAAAAAGGGCCAAAGATGTTTTTGTAACTACTATCAATGGCCTGCATGAAAAACCTGACGAGGTAAGGTTCAAATGTATTCAGCCGCTCAGCGCCGAAGAGCTGTACTATTTAGCGGTCCTGACAGATGGACTGATTTATACATCAAGTTATACAAAGGGTGTATACCCGTTGATGATGAAAAAGATCAATGGGCGTGCCGATTCATTGCTCATCAGCCTTCATTTTGATCATTACCGGAAATTCATCAGCCAGGCCGCCGCTTACAATACCCTCGGAGAATTTCTTTCATCGTTCCCGGATCAAACGGATGCGGACTACCTGATGAGAGCTTTTGTAAGCAGGCTTGAAAGGACAGATGGTTTGGAAGACGGAGTGGATGTAGCCGATTCATATGCCAGCATTGTCGAAACATTGAAACCAAGAGCGGCAGAGATGCTGAAAAATGTGCAGCTTAACTATGAAAGAAATATTTCGGAGAATAACCCGAAAGGGATCGCTATTTATAATATCCTGAATAAACTTTTCCTTTCAGCCGACTCCGCGAATAATATTGATCTGACCAAAGAACTTGGTATACCACCGGTATATAATGTACCTTTTTCGTCGCTTACAGACAGTACCGGCGAAGTGGTGATCCAGGTATTTTTTTACGGGGACAAAGACGGAATGATGGATTATACTATTTTCCAGGAAATGTTCAATAATGCCAACTGGAAAATTGATAAAAGCAACAAGCAATGGATCGTGGTAAGATCTGCCAAAGGCAAACCGGTTTCCCTCTATGCCAATATCCCGTTTGATGAAGAAACCAACGAAGACGATAATGCGCAAAAAGCCCTGGGGGCCTATTTCGAAAAAAATAAAATTGTCCCGACTATAACGATCAATCGTGGTCATAGTTATCATGCGGAAACAACGATTGATTATATGTCGCCATTGTCCCGTATTGTGTTCATGGGCTCCTGTGGCGGGTTTCACCTGATAGATGCTATTTTGAAAAAATCAACCGACGCGCATATCATCGCTTCCAAACAAATCGGCAAAAGGGATATTAATAAGCCCTTCCTGCAATTATTGACCGAAAAGCTTCGCGCCGGCAGCAATATTGACTGGATACCTTTCTGGCGGGAGTTCAAAACCAAAGCGGATACGGATGGTTTCGAGGATTATATACCGCCCTACAAAAATCTCGGCGCCATTTTTATAAAGGCCTATAAAAAAGAAATGGGCGATGAAGAAAATAAATAACGTTCAGCGTTTAAGGGTTTAACGTTTAAAGGTTCTTTAAAGCCTGCATTCACTTTATAGAAATGAAATAACCCGCTGTAAGACCCCTTCAACCATTCAACCCTTTAAACCTTTAAACGAAACAGCATTTCACGTAGCTTTGCTGTTTTTCAATTATTGTACTTTGTCAAATCCCAAAAAAACTTTTTTCGATTTTGCTTTATTACGAAGGGTGTTTCAATACGCTTCTCCTTACAAAAGAAAATTTTACCTGTCGGTTGTGCTCGCCATTGTACTGGCATTTATTACGCCGGTGCGGCCATGGCTGATCCAGTTGACTGTTGATAAATACATTATTCATTCCGTTCCTGTCATGGTCATAAACCTGACACTGATCCAGGTCGGGCTGATCCTTGTTGAAACAACACTCCGCTTTTTATTTTCGTTTACTACCAACTGGCTTGGCCAATCGGTAGTGAAAGATATGCGGGTAGCCGTATATAAAAAGATACTTGGACTGAATCTTTCCCAGTTTGATAAAACGCCAATCGGTACATTAACTACCCGTACCATCAACGATATCGAATCCATCAATGACATATTTGCGGAAGGGCTGGTGCCGATCATTGCCGACCTGCTATCTATTGTATGCGTACTGGGAGTAATGTTCTGGATGGACTGGCGTCTCACCCTGATAGCGTTGATACCTTTCCCGATCATTATCATCGCTACTTATTATTTTAAGGAAAGCATCAATCGTTCTTTTTTCAGGGTCCGGAACGCGGTAGCCCATCTCAATGCTTTTGTACAGGAGCACCTTACAGGTATGCCGGTGGTACAGGCTTTTTCCGGGGAAGAAAGAGAATTTAAAAAATTCAAATCAATTAATACGGAACATCGCAATGCCAATATCAGGGCTATTTTTGCTTATTCCGTTTTTTTCCCCATCGTAGAAATTGTACTGGCCCTGGCTATTGGCCTGGTGGTATGGTGGACGGCCGGGGAAGCCCTGCATTTGCAGAAGAGCCAGCAGGGAACTGTCATGGCGTTTATTCTTTTCTTAAACTTGTTGTTTCGTCCGCTGAGGGTATTGGCCGATAAATTCAATGTATTGCAAATGGGTATTGTTGCCAGTGAACGGGTTTTTAAAGTACTGGATAATGATGATTTTATTCCCGTCCCGGCAGCCGGCACATCGAAAGAAGACCACACCCGGCTAAAAGGGAAAGTTGAGTTTGATAAAGTCTGGTTTGCTTATTCAAATGAGAATTATGTTTTAAGGGATATCAGTTTCACCATAAATGCAGGAGAAACAGTTGCTATTGTTGGTCATACCGGCAGCGGCAAAACAACGATCATCAGTTTATTGAATCGTTTGTATCATATTCAGAAAGGAGCGATCAGGATAGATGATACCAATATTGAGAGGTATGACCTTGACTTTTTGCGAAAAAACATCGGGGTTGTATTACAGGATGTTTTTCTTTTTTCCGGGTCGGTCATGGATAATATTACGCTGCGCAATCCTGATATTTCGAAAGAGAAAGTAACAGAAGCGGCGAAACTCATCGGCATGCATGATTTCATTATGCGCCTGCCGGGTGGGTATGATTATAATGTAATGGAAAGAGGCATTACACTTTCTCTTGGACAAAGGCAATTATTATCTTTCATCCGGGCATTGCTATACGACCCTTCCATTCTTATCCTGGATGAAGCCACATCTTCCGTGGATACAGAAAGTGAAATGATGATCCAGCATGCCATTGATACGCTTATCCGGGGAAGAACGGCTATCGTCATCGCGCATCGCCTGTCTACTATTCGTAAAGCGAATAAGATAATTGTATTGGATAAAGGGGAAATAAAGGAAATGGGAAGCCACGGAGAGCTGCTTGCCAGAGGCGGATTCTATGCCCGGCTGCATGAGATGCAGTTTGAAAAACATAAAGTGCCGGGGTAGAGAGACCAGAAGCCGGAAGTAAGAAGTCAGAAAGACGGGAAGACCATTTCCGGCAGGAGAATTTTTTCCTCCTATTACAAATCGTAGAAAAGCATAAAATATTTTCTTCAGTAAAAGAAGAAATGACTTTAGGTTCTTTCAGAAAAGGTCTTTCCGACTTCTGACCTCCGGCTTCTGTGTTCCGGTCCCCGACTTTTCCGACTTTCCGGCCATTTTTTGATCGCTGCCCCTTATCTTTGCGCCAAATTTCAGAACAGGCATGACATCAAGGCTATTCAAATCCTTTACGGTAGCGGCTTTCAGCGTATTTTTTGCTTTCCTTTTCAGCCCTGTTCATGCCCAGCCGGGAAAGAATGATCCGGGTCAGCAGGCTCCCCCTAAAAAAGAAGGATTTAAGGCGAAAGAACTCATTTTTGGACACGTACTGAATGCCCATGAATTCCATTTCCTGGAAATAAAAAAAGAGGACGGCACAACGCATCCCCTTAGCATCCCTCTCCCGGTAATTCTATATTCTCCGCAAAGAGGACTGGATGTTTTTATGTCTTCCCGGTTTCATCATGGAGAAGAAGCCTACAAAAACTATATCATTCTTACAGAAGAAAAAATAAAAGAGCTTAAACTCGACCCCAAGAAATTCAGCGCCCAGCAGATCCTTGCTGTAAACGATGCCGGGGAAATTGATCCCACGGTAAAAGTATATGACCTTTCCCTGACCAGGAACGTGGTTCAGATGCTTTTGGCATTGGCCATTTTTGTATGGGTCATGTTAAAGATCGCCGCCAGGTATAAAAGAGGGGAAGGAGTAAAGACAGCGCCAAGTGGTGCGCAGGGGCTGTTTGAACCAATTATCACATTTGTACGGGATGAAGTAGCCAAGCCCAACCTGGGTCACAGCTACGATAAATACCTGCCTTATTTATTAACTGTATTTTTCTTTATCCTGATTAATAACTTGTTCGGGCTGATCCCGGGTACGGCTAATGTAACGGGTAATATCGCATTTACCATGTTGCTTTCACTGATTTCATTTATCGTAATAATGTTCAGTTCCAACAAACATTACTGGGGGCATATTTTCTGGCCGCCGGGTGTTCCAAACTGGGCAAAAATCATTTTAATACCGGTAGAGATACTCGGCGTTTTTACAAAACCATTTGCCCTGATGATCCGTCTGTTTGCCAATATGGTAGCCGGTCACATCATTATAATATGTCTTATATCACTGATATTCATTTTTGCGGGTTTAAACCAGTGGATAGGCTGGGGTGTAACGCCGGTATCAATCGGGTTTACCATATTCATTTATTTTATTGAGTTGCTGGTGGCTTTTATCCAGGCGTTCATTTTTGCGATGCTGACAGCGGTATTTATCGGGCAGGCAAGAGAAGGGGCGCATCATCATCATGAAGAAGAAAGCCCGGCTAAGTATGATGATCCCGTAATGGTCTAGCGTTTTTTTTAATTAAATATAAAAGTTGAATTATGCATGTATTTCTTTTAGATGCTATGGCAAATGCAGGTGGTGCTATTGGTGCAGGCCTTGCCGCTATCGGCGCCGGTATTGGTATCGGGCAGATCGGTAAGGGAGCTGTTGAAGCCATTGCCCGCCAGCCGGAAGCGTTGAATGACATCCGGGCCAACATGATCCTTACTGCTGCACTTGTTGAAGGTGCTGCATTGTTTGGTATCATTGTAGGCTTTTTGGCCATGGTGCTGTAAAAAATAGCTGCATCCAATGCACAGGGCGGCGGATGCAGTTTACCCCAACCCCTGATGGGGCTTTGGAAAAGTTCTTAAGATGAAAAGTTGTTGTGTCCCGAAGAATGAATTTGCTTATTCAGTTTTTCGTTGTCACACCCGGGTATTGTTATCCCAATTGATTTTAAATTAAACACTCCCTAAAGGGAGCCGGAGGGTACTTATGAATCTTCTTACACCTGAATTTGGATTACTGATATGGACGCTGGTGGCGTTCCTGGTCGTGTTTTTTATATTGGGTAAATATGCCTGGCCGCCGATTGTAAAAGCATTGAAGGAGCGTGAGCAGGGCATTGCCGATTCATTGGCTACGGCTGAAAGAATAAAAGCAGAGATGGCCCAGATGAAAAGTGAAAACGAAGCTTTACTCGCAAAGGCCCGTGAAGAAAGAGCCCAGTTATTGAAAGAAGCCAGGGAGACAAAAGATAAGATCATTAATGAAGCCAAGGAGCAATCCAGGGTAGAAGCCAATAAAATCATTACAGAAGCACAGGCAGCCATTACTACTCAAAAACTGGCTGCACTGACCGAGGTAAAAAACCAGGTGGGAAAGTTGGTAATCGAAGTAACGGAAAAGGTGCTGAGGAGAGAACTGGGAAATAAAGAAGCACAGGAAGCTCATATCAAAGGGCTGGTTGATGAAGTAAAATTGAATTAAGCTGTTAGTTGTGAGCTATTAGCCGTTAATGGCTGGTAGCTAATGGCTGATAGCTAAAAGCTATAAAAAAATGCCGAATCCACGTTTAGCAACCCGTTACGCAAAGTCAGTACTTGACCTGGCCGTAGAAACAGGACAACTGGAAACAGTATACAAAGACATGCTATGGTTGCAGGCTGTATGTAAAAGCAACCGTGATTTTGTGGTCATGCTGAAGAGCCCGGTCATACCAGGAGATAAAAAAATAAAAATACTGGATGCTGTATCCGGTAATATTCTCAGCAAACTGACAACATCTTTCAATGCGCTGCTGATTAAGAAAAACCGGGAAAGTAATCTGCCGGAAATAGCTACCGCTTTTATTGCCCAGTATAAAGAACATAAGAATATTCATACGGTAAAGATTACCACTGCATCGCCATTAAGTGACTCTGTAAAGGATGCTATTGTCAAACAGGTTAAAAAGACCCGGGGTATTGACAATATTGAGCTGGTTGAAAAAATTGATAAAGATATCATCGGCGGCTTTGTATTGCAGGTAGGAGATAAATTAATCGATGCAAGTATCGCCTATAACCTGAAAACTATTGCCAAGGAGTTTGAGAACAATGATTTTATTTATAAGATCCGGTGAGCATTCAGTAAACGGAGCTAATTTTTAAGAGGTAATACGATCGTGTTACCTTTTTTCATGCCCTAAGGACTGGCAGTTCGTAAACAGAGACAGGTTACCGGATCATTGGCTCCTTTGCAGCCTGGATAAAGCTGATTCCGGGTGAATTTTACTCCTAAAATGACCCCGATTATTTCAGGGCTTTTTTTGTTTCTCAGGTGCTGTTGTCCTACTTTTGCAGCCTGAAAAACAGAGGTACAAAAGTTCAAAAAAGCTTAAACAGGAACAAAAAATGGCAGATATTAAACCAGACGAAATAAGTGCGATACTGCGCCAGCAGTTAAGCAACTTCAACGCCACCGCAGATCTTGAAGAAGTGGGCACGGTATTGCAGGTGGGGGATGGTATTGCCCGTGTATACGGACTGGGTAATGTGCGTTATGGAGAACTGGTGGAATTTGAAAATGGTGTTCGCGCTATCGCCCTGAACCTTGAAGAAGATAATGTGGGTGTGGTGCTCATGGGTGAAAGCGGAAATATTATGGAGGGCGCCAAAGTTCGTCGTACCGGACAGATCGCTTCGATCAAAGTTGGTGAAGGAATGGTAGGCCGGGTTGTCAATACATTGGGTGAACCTATTGATGGCAAAGGCCCGATAAAGGGAGAACGATACGAAATGCCGCTGGAACGAAAAGCTCCCGGCGTAATTTTCCGTGAACCTGTAAAAGAACCATTGCAAACCGGTATCAAAGCCATTGACGCGATGATCCCTATTGGCCGTGGCCAGCGTGAGTTGATCATCGGTGACCGCCAGACAGGTAAAACAGCTATTGCTGTTGACACAATTATTAATCAAAAAGAATTTTTTGCGGCTGGCAAGCCTGTTTACTGTATATATGTAGCAATTGGTCAGAAAGCCTCGACGATCGCGGGTGTTATGAAAACATTGCAGGATGCCGGGGCCATGGATTATACAGTGATCGTGGCTGCTTCCGCTTCCGATCCTGCTCCTTTGCAGTTCTATGCTCCTTTTGCCGGTGCGGCAATAGGTGAATTTTTCCGTGATACCGGGCGGCCTGCTTTGATCATATATGATGATCTTTCCAAACAAGCCGTAGCCTATCGTGAAGTTTCATTGTTATTGCGTCGTCCCCCCGGTCGTGAAGCTTATCCCGGCGATGTATTCTACCTGCATAGCCGTCTGCTTGAAAGAGCCGCTAAAATTATCAGCGATGATAATGTAGCCAAAAACATGAACGATGTTCCCGATACGATAAAGCATCTTGTAAAAGGAGGAGGCTCGTTAACGGCGCTCCCGATTATTGAAACACAAGCAGGGGATGTATCAGCCTATATTCCTACCAATGTAATTTCTATTACAGACGGACAGATATTCCTCGAAACGAATCTTTTTAATTCAGGCATTCGCCCTGCGATCAATGTGGGTATATCTGTAAGCCGTGTAGGAGGAAATGCACAGATCAAATCCATGAAAAAAGTGGCGGGTACGCTCAAGCTTGACCAGGCTTTATATCGTGAAATGGAAGCCTTTTCCAAATTCGGTGGCGACCTTGATGCGGCTACAAAAAACGTATTGGACAAAGGAGCCCGCAATGTTGAGATATTAAAACAATTGCAGTATGCTCCTTTAGCAGTGGAAAAACAAGTAGCGATCATTTATCTTGGAACAAACGGCCTGATCAAAGATGTCGCCGTAAAAAGAGTAAAGGAATTTGAA
Source organism: Bacteroidota bacterium (assembly GCA_030706685.1). Classification (GTDB taxonomy): domain Bacteria; phylum Bacteroidota; class Bacteroidia; order Chitinophagales; family Chitinophagaceae; genus VBAT01. The sequence goes on from JAUZOA010000056.1 coordinate 26,137, forward strand.
GAGCATTTCTTATTGGAGATGGAAAACAAATTGCCTGAAGTAATGGCCGAATTTAAAAAAGGAAATTTGCCCGAGGAAGGATTGAAAAAAATGGTCGAGTTGGCCAATACGTTGATCCCTCAATACAAAAAATAACCTGATATTTATAGAGTGTTCCGGGCGGCTGACATTGTCAGCCGCTTTTCTTTTAGTATTATCAGGAAAAGACGAGTTATAATAAATTGAGTTTCAACTATAAGTAATTTAACTTGCAGAAAATACTATTTTTTTATGAAATTTTACGTGAAAAACTTGCATCCTAAAATACCGTATTATATCTTGTGCTTGAATTCGAATAAACCCTAAGAAAACAACGTAAACCGAGCAAGTAAGAAACAGTATTTTTCAGGGAAATTACTTTCCACCACGTTTCATCTAATTCAAGTTGGTTTATATTGGTTTCGGGAGCGATCCAAAAGTCCATGATTGACCCGACAATCAATCTGTACTTTAAACCCTTGAGTGATGAAAACATTTGTACCCTTTAAGCAATTCCTTTTAACATGCCTGCTGTCAGCGGCTGTGATGACTATCTGTAAGGCCCAGCCACAATTAGTGTTTACTAATCCTACCCTTGAACCAGGATCTCCTGCGGCGGGTATGGATAGTGCAGTGTATCGGTTTCCCTCCGTTACTACTAATGTGGATGCTCTTGTAAAGATCAACGGGCGTTCTTCTTCGCTGGTAACATTGTCAAATATCGACGTAACCAATACCGGGTTTGATAAGGCCTTTCAGCCCCAGGTGGCTTATAACAATGGAAATGTAAGCGGCGCCAGGAGCTGGTGGATGGAATTCAAGATCACGTTTGTAAATAGAAATACAACTACACCGGTCAATATTACGACATTCGATGCGACAGCCCTGGATATTGATGGTGATAATAATCACCTTCATGAATGGGATGCCTTTTTCTCTCCGGCTTCTTATACTTTAGAAACTCCTACCCAGTTAACTGTAAGCAATCTTACCCAAACGATACTTGGCGTATTGACCAATGTCGGCAAGACCTTCGACGGTCCTACCACCCAGCATGCTGGAATCGATACATCTGCTACAGGTATTATGGTCACGGTCAAATACAATAATGTCAGTTCAATTATTTACCGGGCCGGGGGCACTACTACCGCTTCAGCCGGCGGCGCAGACCGGAATTATTCCATTTATTTCAAGAATTTCACTTATTCATCACCGATCGTTACGCTGCCCATCACACTGGAATCTTTCACCGCTGTTCTTAATGGCAGCAAAGCTGACCTGAAATGGACTACTTCACAAGAGATCAACGTAAGTCATTTTGTTGTTGAAAAGAGTCTGGATGGTAAAAATTTCAGTGATGCAGGAATTGTATTTGCTTACGGCAATACTACTGAAAGAAAGAATTACAGCCTTTCCGACAATATCAGTAATGTGCAGCAGGGAGTCATTTATTATCGTCTTCGTACCGTAGATAATGATGGTAAGTCAGAGATTTCAGCTATTCGCCTTATACGAATAAGCAAACAGGGCGAAACGCTTCAAATGGTTACTTATCCCAATCCTGTTAGCAGTGAACTGAGAGTGACGGTTCCGGCAGCATGGCAAGGCAAAGAAGTGCTCTTTGAAATATTCAACCAAAGCGGCCAGAAAGTAAAAGCCCTGAACAGCAGCAGCAGTAGCCAGACAGAGACGATCCAGGTAAATGATCTGTCAAAAGGGTTTTATATTGTAAAAGCAAGCTGCGGCGGCGATATTACCCAGCAAAAAATAATTAAAAACTAACTTCTCTTATACCCCCGAATGCTAACAAATGCCAGCCCCGCCTCCAGCGGGGCTTCCCTTTATAAAATAAATTTGGTTTATTTTATAAACTACTTTACGTTTGTGAAAGAATCAGAAAAAACACACTTATGAGATTAAGAAGAAAAGCCCTGGTCGTATTGATTTTACTGGCTTTTGCAGGTTTTGCCAACGCCCAGGTAACGATTAGCGGGAGGGTAACCGATAAAAAGAAGCCTGTTGCCGGAGCCAGCGTTTCTTTAAAAGATACTTATGACGGGGCCACTACTGACTCCTCCGGAAGGTTCTCTTTCAAGACGATGGAAAAAGGAGAATTTACCCTCCTGGTCACTTATGTAAATTATAAACCCTACGAGCAAAAAATAACGGTTGATAAAAACCCGGTCGACATTGATATCATCTTAAAAGAAGAGATTACCGAATTAAGCGCGGTCACTGTATCGGCTGGTACGTTTGAAGCCAGCGACAGGAAAAGATCAACGGCTGTTCTTGACCCGATCGATATTGTCACTACCGCCAGCGCCAACGGGGATATCACGGGAGCACTGAAAACATTGCCGGGTACACAGCAGGTGGGAGAGAGTGAAGGGTTGTATGTGCGGGGCGGAACAGCCGCAGAAACAAAAACCTTTATTGACGGTACATTGGTCAATAATTTCTTCTATAGCAGTGTGCCCAATATTGCGCAGTTCAGCCGTTTTTCCCCTTTCATATTCAAAGGAACAGTGTTCAGTACAGGAGGCTACTCGGCTTTATATGGGCAAGCTTTGTCTTCCGCACTGATACTGGAATCTATTGATCTGCCCGATCGTTCATCTGCGAATGTGGGAATATCTGTACTCAGTCTTGATGCGGGTTATCAAAACCTGGCAAAAGATAAAAAATCATCCTGGGGATTTGATTGCAGCTATACCAATCTGGGTTTGGCTTTTGCTGTGATCAAACAAAAACAGGACTATTCAACCGTTCCGATCATTCATAACCTGGATGCCAATTTCCGGATCAAGACATCCAGGACAGGCATGCTCAAATATTATGGCTATTTCAGCAACAGTAAACAAGCTTTTACCACTCCAAGCATTGACTCGCTGGGTTATAAAGATAAATTCAGCCTCAATAACACCAACCTGTATCATAACCTTGCCTGGAGAGAGAACCTGGGATTGAGATGGAAACTGAATGCCGGTTTTTCTTATACCAATAACAAAGACGATATCAGCGGTGGCATGCAGGATGATAAGAAGAATGACGTAGTGCTGGCAGGATTGGAGTTTAAAAAATTTGGCCTGAACAGGAAAGGGAATTATTTCAATGGAAAGCTTGTTTTCGAAAGAAGACTGAAGGGTCTGAGCGCCATTCGTTTTGGCAGCGAGTATAATTACAGTAATGATAAGATCATTTACACCAGTTTTAATGGCCAGTCTTATCCCGGAAGCCTGACAGAGCATATCAACGCATTGTTTGCGGAAAGCGACATCTATCTTACCAATGCGCTTGCTGCCAAAATAGGTGGCCGGTTTGAATATTCATCTGTATTGAAGAAAACAAATTTCGCCCCGAGAATTTCTGTTGCTTATAAATTAGCTAAAGGAACGCAGGCTTCGCTGGCTTATGGCATCTTTTACCAAAACCCCGAGACAAGATACCTGCCTTCACCTTATGCACTGACCTTTATGAAAGCCACTCATTATATCGCGCAATTCCAACGGGTGGTCAACCAGCAATCGTTCAGGGCGGAGATCTTTTATAAGAAATATGATAACCTTGAAAAAACCATGACGACGACTGCCCAGGAGACAGCTATCAATAACAATGGTTTTGGGGATGCCAAAGGGATTGAGTTTTTCTGGAGAGATAAAAAGACGATCAAGAATCTCGATTACTGGATATCCTATTCTTATCTTGATACTAAAAGAGACTTCCTGAATTTTCCTTATGCCATCACTCCCAATTTCGCGGCAAAGCATACCTCTTCATTGGTCGTGAAAAAATTTGTACAAAAGATCAAAATGAACCTGAACGTTGCTTATAACTATGCCAGCGGGCGCCCTTACTACAATATAGGTTTTGATGGTACTAATTATAAGTTTACCGACCTGGGAAAGATACCCGATTACCATAATGTCAGTTTTGCAATTAATTACCTTCCTTTTATCGGGAAGCAAAACCCGAAAGCCTTTGCTGTTTATGTATTATCGGTGAGTAATATTTTCAATATCAAGCAGACGTACGGGTATCAATATTCTTATGATGGTTCCCGTAAAGAAGCGATAACGCCCACTTCAAGAATGTTTGTCTACATCGGCGTCTTTCTCAGTTTCGGGATAAACAGGAGCGATGAGGTGATCAATAACGGGCTATAAATTTTTAATCATAAATCTTACAAAAAATGAAAAAGACAGTTTTTATTCTGATCGTATCACTTGTATCCGTCGCGGTTTTTCCGCAAAGTTCTCCGCCAGGCGAAAAATATACAAAGGCGATGGAAAAATTAGTGCCTTCCATTGATACACTCTGGAACGGAGATGGTTTAAGAGACCTGTCCAACAGTTTTGAGCGTATTGCCGATGCGGAAAAAACACAATGGCTTCCTTATTACTATGCTGCTCTTGCAAGAGTCAATGCTGGCTATACCTTATTAAATGGCAGTAATGCTATGGGAGGTAATGCGGATAAAACTGATCCCGATGCCAAAAAAGCTGAAGAACTTTTGAATAAGGCGGAAGAATTGAGCAAGGATAATTCAGAGATCTTTGTTGTGAGGAAAATGATAGCTATACTTTATTTGGTCGGCGACCCGATGAACCGGTATATGACTTATGGTCCCGCGGCTTCCCAGGCATTGGAAACAGCCAGAAAACTGAACCCGGAGAACCCAAGAGTTTACCTGCAGGAAGGACTGGATAAGTACACTACACCGGAACAATACGGTGGCAATAAGGAAGAAGGAAAGAAAATACTTGAAGAAGCTATAAAGAAATATGAAGCCTTCAAACCCGAAAGCAGTATTCATCCTAACTGGGGACTGAACCTTGCTAAAAGATTTATCGCAGGGGGCCAATAAGGAATCAACTATGCTGTAGTTTGCTGGGGTCATTTTCTTCAGCAAACTTTCGCATTTAAATATGATACTATGCAAGAAGAAAACTTTTCTCCCGCAGAAAGCCTGAAATTGATTCAATCCATGATTGATAAGACAAAGCAGGGCATGTCTGATAAAAGTATTTACTACCTGGTCTGGGGATGGATCACGTTTATTGCCTGTACCGGTCAATTTATACTTAAACATATCTATAATTATGAAAAGCATTATATGGTCTGGTGGCTCGTTGTGGTCGGAATTGTGTTTTCCGTGTATTACAGTATCAGGGATGGAAAGAAAAGCCGGGTGAAAACATATATCGGCGACAGCATGAAATACCTGTGGATCGGCATGGGGATCAGCTATTTTGTACTGAGCATGATCTTATCAGAGTTTGGATGGGACAAAATGGTATTTCCTTTCTTTATGATGCTCTATGGGCTGGGTACTTTTGTATCGGGCGGTTTTATTCAGTTCCGGCCATTGATTACAGGCGGTATTATTGCCTCGGCGCTGGCTATCGGCGCGGCCTATGTTGACTATGACTACCAGATGCTATTCGGGGCCGCCGCTATCCTGGTCAGTTATATCATACCTGCCTATATGTTGCGCAACAAAATAAAATATTCAAACCAATAATTCTTACTATGGGCCAGCAGGAAAAAACCCTCACTGAAAAAGAGAGCCTTGACCTTATTACGATGATGATCAATAAGGCGAAAGATTCCTATCATGATACCGGCATTGGCGCCATCATGTGGGGGCTGGTCATAGCCATTTGTTCACTGGAAAAATTTTCAGAGATCTATTTTGATTACCGGTTGCCGTTTGATATTTATTTGCTCACCATAGTAGCGGTCATCCCATCCATTTTTATTTCGATCAGGGAAAAAAAACAGAAAAAGGTAAAATCGTATGACGACATTTATATGGATTATCTCTGGCTGGGTTTCGGAATCAGTATTTTCCTGATGGTACTTATCGTGAATAACATATTGGCTGATCATAGTCCTTTACTGAAAGATGATTACAAGGCCCTGTCACAAAACAGGATCGATTGGGTGGATTTTCGTTTTTCAGAGTTTGTTTCTCCTTTGTTTTTATTATTATATGGATTTCCAACATTTGTTACCGGGGCTACATGTAAATTCAAACCCATGCTGTGGGGCGGTATTTTTTGCTGGGCATGCTGTGTAGTTACTGTTTATACCCCCCTCAAGATTGACCTGTTGCTGACAGGCTTTGCGGCCATCATCGCCTGGTTAATACCGGGTATTTTAATGGAAAGAGAGTATCGATTATATAAAAAGGCTCAAGAAAGAACTAATGTTTAAAGATCTCGACCCTATATTACATTCGCAACTGCGGCTGGCGGTCATGTCACTTTTGATCAGTGTGAAAGAAGCGGAATTTACCTTTATTAAAGAGCAAACCAATGCAACTGCCGGCAACCTGAGTGTGCAGATACAAAAACTGAAAGAAGCCGGTTATATTGATGTGATCAAGCAATTCAAGGACAATTACCCGCAAACTATTTGTAAAATAACCCGGCAGGGAATAAAAGCCTTTGAAGTATATGTCAAGGATTTGCAGGCATACCTGGGCTATAATAAATAAGGCCCTTTAAAAAAAGGACCTTTTTGTTTTGGCGCTCTAAGTGTATGATCAATGTGGATGATCCCTTCAAATTTTGACGGTTTACTATGTAACAGCAAAGAATAAATTGCTAAATCTTTTATTCGAAGCTGCGGGACCGGGCCCGGTCGGGGCTAACATGAAAAATGGTGACGTGGCTGTAAAAGGGTGAACAGGTATATTATGGTAATATATCATATCCGGTAACTGAAAAAAATTAAAACCTAATTGGGTGAATCACACTATCTTATTCAGAAAACTGGAAATACAGACATTATGTTGGCGAATCGGGTTTATACGTAGTTTTACGTATAAAAATGTGGTTTTCCGAATCGCAGAACAAACGTACTAATAGGCCGCTGTATTTGCAAGTCTTTACTCAAAAAAATTTTTCATAAAGCTTATGAACCTTTATTGACAGGGCTGATCCTTTAATACCTTTGAATACAATGTCTGCTATCATCGAGGTAAAAGGATTAACCAGGAATTTCGGGGAAATAAAAGCCGTAGATGATCTTTCCTTTACTGTAACCGGGGGCGAAGTATATGGTTTTCTCGGCCAGAATGGCGCGGGAAAATCTACTACTATCAGGATGTTGCTGACACTTATCACTCCTACTTCAGGCACTATTGAAATATTCGGAATGAATCTGCGCGAGCATCGCAAAGATATTCTTCGCCAGGTAGGAGCCATGATTGAAAAGCCGGACCTGTATAAATATCTTACTGCGATGGAAAACCTCCGCTTGTTTGCCACGATGAGCGGTATAAAGATTTCTGAAAAAAAATTGATGGACCAGTTGGAAATGGTTGGCCTTGCGGAAAGGGCTCACAGCAAAATAAAAACCTATTCGCAGGGAATGAAGCAAAGATTAGGTATCGCTGTAGCGCTCGTTCACGACCCCCGGCTGATCATCCTGGACGAACCTACCAATGGACTCGATCCGCAGGGTATTGCGGACGTGCGAAATTTTATTCTTCATCTCAGTAAAGACCAGGGCAAGACAATCATGGTATCCTCGCATTTGCTGGGTGAAATGGAACTGATCGCTGATTCAATGCTTATTATTAATAAGGGGAAAAAAGTAGTAGAGGGACGAAGTGACGAATTACTAAATCCCGAAAAGATACAGGTTGAAATTCTTACCGATAACACGGAAAGAACCCGTTCGGTCATTAAAGAATCATTATGGGGTCAATATTTACTGGATAAGGACCATGACAGTGTTTTACTGGAAATGCAAAAAAAGAATATCCCGGAACTCAACAGGATGCTGGTAGAAAAAGATGTGAATGTTATTTCCTTAAGACCCAAGCATTCACTGGAAGATTTTTTCCTCTCATTAACACGACATTGAAATGTGGCCATTACTGCAAATAGAATTGTACAAAATATTCAAAAGACCCCGGACATTTATAGCATTTGCCGTAATAGCCCTTATTATCTTCCTGATCCAGTTGGCTTTAAAGTTTGGTGGCGAAGAATATGTCGGCCTGGTGATGAGCGGGCTCAGCAGCACTTTTGAAGCCCCGCCGGGACAGGTACTGAACGGATATTTTGTTTGCTATAATATCCTCAATCTTTTATTGATCCATGTACCGATACTCGTGGCATTGATAGCCGGGGATATGATATCCGGTGAAGCCAATATGGGAACACTGCGATTGCTTGTCGCCAAGCCGATCAGCCGCACCCGGTTATTATTTGTAAAATTTACTGCGGCTTCTATTTACACGATCTTATTATTGATATGGGTCGCTATACTTTCTCTTTTATTAAGTATCGTACTTTTTGGAACCAACGAGTTGTTTGTGCCCAGGGGACAAGAGGTGAACATCATATCTTCCCATGATATATTATGGCGCTATGCAGCCGCTTTTGCTTTTGCCACTGTCGGGTTGATTACGGTAGCGGCGTTGTCTTTTATGCTATCCACTTTTGCCGATAATTCCATCGGGCCTATCGTGGCTACTGTCTGCGTGATCATTGTTTTTACCATTCTTACCCAGATGCAGATACCTTTCTATGATAACAGCATCAAACCTTATTTATTTACTACACACATGCTTGGCTGGAAAGGTTTTTTTTATGTAAAAGGAAACGAAGGCGTAACTATCGATGGCTCCATCGAAAACATAAGAGCTGTTATCAAAAGCGGGTTAATCCTGGCAGGCTATGCAGCCTTTTTCCTGTTTACCGGTATCTGGTATTTTAACCGAAAAAATATTTTGAGCTGATGAAATCACTTATTTATATACTGGCGATCATAAGCGTGGCGGCTGTTTCTCCTGCCAGGGGACAAACACCTGAAGAAGTAATCAATAAAGTAAAAGAAAAACTGGATAAGGTAAATGACTATGAAGCCAGCGGAACCATGAAAATGAACGTGAGCTTTATCAAAGCCCCTGTGGCCACTGTCAAAATCTATTATAAAAAGCCTGACAAACTCAAGATTAATAATGAAAATGGCATTTCCCTAATCCCCAAAGGATCTTTGAACATCAGCGTCGGCCATATCATTACTAATGCCGGGAAATTTGACATGATTGATCTAGGGAAGGAAGAAAAGACCGGGCTCAGGATCATCAAGCTGTTGCCTAAAGACGAAAACGCCGATGTGGTTTTATCAACATTTTATATTGATGAAGCGCAATCGCTGATCAAAAAAGCAAAGACAACTACTAAAGACAATGGAACCTATGAACTGGAGCTGACCTATGGCCAATACGCGGAATATGGCCTGGCGGATAAAGTGATCTTTTCCTTCAATACCAAAGAATACAAACTTCCCAAAGGGGTGACTTTTGATTATGACGACGGCGCAAAAAAAGAGCCCGATAGTGATCAATTGAAAAACAGGAAAGGAAAGATAGAGTTGAGCTATTCCAGCTATTTGATCAATAAAGGCGTCCCCGACTCCATATTCCAGTAAATAACAGCAGACTGGTGAATTTTCTTGTTTCAATGAGAAGACTATCGAACCGGGCCATTCTTTAAACTTGCCTGTTTCCTTTTATACCTGCCGGCTGGTGAGCAGAGATCAGCCTTCTTTTATTTCTTCATCTTCCATGCGGGCAAAGGACTCAGCGGTTATTTTGCGAACCGGGTTCTTCCGGTTATCATCATAGCCATTCCGGCGATTGATGATATCAATACATTCAAATATGGCTGCTATAAATGATGAAGTATCCGCTTTATTTTTCCCTGCAATGTCAAAGGCTACGCCATGATCCGGGGAAGTTCTGACAGCCGGAAGCCCTGCCGTATAATTAACACCTTCGCCGGTGGCTAATGATTTAAAAGGGATAAGCCCCTGGTCGTGGTACATCGCCAGGACAGCATCAAATTTTTCATGTTGCCTTCTAGCAAAAAAAGCATCCGCGCTATAAGGACCTACCGCGAGTATATTATTATTCTTCGCTTCCCGGATAGCCGGTTTAATGATCGTTTCTTCTTCACTGCCTACCAGGCCTTCATCCCCTGCATGGGGATTTAGCCCCAATACAGCGATCCGGGGTTTATCAATCCCAAAGTCCCTTTGCAGGCTTTTCTGAATAATAGTGAGCTTGCTGACGATGATTTCCTTTGTTATATGTTTCGTGATCTCAGCTACCGGAACGTGTTCGGTTACGAGGGCGACCCGGAAATTACCCGAGCACATCATCATCACCACATCATCCACGCCAAAAACATTTTTGAGATAAGGGGTATGGCCTGTAAAATTGAATTCAGGAGACTGGATATTCTTTTTATGTATGGGCGCCGTTACCAAGCCTTCAATTTGCTTTTGCTTCAGCGCAGCTACCGCCGTCTGCAACGATAGTACAGCATATTTTCCTGCTATATCTGTCAATTGCCCGGGATTAAGTGCTGTTTCTTCTTCCCAGCAATTAAATAAATTGACCTGTTTAAGATTCAGGCGGGAAAAGTCCTTTGTATTATAATAGTTAAAATTGACTTCAGGGATTGATTTCCTGTAGAAGTTGATGACCTTATTGGAAGCAAAGACCACCGGCGTGCAAAATTCCAGGATACGGTTGTCTGAAAACGTTTTAATGATCAGTTCGCTGCCGATACCATTCAGATCACCACAGGAAATACCGATAACAGGTTTAGGGATAACATTCATAACATTTCAATAAGGGGTAAAATTACATGTTTTAAACTACTCAACCGTACAGGAGCTATCTTATAAAGCGTTTGCCTTACCCGTCAAAAAAAACCGTCCCGGTTAACCGGGACGGCCTCAGGGTACGGATCAATTATGGGATTAAAGATTTTTTTTCAAAACTTTCCTGTTAATAAGAACCTCGTTGTTCTTCACCCGGAAGATATAGGTGCCGGCCGAAAGGTTTTCGGTATTGAGCAGGCTCAATGCATTGACGCCGGTACGAACCTGGTAACTGTTCTTTTGAACTATTTTCCCGAACAGGTCTGTCAGTTCCACATCGATTTTTGTGTCAACCGGTGAAGTCACTTCAAAGTC
>JAUZOA010000057.1 GCA_030706685.1 Bacteroidota bacterium
AAGGCCGGTAATAACAATCCCTGCCAGTAATCGAAACCACCAGGTTTTCCAAAAAACCGGGTTTATATAAATGGATATAAAAGCGATTGAATCGCTCCACACGCCTTCCGCATTCATGGCTTTTACCCTGAACGTATATTTTCCACCCTCAAGATTATTGTAATTGGCAAAGTGCTGGTTTCCGCAAAAATGCCATTCCTTGTCAAACCCCTCGAGCAGGTAAGCGTATTGTATTTTAGCGGAAGCCGTATAGGAAATAGCCGTAAATTCAAAGTCGATAATGTTTTCCGAATAGTTAAGCGGTACTGTTATTTGCCCGGAAGAATCGGGGTTAAAATAGATCGAACGGTTCAATATTTTAATTCCCGTAATCCAAACAGGGAAATGGGAAGAAAGTGATGGATGTGCATACGGGTCAATGATAGAATAGGCCCCGGGTGAACCTGAATAAATTTTATTATTAAGGATATTCCATCTGCCCAGGGAAATATTGAAGTTGCCCAGGCCATCTTCGGGAGTGAAGCGGGTAAAAACTTTTGTCTCCTGATCAAGTTTAAATATACCATCATAAGAGCTTACCCATATATTTTGAAGGGAATCCACGAATACATCCCTGACTTCCTCAGTAGTTAAACCGTTTCCTGTTTTGTAATCTGTATAGGTTTTATTGGCAGGGTCGAATTTGTACAAGCCGCCACCCCTTGTGGCTACCCACAAATTATTGTCCCTGTCTGTATCAAGGCCCCAGATATAATTAATAGTAAGATCGGTTGCATTATTACCTACCGGCCTTATCATGGAAGTAATTTTTCCGGAGGACGTATCCAGCCTGTATAATCCATTATGCGTACCCACATACAGGTTGCCGCGATGGTCGAAATGTATGGCATAAACTGAGCTATTCACCATGGGACTATCCGGGCCATAGGTTGCCCCGTATTTGTGAAACTTTTTTTGAGCAATATTGAATTTCCATAACCCGTTATCGGTGCCAAGCCAGAGATTATCATTTTCGTCATTCAGGATTCTTCCAATCGATGTATCGGGTTTTTGCAGCGGCAATGGGGGTTCGATATTTATAAACTGATCGTGATGCGGATCATAATAAGATAAACCAATGTCGGACCCGATCCATAAAGTGCCCCGGTCATCATAAACACCGTCATAGCTGCCCAGGAGGTCACCATTTTTTTTCCCGCGCAGTTGCTGGTAGCGCCTGGTAACCTTATTTGAGCTTTTGTTATAGTATAGAATGCCATAGCCCCAGGTGATCAGCCAGTAATTTCCGGGAGAGGCTCTGTCACAAATTATTTTCCGGACAGGCACCATCTTGTTGGAATCTGCCATTTCTCTGACCCGGTAAGACTTAATCTGCTGGTTGTGCCAATCCAATTTACTCAAACCGTTGATATGTGAAACCCAGATAATGCCATCACGGTCTGCAAAACTATTATAGCATAAGGATCCCCCCATACTGCTTGCATCATAATTGTCCTGCAGGAAAGATTTGATAAACTGCTTCGTATGGAGATTGAACAGCAGGAGGCCTTCATAGGGTGTGCTGCACCACAAAACACTATCACCGGTAATTGGCGGGCAATAGCTAAAACCTGAAATAAACATATTATCATCCATCTTTCCTTCATGACGGTAAGGGAATTTCCGGATGCTCTTGCTTGTTGTATTCAACAGGTACAGGCCAAAAAAAGAAGCTATCCAGAATTTATTTTCACTTTCCCCAAAAATTCTTTGTATGCCATGCTTCAGCAAAAGCCCGTCATCATTGACGATTATTTGTTTATGAAAAGTAGCTGATCCCGGGTCAAAACAGTACAGGTCTTTATCGTCAAAACACCAGATGGTGCCATGACCTGATGAAAATAGCCGGTGGGTAGTATAAGAAAAATTGGTTGTCCCTCCTGCTTTCACTGTAGTGATGGCAAGCGTCCTGCAATTCATCCGGCAAATACCATTGTTTGAATAAAACCAGAGATTATTTTCATGATCCAGTACCGGGTAGCTTGCCCAGTTTATCGGTTGCCCGGGGCTAAGCCATGGGATTTTGATAAAGTTATCCTGCGCATAGTTGTAATAAAATAAGCCTTTTCTTGACGCGATCCATACTTTGCCGGTACTATCGCCAAGTATATCTTTTGAATCGTTGTCGGGCAGGCTGAAGCTGTCGGCATTATTGTGGACATAAGTTTTGAATTGCAAACCATCAAAGCGAAACAGGCCGTTATGAGTGCCCAGCCAGATAAAGCCATATTTATCCTGGGTAATAGTTTCAATATAATCGGAAGGCAGCCCGTTCCGCGGTGTATAATTTTCAAACTTCAGGTCTTCAATATTGGCGTATTGTGCAAAGGCATATTGCCATGAAAGGCCTGACAGCAATAAAATATTTAAGACCCGGAAAAACATGACTGAATAGAATCGGACGCGAAAACTTTTCTCTTTTCTAAAGATATTCATTTACTGTATTTTGCCGGATCAAACCCCGGTTTTTTTAATGGGTTCCCGGGTCAAGTTGCAGGCATTGGCTAAATGCCCGGGCACGCTAAAAATATCCATCAGCATTGGTCGTTTTTTTCACCGGTTAGCGAAAGGTCTTTTTGGGAAGGGAAAGGTCATGGACTCTTTTATATACACCCTGTTATTCATAACGGCCAATACCACCCTAAAAAGCATAATAGCCTGTTGATTCCTGGATAAAATAGTCTTCATAGTTTTGGCTGTCAATAAAGAAAATGAAAGAAAGTATACTATCCGTGAGGGAAATAAAGAAAGATGATATTGACCTGGTCACACAATACTGGCTGGATGCTGACAACGCATTTCTCACAGGCATGGGTGTTGATACCGGCAAAATGCCCGGAAAAGAGGAATGGAAAAGAATACTGGCGGAACCATTAGGTCAATCTTATGAAGAAAAAAAATCGTATTGCATCATCTGGCTGGAGGATAATAAGCCTATAGGACATTCCAATGTCAATAAGATCATCTTCGGTGAAGAAGCCTATATGCACCTGCATGTATGGTATACCGGTGCAAGAAAGAAAGGATCGGGAACAATATTGGTAAAAAAGACGCTTCCGTTCTTTTTTGGAAACCTCCAACTGAAGAAAATATGCTGTGAGCCTTATGCATTAAACCCTGCTCCCAATAAAACTCTCGCCAAAGCCGGTTTCCGGTTTGTAAAAGAATATATTACCACGCCCGGCTGGCTGAATTATGAGCAACCGGTGAATCATTGGGAAATAAGCTATGATGATTTTATGAAAATGCAATGAATGGTTCTTACAGGAAAAAAGTATTTATATTTTCCTGCTGGTTTCCCGGATGAAAGAAATTAAATAAGCTGCCATTATTATTTTTGCCAGGCAAAGCTGGTATAAATCATTTCATATTGTCAGCCACTCTTGTATCCAGTTCCAATCTTTCAGCAGCGATGATTTTTACCCTTTTCCTGTCTTTATGAAGGGGGTTGATGATAAAGTTGTATTCAGATGGTATAACAACCGAGGGAACTTTGAGTAATAACCTTCTTCTTGCCAATAGCCATTTATCGCCCATTTTGGCAAGATTGACAGGAGCAGGATAAACCTTCCAGTTTTTAGGCAGATCCTTCTCCTGGAATTCATCGGCCAGGATCTTTCCCGTTATTTCCAGGATTAAAATAGAAAAATCATTTTGCAAAATAGCAGGGGGCGTATTAGTCAGGCTTTCCAGTACGGCTAAAGATTTGGATGCCGATGTATACAGGGCGGGAATACCCGGGCTATTCCATCTCCCGCCAAACAATTTTGAACCATTCCCGCTTAAATCATACAAATATTTATGACGAACTACCCGGTATAAGTACATGTCTGAAATTATGAATAGACACCTTGCTCTAAGCGGTTAAGCACATTAAAAATCATTCGTATTCCAAAAGATGTATCTAAAAGATCAATGGGCTTTCTGCCGCCTAAAGAGATAAGAGGTGAAGAAAGCCATTGCTGCATTTTCTCTTTTGTACCAAAAATATCAAGGCATTTACTGATGACCTGGGCTATTTCAATGGCTTGCCCGCTTTTATATACGTCCAATAATTCATTGTCATCTTTACGCTGGATATTCCGGTGAGAAGAATGAAGGATGCCACTCAGCGCTTCCATAGTAATACCTAAATAATTGCTGAGAGATTTTAAAGAAGATTTACGGATGCCCTTGCGGGAAAGATCTACCAGGTCGGCATCACCGGAAATGGGCCTTAAAACCGATTTATTTCCGCCCAATATGGACCGCATATTTTCATAATGTACTGCAGCTTCCCCGACGACAGAAAAAGAATTATCTTCTTCTTCAACGTATTGTTTGGGCTTTTTACCTGGCTTTCGCATACCTCTTTCCTTTACCCAAAGATATGACATTTTGGTTGTAAAAAAACATTTTTGTCGCCTGCGTCGTGGTCAATTTTGCCGGGAAGACGATAAGAGAAAATGATCTGAAAATTAATACTACAGGCAATATTGATGTTGGCCACAGAGGATCTCAGAGAAACAGAGAACCGCGGAGTATATATGATGGTGTCTCGTGGCTCTCTTTTACTCCGTGGCGCTCTGTGGCCAGACCGTGCTATTTTGCGGGGAAGCCGGGAAGACGATAAGAGAAAATGATATGAAAATTAATGCTACAGGCAATATTGATGTTGACCACAGGACCGCGGAGAAACAGAGAATCTCAGAGGATTCATGATAGTCTCTCTGTGGCGCTCTTTATCTCTGCGGTTCTCAGTGGACATATTTCAAACTGACCCATTACCCACATCACCGTTGAACACAATGCCATCACTTCCTTTTCTCAGTTTCGAGTAATTTTTCTATTACAAAATAAGTAATAGGGCAAAAACTACTGTTTTTCAACGTTAGCGCCTGTCTTTTTATAAAGACATCTTCGTCGGTATGGGGAAAGCGATGACAGTCAGAAGGCCGATGGTCATAAATGCTGCAATAATTATCTGTACCGAGAAAAGGACAGGGTATTGATTTAGCTACAAAATCTCCGTCCTCATCCACTCTTAAATACCTTTCAATAAATTCACTCTCCCGCATCCCCAGGTGCTTGCTGATACGTTTGATATCCGGCGTCTTGAATCTCGGCGAATAATTCTTGCAGCAGTTTGCACAGTCCAGGCAATTAATTTTTGAAAAAGCCTCTTCGTGAAAGTCCGGGAGTTGCTTTAATACCTTATTCTTATCAGCCTTTTGCAGATATTGCTTGTAAAGTTTCTGCCTCTCCGCCGATTTCTTTTCCCAGTTATGAAGAGTATCCTTTGCCACTGTTTTATTAATGAAATGTAAAGTTGACTGTAATTGGCGGCAATTTAACGCTGATTTCGTTGCAATCAGGTATTTTTGACCCCATATGGGAACCGCAAGAGATCAGTTACTGGTACTTTTATCCACACCCGTTTATATGGTGATGATCGGGATTGAATTGCTGTTGAGTAATGCCCGTTCCCTGTCCAGCTATTCCCGGAAAGACACTTTTCAGAATATTTATCTCATGCTTCTTAATTCCGGCATTGACCTTGCATTCCGGGCTGTTTATATTGGCATCATTCTTACTTTCTTTTACGATCACCGCCTTACAGCAAGTATCCGGGCTCCCTGGCTGTACTGGACGGTACTTGTCATCTTTGAAGATTTCATGTATTACTGGCTGCACAGGGTAGATCATCATGTCAGGTTATTCTGGGCCACCCATGTTACGCATCATTCGTCTGAGAAATTCAATTTCACGGTTGGCTTCCGGTCTTCTGTCATGGAACCGCTGTACCGTTTTGTATATTTTATTCCTTTGGCTTTTTGTGGTTTCCGCCCCATTGATATCGCTTTTATTTATTCTGTCACCCAAACCTGGGGCATTTTGGTTCATACAGAGAGGATCAGCAGGCTCGGCTGGCTGGAATATATTCTCGTCACTCCATCCCACCATCGCGTTCATCATGGTTCCAACCCAAAATACCTGGATAAGAACCTCGGAATGTTCCTGATCATCTGGGACAAACTATTCGGAACCTTTCAGCCCGAATTACCGGCTGCTGCCTACCAACCAATAAAGTACGGTCTTACCAAACCCATTGAAAAGGAAACTCCCATTACTATTGTTTTTCATGAATGGGATAATATTCGTAAAGACCTTAAAAAGAAAGGAGTGACGGCTAAAGACAGGTGGAACTACCTTTTCGGCCCTCCCGGCTGGAGCCACGACGGAAGCCGCCTTACCAGCGACCAATTGCGAGAACTGGAAGCCAATAACAAATAATACCTGCCGTTGTTCAGGAGTTTCCCTTCCTTTTCCACTATCATTTATAATCAGCTTTTTTTCTGATGGCCAGCACTTAACTTTGCACCGCTTTTCAGTCAGGCAGGTCACGGAAGTCATACTAGTCGGATCCATGCATTGACTTTTATGACTTATTTGACTCCTATGACCCATTTGACATTCAAACTAAATGATTATAACTAACATGAGTCTTTTCGAACAACAGTCCAATGAATTTATTCCCCGTCATATAGGACCCGATGAACAGGACACAAAGCAAATGCTGAAGACAATTGGTGAACCCGGCTTAACTGCTTTGATTGATAAAACCGTACCCCCGGGCATTCGCATGAATCATCCGCTGCATATTCCCCCGGCAATGAGTGAATACGAATACCTGAAACATATCAAAGAAATTTCCCTCCGGAATAAAGTGTTTAAGAATTATATCGGGCAGGGGTACTATGATACTATCGTTCCTTCCGTCATCCTGCGAAATGTTTTTGAAAACCCGGGATGGTACACCCAGTATACTCCTTACCAGGCCGAGATTTCACAAGGGCGCCTGGAAAGTTTGTTGAATTTTCAAACCATGGTAAGCGATCTCACAGCATTGCCGGTCGCTAATGCTTCTTTATTGGATGAAGCCACAGCCGCCGCTGAAGCAATGACCATGTTCTTTAATACACTGAACAGGGATCATGAACATATTGAACGGGCAAAGTTCTTTGTAGACAACGATATCTTTCCGCAAACAAAAGATGTGCTGGTAACAAGAGCCGTTCCGGCAGGAATTGAGATCATCTACGGTAATTATAAATCAGCCGTGATTGATACTACTTATTTCGGCGCCATTGTTCAATACCCGAACAACAAAGGTGCGATAGAGGATTATCATGATTTTATTAATAGCGTTCATGGCGCCGGCGCCTATGTCGTCATGGCAACCGATCTCCTGGCCCTGACTTTATTGACTCCTCCCGGTGAACTGGGAGCGGATGCCGCAGTAGGTTCTGCCCAGCGGTTTGGCGTACCTCTTGGTTATGGCGGACCGCACGCAGCATTCTTTTCCGCCAAAGATGATTTTAAACGCAACCTTCCCGGCCGCATCATCGGCGTCAGCATTGACGCGCAAAATAACCGGGCATTACGCATGGCGCTGCAAACAAGAGAACAACATATTAAAAGAGAAAAAGCAACTTCCAATATTTGTACAGCACAGGCCCTTCTCGCCAATATGGCGGCTATGTATGCCGTCTTTCATGGCCCGGAAGGATTGAAAACAATTGCCCGCAGAACAGCGTTGCTGGCGCAAACAGTGGCTGAAGCTATCGAGGCCAGGGGTTTTGAACTGGCCTCTGAGAGTTTCTTTGATACGATCACCATAAAAGTGGATAATATAAATGCGATCAGGGAAAAAGCCGAACGCCTGTTAATCAACCTTCGCTATATAGATGAAAAACATATTGGAATTTCGTTGGATGAAACCACTGCCATTGAGGATCTTTATGATCTTATCAGTTGTTTTGACAATGACAGCGATGCTATAGCTTTTGATATTAGCCAGGATGCAGGTCTTTACCATATTCCTTCTTCGCTGACCCGTCATTCCGTTTTTTTAAAACATCCTGTCTTCAATACTTATCACAGCGAGACACAGATGATGCGGTATATCAAATCGCTCGAGAATAAAGATCTTGCACTGAACACTTCGATGATCTCCCTCGGAAGTTGCACCATGAAACTGAATGCTGCTTCTGAAATGATCCCATTGAGCTGGCAACATTGGAGCAGCATTCATCCTTTCGCACCCGCCGGCCAGGCAGAAGGTTACCAATTCATCATTGACGAGTTGAGTAAATATTTATGCATAATAACGGCTTTTGATGCCTGCAGTTTGCAACCCAATAGCGGCGCACAGGGCGAATATGCCGGATTGCTGACCATCAGGGGCTACCACGAAAGCCGCGGTGAGCATCACCGCAACGTAATGCTCATTCCCATTTCCGCGCATGGTACGAATCCTGCATCGGCAGTAATGGCCGGAATGAAAGTGGTAGTAGTAAAAGCAAAGGAGAATGGTTATGTTGATATAGATGACCTGAAGGCAAAAGCAGCACAGTATGCCGGCAACCTGGCCGGTATCATGATCACCTACCCCAGCACTTATGGCATATACGAGGAAACCATAAAAGACATCACTGCGATCGTACATCAATATGGCGGGCAGGTATATATGGACGGCGCCAATATGAATGCCCAGGTGGGATTGACAGCCCCGGGCCTGATCGGTGCAGATGTATGTCATCTGAACCTGCACAAAACATTTTCTATCCCCCATGGCGGTGGTGGCCCGGGGATGGGACCCATCTGTGTCAAGAAACATTTAGCCCCCTATTTACCAAAACATGTATCAATAGCGAATGGAGAGCGATCAGCCACCCGCCGCTCATCATCCGCCACTCACGGCGCAGTGAGCGCGGCCCCTTATGGCTCGGCTTCCATCCTTCTCATCAGCTATGGCTATATCAGGATGCTGGGCAGTGAAGGTTCCAGGCTTGCTACTGAATACGCCATTCTTAATGCTAACTACATGCGGGCAAGATTACAGGGGCAGTTTGATATCTTATATACCAATAATAATGGTCAATGCGCTCATGAATTCATTGTTGACCTGCGGCCTTATAAAAAAAGTGCGGAGATAGAAGCGGAAGATATAGCGAAACGTTTAATTGATTATGGTTTCCATGCGCCCACGATGAGCTTCCCCGTTCCCGGCACTATCATGATCGAGCCGACCGAAAGCGAAGATAAAGCTGAACTGGATCGCTTCTGTGATGCTTTGCTAAGCATCCGGGAAGAAATCAGGGCTATTGAAGAAGGTAAAGCGGATAAAAAAGATAATGCGCTGAAAAATGCGCCGCATACTCAATTTGTAATTACCGCTGATGAATGGAAACATGCTTATTCCCGTCAATCAGCAGCCTTCCCGTTAGCGTATGTCCGCGATAATAAATTCTGGCCTTCTGTAGCAAGAGTAAACAATACCTATGGCGACCGAAACCTCGTTTGCACCTGTGAACCAGTAGAAAGTTATATGGAGGCTGAAGCATAATCCAGAGCGAAGCGAAGGAGAAGGAAAAGGAGAAAGAGAAAGAGAAGCTGTCATCCTGAGCGAAGCGAAGGAGCGAAGGATCACGGGCTGATCATAATAGAAGATACATGAATGGCGAGATTATTATCCACCGCAGTTTCTGCGCTGACTTCAGGTTGATTCATTACCCTTGACCCGGTACAGTTAAAACAGGTTAATCTTACCCCCATCCTTTTAAAATTAATTTTCCCGGTATTCTTAGGCTCGACCATTAAGGAATAATCGGAATTAAAACCATAGAACCTGAAATCACCGGCATTAATATCGAGGAGATCTTTTATCATCATACCGGAATAAATGCCATTGCGGAATGTCCATGTATTCTGGCTGATTCCCCCGTTAAAATTAGCTGTGCTGGTGGCAGCTATCGCGCCGCTGACCTGGATAAAGAGAATTTTCCGGAAATTACCGGCATCATCCCATATAAAAACAACCTGGTGATTGGTATTGGGATATAACACCGAACAGTTTCGTGATTCATTTTCTGAAAGATAATACACATCTTTTTTTACATTGTTCTCTCCAAAAAAACTTGCCAGGTATTCATGTGAATCAAACCTGAGCAAATCGTCTGCATACTGAACTTTAGACCGTTCAGGCAATTCTTTGTTTTTGACTAAAAACGTATATACAAGATTATCCCCCACCCTGCCCGAACTTGCCTCCACTGTAATCGTTCTCTTCTGAAACAGTAGTGGCTTCGCCAGGTCTGTATCCATGTTGTTGGAAAAGAAATTCATTTGTTTTAACCGGCTTCGCCCGTTAATATACTCATCTCTTGAAGTAGTATGGAAAGCGATGCACCAGGTATCATCGTTCTTATAAACATCTATGGTCCTGGCAGGGTGAAGAGTGTCTGGTTTATTGCTATTCTTTTTCCCGGAAAAAGTAAAGCCCATGCAATTTTCCACCAGGCTTCTTTGTTTGACCGGGAACCCTCTTTTATCTATATAGTTATCAAAATTCTTTGGGGAAAGTGAAGACAGCGTGAGCAGGTCATCAACCGTCAACGACTGATCCTGTGCCCTGCATATAACAGGAAAAAGAAAGGCCAGTATTAAAAATAATCTTCCCATTCGCTTTGTTGCTCATGGAAAATTGAATTAATTGCCGGCTTTTTAAAGGATTCAGACAAGAAGGGAGAAATCGAAAAAGAGACCAAAAAATGATCAGGGCAAACAAAATAGAAACTTTTTTGAAAGAATCAAAGCAAACTGGCGTCTAATTTGAAACTCTGTAACCGATTGATTAATAGCAAAATAAAAATGACTTATTATAACCGGGTCACTAAAATTTGCGTAAACCACAACTATGCAGCAATACCTGATCATCGCAAGGGATGGAAATGATACAGAAGCATTCGAACGTCGTATGAAAGCAAGGACTTCACATTTTGAAGTCGCCAGGCAATTAAAATTGCATGGCCAGTTTGTTATGGGGGGCGCCATATTGGATGATCATGGTAAAATGACCGGCTCCGTGATGGTAGTGCAGTTTGAAAGAGAAGACGATCTGCTGGATTGGATGAGGGCCGAGCCTTATATCAATGAAGATGTGTGGCAGAGCATTGAGGTAAAGCCATTCAGGATAGCAGAAGTATAGTCCCGCTGAGCCGCGATAAATACCATTATTGTCCGGTAAAAATTCGCGGCCTGTCCGGCTCCAGAAAAATGGCGTTAAGAAAATTACGGAGTAAGCCGTCTTTTCCGCATCGCGGGAAAGAAACGCAGGGCTGTTTGAGCCCGTGGTATTTTCAATGAAAGGCTTGCCCGGGGCGAGTTCCCTGCGTTTAGGCTTACGCAGTAATTTTTAGCCATTTTTCTGGAGCCGGGACTTTTTTTGTTACTTTTTTTTGTCAAAAAAAAGTAAATAGAGTTTTCAAAAAAAATTAGATCGCATGCCCTCTGCATCTAATGGTTCATAAAGTCCAATGTCTTAGCAGGTTTGCCGGATTTGAGAATATTTTCCCCGGACAGTAATGGATAAACACATCGATACTTATAAAATGAGGATCCTGTTTAATCAGCTAATGGCAACGTAAAAGAAAATGTACTCCCCTTGCCGGGTTCGCTTTCTATACGAAGACATCCATCATTCTTGACAAGAAATTCCCTGCAAAGCATTAACCCGATGCCGGTACCTTGCTCCTGCGCTGTACCATTGGTAGTATAAAATTCCTCGGAATTAACCTTCTTCACTTCTTTGGCAGACATCCCTTTTCCTGAATCCTGTACATATACTTCAGCGAAGGTGGATAGTTCGCTGGCGCCAATACAAATATTACCCCCGGGCGGCGTGAATTTAATGGCATTGGAAACAAGATTACGTAATACCAGGTTAATCATATCATGATCGGCCCATGCATATACAGGACCCGATGTCTTTTTCCCGATATATATCCTTTTAGCTTCCGCCTGCAAATGCAGCAGGTGCATTACCTCATCTATAAGATCAGTAATATTGATCAGCTGCGGCCGCACACTATGCACCTTCATCTGGCTTTTTGCCCATTGCAATAAATTTTCCATCAGGCTCACCGTATAGTTGAGATCTTTTTTCACTTCAGGTATCAATTCCTTTATTTCTTCTGCCGGCATATCCTGGCTATGTATATTATCAAACAGGTTGCGCAATGCATACATCGGGGCTTTGAGATCATGAGAAATCACAGAAAACAATTTATTCTTCAGTGAATTCAACTGGTCCAGTTCCTCCGCCTGCTGTTTTAACTGGTTGGATTGTTTTTGAATCTCCAGGTTGGTCTGGTAAAGGGTGGTATTATAGTTCGCATTCTCCGTTTTTATCAGGTACAGGCCATAAAAAATGTAAACGATCGCCAACCCCTGGTTTACGAGATAAGCGACAAAATTGATCTGCTCCAGCTGGTAAATATATTTTTTCAGGATCACGGAAAGAAAGAAATAACTAATCATGGAAAAGCTGATAGAAAAGATCATATAGCCAATATCCTGTATAAAGAAGACAGAGAGGATGCCGTAGAGAATAAAAGAAAGCTCTACGCCAAGACTTATCCCGTTGATATAATTAAAACAGATAAAAAAGGGATAGAGTACAAAATAGGTAAGCAAAGCGAGTTCGTGCTTGTGACAGTAGTTCAATACCAATACAAAAACGCTGACCAGCGCCGGCAGGCAAACGATGATCCATCCGCTGGCAGGAAATTTTTGCGCGCTGATAAGACCCATGACAGGAACAACGATGCCGGTGATGAATTGAAAAAAGTTAAGACTGTTAAAAATACCCAGTTTACTTTTTTCAATCGGGCTCATCTCCCCGGTTACACCAATGTATTTGATCCTGTTTAAAAAAACCAATAACTTCTTTGGTAAAACTTTTATGAAGTCTCCCAAACCCGAAAACCGGGGTTTAAGTGGAAGGCGTACCTGCAGTAATTGAGAAACATATCTCATGGGCCGTTTGGGTTTAAATAGGATGGGACGGTTAAAATAGTAATTTTTTAAGCAATACCGAGGCATTTTAAAAGAAAAATCTCCTTTATCATATTCGTAATTTTACTTTCCGGGTAATCGTAAAAAACGCAAACTAAAATAATTGTCAGGATTAGTTCTTCAAGTTCAATAGTTTCTGAATTCCTCTACTTACATCCTGTCGAACATCAAGGGGAAATTGAATTAGTATTAAAAATGATAATACAATAAATTAATATGTGAATAACGGGAAATTAACCCTGCGGAGCCTTTATCAGCTTAGGTTTCAACACAAGGCCGGCTGCCAGTCCCGGCACAATAATTCCTATGACTATACTATAAAAAAAATTACCTGCTGCCGGTAAGAAAAGCAGAGCAAAAAGTAAATGATTTCATAAAATCCCTGGTAATAATTATCGCTTTTCTAAAATTCATTCATTACCCATGCAATAGCTACAAACCTAATTTTTTCTTAACGCATATATTTTCCCTTCGTTTTTACGTTTCAGATCAGATTCGCCTATGAATTGGATTGATCTCATACTCGTCGTTATTCTCCTGCTGGCCGTATGGGCAGGGTGGAAAAAAGGATTTATCCTTGGCTCTATGGATTTGCTCACATGGCTGGGCAGTATTGCACTGGGTTTTGCTTTCTATACTTATACAGCAAGCGCTATTGATAAATTGATCCATTTAGGAGCCTGGTTATTACCTGCTGCTTTCCTGTTCACGATCATTGTCGCCCGTATTCTTACCGGTATCATTACAAAAAGTCTCCTGCGGATCATTCCTGAAAAAACCAACCATGCTATCATCAACAGGCTCCTCGGTATTATTCCGGGCGCCATCAATGGATTGATCTATGCTACTATTATTGCCGCATTATTCTTAGCCCTTCCTTTTAAAAAAGGCCTGTCCGCGGAAATGCAGAAAAGCAGGATAGCACGAACGCTGGCAGTACAGGCACAATGGGCCAATAAAGAATTAGCCCCTGTATTTGACGAAGCTGTCAGGCAAACAATGAACGATCTCCCGGTAAAAGCAGGAGAACATTCAGAAACAGAGCTGGATTTCACTTACGATGACCCGCAGGCAAGGCCCGACCTGGAAGTGAAAATGCTTGAATTGATTAACAAGGAAAGAGCCAAAGAAGGATTGCATCCGCTCAAAGCCGATCCCCCGGAAACCATAGTGGCAAGAGCTCATTCAAAAGATATGTTTGTAAGGGGATATTTCGCCCATACCAATCCGGATGGAAAAGATCCATTCGACAGGATGAAAGAAGCGAACCTGCGTTTTACAACAGCAGGTGAAAACCTCGCGCTGGCGCAAACATTGGAAACTGCGCATAAAAACTTAATGAATTCACCCGGTCATAGGGCCAATATCATGAATCCTGCTTTTACCCGCGTGGGTATCGGTATCGAGGATGGGGGCTTATATGGATTAATGATCAGCCAGGAATTCAGGAATTAAATGAATTATCTTCCCCGGCTTGTTATGTATTATATTTTTTCGCTCTTTCATTCATCTTCATATACCGAAGAAAGTTGACTAGTTCAATGCAATAAATTATACATGACCTGTCTCAAATAAAGAAGACCCCGAAGGGTCTTCAACCAGTTTCATAGAGAAATATTTTTTATCCTCTTCTTCCCCGTCCTCTTTCATTATTGTTTCCTCCGCCTCCGCGTTGCTCATGGTTGCCATTATCACCGCCGCGGTTATCAAACTGGCGGGGTTGAGGCTGACTTGGCTGCGGTCTCTCCATTTGCCTGGGAGCCGGGTTATTATTCCTGCCCCTGTCAAAACCATTACCCCGGTCAAATCCCCTGTTATTATTTTGCTGCTGTTGCTGTACACCATTATTATTATTATTTCCTGGCTCAAAAGCCCTTCTTTCGTTATTAGCAGGCTGGTCGTTTCTCCTGTCAAATCCATTACCGCGATCAAACCTCCTGTTATCATTGGCAGGTTGCTGCTGCGCAGGGTTATTGCCCCTCTGGTCAAATGATCTTCTTTCGTTATTAGCAGGCTGGTCATTTCTCCTGTCAAATCCATTACCGCGATCATTGCCGGGTTGCTGCTGCGCAGGATTATTGCCCCTTTGGTCAAATGATCTTCTTTCGTTATTGGCAGGCTGATCGTTTCTCTGATCAAAACCATTCCTGCGGTCATTGCCATTATTATTATTTCCGCGATCAAATCTTGAGTTATCATTACTGTTGCCGCGAACAGGCAGGTTGTTTCCGTTACGGGGATTATCATTGCCCCTGTCTCTGCCGATAGCGTTATCAGCTCTCCGGCTCCTGTCATATCGCTCAAAGCTTCTTGGCTCGAACTGGCGGTTATTATTTTGATTCACCCTTGGCCGATAAACAGCTACTTCATTATTCCTGAACCGTGCGCCACCCGGATTGGAAGCTTCCCGAAAGCGGACAGGATTGATGCGGCCCGCATATCTTTCTGCTTCTTCACGGCGAGGGCCTGTTACAAAGACATTATTTCTCCTGTTATAATTATTGATGATCGTGGTATTGTTGATGATCGTCACATTACGGCCCCTGTCCAGGCAATAATCATAGATACGCGGGGAACAGATATAACGGCGCTCGGCAAAACACCAGTAATCTACGGGGGGATTGTAGGCCCCGATGGATATATTAATGCCAAAATCAAAACCGGGCCTCAATGGCGCCCATCCGTAATAATCTCCTCCATCCCTCCAGGCTACCCAGGCCGGCGCCCATTCATAACCGGGCATCCACATCCATCCATAAAAAGGATCATAGAACCAGCGGCCATAGTGAAACGGCGCCCATCCCCAGGAATAATCCGATACCCAGATCCAGTCATATTCATCGGACCAAACCCAATGACCGCCTGTGCTATAAGGCCTGAAATCAGGGCCTTCCGCGGGCACCCATACATAGCCATATTCCGGGTAATCAATCCATTGGCCATAAGGGCTTAGTTCATCATAGAATGTCTGGTAGGAAATATCTCCATTGCCTTGTGCTGAAGCATTATTTCGCCAGGAGCTGCCCAACGTTACCAAAAAGGCGAAGGCGGCTATTTGCAGGATTCTTTTCATTTTGATGGGATTTATGAGTGAAAATATTTTAGTCAATCGATTGCGTAACATTAGTATGACGCCATTAGTATGCCATAGGGTTAGTGAAAGGATGATTTTTAGGAATTTTTATGATATGGCTGGCCCTTAAATGCTATGAAAATGTTAGAGCCAAAAGAAGGCCGGCGAAAACGGGCGGCCCTGCGATAGGCCAGCTACCAACCTAATAGACAGTGCATAAGGGAGCCATTCCCTGTACTTTAAATAATGACCCGGCTACCCTGATGGGGTAGTGTCCTGGTTTGAGACATGGCCGCAGAGAACCACAGAGTAAAGAGGGTCACAGAGAAACGATTATATATACTCTGAGGTTCTCTGTTTCTCTGCGGTCCTCCCTGGCGAACACGAAAATTGAAATTGGGACAGTACTCCCGATAGTAAGTCTATAGTTACCGCCAGCCTGACCATGATGCAGTCGCTATAACTAAAACCAGGATAAACAGTGACAAAATCCATATAAAAGACGGATCAAACACGGATCAAACACGGATCAAAGACGGATAAAAGACGGATAAAAGACGGATCAAACACGGATATTATCCCTCTTTTATCCCTGTTTAATCCGGTTTTCTTTCCTTTATGATACGTTTTTAGTATATTCATGGTCGTATCAAACTATTATTTATGGGAAGATTTGTTAATGGCATCAATGGGCCTGTTACAGGCAGGGTGGGCACTATCATTGGCTCATCCCGGAATGGGGTCGCTTATGTAAAGGGACCTTATAAAAAACGCACTAAGCGGATAAGTAAAAAAGAAAAGGCCAACCGGGATAGGTTTGCCATGGCGCAGTTGTGGCTGCAGCCTGTTTTGGAGTTCGTGCGCCAGGGATTTAGAGGTTATAGTGAAAGATCGGAAGGATTTGTGGCGGCAAAATCCTGGCTGTTAAAAAATTCCTTTGAAGAAGATGAAACGGGTATCCGCGTTAATCCCGCGTTAGTCAAGGTAAGCTTTGGTGATCTGCCTGCATCGGGTAATATTGCTGTATCGCAACCATCTCCCACCCAATTGAAATTTACCTGGGATGGGACCCTGCCTGAAGGAGCCGATCCCATGGACCAGGTAATGTTGCTGGCTTATGATGTTGAAAACAGTAAAGCTTATTTTACCCTCACTGGTCAGTTCAGAAGCGTGGGGTCTGATATATTGACTATACCGGGTACGCGGAAAAAAACCTATCATCTCTATGGCTCTTTTGTTGCGTTTGACCGGGGACGGCAATCGGATAGTGTGTATCTGGGTGAATGGAATGTATAGTTGATCGCTGATCTTTCAGCCAATATTTATTACAGAGCATCTCAATTGCAACTCATCTTAAAATTTTATGTCTTTCCGCTAGGAGGTAGCAAAGCTTCTTAAACATTCTTTAAAGTCTCATTAAAGTTGCTTCTTAGTTACAAACCATTGCTGTCCGGTAAAAATGAATGAGTATTGCTAAAAAGCAGTACTATCAAGACCTTGAGCATACTGATATAAACCGAGGCTTGCTTTTAGAAATCTTTTTATCCTGGCACAAATGCACGAGGCGTTCCTAAGGAACGCTTCGCTGACCCTGTTACCTGGCTACCCACAATGTGTTCCCCTGGAACACGGGAGAACCCCGGCTATGACGTAGAACAGTAAATAATTACAGGAGATTTTCATGTCCCATCGGGACATATCATGGGTAGCCAATTCGTTTGAGTGTTTTACGTTCCGTAGGAACGTATCGTGCAAGTCATATTGGTATAAAATAAGAAATCATAATTTTCCCGGACAGCAATGGTTACAAACTAAGAAGAGCTTTCGAAAAGTTATTAAGGGTTAGAAGACTACCGACAGCGGGGGTTATTAACGGTTAGAAGACTACCGACAGCAGGGGTCTTCCGGGCTTTGTTGTTATTTATATCTAATTGTTTTAAACATTTGAAGGGCTTTCCGATGTAAGCTGCTATCAAGGTTGGAGGCATATATACTAAAGCTATTGCCATCCTTTAATTCTGGTATGTATAAGCCAGTTTTCCCATGACCGATCCTTTTGGGCTGCACGATTTTTACTATAATGCTATTGATCGTATCATACAAGTAAAAATTATCTTGAAAAATATTTTGTAAGTTATCTTGTTCTGGTGATTTAGTAAAAACAGCTTCATCCGGTGATGGCAGTTTCCCTAAGTTTTTTTGTAACCCCTCTTTATCTTTTTCTGGTAAGGCTTTAGGTGGATAGTCAAAAAGATTGTATATAATGTTTGGCCTTCCGTATTCAATGTGAAAAGTATCCCTGTTTTCATTAATGAGATAAGCTACATAGCTATCTACTCCTCGACCTTTTATAAAATTAGTCGATGCCGGAATACTAATTTTCAATAGACCAATCTGAATTTCTTTTTCCTTTTCACTCTCTTGTTTCGTTTGATTGCAACGAGTAAATAGAAAAATAATAACTGTAAACTTTATAACTCTGAACATAGTGCCTTTTTTTACTGTCTTATATTGCTATTCTGAATAAATGTTTTTGTTTCTTGCCTGCTATCTTCAGGTGTGCCATACCGATTATTGTAATTACCATCGGGCATAGTTCCTAACCATCCCCATATTGCTCTCATAATCTGTGGGTTCGAGTTTTCGTATTGATTTTTTGTATCAGTATCTAAGGACTTTGACATAAAACTATTCTCAAAGTGACCCGAGCCCATTATATGTCCCAATTCATGCATGATAACATGATTCACATAAGACCCTGTATTGCTTTGCTCGACCGCAGCTACATCATCGCCTGCAAGACCTACAGGATCAAGATAACCTTCACTGGTATTTTGTGCTGGGATATCGTCAACAAGACTGATAATGTAATCTGTGCTCTTTGCTTTATCAACATCTGATACTACAGTAAGATTCAAACTCCCCCGCTGTCCTGAGTGTTCCATCCTTTAATAACTTTTCAAAGGCTCTCCTTAGTTTGTAACTAAGGAGCAACTTTAATGACCGACTCGAATTCAATTTACAAAAAAACTATATCTAATAAGCCACATTTCTTCTGGTAATAATAATCTCTGGCGCTGCTATAAAGATACTCTTCCGGTTTATCAACGATGCCCGCTTCTACTGGATTATTGTGAATATAATTTATTTTTTGAGCTGTAAAGGCAGCGCTATAACATTCTTTAGGATGATTATCCTGTCTCCAAAACTGGTATTTCTTGTTCCGGCTATTAGCTTCACCTTTTCCCCTGAATATTGGCAACATCCAGTCCTTACGGCTTTCATGCTGGTTGTTTTCAATAGCAGTTATTATTTGCTTACCTGTAAACTTCTTAAAGTCCCGCAATATATCGCTGAGATCATGGTTCTTTGCCGTAGCAATCAGGTGAAGGTGATTGCTCATGATACACCAGCAATGCAATAACAATGCTCTTTCAGACTGGCAATGCCTAATACTGTCAGGACAATATCCCGGTATATTTTCCTGGTAAAAACATCTATCCTCCCGATAATTATCGGGACCACTATCGCAAATGTTATAAAATGAATAGCACCCTGGTTCCTGATTTTGTAACCTCCATCTCCCATTTTCAGTAAAGTTTCTGAAAACGAAAATAGCTATGCTGGCAGGCAGCCTATTAATAAAAATAACTGTAAGAAATGTATTTTTCCTGCTTGTATAAGTTGGTTTTACGGTTTTACATGCCGTTCAGAGTACCCGGGATTACATATCATTCTATTTGAAAAAGTCATTAAAGTTGCTCCTTAGTTACAAACTAAGGAGAGCCTTCGAAAAGTTATTAAAGGTTAGAAGACTACCGACAGCAGGGGGAACTCCGACAACGGCAAAAAACTAAGGAGAGCATTTGGAAAGTTATTAAAGGATGGAACACTCAGGACAGCGGGGAGTAACATGAATACGAAAAAAGCCCTGTTTCAGAGCTCCCTGTTAATTAAAATGAATAATTTCTAATCAAAAGAAAAAGGAGGCAAACCGCCTCCTCACAATATTTTATTTCCTCCTAATTTTTAAAACCAACTAATTTGATACAGTACCAACAAGAACATTGCCGCCCTATTATTCCATTAAATCCTCTTTATAAAGTTTCCTTATCTCTTTTACATCGTCGGTCGCATATAGTCTCAGGCTATACTCAAAAATGTCTAAGTTTAACTGTCCAATATTTGCTGAAATAAATTTTTTATATTTTTTATATTTTGTCTTTGTTAAGAAATAACCTTCTGATAGATAAGGGTCCTTATCAAGATTAATATTAAATATCTCAATTAATTTTTTTGTTGAAATATGAGATACATTCTCATACCCATAAATATTTGAATCATTAGATTTTCTTAATGCAAGTTCAAGATAGAAGAAGTAATATTTTTTATTCATACTATAATGGTAATAAAATTGGCTTCAATACAGGAGCTGCGGCTCCATCTGTTGCTATTACTAATACCCATCCAGCAATGCAAGCCGCTGCTTTTGCCACCGCTGGTGACCCTTGAGTGCCATAAGGTGGAGATATTACACCTGGCGGCGACGGATAGCCACTAGACCAAGCCCAAGGATTCCTTCCCGCTTCCTGACTAATGGCGTCTTTTCTCGCTGCTTCTGCAGCCTCGGGAGACTCGGTAGTAGCGGTAGTTGATGAAGTAGTTTTCATAACCTCTTCAGGTGTCATTACTTTTAGTTCAAGATCGGGAGCACTGGCTTTTAATCTGTCCATTGCCACAGATTGATATGTAGGTCTCCTCCCTTTCACCGCATCTTTTAATTTTACACCAGTCTTTGGATCAAATGCTCCTTGGTGCTGCTTACTTTTATCATAAACTTCAACCTCTCCATGTTGAAAATCCCATTCTGCATGCCAGCCTTTACCTAAATTCCATGAAGGTCTTGCTCCTTGTCGATGTTTCAATCGTTGAGATTTCGCAAAGCCTGGTAATGACTTTCTATATTCTTTCGGAAGTGGATGGT
Source organism: Bacteroidota bacterium (assembly GCA_030706685.1). Taxonomy (GTDB): domain Bacteria; phylum Bacteroidota; class Bacteroidia; order Chitinophagales; family Chitinophagaceae; genus VBAT01. The sequence goes on from JAUZOA010000057.1 coordinate 20,994, forward strand.
ACGTTGTTACAGTGTCACCAGGAGTATCACCCAAAAAATCATTAAATTTTATTGGATTATCAAACATTGCAACATAGGGACTCCAATTTTCCATTCCTTGCTCAATTTTAGGGTCTATCTGCCAAAATCTTCCTAACTGCGGGTCATGGTTACGATAAAAAGATTCATAAAGATTAATATCAAAATCGGAATTGAATTCATAATTCTGATACTTCTTTTTGTTTTCAGGTTGTCCGAACGCTAAAGCTTTTGATGATATCCCCGCCATCGTCAGCCCAAATGGATAATAATGCGTTTCCTCTAATAGTGGTCCGCGTATGTGCGTCACCTGCAGGTTGTCAAAGAACACGTCAATATTCGGAGTCTCATTGCTGGTATAAATATACAAATATCCGTTCTTATTTATAGGCTGCCCGGTACGTGTATGAACTGTTAAAGTGTTATCGGCCCCTACCTGTTCAAAGCCGCTATTGGCAGCCACATAGTTAAACTGCTCATCAAACAATACCCAGTTGATAAAGGCTTTGGGCTTGGTAGTACTGTCAGCGCTGTTATGTGTAGCATAGAAGCTGATAGCACCGGGGTTCAAAGTATTATTGGCGATTAAATCAGCGCTGGTCCCATGATTGCCGGCAATACCGCCAATATTTCCATTTAAAGCGTTGATCAGATCAGTCAATGGATTATTGGGGGTACCCGGGGTCACACCATTCTTTTTATACCAACTGCTTACCCTTAAATTAAATTGATCTCCCGCCATTACTTTCAAAACTATAGCCGGGCCGATCTTATTGCCCCCACCATTTGTCTTAGCCACTTTGTTATTAGGATTGCTATAAGAGGTATCGCCAGGGTAGCCGGAGGGCAAGCTGCTACGTGTCGTATTAACTAAGGAGAGCTTTCGAAGAATAATTAAAGATTAGAAGACTACCCACAGCGGGGGGAAATCTTTAAAGGCCTACGCTTGTTCAGATATATAATCACGATATCTAAAATCTATGAACATCCGTTGAATCACAAGAAAATATTCTATCAATGAAATTTTGTTGATACAAAGTATAGTTTATAAAATATTCAGATTGAAAAACATACCCTTTGATAAAGCTGGTTATAATAATGTCATCATGATTAGAGCCCTTGCCATACCGAGTCTTGTAAATTTTCAAGTCTTTTCCAATATTTAAATTGGCTATACTGCAAACTTGTTTCTTTTCCCATTTCCCATTATTTGTATAAATATAAACAGTTGCTTGACGGTTGGCATCAATCCCAATAACGAAACTTCTAATTACTAATGTGTATGAATTCACATTGGCCTCAACAATAAAATAATTTGAATTTTTAAAATCTGGCAACTGACTGACTTTCTTTAAAAGCTCATATCTTACTGATTTGATATTGATTGTTTGCTCATTCTCGATTTCCAAGTAATTTTGGAAAGCACGTAGCCTGTTTTCATATTTGCGACTTTGAATACTATCCGTTGTAGCGTCTCTTTGCGTTTTTAATGATAGCAGTGAAGCTCTATTCCAACTAACAAAAATATCATCCAGGGGCTTTTGACTAAAAGATGCGTAAAATGAACAGATGCATAGTACTAAGCAAGATGAAAATTGTCTAATGTGGATTTTGATGATCATAGTTAAAGTATTAATAAGGTGATGCTCTTCCCCCCGCTGTCCTGAGTGTTCCATTCTTTAATAACTCTTCTTATGCCTTCAGGAAGCTGCTGTTTCGACACATCTTCAGCGGTTCAGTTATATTCAGCTCCTTTACACTCACCTGATTCCGCTTGTAGCGGAATCTTTTAATTAAAGCAGCATAAGGTGGTTTGTACAATCCGCCTCAACAGCTTGTACGATAGGCCGCCTATCATCTTATTTACAGCATTGAAAGAACTTATTCTATAGTCTTTAATTCGTGGCACACCTACCGACAGCAGGGGGTTTCATTCTTATCTCGACATATTATTTCATACATTCAATCAATAATTTATCTAGCTTTCGATTCATAATTATTCGACGGTTATTAACTAATATGCCGTTTAGCCCATTAAAACATATTATAACTACCTTATTGTCGGCTAATAAAAAAAATTTACTTCGTACATCAATTGAAGTATTAGACTTATCGTACCTAACTCTTTTAAGTTCATCTGCGATAGTATTGATTAAATATGTATCAGAAATTTTTTTTTCTTTGACTTGCTTTCTAAAGGCGTTTTCAAAACTATCACATCTAACCTGTATAATGGTGTTTATATAAGGGTTCACATACTTTACACTTAACTCCTTTTTGCCCTGTGTCTGTGATTGGGAGAATAGGCCAACCGAAATAGAAAATAACATAAAAATCACCCTTGATAGATAGTCTCGCATAAATCATTTTCTTTTTAGTTGCTATTATTTTGCTTTCTTTAAAGAGTCACGTAAAGCTCTTTGCTTTTCTAATAGCTCCAAGGCTTTGTTTACGGCAGCATTTTCGGTTGACGTAGGGACTGTAGATGGATAACTTTTTCCACTGCCCGGAGTGTTCTATCCTTTAATAATTCTTCTTATGCCTCCAGGAAGCTGCTGTTTCGACACATCTTCAGCGGTTCAGTGATATTCAGCTCCTTTACACTCACCTGATTCCGCTTGTAGCGGAATCTTTTAATTAAAGCAGCATAAGGTGGTTTGTACAATCCGCCTCAACAGCTTGTACGATAGGCCGGCTATCATCTTATTTACAGCATTTAAAGAACTTATTCACGATCGTTAATTCGTGGCACACCTCAGGACAGCAGGGGCAATAAAAAAGATTAAACCGGAAACTCAGAATAACTGTGGCTCTATTGTTCTTCAATCCTTCATATTTGTTTCATACTCATTTACGAAAAATAGCCAACAGCATTAAAAAGGAAAATGAAAGTATGATGTAACCTATCAAATAAATATACCCTCTCTTGATTCTCTTATCATCGTATTGCAATCTCTGTAATTCTCTTTTCTTAATTATAGCAAAGAAAAAAATCAGGACGGGTAGCATAAATAATCCCATTATAAAATAGTTGCTAACCTTCATTTGACTTCCATTTGTTGGGATTAAATTAGTTATGTTTAGAAGTGCAAATATTTGAAAAATATGTAAATATGCTAATAGCACTAATGCTCCAAGCGTTGCGGCATAAGGAATATCTTTTGCAAATCCCTTAGTAGTAGAATAATACCGGTAAAAAAGGTATGCTACAAATTTTATAGTTTTCATTTAGAATTTATTTACCAATCAAACCATCCTGCAAAATCAGCTGCTGAGACTAATATATTAATTACTGGATTAGCCCTTATTATAGTTAATGTAGTTTTTATAGCAGCTTTTGTAATATTTCCTGCAATTGGATGTTCAAAAGCTTCCTTAATAGCGAGACTTGCATCTACTATCTTACCAGCTTCACCTACAGTCTTAAAAAATTTTCCTAACGTCTTTGCTTGTCCGGCGATTCCTTCTAATTGAGCCGCTTCTTCACTTCCGGTTGTGGCCGATTTGGCTGCATTTTCTGCAAGTTTCCCCGCCGTCCTGAGTGTTCCATCCTTTACTAACTCTTCTTATGCCTTCAGGAAGCTGCTATTTCGACACATCTTCAGCGGTTCAGTGATATTCAGCTCCTTTACACTCACCTGATTCCACCTGTAGCGGAATCTTTTCCTTATCGCTCACTACCTCAACTTTTAATTAAAGCAGCTAAGGCGGTTTGTACAATCCGCCTCAACAGCTTGTACGATAGGCCGACTACCATCTTATTTACAGCATTTAAAGAACTTATTCACGATCTTTAATCCGTGACACATCTTAGGACAGCTTCGTCATCGTTTTCAACTCTTTTCTTTTGCTAAAAAATCCAATTCGATAATAAAGCCACTAATAAAATTGCCTTTTTCATTTAAAGGAAATAATTTTTCTTCTTTCTTAATAAATAGTAATTCGTTTTCCTTAAGTTTTATTTTACTGTCCGAAGTACTAACCTTTAACTGTAAAGTATCACCTACCAAAGTCCAATTCCCCCACAAAACCTGTTGACTACTTTTGTTAATAACCTTCGTATCTATAGTTTTAATCGTGTAGGCAAAACCGCCCTTGCTATTTAAAACAAGTTCCCATTTTCTATCAACAGCGTTTATCGCTGAACAAACCTGTATATGCCTAGTATATATTTCATCGGCATTCTTAAAACTCACAAAAATAAAAGTGAGTAATATCCCATATTTAAAATTCATAACTTAATCAGAAGTTTTAATGACACCCGCTGTAGGCAATTGCATTTTATTATTTTGATTATCTACAAAAAGATGATTTATTATCATTGGAATATCTTGCGCCTTCGTATCTACGAACCAATTATTGTAAAACTCCCGCTTCAAATCTTTGAGAAAAAGAAAATTCTTTTCATTCAATTCATAATATCTCGCCGGTGAATATTTATAATCACAAGGGTCTTTCACCAGTTGCCAACGCTCTGCCAACGGATTGTGATGTATATATTCAAGTTTCTGTATAGCCACTTTTTGGGTATATAACGGCACTGCCAATGGATCCCTTTGTCAAAATTCATGCTTTTTGTTTATATCTCCTGCTTCGTAAGTCAATAAGTTTCTCTTGTCTTCTTTGTATAGCATTTTTCTGAATTCATGAGCTGTATATTTAAGAAAAGACCCTTGCGCTGTTTCTTTGCCGTTCAATTCATTAGTCCGCCATACCAGGTGCAGGTGATCAGGCATGATGACAAAAGCAAACACATCAATTTTTCCGGTTTCGCTCAAACAGGTAAGAGAATCTATGACCACGTCTTTGTGTCTGTCCGGCCGCAATAGTTTTGTCATTGATTGATGGCAGCTGTCCGGAAGGAAATTTCTCCTGTTTCCATATAGGATTTTCTTCTGTAAGCAAACATATTTTCATCCATGCCTTCAAAGCCATCAACTCATGGTGCTATAGCGGGGTGCTCTAAAACTTTATCTCCTTTTTTTTCCCGTTTATAGTTATTGGTTCGTAGACACGAAATCCAAGGCGTGAGTTGGGCCTGGAACATCGCTTAGCCGGAAAGAAGGTAAGTTTTGATTACAAATCGTTTTTCTATCATCTTCCCGACTTCCCGGCAAACTGATCCACTACCGGAACGGATAGTAGGTCGGGATTCATTTTGAAAATAATTTCTGGTTTAATTTTTGCCATAGCTTCTTTTTTGTATATTGGAATAAGGAAATCAGGTTATAAAAATTACAAAAGCCCGTACTGCCTTTCAAAGATATTTTTCTCCTTTTTTGCCTGATCTTCACGTGACTTTTATGAGACCTTTGCCTGATTTTTGCCTGACCTTGCCCTGACCCTTACCTGACTCTTACCTGACTCTTACCTGACCCTGACGAGACCCTAATGAGAGTCTCCTATATAGTCTCTCTATCCCTCCTATATACCTGCTGTATGGATACTTTATGGTAGAGGGCACCTTTAGCATGTCTGGCCCTGCTCTATCTGGCTTCCCCGATATCCTGCATGTTCAATGCTTTAACCACTTTAAAAATATCTAGCCGTTGCCCTTCATTAAATCATTCTCCGTAATTTTAAACCCCTCAAACAAATTATATGGACCAGCGTATTATTAATCTCTATGATGAATACACCCATAAGCCGCTTAGCCGGCAGGAATTTCTGCGCCGTCTTGCTTTGCTCACCGGTGGCACAGCGGCAGCCATGGCTATTTTGCCCATGATTGAAGTAAACCAGGCCCATGCCGCCATCACACCGGATGAAGACCTGTTTACCGAAAGGATCAAGTATCCCGGTATCAATGGAGATATGGAAGCCTATGTGGCAAGACCTAAGGAAGAAAAAAAATATCCAACCGTTGTCGTCATTCACGAAAACCGTGGTTTGAATGCGCATATCGAGGATGTGACACGCCGTGCTGCGACAGCCGGTTACCTTGCTATTGCTCCTAATGCGCTTTCTTCTCTCGGCGGCACACCTGCCAATGAAGATGAAGCCCGGACAAAATTCCAGCAACTGAAGGCAGAAGATAATCTCCAGAACTTTATCAGGGCATTTGATTATTTACCCACCCGGAAAGACAGCAATGGCAAATTTGGTTGTGTTGGTTTTTGCTGGGGCGGAGGCATGGCCAATGATCTCGCTGTGAATGTGCCTTCTTTAAAAGCAGCCGTAGCATTTTATGGCCGCCAGCCGAAAGCGGAAGATGTTCCCAGGATAAAATGCGCCGTTCAACTGCATTATGGCGCATTGGATGAAAGGATCGACGCGGGTATACCAGCCTATGAAGAAGCATTGAAAAAAGCAAAAATTCCCTACGAGTTGTATATGTACGAAGGAGCCAACCATGCTTTTCATAATGATACAGCGCCCACACGGTATAACGAAGCTGCCGCGAAACTTGCCTGGCAGCGAACGCTGGATTTCTGGGGAAAGTACCTGAAGTAAATGATTGAGAAATTTCTATCCCGATAGCTATCGGGACCGATAACTATCGGCGCCAAAATATCTAACCCCCCTTGCAAGGAAAAGACTATTATAAAATACTCGGCCTCCCTCCTTCCGCTACCCTGAAAGAAATAAAAGCGGCTTACCGCAGGCTGGCCCATCAATATCACCCGGATAAGAATCCCCCTGACCTGTATTCGGCGGCGCAATTTGAAATAATTAAAGAAGCCTATGAAGTATTAAGTAACCCGGCAAAAAAAGATCAGTACCTGCAACAACGATGGTATGATCAGAGCATAGGCAAAAAAAACGAAGCGACGGTCACCACGCCTGTCACCGTCTTAAAACAAATACTTGAATTAGATAAATATGTCTCGCAGCTTGATGTTCACCGCATGGATAAAGCAGGATTATACGCGCATCTTTGCGATATCCTTTCCGATAACACAATAGAAAAGCTTAATACTTTCAATGACCCGGCTATAAACAGTTCTATCGTTGATATGGTAATAAGATGCAGTGCGCCGCTGGACTGGTCCTGTATAAAACCTCTCTCGGCCAGGTTAGTAAAATTAAATACAAACCCCGCTTCTTCCGAAGCCATTACGCAGTTTATTCACCATGCGCAACGTTCGGCTGCCTGGAATAAATACAGGGTATGGCTTTTATTGCTGGTAGTAGTCTTGCTGTGTTTGCTCATCTACAGTATCAGCCATTAAGGGTACTTTGAAGAATCGCTTCCTGAAAGTTTCGATTCAATGGTATGCATGAAATTGGAAAAAGGCCCTTCCATTTTATTGGTACGGTCATCCAGGGTTTCTTCATTCAACAGGTCGCCCATTTGCAAAGCAGCGGGTAAATATACCAGTATGTTATGCCGCTGGGCATTCATAATGGCCTTGATGCTTTCCATGCCGGGATGTGAACCGGCCATCTTTTTTAAAATTATGACCGCTTCATCCGCTATATTCTCCATGGCGCTTTCCGCTTCCTTCTTCGTAACGCCTGCATAGTCAGCACATTTTTCCACAGCAATCGTTTCTTTTCCCCTGAAAATGACACCGAGCCAGTCGGCCTGGCCTATATCAGAAAGAATAATCCTGCATCCCTCATCGGATCTTGTAAACCTGTACAAGGCAGTCAGGATGGCCGGTATGGCTGCCTGCGCCAGTTTTTCCTGCGGGTAACGCAGGAATTTTTGTTTCGCTTCCTGGCTGTTAGGATCAATTTTCTGAAGAGGAGGAAAACCCAGGCTCCTTTGAACGGTTTCAACCAGATTATTTGCCATAACAAGGATTTTATATAAATTATTTCAGAAAAATTGTGCCATAAAAAAATAACTCATTCAAAAAGCCCTAAGCGCTTCTTTATCTTTGCGCTATATGCATTATGTTTCTGCTGACGGATTGACAAAAAGCTATGGCATCACCCCTCTTTTTGAAAATATCTCGTTTAATATAGAAGAAGGCGATAAGATAGCGTTGGTAGCGCGAAATGGTTCCGGCAAATCCACCCTGTTAAAAATCCTTGCCGGGAAAGAAACCCCCGATGAAGGAAAATGCCGGATCAATAAAGATGTAGATGTGGTATTATTCGAACAGGAGCCTGTATTCGCGGAAAATCATTCCGTGCTGGATAATATTTTTTTTCACAATCATCCCATTATTAATGTCATAAAAGAATTTGAAGCCGCCAATGAGAAAAATGATCCCGAAAAATTAAATGCCGCTATTATTAAAATGGATGAGCTGGGAGCCTGGGATTTTGACGCCCGCGTAAAGCAGGTTCTTGGCAAACTGAATATTCACAATCTTGATCAAATAGTGAATACGCTCAGCGGCGGCCAGAGAAAAAGAGTAGCGCTGGCAAAAGCATTAATCGATATCGGTTTTGAACATAAACATGTGCTCCTGCTCATGGATGAGCCCACTAACCACCTGGATGTGGAAATGGTAGAGTGGCTCGAACATTATCTCGACAAAGAAAATGTAACGCTCCTGCTGGTTACACATGACCGTTATTTTCTCGATGCCGTCTGCAAAGAAATATGGGAGCTCGAAGGAAATAACCTCTATATCTATAAAGGAGATTATGAAAATTATTTAGAAAAAAAGGCAGCCAGGGTAGAAAGCGGCCTGGCCAGTATTGATAAAGCCAAAAATACTTACCGCAAAGAGCTCGAATGGATGCGCAAGCAGCCTAAGGCAAGGACTACCAAAAGTAAGAGCCGGCAGGATAATTTTTATGAAATAGAAAAAAAAGCAAAGCAAAAGATCGAAGACCAGCAGGTACAACTGCAGATGAAAATGAACAGGCTTGGCGGTAAAGTGATCGAAATGAAAAAAGTGTATAAAAGCTATGGCGATAAAGTGATCCTGAAAGGATTTGATTATACTTTCACCAAAGGCGAGCGGGTTGGGGTGGTCGGAAAGAACGGGGTGGGGAAATCCACTTTCATCAATATCCTGCAGGGAACCGAAAAAGCCGATAGCGGAAAAATAAATATTGGCGATACGGTTATATTCGGCAATTATTCGCAGCAGGGATTGCCGGTAAAAGAAGATATGCGGGTAATCGAATTTGTGAAAAATATTGCCGAGCATTTCCCGCTGGCCAGTGGGGGAACATTGAGCGCCGCGCAATTCCTTCAATTATTCTTATTCGATCCCGACAAACAATATACTTATATCAGCAGCCTGAGCGGCGGGGAGAAAAGAAGATTGCATTTGCTTTCGATATTATTTCGTAATCCCAACTTCCTGGTATTGGATGAGCCCACCAATGACCTCGACCTGCCGACACTGGGAGTGCTGGAAAATTTCTTAAGCGAATTCCCCGGGTGTCTTGTCATTGTCTCCCACGACCGGTATTTTATGGACAGGCTGGTAGATCATTTATTTGTTTTTGAAGGCGATGGGGTGATCAGGGACTTCCCCGGGAATTATTCACAGTACAGGATCTGGCAGAAAGAGCAGGAACAGTTACAGGTTGCCGGTTCCCAGTTAGCTCTAAAGAAAGACCTACCCGAAGACAGCAGTGGCCAGCAACCGCCAACCGGTAACAAACGAAAGCCTTCTTTCAAAGAAAAAAGAGAATTCGAATTGCTGGAAAAAGAGATCGCTGAGCTCGCAAAAGAAAAAGAGCATATAACCCTCAGGCTGAATAACAGCACCACTCCTTTTGAAGAACTGCAACAACTCTCCCATCGTATTGGCGAAGTGACACAGTTATTAGATGAAAAAGAATTGCGCTGGCTGGAATTGAGCGAAGTAATATGATTTATTTTGCCTTTTATCAATTAATACCTGTTGCCGGTATTCAGCAAAAACTATAGCTTCCCTTTCTTTCCGCACCGCTGATCCTCCCTTCTTATTTAAAAAAAACCAAAACTTTTTCAACATGAAAAAAATGTTCATTCCTGCAGTAGCCTGCCTGTTGCTATTAGCCTGCAACAGCGAAAAGAAAGAAGACGCCAAAACAAGCGGGGGTACCATGAGTACCGACAGCACCAAAAAAATGCCTCCATCAGAATTTGCCGATGCCAAATACACAGACTTCGGTAAAAAAATGACGGACCAGTTTTCAAAAGGCGATATGGATGGATGGATGTCCAATTATGCTGATAATGCAGTGTTTTCCTGGTCATCGGGCGATAGCCTTGCCGGTAAGGATGCTATTGCCAAATACTGGAAAGACCGGAGAGCCAATGTTATTGACTCCATTAGTTTCAGCATGGATATCTGGTTGCCGATAAAAATAAACACACCGCAACAGGGACCCGATGCGCCGGGTATTTGGCTATTGAGCTGGTACCAGGTAAGTTCAAAGTATAAGAACGGAAAAAGGCTGACTTTCTGGGTACATACGGATCATCATTTTAATGCGAATGATAAAATTGACCGGACTATCCAATATATTGACCGTGCGCCAATCAATGCCGCGCTGGGTAAGAAATAAATCCGGCAAAAGAAACCCTTTCAAAAGGCCAGAAAAAAAAGTTTCCCGCAGCGACGCAGCGCCGTTGCGGGAAATGATTTATTTTCAGTTAATTCTTTTGGGGCTAACCGGGTATAAGTGGGGTCCCAATCCTGAACAAATTTCTCTCCCGGTAGCAACCGGGACCGTTTTTCAAAATAAAACCCTGTCTTCTATCAGCTCACTATAGGCTCTCTCCGAATAATAAAGGTATTTTTTGGAATCATAGGGTGTGCCGCAAAGGATAGAATGAATAAACCCATTCCGCTCTACCTGCACGGTATGAAAGATTTTCCTGTCGGGATTGGTCTTGAAAAAAAATTGAACCTGGTCATTCCCGGATTTATAAACGACCAGGCTATCATCACGAACTTGCTGAAATGAAAAGTCGGCCCGGAGTTGTTGCAGAAATAAATGACTCCGGTACCAGGTACCGCCTGTAGCCGAAACAAAAGGTTTACCATTATATAAAGCGATACTATCGTTATAAGCGAATACATTCAGCGCTGATCCTTTTACTGTGTTCAGCCAGTTTTTAAATTTTGAATAATAACTGCTGTCATATCCGTAATCACTATCCAGGAAACTTATCCGTTTGATAAAAGAAGGAATTTTCTTCACACTGGCCAGGTAACCAAATATAAAACTGCCGCCCCCGCTATGGCCATTGAGGTATATGTCTTTGTGCTTTCCGGGTATCAACCTCCTCAGTGAATCGATAATATGAGGAATAGTGGTGGTAAAATCCGGGTGTCGTTGCTTCCATGCGGGCCAGCTTTTATAATTATTTTCCAGGTAGATAACCACAAAATTCCTGTCGCTCAATTGCTCCCTGATAAATCTCGTTTGCGCCCTTATATGCTGGATATCGAAATGCCAATCGTCTCCTTCCTTCGTTTTCTTTCCCATGGTTTGTTCGGTAGTATTGCCATTGGGTAAAGCGAAAAAAGTGATGATGGAAGGTTTCCGTTTTGAAAAACCGGCGGGCTGGTCAATAGTCACCCTGACGCTGTCTTTCGCCATAAAAGAAATTATACTATCGGTTCGCGTTTGCGTCCGTGCCGCAGTACAAGCCAGGATCATTAAAATACCGGGGAGAGTTTTCAAAAAAATAAAATTTCCGGGTAAGTTACAGCATTCAGTATTTCCTTATTTGAAATTTTCAATCCCGCCCCGGGCGGAAGGGAAATCATTGCTGTAATGAAAAATCGCGCGGTATTCTTTATGTTTCGCTTAGAAGAGCCATTTGATAAAATGAAAGCTATTATGCAGTGGAATATAACCCGTTCAGTTGTAATACAAGGGGAAACGTACAATTACGAGTGGATAACCTTGTTAATAAAAAATAACCAGTCTCTACTCACTTATTATCAAAATCTTGCACTGAAAAAATTATTGTATCGTAAAAATCACATAGGGTTATCGTTTTGTAGTCCGGAATTAATTTCTAATTTACGTTCTCATTCAGAAGCCAATTCCTGCGATAAAACAATTCCATTATCCGGATTGTTAATTTTAAATCGTACCTCTTATGATGAGCAGGAATTTTACTCCGGAACAAGACCTTATTGACAAGTTTCTCCTTGGTGATGCTATAGCTTTCGAAGAGCTTTCCAGGCGTTATAGTTATCCTCTTTATTCTTACTGTATTACTAAATTAAATTCCCGGGAAGATGCCAGGCGCATCGTGAGGACTATTTTTATCTCGTTATGGGAAAAAAGAGATACTATGCCGCTGGATTTTTCCCTGTCTATTTATCTCTATTCAGAAGTGCGGAGGTCTGTAGTACAGTGTCTCAACAGCAAGCTAAATACAAATTCGGATATCCCTGCTATCGAGGAAGAGATCCTTCCTTCTTTCAGCGCTGCCCGGCTTCAAAAAGCCAGGCTACCCGTTAAATATTCTGTTCAAATAAAATCCGTTGGCCTTTCTTTCGAACCCGGGAAAGGGAAATATGAAGAACTCCGGTGGAGCAAATATTCACCGGTTATAAAACTGAAAGAACTAAAGCATACTCTCCAGGATATGCTTCATCTTTCCTGATCTTTCATTACTTCATATATTTAATCACCTTTCTTATGACGACAGACATACTTAAAAAGAAAACGGCCCGGTACCTTCGCGGTCAATCAGTTCCGGCGGAAAGAAAACAAATACAGAACTGGCTTTCCTGCACCGGTGACAGAAAAATGAGCGTATCAACAGAGGAGAGAACGATCATCGAGAATCTCATCGTGGCCGAAGTGAAAGCTTATATTGATTACACGAAGCTGGAGCCTGAGCCGGCGCCCTGGTGGAAAAAGATCACAGCCTTTTTTTAACAGCGTCCAATACATCCGCCACTTCGATCTGCTGCATACATTTAAAATGTCCAAGCGGGCATTTGGCATAACCGATCTTGGAGCAGGGACGGCACCATAATTTATTTACCTGCAGGATATCATAAGGCAACCGCTGTTGGGCGGATAAAAAATTATCGCCATAATAGGGATACATCCCAAAAGAAGGAACTGTATTTCCCCAGAGAGAAATGACGGGTCGCTTATACGCCGCGGCTATATGCATCAGCCCGGTATCATGTGTAATGATCAGTTTGGCTTTGCGAACAAGATCGGCGCTTTCATTGATGCTGAATTTACCGCAGGCATTATATATTTTTACCGGGTCGGCTGAAGCTATCTCCCTTCCGCTACCGGCATCTTCTTTTCCCCCGAGCAGAATAAGCGGGTGATCCAAGCGGCCAGCAAATTCTTTCCATTTATTCACCGGCCATTTCTTCGTACCAAGGGCGGCGCCGATAACACAGGCAATATACCCGGCATGATGTGAAGCCGGTATGTCGTGCTTTGTTGTCTCCTCTTTCGCAGAGATAAAATAATCCAAACCTGCCCCGTCATTTTTTACACCGAATGGTCCTACTGTATCCAGGTACCGGTCTACAATATGAACCTTTGGAAGAATATTCAGTTTGATACTGGTATAAATATATTTTTCAATATTCAGTTTATAAAACGAATACGACTTTTTCTTCAGCTCTCTTTTCAGACGAAGCGTCCGGGCATTATGATGCAGGTCAATAATGTAATCATAGTTCTCCCCTGCCAGTTCATGTACCATCAACTCGCGGCTATGGGCCCATAAATGCAGCTTATCGATATACGGGTTGTGCGCCACCACAGGCAGGAAAGCTTCTTTGGTAACAAAATGCACTTCCGCGTCCGGTACTTGTTTTTTCAGGCAGCGGATGACAGGTGTTGTCAGTACAATATCGCCGATGGAGGAAAAACGTATAAGGAGGAGCTTCATGACGCGAATTACACGAATGTACGCGAATGTACGCGAACGTACGCGAATGTACGCTAAGGGATCATTTCTTCAACTTCAATATAATTCAGGTCTTTATGATAAGTTTCCTCCGTGAAATAGAAAGCAATTAACGTAATGATCATTACAACAGTTCCTGTAACAATACCGCTTTTGATCAGCGGCCACTTCCATGTTTGCTGAAAAAGACCCAGGAACATCATATTGATCAGGGGAAGCGCCCCCCGTACCATGTTGGGGATAGTAGTAGCCGCCGTGGCTCTGAGGTTGGTGCCAAATTGTTCGGCGCCCATCGTTATAAAGATGGCCCAGAACCCTGTACTGAATCCTAACAAAGCGCAGATACCGTACATCCTTGCATCTGAATTATTATAACTGCTGAAAAAAAGGATCAATGATAAGATCGTAAGAATATAATAGAGCAATAATCCCTTTTTCCGGCTTTTAAAATACTGGCAAATAAACCCTACGGCAATATCGCCTATAGCTATAGCGGCATAAGCAAACATAATGGCGCGGCCTGAATCAATGGTCGTGCTTCCAAATAATTTATTCCCGAATTTGTCACTTTGATTTACCAATATACCGATTACATACCAGGTAGGAAGACCGATCAGTATGGCAAGAATATATTTTTTAAACCGGCGGCCATTGGTAAAGAACATAAAGAAATTCCCTCTTGAAATATTCTGTTGTTTTACCTGCCTGAACATTCCTGATTCAGCAACACTGATCCGAAGCACAAGGAGCAATATACCAAGACCGCCGCCAATTTTATAACACAACCGCCAATCACCCGAAAACTGGTAGGTAAAATAAGCAGCTACAGCGCCACCGAGGCCAATGCCTGCCACCAATGATGTACCAATACCCCTTTTATTTTTTGGCAGCAGTTCACTCACCAATGTAATTCCTGCTCCTAATTCGCCCGCCAGGCCCAGCCCCGCCGCAAACCGGCAAGAGGCATATTCATTCACCGTATGCACAAACCCTGTAATGAAATTGGCAATAGAATATAAAATAATGGACCCGAATAAAACAGATAGCCGCCCTTTCTTATCTCCCATAATACCCCAGATCACTCCTCCCAGGAGCAGACCGACCATTTGCCAGTTGATCACTTTGGTACTGTCTGCCAGCATACTTTCCATAGTAGCTCCCACCCCGAGCATACTTTCTTTTTTAACTATGGTGAACAGCAGCAGATCGTAAATATCAACAAAGTAGCCCAACGCGGCTACAATTACCGTAATATTTAAAACAGAGTATGATTTATTCTCTTCCATAAATCATTTGTGTTATTAATTGGGCGAAGGAGTATCCGCTTTCGGTTTGCTCCTTGAAAATATTTTGACCAGTACCGGGGCAGTGGTTACCAATACGATTCCAAGTACGATTAATTCTAAATGTTGTTTGAGATCAAATCCAAACTCGGCTAATATCCATTTTTGCAGGAAATAACCCGCAAACAACATACTGAACACCCATGCTACTGAGCCGGCAATATTAAAAAAATGAAATTTCTTCCTGTCCATCTGAACAATACCTGCTACAATAGGCGCAAAAGTTCTGATAAACGGAAGAAACCTCGCGCCAATAACGGCAAGACCTCCATGCTTCATATAAAACTCATTCGCCTGGTGCAGGTATTTTCTTTTAAAGAAAAAATTCTCCCTCCAATGATACATGGCCGGACCCACTTTTCGTCCTGTCCAATAGCCAACTGTATTTCCAAGGATGCCAAAAAAAGAGATCAGCAACCACAAGACGATAAGGTCTACCCATTCATTTTGCAGGTGGCCTATGCCCAATAGTTTCAGGAACTGGTAAGCCAGGCCTGGTTCGCCATTATCTAATTTATGCGCATAGATCCCTGCTACAAATAA
>JAUZOA010000058.1 GCA_030706685.1 Bacteroidota bacterium
AGAACGTCGCAAGACAGTTCGGTCCCTATCTGTGGTTTTCGCAAGTAAATTGAGAGTACATTAACTTAGTACGATAGGACAGTTTCGTAAGTACCGCTGGTGTATCAGTTGTGCCGCCAGGTGCAATGCTGAGTAGCTATGTACGGACAGGATAAACGCTGAAAGCATCTAAGCGTGAAACCTTCCTCAAGATGAGTTTACTTTTAAGGGCCGTCAAAGACTATGACGTTGATAGGCTACAGGTGTAAAACTGGTAACAGTAAAGCCGAGTAGTACTAATTGCCCGTACGCTTTAATTTTTTTTCATTAGATATCCTTTCTAACATACCCAATATGACATTATTGGCTCTTAGCTTTTAGCTATTAGCTGTTAGCCTCTGGCTGATAGCTAATAGCTAAAAGCCAACAGCTTTACCTTTTTATGGTGGTTTTTCCGGGGGTGTTCACCTCTTCCCATTCCGAACAGAGTAGTTAAGTCCCTCATGGCCGATGGTACTGCACCAAAATGCGGGAGAGTAGGTAGCTGCCATATTTATTCAAGCCCTCCAGTTTTTTACTGGAGGGCTTTTTGTTTTCAGGCGAATTAAGACAATCTTTGCGGCAACCAATCTTATGACAGGAAAAGAACGCATCATCGTATTCATACTCGCAGCGCTCAACTTTACACATATACTCGATTTCATTATTATGGTGCCGTTGAGTATTTACCTGATGCCCTATTTTAATATATCGGCATTCCAGTTCGGCATACTGGTGGCCTCTTATTCCGTCAGCGCTTTCTTTTCCGGTCTTATTGTTGCACTCCTGGTAGACCGTTTCGACAGGAAAAGATCACTGATTTTGGGATATGCCGGGTTCCTTCTTAGTACGATCGCCTGCGGCCTGGCATCAACTTATGGCTTATTACTCGCTTCCAGGATATTGGCAGGGTTATTCGGCGGCATATTGGGCGCACAGGTATTGTCAATTATCGCTGATCTCTTTACTTATGAAAGAAGAGGAAGGGCGATGGGCGCTGTCATGAGCTCCTTCGCAGTCGCAACTGTTATAGGCATTCCCTTATCATTATATCTTACCAATCTTTTTCATTTTAACTGGCATGTACCTTTCCTCATTATCGGCTCATTGGGCGTGGTATTGATTCCATTTATGATAAGATTTCTGCCAAAGATGGCAGATCATATCCAAACCGGTGAAAACATTTCCCGATTCAACGCTTTGCTGAAAACGATGAAAGTATCCATACAGCGGCGCGCTCTCATTTTTTCCTGTCTTTTTATGCTGGGTCATTTCCTGGTTATCCCTTTTATCCCCCCTTATCTCGAATTCAATAAAGGGTTTACAAGAGAACAGATACCCCTGATATTATTATGCGGGGGGATAGCTTCTTTCGCATCCGCGATCTACTTAGGCCGTTTCTCTGATAAAAAAGGAAAGTTGCCGGTATTTCTCTGGTCCGTTTTTCTTTCTTTATTTCTCGTCGTCATCCTTACTAATATGCCGGATATGTACCTGGCAGTCGCATTAGGGTTCTTTGCTATTTTATTTATGGTGGTCACCTGCCGTATTGTTATGGCCCAGGCAATGATCAGTGAAGTGGTAACGCAGGACCAGCGTGGCAGCTTTATGAGCATAAATGGAAGTGTACAGCAATTAGGCCAGGGGCTTGCCTCCTTCGCCGCAGGCATTATAATACATACTGATAAAACAACCCATAGGATGTATAATTATAACTGGGTTGGTTATTGCAGTGTTGCTGTATTACTAATCAGCATGGTCTTAGGCCATACTATTTTTAAAACGATTGATAAAACAGAAGTGCGGGCTGAACCCAAACAAATATTCCAGGAAGTAGAAATAACCGACTAACTATTTTATCCTGTAAACCGGGTATTGCGAATAAACAGGTTCAAACCAGGGAGAGTTTTGATAAACCCAATTCAACTGGGCCCTTCCATTATTAGCAAAAGCTGTATCAGCCGCTCTTTTTTGTTCCAGTTGGGATTTCATTCCGGGATTGGTTTTTAAATATTCTGCAGCGATATCTTCAAAGGCGTAAGCGGAATAACCTTCTTTCTGGCCAAGAATAGCATCAAAATAATTCCAGGCAAAATAAGAGTCTTCCGCCTGGGGCTCCAGCGTTTCAATTAAAAAGCGATTGGCTTCCTGGTTCATCGGGATATACCAGTCGCCTTTCCGGAAACTGATCTTTTGCTGGCTGGCTGTGACTTTCACATCACTGTTGAGATGATGCATTTCATATTGCCTTGGCGCTGTTTTGTAATCATCTATTTTATAAACTTCCACCCCGATAGTCGTATCTTTTTTAAACTGGCTCATCTGTACTTTATTTAGTTTGAGCAGTTCAATCACTTTCCACCAACCCTGCGGGATAATATAAGCAGCAGGTTTTTTGATGAAACTTTTAGGAGGAAAATAATTGAATATTTTCACCGTTTTTTCAAAAGGCTTGTTGCGATCGTAGTATAATCTTGGTAGTCCTGACACCTCGCTGGGTTTATGACCCGCTTCATATCCTTTATAGGTTATCTCTTTGAACTGTGAACGATCCAGTGCCCAGCTTATCGGGAACTCAACAGCTGATTTCACCGCTTGTTTTGTCTGCTCACGCAATTTCTTTATCTGTTCACTGTTCTTTGCCGTGAATTCAATAAACGATTGCATTAACGCATAAGTGGATTTCACCCTTTGGTCATACGGTTTTAGCATATGTGTTTCCGGAACAAACGAAAAGGTATGCCAGAGCGTACCATAACCACTTCCATATCGTGGGCTGTCCCAGTATTCAGGCCAGCCATTTTCAGGCGTATCCCCAAATGAATTGACATAAGGAACCAGGTCATATCCTTTTTCTTTCATTAAGGAATACAAAGCTGGTTCAAACTGTTTATCCATGAAATCGCCCATCACCCCGCCTAATTTATTGTGCTGAGAGGTAAGCAATGTCATCACATGCTGGTAATCGGCGCCATCACTCACATGATTATCCACGAAAACATCCGGGTCTGCCAAATGAAAGATCTCTGTAAAAGCTCTGGCCTCCCTGGAATCGCATTTGATGAAATCCCTGTTCAAATCAAGGTTCTGGGAATTACCGCGAAACCCTTTCTCTTTCGGACCATTCTGATCAATCCGGTAATTAGCGCTGCGGTTCAAACAACCACCGATATTGTACACCGGGATAATAGCCAATACGATGTTGTCAGGTATTTTATATTTATTGGTAACAATATCCCTGGCCATCAGCATGCTCGCGTCAATTCCATCCGGCTCCCCGGGATGAATACCATTGTTGATAAGAATGATGCGCTTATTTTTTTTATGCAGGCTCTCAAAATTATAGTCACCATCATTGGATACGATTACAAGATGCAGGGGAAATCCCGCATCGGTCATTCCCATGGTAAGCATTTTTACCTTGCCTGATTGCTGATCCAGTTTTTGCCACCAGTTGACGATCTCATGGTAAGTGGGTGATTCTTTACCGCCCGATTGTTCAAATTTTGTCGTGATTGCCTGGGAAAAGAGAGAAACAGATGTCATCAATAATACAGGTAAGCAAAATTTTCTCATACTGCTGGATTGAGTAGTAAAAATAAAAAAGGCACCCCGATATGAGATGCCATTTAAATAATTTATTGTAACCAGTTATTTTGAAGCGTTGGCTTTCCTGGCCAGTTTACTTTTCAGGTTGGCTGCTGTATTCTTGTGGATGATACCGCGTTTTGCCAGTTTATCAATCATACTGATCACTTTCGGTAATTGGTCAGACATCTCTTTTCCTTTTGTTGCCCTCAGGTCACGGACTGCATTGCGGGTGGTTTTTCCGTAATATTTATTCCTTTCCCGGCGTTTGGAAGCCTGGCGTACATCTTTTTTCGTTGCGCTATGATTAGCCATTTAGTATCAATTTTAAGGAGGGCAAAGGTAAGGGCAGGTGCCTTAACCACCAAATTTTCAGCTAGTTTAGTTGGCTTTGTTTTGATGGGGGAACCGAAGTAAAACAGGGCCTGGATAAGGGCGAAGATCTGCCCCTGATTTTCAGACTTTTTAGGCGATATTTGTGACCCTAAAGTCCATATTAACGTCCCATTTATGAAGGATTTCTCCTATATCACCAACTCTCACCCGGAATTCATTGAAAACTTATACCGGGACTTTTTGAAGAACCCTGATAGTGTTGATCCGGAGTTCAAAAAATTTTTTGAAGGGTTTGATTTTGCCATCGGGAATGGTAAGCCCCGTACCAATGGTGCAACTGCCGTTCCCGTTGCTGTACCGGCCGAGGGAATTGGTTGGAAAAAGGAACTGGGAGCCTACAGGATGATTCTTGGCTATCGGAATAAAGGTCACCTGATAGCCAAAACGAACCCGATCCGCGAAAGAAAGGATCGCGACGCTAATTTGAATCTTGCTTTTTTTGGTCTTGGAGAAGACGATCTCGATAAAACTTTCCAGGTAGGTGAAAGAATTGGTATTGGCCCGGCCACATTAAAAAATATATGGGCGCAACTGGAAAAAGTATATGCCGGCCATGTTGGTATTGAATTCAAATATATCAGCAACCAGGAGAAGGTAAACTGGCTGACCCGGGAAATGGAGAAACAATTTTCCAACCCTGTTTCACTGGAGCAAAAAAAGAGGATACTGGAAAAACTGAACCAGGGTGTGATGTTCGAAAAATTTCTTCATACCAAGTACGTGGGCCAAAAAAGATTTTCATTGGAAGGGGGAGAAACGACCATTGCGGCGCTGGATGCTATCATTAACACGGCTGCCGGTCATGATGTGCAGGAAGTAGTAATCGGCATGGCGCACAGGGGAAGATTGAATATACTGGCGAACATAATGGGAAAAACCTACGAACAGATTTTCAGTGAATTTGAAGGAACGGCCAAATTGGATCAGACCATGGGCAGCGGAGATGTAAAATATCACATGGGCTATGGAAGTGAATTACAAACCCCGGATAATAAAACTATCCATTTGAAACTGATGCCCAATCCTTCTCACCTGGAAGCGGTTGATCCGGTTGTAGTCGGTTTTGCAAGGGCCAAAGCCGATGTAATGTATCACAGTGAATTTGATAAGATACTCCCGATCCTTATTCATGGTGATGCTTCCCTGGCAGGCCAGGGTGTGGTATATGAAGTACTCCAGATGTGTAACCTGGATGGCTATTATACCGGCGGGACTATTCATTTTGTTATCAATAACCAGATCGGTTTCACTACCGACTTTGATGATGCAAGAAGTTCCGATTATTGTACCTCATTGGCTGCGGCTGTGCAGGCTCCTGTATTACATGTAAATGGTGATGACCCGGAAGCTGTAGTGAAATGCGCTGAAATAGCTACCCTTTACCGCCAGCAATTTAATTCCGATGTGTTCATTGATATGGTTTGTTATCGCAGGCATGGACATAACGAAGGAGATGATCCCAAGTTTACACAGCCGCATCTTTATGCATTAATTGAAAAACATCCCAATCCGAGAGAAGTATATATAAAATTCTTGCTGGAAAACGGGGAACCCGACGCCAAGGAATTGGCCAAAGAAATGGAAAAGAAATTCTGGGCAGACCTGCAGGAAAGGCTGGATGAGGTGAAACAAAACCCTTTGCCTTATCATTACCAGCAGCCCGAAATATGGTGGAAGAGCCTTCGCCATGCTAATGGCAATGACTTTGACCGCTCACCGGTTACAGCGATCAGCCGTGACAATTTCAATACTGTATTCAATGCGATCATGAAATGGCCCGGGGATTTCAAACCTTTGAGAAAGATAGAAAAGATATTGCAGGATAAAATAAAATTATTCGAAACGGAACATAAGATTGATTGGGCCACAGGTGAATTATTGGCTTATGGCAGTTTACTGTTCGAAGGAAAAGATGTAAGAATAAGCGGGCAGGATGTGAGGCGCGGCACATTTTCCCATCGTCATGCCGTATTGCGGGATGAGGATACCGATAAACCCTATAGCCGGCTAAGCAGTATACCCGGAGCGAAAGGCGAATTCAGGATATACAATTCATTACTTAGTGAATATGGCGTGCTTGGATTTGAATATGGGTACGCGTTGGCCAACCCGAATGCGCTGGTATTATGGGAGGCACAGTTTGGTGATTTTGCCAATGGCGCCCAGATAATGATTGACCAGTTTATCGCCGCCGGTGAACAGAAATGGAATCGTATGAACGGGGTGGTGTTATTATTGCCTCATGGTTATGAGGGACAGGGACCGGAACATAGCAGTGCCAGGATGGAACGTTTTTTACAAATGTGTGCTGAATGGAATATGGTGGTGACGAATATTACTACGGCTTCCAATTTATTTCATGCACTGCGCAGGCAATTGACATGGTCATTCCGCAAACCACTGATCAATTTTTCTCCCAAGGCCAACCTGCGTCATCCCGGCAGTTATTCAGTGATTGATGAATTTACAACAGGTGGTTTTAAAGAAGTAATCGACGATCCTTTTGCTGAAACAGGCAAAGTAAAGAAGGTGATCTTCTGCAGCGGAAAGATTTATTTTGACCTGGCGGAAAGACAGCAAAGAGAAAGTAAGAAAGACATGGCAATTATCCGCATCGAGCAGCTATATCCTTTCCCGGCAAAACAACTGGAGGAGTTGTATAAAAAATACAGCAAAGCTACCTGGTTCTGGGTGCAGGAAGAACCATTGAATATGGGGGCTGCTTCATTCTTACAAACGAACTTCAGAAGTATTAACTATGGTGTCATCAGCCGGCAGCCTTCAGCATCCACAGCTACGGGCTATGCCAAAATGCATGCGCAGGAACAGGCGGAGATCATTGAAACAGTTTTTAGTATTTAGCATAATTAGCGTTAATTAGCGTTATATGATTGATATAAAAGTACCAACAGTAGGTGAATCCATCAGCGAAGTAACTCTGCTGCAGTGGCTGAAAAAAGACGGGGAATATGTGGATAGGGATGAAGTGATCGCGGAGTTGGAAAGTGAAAAAGCTACATTTGAAGTGAATGCTGAAAAAGCAGGCGTTTTAAAAACATTGGCCAAAGAAGGGGATACATTGAAAATAGGCGACTTGCTGGCAAGTATAGATGAAACGGCAGCAAAGCCATCAAAACCGGAAGCTGTAAGCAAGAAGCCGGAAGAGAAAGAAAAAGCAGCAAAAGTATCGTCCAATGGAAGTGATGGCAAACCAGCTGCCGCCTCGGCACCCGTTGTTATTTTTGATGAAGATATTAAAGCTACCCCCGTCGCCTCTGCTATTATCGCCGATAAGAAAGTAGATATAAAATCGGTTACACCTTCAGGGTACCATGGCAAAATTTTAAAAGATGATGTATTAGCTGCCTTATCAAGTCCGGGTAAAAAAGCATTTGCGGGAACAGAACTATTCAGCCGGAACGTACGTACAGAGAAAATGACAAACCTGCGGAAAACAATCAGCCGGAGATTGGTGGAAGCAAAGAATACAACAGCTATGCTCACCACTTTCAACGAAGTGGATATGAGCCGGATCATGGAGATCCGTAATAAATACAAGGATAAGTTCAAAGAGATACATGGTGTGGGGTTGGGGTTCATGAGTTTTTTTGCCAAAGCCTGCGCTATCGCCCTGGCTGAATGGCCATCGGTGAATGCCTACATGGATGGAGAACAATTAATATATCATGATTATGCCGATATCAGTATTGCTGTCAGTACACCGCGCGGGTTGACAGTTCCGGTTATTCGCAATGTAGAAAGTCTTGGCATGGCGGATATTGAAAAGAAAGTAGTTGAACTGGCAACCAAAGCAAGAGACAGCAAGCTTACAACAGAAGAACTGACAGGGGGAACGTTTACTATCACCAATGGCGGTGTATTTGGTTCTTTGATGAGTACACCGATCATCAATATCCCGCAGAGTGCCATTCTCGGAATGCATAAAATAGAAGAAAGACCTATGGCAGTTAATGGCCAGGTGGTCATTAAGCCTATGATGTACCTGGCTTTAAGCTATGACCACCGGATTATTGACGGTCGTGAGTCCGTGAGCTTTTTAGTACGGGTAAAGGAATTATTGGAAAACCCGGAACAATTACTGATCGGGAAAGACCCCGTTAAAACTTTACTCGAACTATAAAAGTTAGCCGTTACAGGCTGCTAAACAATGAATGAGCCGCTGGCGGTTGCGTATCTTGCGGTAATGAGTCGCTTTCATTCTTATATCAATTCTGCTCAAAAAATAATACAGGCATATAAAGGAAACGAGCCTCTCGCTTTGTTCCTGAAAAAATTCTTCTCCGTCAATCAAAAATATGGTTCGCGCGACCGGAAGCAGGTAGCCCACCTTTGCTATTGCTATTTTCGACAGGGAAGCATAATGAATAAATTACCCATTGAAGAAAGGATATTATCCGGCCTTTTTTTGTGTTCCGATCAGTCCAACGAAATTCTCCTGCAATTAAAACCCGGATGGAACAGCAAGATATCGGTTTCAATTAATGAAAAACTTTCTTTGTTGCCAGAAATAGGTTCGATCGGAGATATCTTCCCGTTTACCGATGAACTGAGCCAGGGAATAAACAAAACCGCCTTTATTCTTTCTCATTTAAAACAACCGGATGTTTTTCTCCGGCTCCGGCCGGGAAAAGAGGATTTGGTAAAAAAGAAATTGAAAGATGCAGGGATCGATATTGAAATAATATCCCGTACTTGCCTGGCGGTGGCCAATACTACGAAGATTGATGAAGCCATTGAATTGGATAAAGAAGCCGTCATCCAGGATCTTAGCTCGCAAAGAACCGGGAATTTTCTGCAATCTTCGCTCTCCAATGATCCATTAAGAATTTCAGCCTGGGATTGCTGTGCAGCAAGTGGAGGGAAATCCATAATGCTCTATGACCTTTATCCCCATATCGAGCTTACTGTTTCCGATATAAGGGAATCCATCCTGTTGAATTTAAAAAAGAGGTTCAGGGAAGCCGGTATAACTAATTACAAAAGTTTTTTGGCCGATCTTACCAGCCCACCACTTACTATCCGCCACTCACCTTTCGATCTTATCCTGGCCGACGTCCCCTGCAGTGGAAGCGGTACCTGGAGCCGTACACCTGAACAATTATATTATTTTGAAAAAGGAAAAGTCAATGAGTATGCTTTGTTACAAAAAAGGATCGTTGCCAATATCATCCCTCATCTTAAGCCCGGGGGCTATTTATTTTATATCACCTGCTCCGTTTTCCAAAAAGAAAATGAAGAGGTAGTGCAGTTTATGCAACAAAACTCCGGTCTGCAATTAATAAAGATGGAAGTACTGGAAGGGTATGATAAAAAAGCCGATACAATGTTTGCCGCTTTACTCAGGAATCCGTTATAGTTTTAATAATTCGGTGGTGCCTGCCATTTTCTGGTTATCATAAACCGTGATAATGTATTTCCCTTTCGCCAGGTTATTTACAGGAAGGTCAATAATAATCGTGCCGGTCCCTTTTGATTGATGGAGCTGCATTACCAGCCTGCCTTCCATGTCATGTACTGTTATTGGCATATTCGTAATGGCGGCCTGGATTTGAATAACCAGTGATGCATCACTGCTGGCAGGATTAGGCTGAACGTAAATTTTGTTCGCACCTGTATTGCTCCCGGTTGTACAGGCTGATGCTAATGTCACGTTTGCCGTATCAATATAAACGGCTGCAAATGTTGCAGCAGCGGTATCAATGACCTGGCGGATACGGTAGGAGATAGTTCCTGCTGCTATATTATCCAGGGTATTGGTGTATTGATAAGTATGGTTAGCTAAGATATTTCCTGCCTGTGGGCTCATATCGGCGATCTTTGTATAACTATTTTCACCCGGGGCCTTTCTTTCAATTTCATATTTCATTGCTGATACATCTTTACTGTTCCAGTTAAGCGTGACGCTGCAATTGTTTGCTGTTGCACTGGAAGTAGCATAATCTTTAAGCAGGCTGCTGAACGCCGCTTTCATATCCGGGATTCCATAGCCGATCCTGTTATCAGGTGCATTAAAAATACTTCCGGCTTCTTTTAAGGCGCGAACAATTCTCATATTATTAAACTCAGGAAACCCTTGCCAGAGACAGGTTCCAAGCCCTGCCATATTGGGACAGGCAAAAGAAGTTCCGCTGCCCGCAGCAACAGTATTGCCAGTTCCTTCTATTAACGCACTTACGCCAATTGATGCTACGTCAGGTTTTATCCTGCCATCCGAAGAAGGTCCATAACTGGAAAAATTTCCAACGATACCGGTTGCGCTTACAGCTCCAACAGCCACTACACTATCACCGTCCGCAGGAGTGCTCAGGTAATGCCAGGTGTCCCCGCCGTCATTACCATTTGCCGCGAAAACCAATAATCCCTTTTTTGCTGCCAGGTCAGCAGCTATCGCAGCCATCGTCGTATTACCATTCATATCCGCGTAAGTATGATCAAAAACCGGGTTATCAAAGGTTGTATATCCCAGGGATGTTGAGATCACATCAGCTCCGCTGCTATCTGCTTTTTCGGCCCCGCAGGCCCAGTTATGTTCTTCAATGGGATTTTCAGCGGGATCTTCTTCAGTACAATACAAATAAAAACCAGCCTTGGGGGCTTTACCTATAAACTGGCCGGGAATATTCGCTGCAATGGTAGACAAACACTCCATGCCGTGAACGTGAACATTAAGGTTTGTATTTCCTAAAACGAAATTCCATGTTCCAAGTACTTGTCCATTAAGATTAATACTATCAAAAGCTTTTAACGATGTATAATTGGTGAAACCTGCATCCAGTAAAGCTATCTGCATGTTTTGCCCGCGCAGGCCGACATCATGTAAGAACTCGCCCTTGTGCAGATGGATCTCAGTAAAAGAATTGGTACCATAATTGAAATAGTCGCCTTCAATTCCTTCGATTCTTTCGACGAAGGGATCCACGGGTCTTATATTTTCTTCTTCCCTGTATTTGCCGGGGCCCGCAACGCCGGTTCTCGCCCCGATGGCCGACGCGCTTTGTACAAATGGCAATGCATTAATAGCTGTTATCGCATTGGGATCCGAAGTTTGAATAGTAACAGAGTTCAGCCATTTAGAAACATTCAAAACAATCAGGTTTGGAATATTTCGTATTTGTGTAATATAGGAAGGCGGAACAGGAAGATCAGTGCTGTCAATGGCGATACCATATCTTGCCCGGCGATCAATAGCGCGTTGGGACAAATAGGCGGAAGGATTAGCGATTGTATAGGGAGTGCCCCCTTTATTTTTCAGTTTTACAACATAGCGCGTGAATTGCGCCTGCGATTCACTTACTACCAGGAAGCATAAAATAAGTAAGGATAAAATTTTTCTCATCCAATCTTTTTAATCCCCCGAATTTAAGTAATAAACGGCAGATTTAATTATGGTCTACCATCCAGAGAGTAATGCCAAAGCCAGAATAATAGCCGCTGGGGCCGCTGGTATTTGGCTCGTATTCCCATAATTCATATTTGCGGTAAACCAGCCCGATGTCTTTTGAATACATGGCTACTGACCTGCTTTTGGATCCATAAATAGAAACATCCGTAACAGGCGCATTGAAGGCATCATCACTTTGTTCTACGGTGGTGACGCTATCATAGGTATAACCCTGGATCGTAACAGGCTGCATCACTCCGTCATAATGAAATTCCCAGTCATTCATTCCATTGTCATAACTGTTAGTCGGGTTCAGTGTTTCATAAGGGTCAGTGGGGAGATAAATATTTCCTTTCCAGGTAAAGCCATCCCTGACAGGTAAATGTAATGCCACAACACGAAAATTATTCTCGGTCACTTCTATCGAATTGGATAATGGCGTGATAATACAAGTACCGGCAGGTGTCCAGGAATCTGTTCCGGTTGAGTCGCTCATATAGGTATAAACGCGGTAAGCAGGCCTGCCCTCGTTATCTGTTATTGGCGCGTCAACTACATATTTTACCTGGTACCGGTGAGTTTCTATATTGCGGCCAAAGTTGGTAAATACTAAAGAGTCGAGACGATAGGTAATATACTTACCAGTTTGCAGTGGGATATAATCACTTAATGGTTCAGAAACAAAATCTTCTTTTTTTGTACAGGAAGTAAGAGTGAATGTTGTGGTGGTCAAAACACTGAGGCAAAGAATAGATAGGATTCTCATAAGCGGTTGTTGATTCAAGGATACAATAATTTGTTAGTTAAGACATTGGGTAACGAATTATAAGCTATTCTGTTCTTAAAAATACAAACAAAAAGCGGGGAATCATAATTCCCCGCTGTAAAACGTTTGTTTTGAAAGTTTATTGTATTCAACCAGTTGGTACTCAGGTGTACAGAACCAGCCGGAGTTCGGATTGCCGGATTGAAAGTCTGAAAGAGATTAAGAGTTTTCGGCGCGTCGTTACTTGTTAATACTTGCCATAGCATGAATATCGGTAGTCTGCAGATAGATTATAGATTGTGTATAGGTAGTACTATCCCAGGTTCATGCTTCGCTTTTTTCTTTGTACTGTATATCGGGCATCCGGCAGGCTTAAGGGAGAAAAACCGTCAATTATCATTAGGCTCTTGTCTTGCTTTGAATCAACAGCTTATCCCGGCTACGAATTCAGCATTCCGGATTGAATAATTCCTCCGCCTATTACATCATCACCTTCATAAAAGACAGCGCTTTGACCAGGTGCGATGCCTTTTACGGTTTCGTAGAATCGTACAGACAGGGCATGCCCTGCCTGTACCGGATAAATATTCGACAAGCATCCTTTGTCTTTATACCGGATCTTTGTAAGCGCTTCCATTCCCGGTGTTATCGTGTCATATTTGATGAGGTTCAGTCCTGCTACTTTCATTTCGTTTTGTTCGAGGTCCTTTTCATCTCCAAGCATCACAGTATTAGTACCGGGATCGATCTTCGTTACAAATACAGGTTTGCCAAAAGCAATATCCAGACCCTTTCTCTGGCCAATAGTGTAGAAGGGATATCCTTTATGCTTGCCGAGGATATTTCCATCCTTATCTACAAAATTTCCGCCATTCACTTTTTCTTCTAATCCTTCCACTCTTCTCTTCAAAAACCCCCGGTAATCATTATCGGGTACAAAGCAAATTTCATAACTCTCGCTTTTCTTTGCCAGTTCAGGATAACCATAGTCCAAAGCCATCTGCCTGATCTCAGTTTTCCTGTAGGGGCCAAGGGGCAATAATGTCCTGCTTAAAAGATCCTGCTGCAATCCCCATAGCACATAGCTCTGATCTTTTGTATCATCCACGGCTTTGCTAACCACAAAACGGCCATTATCAAGCTGCCGGATCTTTGCATAATGGCCGGTAGCAATAAAGTCGCATCCCAGTGCATCCGCTCTTTTTAACAGGGCCCTCCATTTTATATGTGTATTGCACAATACACAGGGATTGGGAGTTCTGCCGGCGAGATATTCCTCTACGAAATTTTCGATGACAAAATCTCCGAATTCTTCCCTTATATCAAGTATATAATGGGCAAATCCGTGTTCGACGGCAGCCTGGCGTGCATCATTAAAACTGTCAAGGTTACAGCACCCCGTTTCTTTTTTACTTCCGCCGCTGGCAGCGTAGTCCCAGGTTTTCATGGTGATACCAACGACTTCATAGCCTTCATCATTCAGCATGAGAGCTGTAACGGTACTGTCGATACCGCCACTCATTGCCACCAAAACTTTTCCTTTCCGACTCATGACTTAAAAAATTGCAAGCTGCAAATATAAGCCGATATGCTGGTTTTTGGGAGGCAAATTTTGCCGCTCGGGGAATTCTGGCGCGGATTTTTTATCCGGGTACACCGCACGCACCTGGTAAATAAGAAATTTATTCATCAATATAGCAAAGAAGGACACGGCAAAGTGAAACTGTCAAATGGCGATTTGATAGAAGTATCCCGGAGAAAGAAAACATTCGTGCTTCAATCTTTGTATACGTTCGCGGCCTGAGGGGCCAGGTTATGTGTCCTCCATCCCACGGGTTAATCACCGTGGGATTTTTTATTTATCTTCCCTTTCTTATAAGCTTATTATGAGAAGATTAATTCTTGCTATGGGCGCCCTGCTCTTCGTATTTATTGTGACCGCTCAAGACCTGAAATATTATCTGCCGGATTCAGTTACCTATAATCCTGCGATCCCCAAACCAAAAGATATTATCTATCATGAAGTAGGGGAATGGCATGTTACTCATGACCGGCTGGTCAATTACATGAAAGCATTGGCAGCCGCGGCGCCGGACAGGATTAAGCTGGAAACAATGGGATTCACTTATGAAAACCGCCCGCAAATACTATTGATCATTACTTCTGCAAAGAATCATCAGCACCTCGAAGAGATCCGTCAGCAACATGTGATGCTGAGCGACCCAGGCAAGTCTGCTTCATTGAACATTGATAATATGCCGATCGTAGTATGGATCGGTCATTCCATTCATGGCAATGAACAAAGCGGCAGTAATGCTGCGTTGGTAAGCGCTTATTATCTCGCTGCGGCGCAGGGAAAACAAATTGATGAGTTGCTCGACAATACAGTTATTCTTTTTGATCCGTCTTTCAACCCGGATGGAATGCAACGTTTTTCTACCTGGGTAAACCAGCATAGAAGCAAGAATCTTGTAAGCGATCCCAATGACAGGGAATTTAATGAAGTATGGCCGGGTGGACGCTTCAATCATTACTGGTTTGATCTTAACCGCGACTGGCTGCCCGCTGTACATGTGGAAAGTCAAAACAGGCTAAAGTGGTTTCATTTATGGAAACCCAATATCCTGACAGATCACCACGAGCAGGGCAGCAATGCTACTTTCTTTTTTCAACCGGGCGTTGCTTCAAGGGTAAACCCATTGACACCGGAGAAGAACCAGGAGTTAACCGCCAAGCTGGCAAAGTTTCATGCCGCGTTTTTAGACCGCATCGGTTCTTTATATTTTACCAAAGAAAATTATGATGATTTCTATTATGGAAAAGGGTCAACCTACCCGGATATCAATGGCGCAGTCGGTATCTTGTTTGAACAGGCTTCTTCAAGAGGTCATTTGCAGCAAACCGCCAATGGATTATTAAGTTTTCCCTTTACTATCAAAAATCAATTTACTACTACACTTTCCACTTTGGAGGGAGCAAAGGCCCTGCGGAAAGAGTTTTTGCAATGGCAGAGAGATTTTTATAAAAGTGCGCTGGCAGAAGCTGCTGCTTCGCCCGTCAAAGCCTATAAGTTTGGAGATACAAGTGACCGGGCAAGAACCAATCTTTTTGTAAATATGTTACGCCGGCACCAGATAGATGTTTACCAGTTAAAAAAAGATTCGGGTGCAGGGGGAGTGGTGGCAGAAAATAAAAACACAACTTTTGTAGTGCCGGCAAACCAGCCCCAATACCGGTTGATAAAAACGATTTTTGAGAAAACATTAAACTACAAGGATAGTTTATTTTATGATATTACTGCCTGGACGATGCCGCTGGCATTTGGCCTCGATTTTGAAGAATCAGGTGTCGATGTGAGCAAAGACACCAGGCAGTACTCCAAATTAGATAGTGACCCGGTTATCAAAGGCGAAGTAACAGGAGGTAAGAGCGAATATGCTTATTTGATTGAATGGTCGGATTTTTTTGCTCCGGCAGCTTTGTATGAATTGCAGAGTGCTGGTATTATTACAAAGGTTGCAACAAACAAGTTCTTTACTACCGACCGCCAAAAGCAATTTAATTATGGAACGATCATGATACCTGTGGTCATGCAAACTTTATCTTCTGACCCGCTATACAATATAATAAAGAGGGTGACAGAAAAATACGGGCTGAATGTCCAGGCGGTTACTTCCGGCAATGTGCGTTCGGGAAGTGATCTCGGCAGCAGCAAGTTTATCCCGGTCACAAAACCTTCCATAGCGATGATTGTCGGGCCGGGAGTCAATGCCACGGATGCCGGCGAAGTATGGTACCTGCTGGATCAAAGAATGAATATTCCTGCCACGCATCTTGAACCGGCAGTTTTCAATCGTGTTGATTTGAATAAATACAATACCTTAATAATGGTAGGAGGTTCTTACACCGATTTAAACAAAGACAAGCTAAAAACATGGGTGCAAAACGGGGGCACTTTGCTATTAACAGAAGAAGCAGTAACCTGGGCTGCCCAAAATGGGATCACAGATATCAAATTCAAAAAAGTAAAGCCTGCAGAAGACAGCACAAAAAGAATTGCCTATACTGAGAGGGAGCAAATTGACGGAGCTCAGCAGGTATATGGCGCTATTTTCGGCGCAGATATTGATCTTACACATCCGTTGGCTTATGGCTATAACCAGCAAACAGTAAGCTTATTCAAAGCCAATAAAGTATTCATGGAAAAAAGCAATAATCCCTATGCTACTCCTTTTTATTACGGGAATAAGCCCCTGCAAAGCGGATGGGTAAGCAGGGAGAACGGAGATGCGGTTAAGAATTCTGCCGCGGTGATTGTCAATACAGTTGGAAATGGCCGTGTGATCAGTATTGCGGACAATCCTAACTTCAGGGCTTTCTGGCTTGGGGGTACCAAATTATTTATGAATGCAATCTTCTTTGGAAGGATTATTGACGCAGCAGCCGGAAGAACAGGAGAATGATCTTGTAATAGTAAGGGTCACCCTGCCTTCTTTATTTCCAAAACCTGTTACACATTCTTTTCGTATAAGAAAAGGTGAGAAAACCTTTTAGAATATTCCCGCGTAAAAAGATAATCCCGGGCCTCTTGTTTTTGCTGGCAGGCTGGATCGTTATTGATCTTTATTATCCCTTTAAAAGAGATATCAGTAAAATTGATGCCCGGGAGACAGCCCGGATGGAAGGAGCTATGTGGCGGTCCTATTATGAGAAAAAAAAGTTGAAGCTTTTTTTCCAATCGGCCGAACTGATACGGGAAGAATTTCATTTCCCTTTCTGGAGATCCAATCGGGCCGCTTATTATGCCGCTAAAGCCGCTTTTGTATTTAAAGACGGTCATAATCGCAGTGATTATGACAAAGCCCTGCCTTATCTTAAAAAATATTACGGCCTGGTTAATGATATCAGTATAACCCCGTTTAGTAGTGACAGTGCTGCCATGACCGAACTGGAATGGTGGATCATACGCCGCGAACGGGATATGCATCCTCCGGCTGAATGGGAGAACTGGCTGGCTGCGACAGCCTCGGTAATGTATCATCTTCCTGCTGATTCATTCAGGGAATATGCAAAACTCAGGGTAGAAGCTATGTTGCTGCGGGATGAAAAAGGCGATTCTATTACAGAAACAGACTGGCATAAGATTAATGATATATTAGCGGAGGCCTGGCAATCATTTGCCACTGGTTTACAACAAAAGAAATAAAGCCGGGAACGACTATTCAATTTTTTCTTTTTAACGTCAAGGAAATTTACATACAAGGAAACGGCTATTTCAAACGGGGAACAACCCTTTGTTGTATTATCAACAAGAGAAGAACCGATATCACTCCCGCTGATCTTACCGGCTAAATAGCTGATAAAAGAGCCAGGCAGATTTTTACATCGGGTTCTTCTTTAACCTGCCAATCCCGGTCAGTGAGCAGGCGATAACCCATCCATACCGGGTTGCAGGTACAAACCTGCAAAGGAAAGCGATAAGCTGCTTTAAAATCAATTAGCTCACTGACAGCAGTCATTTTCCGGTTGAAGTGACGGGATGAACTTTGACTAAAATATTACTATGGCAACAACTACGAAAGAATCTTTTACCATCAATGGTGAAAGCCTGCTGAAAAAAGTAAAAGAGCTGATCAGAGAGGGAAACGTAAGAAAGATCAGCATTCATGATAAAGCAGGAAAAGAACTGATGAACTTCCCATTAACTATCGGTGTAGTAGGTACTTTGATAGCGCCTGTATTGGCAGCGCTGGGAGCGCTGGCGGCTATAATAGGTGAATGTACTATTACGGTGGAAAGAGAAGAATAATACCCGCACAAACAAAACGAATAAAAAATAAAAGAAATGGATATGAACCTGATGGATGTCTTCAGGAAAGAAGCACCTGGAGTGGCAAAAGCTTTTGACGGGCTTATACAATCATTGATTGCTTCAAAAGGTCTTGATGAAAAAACAAAACAACTGATCTATATCGCCATGAAAGCGGCACAGGGTGATGACACTGCCGTAAGATTTCATGTAGAGATGGCTAAAAAACTCGGCGCTCGGAAAGAGGAAGTTGTCGATGCGATCCTGCTGACCCTTACAGTTGTGGGTGTCAAAGGGGTGGTTAGCTGTTTGCCCGGAGCTGTAAAGCAGTTTGAAGAATAAGTAATGAAGCGGTTCGATCTTTGAGAGAATCATTGCTTCTATTTCTTTTCGATTTGGGCGGATCCGAATCGTGCGTGTATTTCTGAAATGGCAGCGTCAATATCATTTTGGTAGTGGTCAATTTTGCCGGGAAGCCGGGAAGACGATAAGAGAAAATGATTTGAAAATTAACGCTTGCCGACTTCCTGTATTACCGGCTTTTTTTACTATCCGTGATCATACCTTATAATGATAGCGGTCATTCTAACGGGCTGCTTCATACATCATCTTTGGCAAATGATAATCCTGGTTATCATAGTGGTTCTTTTGGGTATTGCCGTATGGCTGCTTATTTCGCCTTTTATAGTGGAAATAGATACGAGAATCCCGCAAGCCGGGGTACGATGGGTAAGTATAGGCAGCGCCCGGGTATGGTATGAAGATGAATGGTGGTTCAGCATACGAATATTTTTTTTCCGGAAAACCATGCGCTTTTCTGAAATAAAAGCAAAACCAAAAAAAATAAAGGACAGGGTAAAGAAAAAAGCAAGAAAAAAAATGAAAATAAGCCGGGTATGGGTAAAGATGGTAAGAGTGATAAAGACGTTCCGGGTAAAGGAATGGCAATTGGCTTTTGATACAGGCGACCATACCCGCAATGCACAACTATATCCTTTGAATTATTTGCCGTACACTTTTAAACACCTTTATATCAATTTCGGGGATGAGAATTACCTGGTATTAAAGACCCGGAACAGGCCCTGGAAGGTATTGTATGCTTTCTTACGCTAAACAATTTTTTTAACCAATAAATTCTAAGGTATGGCATTCAATTTAGAAGAAACAGTAAAACAACTGACTGATTTCCTGAAAACAGAAGCGAAAACAGAAACAGTAGTTGGCCAGGCATTTCAATTGGGCGAATTCACTTGTGTGCCGGTAATAAAATTCGGGGTAGGCCTCGGTTATGGCAGCGGGGAAGGACATGGTGATGCTCCCGGAAAGGGAAAGGGCGAGGGGATTGGTGGTGGCGCCGGCGGTGGTATCGGGGTAGAGCCAATTGGCTTCCTCACCACCCGTGGCGACCAGATTACTTTTATCCAAACCCGCACCAGTAAAGGTCTAAACGCCGCATTTGAAAAAGTTCCGGACCTGTTGGAAAAAATGATCGAAAAGAAAAAAACACAGAAGGCTGAAGCAACCGCCTGACGTTTTACAGGCAACTGCCTGATCAGGCAGTTGCCTTTTTCCTTTATATCCCGGGCCAGAACAAACCTGAGGGGCACCTGTAAAAATCCCTTTATTGTCCTGTAAATTTTCACATAATGAATTCTGGCGGGATAGTTGCATTGATATACTTTTTTCACCAATTTTACGTTACTGGATAAGCAAAAAAACCAAACTGCTTTATCCAAATTTTACCTTATGAATGTGCCTGTACCTTCTCCCCGCAAAAACCGGTATTACCCGCTTTATATATGCCTGGGCCTGCTTGTGCTGGTCTTTTCCCTTGTTTCCTTTTTTGGATTCAAGATAAAGTCATCGGCACAACCAGGCAGTGAAGCAGGCAGCATTGTGGCGAAAGCGGCGGAAAAGGCAAAGAATGATTCGTTACTGGCATTGGCAAGGGTGGAAGAATACAATAAAAAAATTATTCATATCGTCAATGGAGATTCATCAGGCAAATGGCCTGTAAAAACTGATTACCCGCTGGCTGGCGCCATTCTCCCTTTTAAAAGAATTGTTTCCTTTTATGGTAACCTGTACTCAAAACAAATGGGGATACTGGGGGAGCTTCCCCCGGATCAAATGCTGGCCAAACTTCAGCAGGAAGTAACTAAGTGGCAGCAAGCGGATACGATAATGGAAGTGCTGCCTGCCCTTCATTATATCGCTGTTACGGCCCAGGGATATCCCGGCAAAGATGGCAAACACAGGCTGAGGATGCCCTTTCACCAGATAGATTCCATACTGGGCATGGCAAAAAGAATTAATGCGATTGTATTTCTTGATGTTCAGGTTGGTTTAAGCACTGTACAGGATGAAATCCCCAAACTGGAAACCTACCTGAAAATGCCTAACGTGCACCTGGGAATCGACCCTGAGTTTTCTATGAAAGGAGGACAGGCTCCCGGTAAAGTGATAGGAACCCTTGATGCTGCAGATATTAATTATGTATCAGAATACCTTGCCAAACTGGTAAAGGATAATGGCCTTACACCGAAAATACTGGTCGTACATCGTTTTACACAAGGGATGGTCACCAATTCCTCCCAAATTAAAGTAAGACCCGAAGTGCAGGTTGTTATGGATATGGATGGCTGGGGTCATCCCGACTTAAAGTACAGCAGCTATAAGTTATACATTCATAAAGAACCAGTTCAGTATACCGGCTTTAAGCTCTTTTATAAAAATGATATCAGGAACAATGGCCGCATGCTGACGCCCCAGGAAGTGCTGGCATTGAAACCTCAGCCGGTGTATATACAATACCAATAATAAGAAAAATAGTAAAACAATAAAATTGCGGGCCTTGTGACCCGCAATTTTATTTGAGGAAAGATCATTTCAATGCAAACACAATGCTTACTTCATATCTGAGCTTTAATTTCTTGAAATCAACCTCCGGCGGAGCAGGTACTGTCACGGAATCAAGTTTGTATAAACCATATGAAGAATTTGACATGGGGCCATTATAGTTATTTTCATAGGAAGGGGGTTGCCATTCTTCCGGTTCGTTGATGGTAATCGCCTCTCCCAGTTTTTCACCTATAGCTTCTGTAAGATAAATGCCTTTTTCTTTGGCCGCCTCTATAGCTTTTATCTTCAATTGTTTCCTGAATTCAATGATATTACTGTGGTTTACTGATACGATCCGGAACCTTTGTGTTGCATTATCATCCAGCTTTTCCACGAGGTCATCCATCAATTTGCTGCTTTTGAATTTTACCTGGTAGGTAATGTTGGCCAGGAGATCGTTGTTTTTCTTTTTCTTCCGGATTAAATAATAGTTGTTATTACCGGAATAAGAAACAATACTGACCAGGGAATCAGGAACCCCGATTGCTTTACAGGATTCCAGGAACTGGGTCTTGATCGTTTCAATATCCTTTTTAGGATCGCCTTTTTTCTGGTATTCACTGAGCTCCACATTCACATAGATCTCATCGGGTATGATCTCCATGGAAGCACTTCCACTGACAGAAATGGTCTTTGGATAAGGGTTGTTTACAAATAGCGGCGCCTGTTGTGCAATAGCCGTATGAAACAGGCAAATAGCAGCCAGTGCAGGTATGATCTTTTTCATAATGATTTTTTTTAAAAGATACCTGTAAATCAGGGAATGCACAAAGCAGGGGAGAATATTTTGCTTTTTTTAGGGAATCAGTATTGTCGTGAGATAAAATAAAAACCAGGTTCCGCCTTTAAAACAAAGTGAAACCTGGCTGATCCGTGAACAAGAATTTATTGCTTGCCTGGTTTTTTTTCTTCTTTTGATTTCAGGTATTTATCCAAAAAAACAAGTGTCCGTTGAGAGGTAGTTATCTGGTTCTCTTTTTTTACAAACCCATGTCCTTCGTCAGGATATACCACGTACTCGACAGGTACGCCATTCTTTTTTACGCCGGCTACTATCTCATCGCTCTCTACCGGCAGCACCCGTACGTCATTCGAACCCTGGAATACGATTAACGGTTTTGTTATTTTATGATAGTTATATAAAGGAGATGCCTGTTTCAGGTGTATACTATCAGCCGTATTGGGATCTCCCATTTCCTCGTATAGTGCTTTACGGAAAGATTCCCAGTAAGGCGGGATACTGCGAAGTGTACGTAACCAATTAGCTACTCCGAAGAGGTCGACACCTGCTTTAAATTCATTGGGATAGGAACATAGCGCATTCAATACCATGCAACCGCCATAACTGCCGCCATAAATGCCAATAGCGCTGGTGTCTATATAATCCTGTTCTGCCAGCCATTTTTTGCCCCAGACACAATCTTTAAGATCGGCATTGCCATGATCTTTATTATCCATTTTATAAAATGTTTTACCATAACCGCTGCTGCCGCGGTTGTTGACAGCCAGCACGGCATACCCGTGATTAACCAGGTATTGAATGGAATTGCTGAAGCCAACCCGGCTTTGTCCGCCCGGTCCGCCATGTACCCATACCAATGCCCCGACTTTATTGCTCTTGCTTGCCTGCAGGGGTTTATAATAGATAGCAGGGATTTCCAGGCCATCAAATGATTTAAAACGGACTATTTCAGCCTTTGCGAGATCATTCTCATCAATTTCTTTGTTTAAAGCGGATGTAAGACGTTTTAGTTCCTTTGTTTCCATATTGTATATATAGAGGTTAGGCGGGCTGGTGCTGCTGCCAACGGTAAGCAATAATTGTTTTTCAGAAGGGGAGATATTCACACCTTGCACATCGCCGTCTTTTACTTCCGGAAAGGGCACTGGCTGGTTCGTGGCATGATCAAACAGCAATACCTTGTTTTTCCCGTCTTCGTTCACGAAAACAGTATGATATTTCTCATTCTCACTCAGGTTCATACCCGTTACATCCCATTTATCCTCGTATAGTTTATCCGCTTTCCCGCTATTGATATTGTATTTGACCAGATAACTGTATTCGCTGCCATCGGTAGTGGTGTAATACAGGATACTGTCATTCTTTTCCATAGCCTGCACATTCCAGGTAGCTTCATGGTCGTTGCTCAGCCGCTTCATGGTTTTTGCCAGGCGGTCATACAAGTATAGCTCATTTTTGTCTGTCGTTATATTTTTGGTCAGCCCGATATATCTTTCGCTTTTGCTGATGCCGGCAATATCATAGGCAGAATCATTTTGATAAAGCAGGGTGGCATTCCAGGTAGCCGTATCTAATTTCCATAAGTCAAAAAAACGGGGATTTCGTTTATTACTGCTTATATGCATGGACTTTTTATCGTTGCTCCATTCGTAAAAACTATTGGTACTTCCGGACCATGGCGTAAGATCCTTTGCCGTGCTGTCACCTTTATTTTTCAGGTAAAGATGGCTGTTCTCATTACCACCCCGGTCGGCAGAATAAATAAACTTTTCTGAGCCGGGCAGATAGCTTACGGCAAAGAATGATTCTTTGGCAGATGAGGTAAGCGGATGCACCTGTGTATCGGAAATAGTCAATTCGTATACATTAAAAATGCCGGTACTATTATTGTTGATGAGGATTTTTGTTTCACCCGTATTAAACCCGGCAGCACCGACTGACAGGTTATTGTAAAGCTGTTCGATGCTGTATTGTTTAGGCATCCGGGATACCTGCCCGTTTTTTTGATTACAGGAGGCCAGTGCGGCTACCAGCATACCGGCACAAAGCAATTGTTTAAGCATATAGTTTGGTTTTGGGAACAGAAATGTACGAAGCCCTGTTATGAGGGCAAAATGTTTTTCAGTCGCCGGGATTCTTAAACAATGAGACGAAAGATAAAATTGGAGGGGGGAAGAAATGAGAACCAGCAGCAGTAGCAATATAAAAAATGCACAGTCCCAGCCTGTGCATTTTTTATAAGCTATTCTTTTAATTGGCTTATTTTACCTTGTTTACAACCAGGCTTTCAACTAAGCGTGATTCTCTGTTGATTTCAAACACGACTGGTTTTTCGTAACTTTTGCTGCTGATTTCAAACTTTAACTCCGTGTCGCCAAGTTCGTCGGTGTTCAGCAGGAACCTCCTGGTGAAGCTTGCCCCTTTAACAATCTCCCTGTACAAGGTATTACCATTCTCATCACGGATACAGATTGTAAACTCTCTTTCTTCTGTACCAGTGAACACCAGATGAAAAAGCGGCTGATCTTTCATGTTGCCGGCATATTTCATTTCCACCGGGATTAACTTCTTGTCGTCATTAGCCGATGCAGGAGAAGCAAAAGCCATAGTAAAAGAAGCTACAAGAGCAATAGCGAGTAAACGAGCGCTGATTTTTACAGTTTTCATAATTGAAAAAATTTAAGGTTAATAATCTGGTTTAAATGATTATGGCACAACCGAAGTATCTTATTCAGGATTATGGGGCAACCGGGCAAGCAAGAAGTTGTTAAAATAGCCCGTTAGAGGGAGTGGCATTCAGACCTGCCACAGGGTGTATTGTTTTGCTGACGTAAAAGTAGGATCACCTTAGGTACGTTGCAAACCAAATTATTGCTGTTTTAGGAATGGTAAAGATCGTGGAGAAATTATAAAAGCCTTTGTGACAGTACATTTGAAGGGGTAAATCGCCTGATGCCCAACCGGAACAGAGGGGGCAAAAAAAATCTTTTTCCACCAGCATTTTTATGCCTGGTCCCTGTTGAAGCAGGCATTCCCGCCTGCCAAAATGTTTAAACATTGATCTGAAAAACAGGTGCCCAAAACCGTTTTGGCATGATCTTGCATTACTCGTATTGAGCGTATCAAATTGAATATCTTCCTGATTTTCAATATGGGGATATGCCGTTTATAAATTTAATTTTTTGATTGTGACCAGAGGATAAAAAAAATACTATCTTCAGCCGCTTTCAAGGGTGAAAAAGCCCAAAAAAGCAGGAGAAATCAACCAATTAGCCTGAAGTTTGTTGTATAGATGATAAAGCCGGAATCTGCACAGGCAGACCGGGCAGGTATAAAAAAAGGAGTTAAAATAATGGCATTTAAAAAAGAGATCGAAGAGATCATTGAACCTAAAGACATTTTTGTTGGCAAAAAGGACGCCCCTGTAACGCTGATGGAGTTCGGGGAGTATGAAAATGAGGATTGTGCTAAAGCAAACGAAGTAGTAAAACAATTACTGGAGGAATATGAAGGGAAGATTCGATTCAATTTTCGTCATTTCCCGCTCACACGTATTCATCAGCGGAGCATGAAAGCCGGCGAAGCCGCGGTGGCTGCCGCCCAGGAAGGTAAATTCTGGGAAATGCACAACGTATTATTCAACAACCGCCGTAATCTAGGCACTACCAGTTTGAAACTTCATTCGAAAGAAGCGGGCGTCAATAACAAGAAATTTTTGGATGACCTGGTTAACGGAGTCTTTGGCTGGCAGGTCCAGGATGACCTGAAAGAAGGTATTGACAGGGGTGTAAAGGAAGTTCCCGCGTTTTTTATCAACGATGAGCCTTTTACAGGTAAGCCGACCTTTGCTAACCTGAGCGCGGCCATTGATGCGGTATTGAAGAAGGTCAAGAAGAAATCAGTATCAAAACAAAGAGCTTAATCTTTTATACGTTTAAAAGATAAAACCTCCGGGATCCCCGGAGGTTTTTTTATAATAGAGCTATTCTATAAAATTATTCTTCTGAAAGCCGGGTAAATTCTGAGCCGCTGAATATTTTAGCCAGGTTGTTATCCTTTGTCTTTTTCCAGGTTTCTATACTGGCATTGGTAACGATGCGCCAGAAATTCTTTGACCGCAGGTCATCGTAGTCATTGCCGTGGATGAATATGCCTGTAATAGTACTGCGTTGTTTGAAATGAATC
Organism: Bacteroidota bacterium; assembly: GCA_030706685.1. Lineage (GTDB taxonomy): Bacteria > Bacteroidota > Bacteroidia > Chitinophagales > Chitinophagaceae > VBAT01. The sequence goes on from JAUZOA010000058.1 coordinate 25,808, forward strand.
TTAATAGGTCCCTCTTTTCTTGGAGCAACATATTTTTCGATCATATCATTTGTCATGGTAAAGCTTTTAAGCATTTAAGGTAAAAAAATAAAAGGAGAACTGTGTCTCAGCCCTCCTTTTCTATTTGTAATAACTCTGTTACCGGAGATAATCACCAGCGGCTGTTAGAATAAGAAGGCTTTTTGCTTCTTTCTTCTTTAGGTTTAGCCACCATTACTTTAATAGCGCGGCCTTCTACTAAACCGCCGTCCAGTTCTGCAATAGCTTTCTGGGCAGCAGCGTCATCCGGCATTTCCACGAAACCAAAGCCTTTACTGCGGTTGGTGAATTTGTCCATAATCACTTTGGCAGAAGAAACTTCGCCATACTCTGAGAAAAAACCTCTTAAGTCATCATCCTGTACGGAGTAACTTAAATTTGAAACATAAATGTTCATTCGTAAATAAATTAAGTAAATAAAATACTTGAGAAAAACGCACGGTAAAGAAAGACTGACATTAGCACGGAGATGCGAAGCCAAAAAAATCATTCACTTACAAGATGCCGAAGAACTCAAATTAACGGCGCAAAGGTAAGGGTTAATAGCTTACCCGCAAGATTTATTTTCTTCTGATAAAGCCTGCAACCCCGCTGCCTGCTTATTCCTGAGACAAATAAAATAGGCTATGGCAGGGAATGGATTACCCCTTTACCAGTTTGCCCGGTTAAATAAGTTTTTTCCCATAGTCAAGCACCTGGTAAATATATACTGCCGGTGGCAAATTGGCCCGTTGGATGGTTACCCTGCTTGTAAAATTATTTTACATAAAAAAACCCGCCAGGGTTTTTTTATGGAGCGGGATCTGCCTTAATTGGTCTTCTCCGGCGATTCCACGTTGAACAGGTTGGTTTCTTCCTTTTTCCGGATACCGAAATTATAACGGACGTTGATGCCGAATCTCCTTGTATCTGCGTATCGCTGACCAGTAGCGTTTATCGATCCCTGCTTAATAGTGAAATTGTTTTTATTGGTCGCGAGAATATCGTTGGCGCTGAGGGTTATGATCAGCTTATCTTTTAAAAACTTGCGGTTAACACTCGTATTCAAAGCGCCAAAGGGAGTGAGCTCATAAAATTGTTGCTGGCCTTTGAGACGGATAAACCCGTTAAGCGTTATTTGTGATCTTTTAGCAAACTTCAACGTCTGGTAGGTAAAGAATGTCCAGGTTCCTTTTTTAAAGGTTAAGGGCTGATTCTCATACAATCCATCATACATATTGTAATTGTATTGACCACCGATTACCAGAAAATATTTCTTGCCCGGGGGAATGGCGCCGAGACCACGCAGGTACCATTCTTTATTCTTTCCCAGGTTATCATAAGTCCGGTAAGCCTGGCTGGGATCACTGACTGACCGGTAGATCACATTGGTAAAAATGTCTTTCGTATCGTTATATCCTATTGCCAACAAAGGTTTTTCATCCACGCTGATATTGGCTTCATAATTAGTGGTGAACTGTGGCCGTAATGCAGGGTTACCGACTTCGGAAAGATAAGGGTCTATATATTTCGGGAAAGGGTTCAACTGGTCATAGACAGGCCTTGTAATCGTTCGCCGGTAAACCAAATAAGCCCTGAGATCATAACCGGCAATCGTAATGACTTTTTTACTGAGAAAAATATACGGGAAAAGATCAGTCCGGTGAATAGTGAAGGAAGTATCGCCCGGGATGATCTGTCTTCCGTTCATGTTGGTATTTTCCAGTCGTGAACCTACTTTAAGTACCAGGTTCTTCCCGAAGGTTTGTGAGCCTTGTAAATACAGTGCATTGATGTTCTCGTTGTAGTGAAAAGTATTGGTACGGCCAATATCTTTTATGGTTGTTCCGCCCGACTGTTCAAAATAGTCAGCCCGGCTCCGGAAAGAAAGGAAGGACGATTTCGCTCCCGTTTCAAAAGTTAGTTTTGGATTGAATTTCTTTTTCAGGTCAGATGTGACCGTGGAAGTGATGCGGTCATTATCCGGTGTTCCAAAGCCGCTACTGACATCAGTTACAGGAGTATAATAAAAAGTATTATACTGCTGGTTGATGCGGTTACGGTCATAGGAGACATAAAAATCGTTTGACCATTCTGAGCCGGTGGAGTCAATTTTCAATTTGAAATTTATACCATCGCTTATCCTGAAATAATTTCCCTTATAGCTAACTTTGTTCAGGTTATTGCCTATAAGCTGGCTGGTACTGATCTTCCTGATCTCACTTTCATTGTTCGTGGTGTTATCAAATGTTTGATATAAAACACTGCCGGCAAAATCCACATCCCATTTCTTACTGAGCGAATTGGCGATACCATAGCTGGTGAAGAAACTATTAGCCGGGTATTTGGTAGAGGCATCCTGGCTCAGTATAGAATCCGGCGCAATAATGCGTTCGGTAATGATTGTTTCATAAGAGCTGCGGTGGCTGTAGTTTGCGTTGATATAGGAGCTTTTTTTGCCATCGTTGTAACTCAAGTTAAACCCGGTAAACTGGTTGCCGTACACACCTTGCTGCATGCCGGCATTTACACTTCCTGTCATCCCGATCTTTATTCCTTTTTTCAATACTACATTCACCACGCCACCGGTACCTGAAGCATCATATTTGGCTGAAGGAGTTCTCAGTATTTCAATCTTTTCGATCGCATCCGGAGGAAGGCTTTTCAGCATGGTGGCGATATCAGCGGCACTCATTTTCATTTCTCTTCCATTAATATACACGGAGGCAGGAGTAAGGCTGCTGATATAAATATTACCGTCCTGGTCGACAAATAGCCCAGGAGTTTTTTCAATAACTTCATAGCCATTGGTGGAATTGGCGGCTAAGTTTTCGGGGTCTACTACTGTCTTATCGTCTTCCTGGTGCATCAATGGCCTGGATGACCTGACGACAACCTCGTTGAGTGTTTTGGATAAAGATTCCAGCACAAAAGTAAAAGTAGTTTGATCGGCATTGATCGTTATCCCTTTTTCAAATGTCTTGTAATCAGCCGAGGAAACTGTAATAATATATTGCCTGCTTTTTACAAGATCGAAAAGGGCGACGCCATTGCTATCCGCGACTTTTTTAAATGCTTCCAGGGTGTCGGTGCGGTTGGTAACGGAAATAGTGGCAAAGCGGACAGGTTCTTTTTTTGAATTAATTATTTTAAAAGTGACAGGAACTTCCTCGCGTTGTGGCGGGATATGTTGAGCCCGGAGCTTTGACATAACCCCTAAAAGGCAAAAAATGACCAGTAATCTTTGACAAAAAAGGGTAGAAAATTTTTCCATGAAACGGAAGCCATTAACGATAAAGACAAAAATCCCTTAAATATAAGCCGGGGAAAATTCCCGGCAGGGACAACAGAATGCTTTTTTGAAATCTTTTAACCTTTACCTGTTCAGGGAAGCCGAACGATTTTTGCTAATGGAAATCCCCGGAAAGATATATTGAGAGCAGGGCCAAAAGTGTTGAATTTTTTCTGCTGTAGCCCGGCTAATGAAGACGATAAGGGCCGGTATGAAAGTGGCAGCTTTGGTTATTTTTGCAGGGGATTTTGAAAGAACCGGGAGATGTTTTTTTTATATAAGTGTTTTATGATCTTTGCAGAATTCAATACTAATGCCGGATTTCCAATGGCAGGATAGAATTATGGTTGAATTCACAGCTACTTTAAAACAATTTGCCGAACAGGGAGAAAAAACAGGCTGGACCTATCTCGAGGTCCCTGCTGACATCGCGCAGCAATTGAAGCCTGGTAACAAAAAATCCTTCAGGGTAAAGGGAAAGCTGGACAATTTTTCCATTGCACATATTGCTCTTCTTCCCATGGGTGGGGGAATCTTTATCATGGCGGTGAATGCGACGATGCGGAAAGGTATCGGCAAAAAAAAAGGAGCTATGGTAAAAGTAAAACTGGAAGAAGATAAAAAAGCGTTTCAGTTCAACAAAGACTTTATCGAATGTCTTGGGGATGAACCGGCAGCCATGGATTTTTTTAAAACACTACCCGGTTCCCACCAGCGCTATTTCAGCAAATGGATCGATGGCGCCAAAACTGAACCGACAAAGACCAAAAGAATTGCATGGGCTATAACAGCCTTATCGAAAAAGCAGGGATATGGTGAAATGCTACGCAGCCACCAGAAGAAAGACCTTTTGTAAAAATGTACGATGTCAGATGTACGATGTACGCCCCTCCGAAATCTTAAAGATTTTTCATTTTCCGGGCTGGCGTACATCGTACATCTGACATCGTACATACCTTAATATACTTTTTCTTTTTTCCTTTTCGGTTTGGGATAAAGCCCGCCCGTCTTTTGTAAAATCATTGCTGCATAATCCGCGCACAATTCATTCGGGTCGTAGTTCCTCAGGTCTTTTGCAAGTTTTATTACATTCTCTTTATAAATCTTGTCCTTTAAAAGTTTTTCTACACTCTCTTTTATTTGCCTGGATTTTGGCCTCTCGGTCTTCAGGTCGATCCCAAGTTTAAAATAACCTATTCTTGCATTGATCTCGTTCTTCCCTTCGTGTACGCCGGCTACTATCATCGGCAGTTCATTTTCGATACTCAGCATCACACCACCATACCCGCCATTGGTTATATATATATCGGCATAAGGCATAATATCCCCAAAAGGAATAAAATCTTCGATAATGATATTTTGATAGGGATACCTCTTTCTTAATTCATGTGTTTTAGAACCACCGGTGGTAGCAACAATAAGTGTATCGGTATTTTTATAAGCTTCCAGGGCCGGGACAATTATTTTTTCGGGATCCTTCTCTACGGTGCCCTGTGTCACCAATACAATTTTCCTGTATTGGGTCAGCCTCACATCAAACCAGGGGATTTTTTTCCGCCCCGGGGAAAAAGGCAATAAAGCGCCGATGAAGCGGATATTTTCCCCCAGGTCACTGCGCTTATATTCAAAACCGGGTGTACCGCTTTGCAACAAAAGATTTGATTTTTTTATGAGCATATCGAATACGCTTTCATGTTCATGGGGAATATCGTACTTATTCAGTAAAGCCCACATTACCCTGTTGGGCTCTCCGAATATAAGTCTCCTGGTTATTGCCCGAAGCAAGGCTTGTTTGATACGGCCAAAAAAAGTATAGGAAGGGGTCATCCCCAAACCAACGGGCGGAAGGTCCCTGGAGGTTTCTGTAAGCGGGAATACGCCAATGGAGATAACAGGGATATTCATTTTTTCTTTCACAAAAGGGATAGCTGTAAAAGCGCAATCCGCGATCACTAATTCAAAGGGAAAACTTTTGTGAATTTCGGCGAGATCTGCATAATACTCCGGGGAACGGAGAATAAAGGCATTGACCATGTCGAATTTCAGTTTTCTGACCTGGCCCTTTATCTTATTGCGTTCGGGAAATAGTATATCAAAATTATCACTGTGAGCTTCCAGCGCTTTTTTAAACCAGTAATGATGGATGTCCAGCTTCTGCAATTTTTCAGTATATATCCTGGACGTGTACCAGCGGACATCGCAACCGGTATTTTTGAGGTAAACAGCTAAACCCGTAAGAGGGTTGAAATGCCCGTCGGCAGGGAATGTCGCGAAGAGTATCTTTTTGCCTTTTAAAGAGTCTGCAAAAACATCATGATCCTTCATAGAAAACACATTATTCATACCTGATCAATTTAGCGGTAAGATTTAAAATTTATCAATGCTACGGCATCTGCGCCATTATCGCCAGCCCGGCTTGCATCAAATGGCAAAGGAATACGATCAATTGTTATCATCTGTCTATGAAATGTTTTAGGGTAAATGCTTTTATTTGCAGTATGATCTCTTCTGTCCATGAATTCAAAGCCCCCTTTTTCGTTGGCATAGCCGGCAGCGGCATGAGTGCCATTGCGCAGTATTTAAAAGGCACCGGTAAAAATGTTTCCGGCAGCGACCGGTTTTTTATTGAAGGAGTATACAATGAAACGAAAGAGAAACTCGAAGCAGAGGGTATTCAATGTTTTGTGCAAAACGGGGAAGGGATCACCCCCGCTACAGATCTTATGGTTATTTCTACCGCGGTTGAGGATACGGTAATAGAAATTCAGAAGGCAAAACAACTGGGTATCCCGATCATCAAAAGATCGGAACTATTGGCCCTGATCGCTGAAAGTAAAAAAACAATTGCCGTTGGCGGCACAAGCGGCAAAAGTACTACCAGTGCGATGTTGTTTGATATAATGGAGCATGCAGGATTGAAGCCAAGTATAATCAGTGGCGCCGGACTGGTAAGCATCATTAAACAAGGAAAGATCGGGAATGCCAAAGTAGGCGCCGGTGAATGGCTGGTGATAGAAGCGGATGAAAGTGATGGCTCGATTGTACAATATAAACCGGAGATTGGCTTGTTGCTGAACATTGATAAGGATCATAAGGAAATCGGGACATTATTGGAAATATTTCAAACCTTTAAAGAAAACTCGCAGCGATTTGTCGTCAACCGGTCTCACCCGCTGGCAAAACCGTTCTCTCAAAATATCAAACAGGATTTTTCATGGGATGATAACCAGGCGGGATATATGGCTTCCGGGTTCAGGCAGGAAGGTCTTACTATCTCTTTCAACATAAACGGGGTTCCCTTTCACCTCAATATAATAGGCAAGCATAACATGGAGAATGCCCTGGCCGCTTCGGCGATCGCTGCTCAACTGGGCGTTGATTTAATGACCTGTTCGGAAGCATTGAAAAAATATGAGGGGATTTATCGCCGTCACCAGGTACTTGGGAATAAGAAAGGAGTATGGGTCATTGATGATTTCGCGCATAATCCTGTAAAATGTGCGGCCGCCATCGAAGCGTGCCAGCCTGTTGCACCAAAGGTCATTGCCTGGTTTCAGCCACATGGTTACGGCCCGACGAAGTTTTTGCGACATGATTTTGTACGGGAAATAGCGAAGGTATTAAGGCCGGGGGATGAGATATGGATGAGTGAAATATTCTATGCAGGCGGTACGGCGGTAAAAGATATTTCTGCCAATGATCTTATCCATGACCTGAAGGAATTGAATAAACCGGCTTTTTTTGTTGAAAACAGGAATGCGCTTCCCGGTGCTGTCAGATCACACCTGACTGATAACTGCGTACTGCTGCTCATGGGCGCAAGAGATCCTTCTTTGGAACAATTTGCAAAAGAGATATGGAATAACCTATAGCTTCTTAAGCGTATTCCGGAATATTTTTATTCGCTACAGACTGAAAAAGGTACCAGCAAAGAGCAAGCAATAAGCTTTGCTGGGTGGCGGATGGCTTTACAGCGGTGAGGACGCTTTTATCATTATCAAGTTTCAACGCGCAAACAGCCAGAGGATTATTGATTGATTCTTTATAAATAATAACCCGGGGTTCTGTATCATCTGTGATTGTATAATGAAGCTTTTCGTCGGTGAAGGCAATGAGATACTCTTTTTCAGCCGTGGCATTTTCAGTACTGACATAGCCTATCCGTACGCCATATTCATTGCGCATTACCATTTTGTTTTTTAAAAAACCTTCATACCGCATCATAAAGGCACGTTTTTCTCCTTCGCATTCTATTTTGACAAAATTGGAGGTAGAATTAAAGGCGAGGGTAAGAAGTTTTCGCCCATTGTTCCATAAGGCATATACTTTTTGACCAATACCGGAAGTGACAGTTTCCCAGTTCATGATAGTAAGTTTTAGGTGCTACAAATCCGGGATAAATTACGAAGCTTTGTGCCGGGGACAGGCGCTTAACTTAAAATTAATATTAACTTCATATTGGGCCCGGCTTAAGTGGGTAAACTGTTAATAATTAATAAGAAATCCACGGCAAAGCCGGAAATTTGCATGAAAAACCAATATAAATATGCTTAAACCTGGTGAAAGGATATTTCTGGAAAGAGCCATTGCTTTGTCAAAACAGGGAATGGAAAGCGGGCAAGGCGGCCCTTTCGGTTGTGTCATCGTCAAAAATAACGAGATAATCGGCGAGGGGGTTAATAAGGTCACCTCCTCCAATGACCCGACCGCACATGCGGAAGTCGTCGCTATCCGCCAGGCCTGCAAAAAATTAGGGACTTACCAACTGGATGATTGCGATATCTATGCCAGTTGCGAACCCTGCCCAATGTGCCTGGGAGCAATCTACTGGGCAAGACCAAGAAGGGTGATTTATGCCAATACCCGCCACGAAGCTGCCGCAATAGAATTTGATGATGATTTTATTTATGATGAGATCAATACGGCCATAAACGACCGGAAAATACCCTTTATCCATGTACCGGACCCCGGCGCTAAAGAAATATTTACAGCCTGGAAAAACTGGGAAGGCAAACAGCAATACTAACGCGGTTATTTCTCCAGGGACTTGCGTATTACCAGGTAGGAGATGACAATAAGAAGAATAAGAATGATAATGGAAATGTATAACCAGGGCTGATCTTTCAATACCAATTTTTCCCTTTGTTTCTTTTTCTTTTCGGTTCTTTTCTTCAGGTCCCGGTTAAGCATATCCACCATGTAAGCGACCTGTTGCTTATCCTTGAATTCCTGCAGACCTTCTACCGCATCATTGGCGAATTCATTTTCCAGCAATTTCACTTCCACTTCATGTTTTTTTTCCCCGGAAAGCTTATCCTGGAGGTAAAGCAACAATGTTTCCTGGTCAATGTCAGTAGACAAATGGGATAATATGTCTTTTAGATTATCGGGCATCTTAAGGGTTAGGCTTTTCTTTCATTTTCTTTTCAATCAGTATTTTAAGGTTTCGTTTCCCGTTCTGGATATAACTTTTTACCTGCAACATACTAAAACCGGTGATCCCCGTTATTTCCTGGTAGCTTTTTTTCTGCAGGTAAAACAAAGTTACACATTGCTTTTGCTCAGGGTTAAGTTCATTTAACGCTTCTTCCATTAATTCCAATGTATGGTCATTTTGAGTTAAGGCTTCCCTGTCCGTTTCTTCCAGCGGCGATGATACAAGATTCTCATTTACTTCCGCCGCAATCTTCCCGTTTTTATCTCTCAGCTTCATCAGGCAGTGGTTCTTCGCAACCATGTAGACCCATGATTTGAAATATTCCACTCTGTATTTATGCAGTTCCTGGATCACTTTTAAAAAAACCTGTTGTACACTGTCCCTGGCATCATCTTCATTTTTCAGGTATTTCATGCAAACACCGAGGAGGAGCAGGGTATAACGTTCGAGAAGGATACCAAGCCATTCATTATTATGATCAGCATAGAATCTTTCCAGCAGTTCCTGGTCAGAGATATGGTTATACTTTCCTTTATTCACGAATGGAAAATAACTAATTAGATGCAAAGGTTAAATTAATTCATAATCAGCAGAATTATCGATACCGCGCCAGTTTAAAATGCCGCCAAAAAGTGGTTTAGCATTTCACCTGGCAAAACCAGGGGGCCTCCTGTGATTCCTGTTCATGACCGCCTGTTTTATTTTATTCTTTTTTAGTAATAATGGCAATTGAGTTACTTATAAGCTGTAAAAAGAAGCGGCTTTCCTGCGAGGGGAAAGCTGAACTCTTTATGAGCACTCTACCTGTCTTTTGCCATCTTGCCAGCACAGGTTACCCTGTCAACCAAAGGCAGGATTAATTACTAACACTGTCAACTTTTTTCAGGACGAGACATTAGAGATACTCTCTGCATATAGGAGGTATTTAAGAGGTGTACAGGAGGTATATGGAAGGTATACAGGAGAATCTCGACAGGGTCAGGCCAGGGTCAGGTCAGGGTCAGGACAGAGTCAGGTAAAGGTCAGGTAAAAGTCAGGCAAGAATCAGGCAGAAGTCTCGTGAAAATCACGAAAAAAAGAGGAGAATATTGGAGAAACGCGGTATAAACTTTCCTGCCGGTGTTTCCATTTTTGAATTTACAAAAAAAGCAGTTAGCGCAAAAATTAAACTGGAAATTAATTGTATCTCAATTTGTAAATAGCGGGGTGACAGGAAGACGATAAGATTTGATGACAAACCATTTTTTTTCGTCTTCCCGGCAAACAGAAACACTACCGGGTTCCCTTCATTTCATATATTCGGAAAAATATTGTTCATGGATTATGCAGTGGTAGCTGTTCCGGCTGCGCCGGTAAGAAGAAAAGCAAGGCACCAGAATGAAATGGTGAGCCAGCTATTATTCGGGGAAAAAGTTAAAATTCTGAAGGAGAAGGGAATGTTATGGGTAAAGGTCCGTAGCCTCCATGATGGATATGAAGGCTGGATGACAAATACATTGCTGAAAGAGACAGATGAAGAGAGCGCCCAGAAAGATGATGCATTTGTGACGAGTGATATCTTAAATAGCCTGTCGATCAATGGAAAGAAGATGCATATACCTTTTGGCTCATCTCTTCCGGGATTTGCAAACGGGCTGGGCAGGCTGAACGATATGGAGTATAGTTATGATGGGAATTTTATCAACCGGTCCGCCATACAGCCCGATGCCGCCAAATTATTGCAGCTTACGGCGCAATGGCTGAATGCGCCGTATATGTGGGGTGGCAGAACAATTCTAGGCGTGGATTGCAGCGGTTTTGTCCAGGTGAATTATAAAATGATGGGTATTGACCTGGCAAGAGATGCCTGGCAGCAGGCACAACAGGGCAGAAGGATAAAGAAGCTAAAAGA
>JAUZOA010000059.1 GCA_030706685.1 Bacteroidota bacterium
TTTAAAAAGAGCCTCTATTTCTTTGGCTACATCATCAAGCTGATGGACGCCGAGAGCCATACTCATTCTTTTTTCACTGCCATAAGCATTCATGAGTACAGGAAAATCATAACCTGTATTCTCAAACAGCAGGGCTTTACCCCCGTTACCTGATTTGCTTACGCGGTCTGCTATCTCTGCCATTTCCAGCTTTGGATTCACATATGTCTTTATTCGAACCAGTTCGCCGGCTTTTTCCAACGCTTCAATAAATTCCTGTTGATTCCTGTAAGCCATTAGCGGGTGATGTTTTCATTCAAACAAAACAAAAAGGCAAAGGTTGCAAGGTTCAGAGTTTTCCAAAAAAACGGGAGATGTCGAAATAAATATTTTTTTCTTCACCTTCCTTTGTTTTAATCTTCAGGATATCATAATGCTTGTTGCCTTTGCTGTCAAGAGATTGTTTGATAAACGTATAGCCCGGATAATGACTGCGCAGCCATACATACTCAGCATCTACCCCCTCTTTTTCATTATTCTTGTCAATAAAAATCGCTTTATCAAAGGATGAACCATCCTGGGCTCCGCCGGTGGCTGTTATCTCTGCCGAAGAACTTCCCTGGGCCGATGTTGTTTTTTTAGTTGGGGAGCATGCGGTAAGAAAAACAACAAACAGCAGGAAGAGTGTAATTGATTTCATAAAATAAATGTTGGTGAAAATGGTTTCGTTTCCTATGCAATATAGGATTTAACAATAAAAAAGCCATTGCAAACGACAATGGCTTTTATCCGGAATGTTATCAAAGTTATCTTGGTACAGTCGGGCAGCCAAATCTTTTATTCGTATTACCCGTTCCGCCAAAGAACCCGCCGCTTGCACCCAGGCGATAAGTCAGGTGAATACCGAAGAAATAATACCAGTCTTTCTTTTTATCGCTGCCACGTTGTGACCCTTTAGCTGGATATGCCGGATTCCCGCCCGCTACCTCATCGCCGCGGTAAGACATATCAACGGCTAACTGTCCTTTCGCGGCAAGCAAATCACCGGGATCAACATAAGTAGTGCTTACATCATCGAGGTAATCGGTAAATAATTTTCGAAGACCCAATTCAAGACCGATACGCAGATTGTCATTAATAGCATACTTAATACCACCACCAAAAGGTATGGCTATTTGCGTCAAAGAATAAGGTTTACGCTGCGGGTAACCCGCCAAACCCTCTCCTTCTGTGCTCAAAGGTTTTAAATATATCTTGTTGGTGGTGCCGTTAAAAGCATAAGGATTATAATGAAACACGGCGAGCCCTGCAAAAACATAAGGTGAATAACGGGTATCATACAGGTTAAAAATATAATATTCGCCAAGTGCGCTTAATTCGATGAGTTTGGTTTCAAAAGCGAGGTTGCGTTCTCTCAAAGAAGGTTTATCGCTAAAACGATCAGCCCCACCCACGACAGTATAAGTCAACCCGCCCCGCAGCATGAACTGGTCGGTCAATTCGTAATTACCAGTAATGCCGATAGCGCCATTGGTTACTTTTTTGGGCAAAAATTTATCGGTCAGGTCGCCATTATAAGCAGAGAGACCGCCAAAAACACCGATATGTACGCGTTGTGAGTGTACTAAGGACGTAATAAACAGGAAAACGAAAAGCACAGGGGTCTTTTTCATATACCTGGATTTTTAGAAGAAGGATACACATGCAAAGTTAAGTGAGCAGCCATTCCTGTGCCAAATATAAGAACGCGGATCACACGATTAGGATAGATTCGCGCAGGTAAATCGGTGAATAGCCATTTAATCAGCGGCTTCCATGTTCAATGCTGTCTGCCACACAGCTTTTCCAAACCCAAAAAAACAGTTCCATTACGAAAAGAAGAAACGTATGATGCAATCATTAAAGAAGTTTTCGCGGGCAGCGCTGCTGGTAGGATTTATTATTCCTGCTGCCGTTAAAGAGATCAGTAAAAGCGCTTAGCTTAATTTCAATATTCAGTCCCGCAAAATAATACCAATCCATTTCAGAAGCGGTACCGCGTTGTTCTCCATGGGCCGGGTAGCCGGTTCCTCCGGGTAATTCATTTCCGCGGTAAGCCAGCTCAACAGCCTTGGGTCCCCGTGCTTGCAGCAATACATTCTTATCCACATAAAATGAACTGACATCATCAAGATAGTCGGTAAATGTTTTTCGCTGGCTGAACTCAAAACCAATATTGATATTATTGCTTATGGCATATTTTGCTCCAATACCGAAAGGCAAAGAGAACTGGGTAAGATGATAAGGCTTTTGTGAAGGAAACTGCGGGATACCCTCTCCTTCCGTACTTAGCGGCTGCAGGTATACTTTTTGGCCTTCGTTATCATAGGTCCAGGGATTGAAGTGGAACACGGCTATACCCGCGTAAACATAAGGCGTGAAACGGCTCCTGTTGATATCAAGAAAGGTAAATTCCAGGGCCGCGAAGGCTTCTTTGATGTTGCTGAAAAAGCTGAGGTTTCTTGGTTTCAGGTAATCCCGGTTGTAGCGGTCGGCTGCTTCAATTTGCCCGATAGTAATACCCGCCCTGGCGGTAAACCAGCGGTTAACAGGCTTTCTTAGCGAAATACCTGTGGCAAAATTTGCATGACCGATAGTAAAACTATTGGGGTTCAGGTCGCCCTGGTAATTAATAAGTCCGGTATAAATAACTACCGATGGCTCTTTGGAAAATTCTTCTTCTTGTGCGAAAACAGGTGAATGGAAAAAAATAAAAAGCAGAAGGGAAATGGGTTTAAGGTATTTCGCCAGTGTCAGATACCCGGGGCAACGCCTTAAGTAATTGAAATCGTATTTACGATATGCGGTTTTTTCCCACAACAATAACAATATGATAAAATGTAGAAACATTTACTTCTGGAATAATCCGGTATAGCTGATGCCCAGTCCGGGAGCATCGCTATAAATGATTTTTCCATAGTCATATTGAATTCCGGTGGCCACATCTTCTTCCAATAGCAAAGGGCCATCCATGTCTACGAAGTCGATAAAGGGTAATAAATGGGCAACAGCAGCAGAGCCCACAGTGGATTCATTCATGCAGCCGATCATTACTTTCATATCCAGTTCCCTCGCCCGTTCAATCATCCTGAGGGCCGGGGTAATGCCGCTGCATTTCGTCAGCTTGATATTAATGCCGTGGAAATGATCTTTACATTTTTCCACGTCGTTTTCAAAGACACAGGCTTCGTCAGCAAATAAAGGTAATGAAGATTCTTTATATAATACAGCCATTCCTGTCCAGTCATCTTTTGCCAGCGGCTGTTCGACAAACTCCACTCCCAGTTCCTTTAACTGCGGAATAAGGTTTAATGCAGTCTCAAGATCCCAGCCTGCATTGGCATCCACTCTTAAAATACTGTCAGTATTTTGCCTCAAGGCCCTTACTATGGCGATATCATCCGGGGTACCCACTTTTATTTTATAAATGGGCCAGGGTTTCTCTTTCAATTTGGCGACCATTTTATCAATACTGTCAATGCCGATAGTATAATCGGTCACCGGGTTTCTTGAAATATCGCCATTCCAGAGTTCGTAGAGTTTTTTCTTTTTTAGCTTGCCAAATATATCCCAGGCAGCTATATCCAGCGCGCAGACCAAAAAATGGTTTTGCGGTAATAGATGATGGAGATAATGCCAGTACCGTTCTGGTTCTGTAAAAGCGAATTTTTCTATAAAGCTTTTCTTACTTTCCAGGTCCTCTATCATCTTCTCCACCGGGATATGATAATAAGCAATAGCGGGCGCTTCGCCATATCCTTTGATACCCAGATGTTCCAGTTCTACAATCAGTGTGGGCTGGTGTGTCTTTGTTCCTTTGGAAATGGTGAAAGGATGACGGAATTTGAGGTTGTAAGGAAAGTAATTAATCTTCATAGTTAATTTTCTGGCCAGCAGCTAATCGCTGTCAGCCGTTAGATCATCTTCCGCTATTCATGACATACTCGCTCAACTCCTTATTGAATTCATTTTGTTTGACCAGTTCTTCCAGCGGGATATGCATGCGGTATTGCCAGTAGTGCTTGGGGATGGCCGGGTTATTGATCCTTTCCTCCTGCGGGTTTTCACGCCGGATCGTTTCGCTCATGCCTAATATGTCCTGCAACTGGAAAATGCTCCACATAGCCGGCGAATACAGGTGTTGGAGAACGATAGCCCGATTGATCCAGGATTCACAGAAATAAGGCGCATCGCCCCATTGCCCCAGCACATTATTATAAAAATGTTGTGTTTTTTCACGGTTCTCTTCCCACCAGCCGCGAATAGTGCTCATATCATGTGTAGAAGGAGTAACGACTGACATATAAGGCGCCTGATCCGGGTAGGAAAATTCTTTATTCAGATCCTTGGGCATACGTTGTATTTCCAGGCTTAGAATCCCGAGTTGTTTCATTACATCCGGTACACAATGCGGCACCATGCCAAGATCTTCACCGCAGATCAGCATATTGGTCGAGCTTTTCAATTGCGGCAATTTCTGCATCGCCTCTTTTTTCCAGAAATCATCCTGGCGACGGAAGAAATAATTAATATAAAGCGCTTTCAGTTTTTGCTGAATATGCGGAATCAGGTATTTAAAAGAAGTTGTTTTCTCCATGGAAATACGGAAATGAAATTCCTGTCCTCTCGACCCTTCCTGCTCGAAGAATATCACATTGGAGATAAGATCATACAGGCCGAGCTTTAATCTTTCATTGCAGGCCGATTCGGGTAATGCCGCGAAATAAGATTCAACTTGTCTTTGTGTGGAATATTCGGGCAACAGGTCATACCCGGAGAATTGATTGGCCGTAAGGAATTGCGATTTCACTGTTTCAGCGTAATCGGTTCCAAAAACTTCATTTACTATAGTATCATTTATAAAGGGCTTGCAAAAACGCCGGTCGTCGAACCAGATACCATTCTCTCCAAATTCAACAAAATGTACGGGCAGGCAGGGCACAAACCGCCCCATGATTCCCTGGACTGCATGAGAGGGAATGGTCCAGATACGAAAGAAGCCAAGTATATGATCAATGCGGAATGCATCGAAATAGTAGCTCATCTGTTCAAACCGTTGTTTCCACCAGCCAAACCCGTCTTCCTGCATCTTTTTCCAGTTATACGTTGGAAAGCCCCAGTTTTGGCCGATCGCGGTAAAATCATCCGGCGGCGCACCGGCCTGCGCATCCATATTATAGAGTTCCGGCGCTACCCATGCATCACAACCATAGCGATAAATGCCAATAGGAATATCACCTTTTAATACAATTCCTTTCTTATGTGCATAATCGGTAGCTTCTTTAAGCTGGAGATGAAGATGGAACTGTACAAAACAATAAAAACAAACTTGCTTTTGCGCGGCAGATTTAGAAGAAAAAAATCTTTCAATTTCCTCTTTTACATACACCCCATGCGTCTTCCACTCTTCATAATGAGATGTTCCGTATTTATCCCTGAAAAAACAAAAGGCGGCATAGGGCTCAAGCCAGTGCTTATTTTCTTTGAAAAAGTCTTTATAATCGTCTGATTCAAAACAGTCATCGCCCATTACTTCATAAAGTTCTTTGAGCATTTCCATCTTAAACCGGATCACTTCCTCGTAATCAATGGCAGGCAGGGCATTGAGCTGTTTTTGCTTCTTTCTTAATGCATGGATCTTTTCTTCTTGTTTCTTGCCCGCAACTTTTGCCAGGTTGATGTATAAAGGATGCAGGGCAAAGGCAGAGATGGCGGCATAAGGATATGAATCAATCCAGCTATGTGTGGCTATCGTATCGTTGACCGGTAATATCTGTATTAACTTAAGCCCGGTTTCTTTTGCCCAGTCGACCAATAATTTAATATCGGCAAACTCGCCTACGCCAAAGCTATTCTTGCTGCGAAGACTAAAAACAGGAATTGCTACACCGGCCCCTTTCCATGTATTGTTGGGCAAATGAATGAAACCATCATGAAGAATGGTTACTTTATGCTTTACCCCTTCTTCATATACCAGGCGGTTGTCTCCGCTCTCATATTGAACAAAGCTGTTTTCCTTTGTATTGAAAACGCCGTATTTATAGGCTACAGGAAAATCAGTTCCTGCCATGTTCAACCTGATTGACCACCAGTCGCCATCCCTGGATAATAAAACAGGGTCGCCAAGAGACCAATTATGCAATGATTCACTATTGCCGAGCAGGCAAACCACTTCATTTTTCTTAAGCAAGGGAGCCTTGACTTTAAAAATATGGGTAAAATCCCGGGCAATCTTTGATGGGGCCTTGGGAGCCGGTTGCCGGAGAAGAACGTTATTGAACGGGGCGGTAAAAAATGAATTTTCATATTCACCGGTATGGTTCCAGGTATCTACGGCTTCTATTTCCTTTACATCTTTCCATGAAAGATCTATCACCCGGTCGTTGCCCCATTCCCAGATTAGTTCTCCATCTTTGTTTTTGAGAAAATATTTATAGCGGATACCGTTTTTCGGCAGGCTTTTCCGGTCTATTTCTATCCTCGTATTCCAGAATTCATTATCGAGGTATTCCAACAGCAAAGCATTGGAAGGGTCATCATTTCCCAGTTCATTCACGTTGCCACTGATCCACAAACTTTGACCAAATTCTGTATGAAAACGAAGGTAAAACTGAAGCTTCATCGCAATCGTTGGTTCTATTGGTCCATTAAATCTTCGTGTCTAAAATACACATTTCCACGAAAATATTTAAAAACATGCAAGGTTCGTATTTTTATTTGATATATATCGCTTAAAAATACTATAACTCCATGAATATAAGCTCTAACCGCTGGAAAAAGCTCTTTCTTTTTTGCCTGGGCCTCAGTTTAGCATCGGCTTTATGCATGAAATGGATGGAATCTGATCTCTGGGTGAACGGTGAAAAATTCAGTATTATGGGCCTGGAGTTATTCTATGCAAAAGAAAAATTGTTCACAATTTTGTCTAGACTGGATGGGCATGTAAAGATGATTCTCAGCTATCATCTCCACTTTGATTTTGTTTTCATGGCCGGCGTATATCCTGCTATCACAGCTTTGTGTATGATGGCAAGGGAGAGAGTAAATAATGCAGTGCTGAAAAAGTTTCTTTTTATATTGGCCGCATTACAATTACTGGCCTGGGCCGCTGATATCAGGGAGAACTTATATCTTTTGAATTGGATGAAGAAACCAGTAATCCGGAATGAATTCAGCCTGTACCATTTCATTGTCGCTACCAAATGGGTCATTGCAATAACGGGAGCTCTCCTTTCCACCAGTGTAATGATATTACCAGGGCCTGAAAGAAAATTGAAGTAAAACTCATTTTTTCTTTTAACGTTGCCTGCTTATTTTTGCACCGCTATTTAAAAAAAATACAATATGGAGCAACCAAGAAAATACAAAGGAGTTTACTGGCTTTTATTTTTTGTTTCTGCTGCGGGACTGGCATTTGCTGTTTACAGTCATTGGCCATGGCTGACATTAATTCTTCCGTTCGTGACTACTTCTTTTGTAAAAGCGCTCGATATTATTTAATTAACTACGCCTATTATTTGTAAAGAAACCCGTCCCGCCCTCAGGCGCGACGGGTTTTATATTATTTTTGAAACACCTGCTTATAAAATGAGAGCCAAAAGGATGAGAACAGCTCCTACACCGGCTCCTATCCATGCCCATTTGATCATATTGGCATCGGTCTTATCTATCAGGTAGACGATCAGTACACCGATCAGGCTTAATATCAGGCCAAGCACAAAGCCCGGCAGGTTAAAATCAGATGTATCGACTCCCTTACTCATGGCAACGAGATCGACAGGTTTTCCTTTCCTGGCCATTCTTTTTACTTTTTGCTGTGCCAGTTTCAGGGATATTTTTTGTGAGAGGCTCATTCTTTTGCCCGTCAGCTCAAAATATTTTTGAGGGGTAAGCGATAAAAATTCCTGTGTAAGCCTTTCATTCAGGGGATCAGGTTTTGATGCAGCAGGTTCATTCAGAGTAACTATACAGGCTGGCGCAGATATAGCGAAGGCAGGTGGCCGCAGGGATAAGAAAGTGATTCCCAGAAGTACAGTTAAAAGTATTTTTTTCATAAGCTGAAAGTTAAAAACTGAAGGTAAGAAAAATAATAATGTGCCGGATGACGGTATGATGCAGCGGTTACAAACAAGTGTGTATAAAAAAAAGCCGCCCGACTTAGTCGGAACGGCTTGAAAGAAGTACGGAAGAAATGGTATTATCTTCTCCTCATCATATCGCTGGCTGATTTGAAATTCCTGCGGATATTCCACATATCCACGGGTCCGAAAGTTTTTTTGTTATCCCCTGGCAAATCAATGACTGTAGCCACTGTTTCTTTTACTTCGGTCACTAATTTCAATAATTCTTCTTTGTCCATCTTTATTATAGACGGCATCACATCAGTTTTCATGATATATTTCCTTTTTTTAGTTACATTATAATTTTTGAGCAATCCGGGAGAAAAACACTAAAGAATCGTTAAGAAGAAAGTGTTGAATCTGTCGCCTGTTTGTAAGTACTATACAATGCTCAAATTGACGGTGCAAATATACGGCGATGCCGGTGATTTTCCAAACAAACACTGTGTGAAACGCATGTTTTCAAAGGTGAATGGTAAATTCTCTATGATGAAATGAAATAACCCTATTGGGTTTATGTTTACCCACGCATAATTATTATTGTTTGTTAAAGATGTGTGTGTTTTTTTTAACAGATTTCAGTAATAATAAATGCAGGTTTATCAACCGGCATTTACTTCAGAAAGTCAGTTGACTATTATTATCAACCAGGAGACTGCCTACTTTATCTTGAATGGTATCTGCTATATTTCCGGGAGAACCTGTATGACCGCTGATAAAAGATTCAACCTGGCTCCCGGTCCCACCGGGCATTTTATCTTTAATAAAGGACACTACAATTTCTACTGCTGATTTTGCCAGTGATTAAGATATACCAACTTTATCTGTCACCATTTTAATAAACTCTTCCGTATTAGTTTATTTTAAGTGATTGAAAATTCTTTTGGCAAATGTTTTTATCACTAAAACCCGTTGTTAAAAAGATATTTAGTTATGCACCCGGGATGGTCAGGCTGTTTTATGGAGGAATAGCGGCAACCCCGACTTCCATTCTCCGTCTATAAACAGTTCGAAGGAATATCTCCCGGGTTTGTCAAATTTTAATTGCGCGAAATTGGCGACTATATTAATAGATGTCAGTTGCCCGTTGTTTGGCGGGCTGATATGGATATTTCCTTCGATGGGCTGGATCATTTCTTTGCCATTCGCGTCAATCAGCCGAAGTTTGAACTCGTGGTTACCGCTTTCTTTTGCCGAAAACCTTAGGCGTGTAGCAATAGAACAGGAAGGATGTACGCAGGGAAATTGTTTTGCCTGGATAGAATCAAAAGTGCCTACGATGGTCAATTTTGACTGATTATCCTGTGCAAAGTCGGATAAAGTGAATATCTCGATTTCCATAATTGAAATTACCCAATTCATTTGAAATGCCTGGCTGATTTAATCACAGCAACCATCCATACCTGCCCGGTTTTAAAGGAAATTAAATACCTTGGGAAAAACTCAATTATGCCGGTAATTAAACCGATCCTGTCAATGTTATTGATATTGATAACTACTATAGCTTATTCGCAAGTTGTATCCCCACCGGATACCACTACTAAGACGATAGGTGCAAAAATTTTTGAGCGGGTCGAATACGAAGCCACTTTTCCCGGAGATGAGGAAGGCTGGAGAAAATATCTTGAAAAAAACCTGAATGCCGGTGTTCCGGTAGATAATGGGGCTCCTGTTGGAAAATATACGGTGTATGTGCAATTCGTAGTGGACAGCACGGGTAATGTTTCTGATGTTAAAGCCCTGACTGGATGGGGTTATGGAATGGAAAAGGAGGTGATAGGATTAATAAAAAAATCAGGTCGCTGGAACCCTGCCATGATGAATGGAAAACCTGTAAATGCATGGAGGAAACAACCTGTGACGTTTGTGGTAGAGCAGGATGGATTTGACATTGCTACAAAAGTTCCTTATGTTCTTTTTACCGGCGCTGATAATGCAATTACCGTTACAGCCGAAAAAGTCAAAAGTGAAGATATGAAATTGACCATTTCCCAGGGGAGTATTACAGCAACAGGTGATGGAAGATATATTGCCCGTGTAACTAAGCCCGGCCGGGCCATTATTGTAGTTTATGGTAAAAAAAATAAGGAAATCGCAACTGTCAGTTTTGAAGTCATGGAGCCGGCCAGGTAATCAGCCAAATATGGATACAATACATATTTAATTTGGGGCGAGCGCTTTCTATATTCTTTTAGGACAAACATGCATTATAAATGGAAGAAGATCCATCCTGAAAAAAATCTTCTGCCCGGGGCGGTTACATTGATGGCTTCAGAATGTACCCCTTCCTGTACAAGGCATTGCATAATGCCGGAACGGATAAACAGGAATATTCATCAACCCCAAAAATGTATGGCTATGAAAAAGATTTTTTTCTTCCATTCTGTCATTTTATTGACATTTATTCTCAGCATTCTTTTAATGAGTTGTTCAAAAGAAAAAACGGTATTGTCGCCACCAGCCGGTGCAGCAACTGTCACTGTTTCTGCAGAACGGTTAATTACACAGAGCTGGGGTTCAATCACAGGCATGATCCTGCCACTTGGATCAAGCGTGAAGATCGGAATCTCTGGTACCGATTTTTCTTCTACAGAGGTTTACTATATAAGGGATGGACGTTTCAGAATTGATGGGATTCCCCCCGGTATTTACAAGATTAGTATTACAAATCTTACTACACCACTTATTTCAGATCTTACAGCATCGCCTGAATACATAATACCTAGTGTAAAGGTAGGAGCAGGTACACTTATTGATATCGGAATGATCAAGCTTCAATAAAAATCAATCTTAATAACAAGATGCCGGTTGAAGAACCGGCATTTATATTTAAAATGAGCTGGCTGGTTTAATTAACCTCACCTTATCCTTAATAAATTACCGGCGTTACTCTGCCTGGAAAAACATGATACTATTTATAATAAGAACCCCCACGATTTCGTGAGGGCTCATTTATCTCTTACTAATCTTTTAATCCTAATATCACAGTCCAGGCTACTTCACTTCCTCATACGGCACATCGGTAACATTATCAGCATTTCCGGCGCCAGTGTCAGCAGTATGCGGCTGTCCATTACCAGCTCCTGGTTGTGCACCCTGTTGGCCACCGGCCCCTGCGGACTGTGCATTATAAATATCCTGGCTTGCTGCTGTCCACGCCGCATTCAGTTCAGCCATCGCTGAATCAATAGCCGGTATATTTTGTGACTTATGGGCTTCTTTTAATTTGCCTACAGCTGTTTCAATCACCGTCTTTTTATCAGCCGGTATCTTATCACCGTATTCCTTGAGTTGTTTTTCCGTTTGGAAGACTAAGCTGTCAGCTGTATTCAGTTTATCTACCTTTTCCCGTTCGGCTTTGTCGGTAGCTTCGTTGGCCTTTGCTTCCGCTTTCATCTTTTCTACTTCCTCTTTGCTCAGACCGCTGCCTGCTTCAATATGTATCTTTTGTTCCTTACCGGTTCCTTTATCTTTAGCGGTAACGTGCAAGATGCCATTGGCATCAATATCGAAGATCACTTCGATCTGCGGTATACCGCGCGGAGCCGGCGGAATGCCATCTAAGTTGAATATACCGAGGCTCTTATTGTCCTTCGACATGCTGCGCTCGCCCTGCAATACATGTATCTGCACGCCGGGCTGGTTATCGCTGGCGGTAGAGAATATCTCTGATTTTTTGGTCGGTATGGTTGTATTGCTTGGGATCAGTGTAGTCATCACGCCGCCCATGGTTTCAATACCAAGAGAAAGCGGGGTGACATCAAGCAGCAACACATCTTTCACTTCACCGGTCAATACAGCGCCCTGGATTGCGGCGCCTACTGCTACTACTTCATCGGGGTTAACTCCCTTATGTGGTTTCCTGCCAAAGAATTTTTCAACGATCTCCTGCACTTTCGGGATACGGGTGCTCCCTCCTACCAGTATCACTTCATCAATCTGTGAAGTGGACAGACCTGCATCCTTTAATGCTTGTTCGCAGGGTTTCAAACAACGGTTGAATAAATTATCCGCCAGTTGTTCAAATTTAGCGCGGCTCAGTTTCTTTACTAAATGTTTGGGCACACCATCCACTGCGGTAATATAGGGAAGATTGATTTCCGTTTCTGAAGATGAACTGAGTTCCACCTTTGCTTTTTCAGAAGATTCTTTCAGGCGCTGCAAAGCCATCGGGTCCTTTCTCAGGTCAATCGCCTCATCCTTTTTAAATTCGTCGGCCAGCCAGTCCATGATCACTTTATCAAAATCATCGCCGCCGAGGTGGGTATCACCATTCGTTGATTTTACTTCAAATACTCCATCGCCCAGCTCAAGAACGGAGATATCGAATGTACCGCCACCGAGGTCAAACACTGCGATCTTATGATCATGCTTGCCCTTATCGAGGCCATAAGCCAGTGCGGCGGCTGTCGGTTCATTTACGATACGGCGGACTGTCAGCCCGGCTATTTCACCGGCTTCTTTAGTAGCCTGCCTTTGCGAGTCATTAAAGTAGGCGGGCACGGTTATCACAGCTTCAGTTACCTCATGTCCCAGGTAATCCTCAGCGGTTTTCTTCATCTTCTGAAGCACCATCGCGGATATTTCCTGCGGCGTATAAAGCCTGCCATCTATGTCAATACGGACAGTATTATTGTCACCTCTTACAACGTTATAACTCCAATGGCTGATCTCCTCCGTCACTTCATCATGACGGCGGCCCATAAAACGCTTCACAGAAGTGATGGTGTTTTTGGGATTAGTGATGGCCTGCCTTTTGGCGGGATCCCCCACTTTACGTTCGCCATTTTTCAAAAAAGCCACTACAGACGGGGTTGTGCGGCGACCCTCATCGTTGGCAATCACCACCGGTTCATTGCCTTCCATGACGGCAACGCAACTATTGGTGGTTCCTAAGTCAATTCCTATTATTTTTCCCATAGTATTATTTTCTCCTTTTTTTCGCCTCCATCCGGGAAGCTGTAAACTATTGTCAATCATTGTGCCGTCAAGGGAAAATGTGAAAAAATGGCAGATATTTTAGCCATGAGCGGCAAACGTGCAGGCATTAGCTTAACCGGGACAAAAAATTGGCATTTATCAGCATCGGGATTTAAAGCAAGATTCAAGAACAATGTTTCTATGATCCTCTTAATTTTAAATAATAATATTGAAGATTATGGCCACTTCCATTTCCGGCAAGCTCAGGATCAAACCTAAAAGCAGGTTGCTCACCCTGAATGCCCCGGCTGATTTTAAAAAAGGGTTAAAGGACTTGCCACCCGGAGTCAATATCACCGATTCAGGCAAAGAATATGACCAGGTTCATTGGTTTGTATTGAACAGGGCCCGGTTAGAAAAGGAAATGAGCAAGGTGTTGAAACTGCTGAAAGAAAATATAATTGTGTGGGTCTATTATCCCAAGGGGACTTCAAAAATTCAAACAGACCTGACAAGAGACAAGGGATGGGATTGTTTGCTGCGTGAAGCCGATAAACTTACGTGGATCAGTCTTATCTCGTTTGACGATACCTGGTCGGTATTTGGTTTTCGCCCAAAAACAGAGGCCGATAAAAAGAAAGACGCAAAGCCCAAACAGGAAAGAGAAATATTCAATTATGTAAATCCTCAAACAAAAGAAGTCGCTCTTCCTGCCGATCTCGTTGCTGTTTTGAAAAAGAATAAAAAGCAATCAGACTTCTTTAATACGCTTTCATTCACCAATAAAAAAGAATATATCGAATGGATCGTAACGGCCAAACGCGAAGAAACCAGGGCTGAACGTTTACAGGGAATAATCGAACGGCTGGGAAAAAGCTGGAAGAATCCAAGGAATATTTAGGGAAGACGGAAAGACAGTAAGTCCGAAAGAATTATTCGTTATAATATGAACTGTCTTTCGAATTACCGCCCTTTCAGAATTTTATTATCTGGCCGGATTATTTTAATTTCAATAACCATTTTAAAATTACGGGATTTGAACCTGAATGCCCAGACATATCAACGTATCGCTTTGGCCAAGATCTATATTGACGAAAATTACCAGGAACCCATAGATCTGGATGATATTGCCGGGAAAGCCTTTATTTCCCGCTTTCATTTCCATCGTTTATTCAGGCAGATATATCGCCGCACCCCTCATCAATACCTTACCCGCAAGAGATTGGACAAAGCCCGTGACCTGCTGGCTGAAAACAAGCCCGTTACCGAAGTTTGCAATGAAGTAGGTTTTGAAAGCATCGGTTCTTTCAGTGTTCTGTTTAAAAAAGAGATCGGCTTTGCCCCGACTTATTACCGCAATATGGCCTGGCTGAAAAAACAACAGGCAAAAGAACAGCCCCGAACAGTTATTCCGCATTGTTTTATTGAAAGCTACAAGTTGGATCAATAAACAATTGTGAATGGTGAGGGGCCGATCGTGAGTTAAGACAGGCAGACAAGTTCTTTTTCACTGATTGATAATTCGCCGCTGACTACTCACCCCTCATAAAAAGCAAGATTCAAGAAAAGCATGTCCCTCCACGCACTTAGATTTGTTATCTAAATTAAAAATTATGGTAACCAAACTTTCCCACACGTCTTTATTTGTAGCGGACCAGGATAAAGCGTACGATTTTTATGTAAACAAGCTCGGCTTTAAAGTGCATACGGATGCTAAAATGGATAATGGATTCCGCTGGCTGACGGTAACTGCGCCGGAAGCTCCTGATCATGAGATTGTTCTTTTTCCGGCACTTGGAAATACCAATGGTTTTGATGAAGACGTAAAAAAGGCCCTGAAATTATTACTCGATAAAGGTGTGATGGGAGCTGGTGTTTTGCAAACCAACGATTGCCGCGCTACCTACGAGGAATTAAAGCAAAAAGGGGTTCATTTTAAATCGGAACCGAAAGAACAGTTCTATGGTATAGAATGTATTGTTACTGACGGTTGCGGTAACTGGTTCAGCATGACACAACCAAAAGAAATGTGAGTTTTACGCAGTAAATTCTTAACCGTTCCTTTTCCTTTCTTTGCTTACTTTTATTTGGCAAAATGATTTTAGCCGGTAAGATAACAACGAACAACATGAAAGGAAAAGGAATTATTTTTTCAGCCAGTATAGTTTTGCTTCTTGCATCCTGCTCGCACAAGATCATGCCCGAAAAGCCCTCCCTTGGGCAAACCGCTTTTAACCTGGACTCGCTTCCCGTCTCCGAGATCAATATCCCTATCCAGGTAAGCCTTAAACCTGTTTATGCGATGGCTGAAAAAAAAGTGGATACTCTTTTCACTTCCCCGGGTTATCCGGATGGCTGGGTACAAAGCGCCTGTGATACAAGATATAAATACTCTTTCCGTCGCGGCCCCTTGCAAATGAAAGCAACAGGGACATCCCTGAATCTTGGCTTTACCGGTTATTATAAAGTAATCGGCTCAACAAGAGTATGTGTCAGCGGTACGGCGATCTCTCCCTGGACTCCTCCCTGTAAGTGCGGGTTTGATGAACCCGAAAGAAGGGTAAATGTTTCTTTCACCAATTCAATTATCGTTCGGCCCGATTATAAAATAAAACTCAATATCAGAAGAAACGAACCGCAGCCCCTCGATAAATGTGAAGTCTGTTTCTGGGGACAGGATATCACCAACCAGGTGATGAAGGGACTAAAAGAAAATTTAGATGAAGCCAAAGCCGAGCTGGACAAGAATTTCGGAACGGTTGACCTCAAACAAAGCTTCCAGCAGGTATGGGACAAGTTGAATAAGGTATACGATCTTTATGGAATGGGCTGGTTGCAGATGAACCCGCAAAAGATCAGGATCAATAACCTTTTTGCAAGGAATGATTCTTTATATGTTTATCTCGGGCTTTCAGCGAAACCGGTTATCAGTCTTGAAAAACCATCTGAACATAGTTCCGTTGTTCCGAATATCGGCGATTTCAGCCAACAGGAAGGTTTTTCTATTTTCCTTGATGCTGTCCTGAATTATGATTCGCTCAGTACTATATTGAACCGGCAGGTGATGAATAAAGAGTTTGATCTGAACAAAGGCCCGGTAAAGAAAAAATTTATTATCCGCGACTGCCAGTTATACGGGCAGGGAAATGAAAAGCTGATCATTAAGATCAATTTTGGCGGAACGAATGAAGGAACTTTTTACCTGACAGGTAAACCGGTTTATGATATAACCACACATATCCTCGAAGTAAAAGATATAGATTTTGATATCAAATCAAAAAACACATTACTGAAAACGGCTGAATGGCTATTCAGTAAGAGGATTACCGGCGAGATCGGCAAATATACCCGGTATGATCTCACATCATTTATTGATACTGCTAAAACCACGATGAACCAATACCTGGATCATGAGTGGATAAAAGGGGTTCGCAGCAATGGAAACATAGATAATCTTCAGATCGTAAACATCTACCCGTTTAGCCAGCACCTGGTGATCCGCAGTAATTGTACCGGCACGCTTTCGGTAAAAGTTGAATCAGTTGATTTCAGTTTGTAGCATCGTTTTCCGTTTCTTCTTCTGCCCGGAAAGAATAATGCCTCTGGGCAAGATAGCTGATCAAAATAACAATGCTGGTAGTCAGGAATTGCGCGAGTACCGCATAAACATGAGCCTGCTCCACCAGTATTTTCAGGAGGATGAAATTCAGGGCCAGGTTGAATAAGCAGATCATGAAATACCGGAACAACTGGATGGTTCCTCTCATTTTTGAATCGCTGAAGACCACGTATTTTGCCATAAAGAAACCGACCGGGAAAGTAACGCAGAATGAAATGAATAATGCGGCACTGTGCCTTTTGAATGCATAAAATCCAAGGCTAAGATCTTTTTGATGAAGGATATATTCATAGCTCACAAAATACACGGCAAACCCAAGCAAAGTATTGGCGGCGCCAGATGCCGCATAACGAAAAGTCTGCAGGTTCATCACCCGGCGAAATGGCGGATAAAAAAAGTCAATAAGAGGAAGAATCAGGTCCCTTGCGGTAAGTATATGCCGTCGCATAGCGGGCAAAGGTAATAGATGAAGTGTTCAACTGTAGTGAAATTTTGATAACCCGGTGTTAACAGGCAATTTTATCGTAAAGAACAACCGGGAACATGGATTCCACAACCAAACAGATGTCATTACTATCACGTGATCTTTTATTGATTGTCATTCTCCGGAATTCAGTAAAAAGTCCGGTGAAAATCCTTTCAATCCGTATCATCCTTGTTCCCGGTTTATTGCAGCCACGCTGGTCTTTCCTGTGAGGGTTTGGGAGGGGCTTCGTAAATTCGCAGCCAAAACAAAGAAGGGATGAGTATTGTAAGCAGGATAAAGCCATTAGTAGTAAAGGCGCTGAAAGAATTGTACCAGCAAGACCCGGCCGTCACTGGTTTCAGGGAAGATGATCTTACCATCAATATTACCAAGCCCGAATTTGAAGGGGACTATACACTTGTTTTGTTCTCCTTTGTAAAACAATTAAAGAAATCGCCGGAGCAACTGGGAAAAGAAATTGGCGAGACTTTATTGAAAAATGATCCCGGGTTATTTTCTTCTTTCAATGTCATCAAGGGGTTTTTGAACCTTGTCATTGCAGACAGCTATTGGATCGATTTTCTGCAAACTAATTATACCGATAAGAACCCGGGTATTCGCCCGGGCAATAATAAGACGATCATTGTTGAATACTCCTCTCCCAATACGAATAAGCCTCTTCATCTTGGTCATTTGAGAAATAACTTTTTGGGATGGAGTATCGCGCAAGTACTAAAGCTTACGGGTCATAAAGTGATCAAGACGGCCATCCTGAATGACCGGGGTATTCATATCTGCAAGTCAATGGTGGCATGGAAATTATTTGCGAATGGCGCTACCCCGGCTACTACAGGTATCAAAGGAGACCATTTCGTAGGTGATTACTATGTTCAGTTTGGCGTTGAGCATAAAAAGGAAGCAGAGAAATTGGTCGCCGGAGGTATGAACAAAGAAGAGGCTGAAAAAAACGCACCTATCATGGAGGCTGCCCAGGAAATGTTACTGGCCTGGGAAAAGGGCGACCCGGAAATAAGAGCCTTATGGCAGAAAATGAACGGGTGGGTATATGAAGGTTTCAATGAAACGTATAAAAAAATAGGAAGTGATTTTGACAGGAATTACTATGAAAGCCAGACCTACCTGATGGGTAAAGAGATTGTTGAAGAAGGATTAGCCAAAGGCGTATTCTTTAAAAAAGAGGATGGCAGTGTCTGGATTGATCTTACAGCCGACGGCCTGGATCAAAAATTGGTATTGAGAAAAGATGGCACATCCGTTTATATTACCCAGGACCTGGGACTGGCAGATAAGAAATATGAAGAGTTTCACTACGACGAGAGTTTTCATGTAATCGCTGATGAACAGAATTACCACATGAAAGTATTGAAGCTGATCCTTCAAAAATTAAAAAAGCCTTACGCAGATGGCATTTATCATTTAAGTTATGGTTTGGTAGAATTGCCTTCAGGCCGGATGAAGACCCGCGAAGGAACAGTGGTAGATGCAGACGATTTGATTGAAGAATTGAAAAAAGTAGCACAACAAAAAACCCGGGAGCTCGGAAAAGTAAAAGATTTTAATCCCGGAGAACTGGATGAGCTTTACGATACGATCGCGTTAGGCGCCCTGAAATTCTTCCTGCTGAGGGTAGACCCCAAAAAGAGGATGGTCTTTAACCCTGAAGAGAGTATAGACATTCATGGCTTTACCGGGCCTTTCGTGCAATATACACATGCGAGGATTAAGTCAATATTGAGAAAGGAGACCGCTGCTGCCAATAAGCAACGGGCAATGAGCAAATTGTTACCCAAAGAAAAAGAACTGATCGTATTGTTAGAACAATATGCTACTATAATCGACCAGGCATTGCTGGAACATAACCCTTCCGTCATTGCCATCTATGCATTCAATGTCGCCAAAACCTTCAACACATTCTATACTGAACTTTCTGTCATGAGTGCGGAATCGGAAGAAAAGAAACAATTGCGGCTGCAGCTTTCGGAACTGACGGCAAATGTGATTGCCTCATCCATGGGTTTGCTGGGCATAAAAGTTCCGGAGAGAATGTAGTATCAACAGACAATGAGCAAAAAAATAGCAAGCTTTTGAAAACTTGCCATTTGCATCATATTGTCTATTGCCTGTTTCCTCACAATCCCTGCATCATTTTCTTTTGCCGTAATGAACCAAGACTTGGATCCATTTGAATGGCCCTGTCACAAAGTTGTTGCCCCTTTTCCTTCTCCCCTTTTTTCTGAAAGCTCATGCCGATCATATATAAGGCGGAAGCATTTTGTTTATCATAGCTCAATACCTTGTCCCAGTAATCAATGGCTTCCTGGTATTTGCCTTTATCGTAATAGGCCTGGGCCACGGTATTGAGTACATTGATATCGCTTGGTTTTCTTTTTAACACATCTGTCATGATGATGATTCCCTGGTCAAAATTACCTGCATTCAGGTAGGCATTGCCTACATTTTCCATGTAGGCATTATCCTTTTTCAGGCCTTTGTCGCCCGCTTCCAGGATATATTTCAATGCATTCTTGTTATCATTGATGGCATAATAGATCAGCCCCATTTCATATATCCAGTAGGGTTTTGAAGTATCCAGTTGAACGGCTTTTTGAAAATAAGGAATGGCCTCTTTATAGTTTTCCATATCCGCATAGCAATGCGCGATCATATAAGGCACTTCAGCGTTTTGAGGATCTTCTTTGGAGGCCTTTTCAAGGTTCTGGATGGCTTCACCGTAATTATCATTGTCATAGTGTACTTTGCCGATATAATAACTTACTTTTTCAGAAGTGTCTGCTTCCTTCAATTTAGCGGCATAGAGCAATACATCATCATTCTGTTTAAAATTGAACGAAAGAAGCAGTAATTGCTTGTAATTCGCGGCAGTTGTTTCGCCAAGCGTCACTAATCTTTTATAAGCGCCGATGGCCTCTGCGTATTTCCGGAGATCGAGACAGGCCAGTGCCAGTTCATTCAGAACTATTTTATTAGTAGTATCATACGTAAAAGCCTTTTCGAATTGTTTGAACGATTCAAGACGGCGGCCATTTTGTTTTTCCAACAAACCTTTCTGAAAAAAATAATCAGCGCTGTCTTTGCTTTGCGCAAAAGCGGGGAAAGTGGCCAATAAGAATATCATGGCCGGAATCAAGCTTCTCAAAGGGTTCTTCTTTGCGCGCATTTTTAATAGGATTTGCATCAGGTGCAGGTTTTCAATGTTCACCAACTCAGGATACCGGTATTGTCCTGCTTACCAGGACTATTACAAATTACAAATTATTTCAGGATCAACCCAGCCAACGGAGGCAAGTTTAAAGTAAGACGGTATATCTCTTGCTCCTCGTCAACGAGCTCAGATCGTATGTCCGGGTTATAAACGTTGCCGGTGCCCCAGTATTTTACGGCGTCGGTATTAAAAATTTCTTTCTCATAAGTTTTTCCCCTTAAAAAGATCTGCCAGTCAAGCCTGACAACCGGCGTCATATTAAGTACGATCAGCAGATCATCCTTTAAAGTTTTTCCTTTCCTGCGGTAGACTATGACGGATTCTTCCCGGTGATTCAGGTCCACCCATTCAAAACCTTCGGCCGAGAATTGGTTTTCGTATAAAGCAGGTTCCGCGCATAAGAGCTTATTCAGGTCGGTTACGCAAAGCCTCAGCAAATTGTGAGAATCATATTGTAATAAATGCCAGTCTAATTCTGATTTGTAATTCCATTCACTGGTTTGTCCAAACTCATTTCCCATGAATAATAGTTTGCCTCCCGGGTGTGTCCACATATAAGTATACAGCAAACGCAGGTTAGCACATTTCTGCCAGTTATCTCCCGGCATTTTATAGAGCATCGGGCTTTTGCCGTGTACTACTTCATCGTGACTCAGGGGCAGCATGAAATTCTCATCATAATAGTACATCATGCTAAAGGAAAATTTATCCTGGTGAAATTTTCTTTCTACCGGGTCCAGCTTAAAATAATTAAGCGTATCATGCATCCATCCCATCATCCATTTCATACCAAAACCTAATCCGTCGCCCCAGGTAGGTTTTGAGACGCCCGGCCAGTCCGTAGCTTCTTCAGCGATGGTTTGCACGTCGGGAAAATCCCTGAAAATAGTTTGATTCAGGTCCTTGATAAAAGCAATCGCTTCAAGATTACCATCACCGCCATGCTCATTCGGTTCCCACTCTCCTTCTTCCCTTGAATAATTCAGCTTGAGCATGGAACTTACCGCATCTACCCGGATTCCGTCAATATGAAACAGGTCGAACCAGAACCTGGCGCTGCTGATCAAAAATGATTTTACTTCTCCTCTTTTATAATTGAATATATAACTGTTCCAGTCGGGATGAAAGCCTTTGCGCATATCCGCGTATTCGTAAGTATGCGTGCCATCAAACATAAAAAGACCATGCGCGTCATAAGGAAAATGAGAAGGAACCCAATCCAGTAATACACCTATATTTTCCTGGTGAAATGCATCGATCAGCCGCATGAGCCCCTGCGGATCGCCAAATCTTGAAGTGGCTGCAAAAAAACCCGTGCACTGGTAACCCCAGCTTCCATCGAAAGGATGTTCCATCACCGGCATAAACTCGACGTGGGTAAATCCCATCTCTTTTACATAAGGCACCAGGCGTTCCCGGATCAGGTCATAGGTGTTGTAGCTTTCTTCATCGTTTTTATCCGGTCGTTGCCAGCTCGCCAGGTGCACTTCATATACACTCCAGGGAGCATCTAAGGAATTATGCTTTTCTCTTTTTTTCATCCATTCTTCATCTTTCCATTCATAATACATATCCCAGGTAATCGTAGCGGTAGCCGGTCTTTTCTCCCAGAAATGGGCAACAGGATCTCCTTTATCTGTTTCCCTGCCATGATATCCTACTATGTGATATTTGTAGGCTTCACCTAATTTAAAACCAGGAATAAATCCTTCCCAGATACCGCTTTTATCCCAGCGGGGATACAATTTATATTCACCCTTTTTCCAATCATTGAAGTTGCCGATCACCGATAAAGAAGAAGCATTGGGAGCCCATACACAGAAATACATTCCCCATTGATCGTTTACCCGGATGGAATGAGAACCGAACTTTGTATAAATACTGTAATAGGTGCCCTGCTGAAAATTCCCGACATCCTCATCGGTAAGAAGGGAATAATTCCAGACGAGCTTGCTTGTATCCACAAAATTGATTTCCTCATACCTCTTCGGAGCTCCATTTGTTTTTTCCTTTTGATCGGTATGATTTTTTTCTATGGGCATTCGTATGGAATTGAAAGGTCACTGCATCCTCTCCTAACTTACAGCTTTTTATTGAAATATTAACAGTAAACTTAGGCAACTGATATTAAGTTCTTGCCGGAAAAAGGCATTTTTGTGCCGGTCTTGTAAATATAGCCATTTCCTTCGCGCAGAATAGATATTTTACCGGCCAGACCGTTTAACCATTTTCACCGCTATGAGAAAATCCATCTGTTTTTTTGTACTGATTGGTATAGCACAAATAGCCTTCAGCCAGGCCTCTTCAATAAAAGGAATAGTGCGTGATACACTCGAAAAGAAAAACCTTTCCAATGCTGTTGTTTCACTGCTCAGGGGGAAAGACTCAGTCCTGGTAAAATTCAGCCGCACCGATAGCCACGGAACATTCAATATAGCCAATCTTTCGCCCGGTGACTATGTATTGATGGTCACCTACCCCAAATTTGCAGACTATGCCGATAAGATAACAGTACCATCCCCGGGTGTCACCGATCTGGGTGATATTCCCCTTACCCCGAAGAGCCTTCTTTTACAGGAAGTGATAATAAGAAACAATGCCGCAATCCGGATCAAAGGCGATACCACGGAATTTACTGCCGACAGTTTTAAAGTACGGGAAGGCGCTACCGTAGAAGAGCTGCTGAAGCAAATACCGGGTATGCAGGTTAACAGCAAAGGAGAAATAACCTCGCAGGGAAAAAGAGTTGATAAAGTACTGGTAGATGGCGAAGAGTTTTTCGGGGAAGACCCTACTATCGCTACACAAAATATCGGTGCTAAAGCAGTAGATAAAATCCAGGTCTTTGATACCAAAACTGAACAAGACCAACTGAAAGGCATAGGCGCTTCGGGAGATGGCAATAAAACCATTAATATCAAATTAAAAGAAAGCGCTAAGAAAGGGTACTTCGGTACGGTCGAGGCCGGAACTGATTTTGATAAAATTGCTAACGGAAAACTGATGTACAATAAATTCAGGGGCAATAAGAAGTTTTCTTTGTATGGAACCAAGAGCAATATTAATACAGGCAGCCTTGGATGGGAAGACAGGAATAAACTTGGCATAGAAGACGACTTCGAATACGATGAGATCAGCGGGTATTATTATAGTTATAATGACGGGCAAGGTGATTTTAATGACTGGAACCTGAAAGGAATACCCAATGCCTATACAGTCGGCGCTTTGTACGGCAATAAGTGGAACGAAGAAAAAAATAAGCTGAACCTCTCTTATCTCTACAACCGGCTGGGGACAAAGAATACCGACGTTACCATTTCTCAAACCTTATTAAAAGATACTACTTTTTTTAATAATTCCACTGCCAGGAGTACCGGGCTTTCCCAGCAACATGCCCTAAACGGGAAATATGAATGGAAAATAGATTCGCTTACATCCATTAAGTATACCATCGCCGGCACGTATAAATTAAAGGATAGCTATACAGAAAGTTCCAGCGCCGCCCTTAATGAATTCAGGGATTCTGTCAACAGGAACAACCGGATTAATGACGCCAGTTCGACCAAAAAGCAATTGGATAACCTCGTTACGTATAAACAATTATTTCATAAGAAAGACCGGCTGTTAATTGCCACGTTCCGGCTCGGGCTTATCAATGATGACCAGACCACCAAACTTTTCTCTACCTCCGATTTTTATAAGAACGGGAATATTGACTCTACCGACGTTATTGACCAGCTTAAAAAATACACCGGCAATTCTACGACCACCGGTACCAAGCTTACTTATAGTGAACCCTTGAATAAAAAATGGAACCTGGTGACTGAATACAGTTTTAACTACAACCATTCTATTTCTCACCGCAACAGCTTTGATAAAGATGTTGACCAGAAGTACACGCACCTCGATACGGTTTTTAGCAACAATTTTGATCTTGGAGCTTCAGCCAATAGCGGTACGCTTACGGCAAGATATGTAGGAAAAAAATTGCGCGCGGTCTTTGGAATAGGTCTTTCTGCCATCCGGCTTAAGCTCAATAACCTGGATGACAATTCGAGAACCAATTATAATTTTACAGGTTTTACACCACAGGCGCAATTGGGCTACCGGCTAAAGCCACAAACAGGGTTTTCTATTTCCTATAACGGCAGAACGGTACAACCTACCCTTACACAGCTTCAGCCGCTCAGGAATAATAATGATCCGCTTAGCATATACGTGGGCAATCCTGATCTGAAAGTAGGATTCAATCACAGTTTCAATATCAACTTTAATGATTATAAGGTGCTGAAAGGGCGATATATATTTGGAAACTTCTCGGTGAATCTTTTGGAGAACGCGATCACCAATCAAAGTACGGTAGATGAGCATGGTAAAACAACCTATATCCCGGTTAATGTAAACGGTAACAGGACCTGGTTTTTCTGGAGCGTATGGAATTCCGGGCAAGGGGATAAAAAACTTACCCATGAAATACAACCGCAGGGCAACGGGGGGCGTACAGTTAATTTGCTGAACGGAGAAAAGAATGTCAATACGTATTCTACTTTCAGTCTTACCTACCGGTTGCGTTATTCGGTGGCTGAAAAATACAATTTCAGCGCAGGGCCAAAGGCCAGCAGGAATATTTCCAAATCATCCCTGCGACCGACCGCAAACAATAACTACTGGGGCTATGGCGGGCAGGCAGACGGGTATGTGAAATTGCCCGGCAAGCTGGAACTGAGTTCCGATGTTGATATCAACCTCCAGCAAAAAACCGCCGCGTTCAACCAGGCCACCAATATCATTGTATGGAATGCCGAGTTAAGCAGGAAGTTTACAAAAGATAAATCATTTAAGATCGCCCTGACCGCGCATGATATTTTAAATCAAAATATCGGGCTCAACCGCACCATTAACAGCAATTTTATCAGCGAAGAAAGATATGACAGGATAAGCCGCTATTTCCTGCTAACAGCTTCCTGGACCTTTAATAAAATGCCCGGAAAAAAATAAAGCCATGAAAAAACAAACTATTCTTTTTGCGATAGCCCTGTTGTTTGTTTTGATAGCCAGGTCGCAACAGGTTTTCCTGGACAAGGTAAGTATTGATTATGTCAAAACGGTAGCTGTCTGGCCATTGATGAAAGAAATAGAGCCGGAATGGTTTGAGCAATCAAAGGATCATATGCCTAAGGAAACAGTCAGTTATTTCAATTTTACAAGTGACGGGAACAAATCCCTGTATAAACGCACTAAGGAAGCCGAAGTCCCAAGAGGGATGTGGTTCCAGCCCTTTGCAGACAACAATCTTGTATATAACGATTATACGACCGGCACCACTATCTCGCAAAAACCCGTCTTCGAAGAAACCTATCTCATCAAAGACAGCCTCATCCATATTAAATGGAAAATGACAGCCGATACAAGGATCATTGCAGGATTTGAATGCAGGAAAGCAGTCGGTATTTTATTTGACACCGTAGCGATCTTTGCCTTTTATACCGACGAAATCATGATCAGCGGGGGGCCCGAAGGCATTAATGGCCTGCCGGGCATGATATTAGGCGTTGGCATTCCGCGATTGCACACTACCTGGTTTGCTACCAAAGTGGAAGCGACCGATGTCAACAGTAAAGCGGTGGTTCCTGCTACCAAAGGAAAAAATACCACCCGTAATAACATGCTCGGTTCATTAGACAAAGCTTTAAAGGAATGGGAAGAATGGGGGCAGAAAATGATATTGGCGTTTGTTATCTAACCATGCGATAAAGGCCGGTAATCTTCATCACTGGCAGAGTTGGGAATAAAGACTTGCCTTAGGTTGTCGCCCCACTGCCTGCTCCTCAATCAAATGTCACCATCACCGCACATAATTGCCCGTTCTTTCAATCCGGGGTAAGAAGGGAATTTTATTATTGATTTTTTACCAGGTGGCTGCCTTAGTAAATCAAAAATACCATATAATATCCATTCTCGCTATTCCGGGTAAAAACACTAAGTAAAAAACAGGATAGATACCAGGTGATTTTCCGTTATTCAAAGACAGGTGGCAAACGCAGAGTTAAGCGGTAGTTAACAGGAATAAGGCATTAAATTTTCCTCTGCTTATCCCGTCTATTAGTACGAACACCACATTCCTAAAAAAAAACTTTAAAATGAAAAAGATCACAACAATTCTTGCCCTGGTACTGCTGGCCGGAAGCTTTACCGTCAATGCTCAAACAGCACAACATGTACGCCATGTTCCGGAAATCCGTCATGACAGGAAAGATCTCCGCCAGGATAGAAAGGATATCAATTCTGATAAAAAAGATATCAGCGGTGACAAGAAAGATATCACCAATGACAGGAAGGACCTGTCAAAAGATCGCAAAGATGCTGTGAACGATCGTAAGGACCTTAATAAAGACAATAAGGACATCAACCAGGACAAGAATGCGATTAACAATGACAGGAAAGAAAGAAACGCTGACCTGAAACAAAAGGATTATAAAGATGCCGGCAAAGAACAGAAGGAAATAAACAGTGAAAAGAAAGACCTGACCACCGATAAGGTTGACAGGAACAAAGACCGCAAGGATCTTTCTGGTGACCGGAAAGATATCCATAGCGACAAGAAAGATATTGGTAAGGACAAGACCGATCTTTCAAAAGACCGCAAAGATTTGAAAAAAGACAGGAAAGATCGCAAAAACGATAGAAAGGATCTCAACAACGATGTAAACGGAAATTGATCCCTGAACTATAAATGATCCCATTGCATCGTATAGTGCGATGGGATCATTATTTAAATGATCCAGGTCCTCATTAACGAATACCGGACACCAATTTTTATACCTATCATCCATCCATACCTGACCCAAAACTAATTAAATCATGAGACTCACCATTACCCTATTCATACTCTTTCTATGTCGTTTATTGTTCCCGGAATCCGCCCATGCACAGGAAAAATCAAACGACACTTTGATCAACCAGGTTCCGGACAGTATCATTAAGAATAAAACAAGCGGTCAAGATTTACCAGGTGAAGTACGGACACCAGGCTCATCCCGTGACGGAGAGAAAAGATCCTATTTCCGCGCGGAAGTCGACTATACAAGTGATAATGTTTACCTGGGGAGAAAAGATTCTTCGGCCATCCGTTATCTTTCGCCTGAATTTGGATATTTTGCCAGGTCTGGTTTTTTTACCGAAGCTACCTTTAATTTTCTTGCCAGTGCAGGCAACAGCCGGTTAGACATGATGGGTTTATCGGCCGGTTATTCTTTCAGCCACCTGAAATATGAAGGAGAGATATCTGCTACCAGGTTCTATTATAATAGCCAGAGCACGAATGTAAGATCGGAAGTGAAGGACGAAATAAGTTATAATAACAGTTTTGAATTTGGGTTGATAAAGCCCACCTTGTCCATGACGCTTAGCGTTGGCAATAATACGGACCTTGGAGGCAGCATAGGACTGGAACATAATTTTTCAATAGTTGATGATAAGGTTGATATTACTCCTGCTTTTGCCGCCAACGCAAGTACCCAGAATTACTATAATAACTATTATAAAAAGCGGCGTTTTATCGCAAGGAAAAAAGGATCGCAGCCCATACCCGGTACGGTTACCACGACGGGCGAAGTACTAAATGCATCAACTTTTAAAATATTGGATTATGAAGCAAGCCTGCCTATCAGCTATGAAGCAGGCAGGTTTTCATTTGCATTTACACCCGTTTATGCAATACCTGTTCACCCGGCAGAAGTCATCATAACTTCTAAGTTTAGTAATGGCACAACCACAAGCAAAACAGAATTTGAAAAGATCAATAACTGTTTTTTCGCCACACTGGAGATAAGTTATAAGTTTTAAAAAATCCCGTTAGCAAATAGAATAGGTTAATATCCGGGAATTTCATTAATAGCAGACGGAAATCGCCTGCTATTTTTTGTTAACAATTCAACTTAAAGTGTATAATCCGTTATCAGCGAATTACGACCGGCCAATCAGGGAGGGATGGGCTTTTATCAATTTCCATCTTATTTATTGTCCTGTTATCTGTCTCCTGCCGGTTTTTGACCCTGCGGGCAAAAAGATATATTATTATTGGTTTCCGAAAGTCACCATTACCGGAACATGATCGCTGTACCGGGTCCATGGCTTATGACCCCCGATCAGAACTGATCTCAGTTTAGCAGCAAGGTCAGCCGAGACGAAGCAATAATCTATATGATAAGATTTGTCTTTGTGGCGATACATATAAAGTGTCGGGTGTTTTTCTTTGCCCTGTTCCTGCCGGTGATAGAGATGGTAAGCGCTGCAGATCCCCTTTTCTTCTAATCGTTTTACTACGTCAGAATGATTTCCTTTCCTTCTTGGCTTATCCCAGATTGTATTACTGTTGAAATCACCCGCCAGTATGATGCTTTTATTATCCAGGTGCTTATCGTAATGGTGAATGGCTTTCCATACCTGCCCGACATATTGCCCTTCGGGGTCATCTGGATTATTGGCCCATACAGCATATAAAGTAAAATCAAATGACCCCCCATTTACAGCAATGGGAACAACCATCCGCAATTTAGGATCATGCGTCTTCAGTAATTTAAACCTGGATGGGCTGTAAGAAAATACGCCAAGCCCTTTATTCAGGTTATTACCGAACCACAAGCAGTCTTTAGGTTCGGTGATCCCCTCACTGAAATTTAATTTGTCCGGGTGCTCACATTCGGGAACAATTAAAATATCAGGCTTATATTTTAAGATCATTCCGGCTTTTTTACGGAATGCCATATTACAATTCCAGGTGATAATCTTCATAAAGATTTAATCTATACCCGTCCTTCTTTGTCAGCTATGCTTTTTACGGGCATCATTAAATGCGCTGCCAAAGGAATAAACAAATTCTTTCGTGTATTTTCCTCCCGGATCCGGTTCAGGACCGGAATAGTAATTTCTATTCCCGTCGCTTTTTTACCGGATAAAAGCAACTGTGCAATCTTATTGAATTCTTCACAGGTCAAACCATCCGGTTCTGCCCGGGCCATTTTATGAACGGACTTCATTTTCTAACGGTAGCCCCTTTTCAAAATCGCTGATATTTTTCAGCGTCACGGTCGCTATTTGTTCCAGGGCTTCCCGGGTAAAGAAACCCTGGTGAGAAGTAATCAGCACATTGGGAAATGATATCAGCCTGGCTATCATATCATCCGGGACGATCAGTTCCGACAGGTCTTTGAAAAATAATTTTTCTTCCTGCTCATATACATCAATGCCAAGATAGCCTAACTGTTCGTCCTTCAGCGCGTCAATGGCGTCCAGCGTATTGATCACGGCGCCCCGGCTGCTGTTGATCAGCATTACCCCCTTCTTCATTTTTGAAAAAGCTTTCTTGTCAACGAGGTGATAAGTTTCAGGCAATAAAGGGCAATGAAGCGAGATAATATCGCTTTGTTGCCACACATCATCTAATGCCCGGTAATCAACACCGGCTTTTTTCATTTCTTCGGAAGGGAATTTATCATAGGCGATCACCTTGCAGCCAAAACCAAGCATGATCCGGCAAAAAGCCTGGCCAATTTTGCCTGTGCCGATCACTCCTACTGTTTTGCCATGAAGATTAAACCCAACTAATTTCTCAAGGGAAAAATTACTTTCCCTTATCCGATTATAGGCTTTATGTGTTTTCCTGTTAAGCGTCAGGATCAATGCTACTGCGTGTTCAGCCACCGCCTCGGGTGAATAAGCAGGTACCCTCACCACTTTGATATGATTGCCGGCGGCAGCTTCCAAATCAATGTTATTGAAACCGGCGCTTCTTAACGCGATCAGTTTGATCCCGCTTGCCGAAAGCCTTTCAATGGTTTCTTTATCTCCCTTATCGTTTACGAAAAGACAGACGCAATCATATCCTTTTGCGAGGGTGACCGTATCCGCGTTTAAGGCGGCTTCAAAATAGGTTAAATGTTGCCTTTGACCTGTATTGAAACGGTCAAAGTATTCCTTGTCGTAAGATTTGGTACTGAAAACGGCTACTTTCATAATGCTGA
The DNA here is from genome assembly GCA_030706685.1 of Bacteroidota bacterium. Classification (GTDB taxonomy): domain Bacteria; phylum Bacteroidota; class Bacteroidia; order Chitinophagales; family Chitinophagaceae; genus VBAT01. Next base: position 30,410 of record JAUZOA010000059.1, read on the forward strand.
TATTGCAGGATGCCGGTAAAGATAAAACCTGTGTTTATATCCCGCTATGAAAAGGCAGGCAACTTTCAGAAATGATAAGCTTTCCTTGAAAAATCCTGTTTCACGTACCTACCTGCTGACAAATTCGGCATTTGCCTTGCGGCGTAAGTTTAAAAGTTACTTTTTGAGTCTTATGGTTACTAATTAATTATATAATTAATGACTAATTTTTTTTCGGGTGCTTCCAGGGGGGCAACCTGTCATCGGCAGTCATTTCCTTTCACACACTTTTTCAAGCCTTCCCGGAAGAAACTCACTTAATTTAAAAGTTTCATGATTTGTCGTGTCAATTACGCTCCTCGATCTTGTCTGGTAAAATATAAATTCATTGTTGTTTACCTTTATTGAATAGCTGGGGTTATTACTACCGGAATCATAAAACCCGATTAGTTTTCGAAAGGTTGAAGAATCAGTAATATAAACGGCGTTTAAATAAGTACTTCCGCATTGAAATTGATCTATAGTCATAAAAAAGCCCTTTTCAAACTCATGAGATGAATAGCTTAAAAAGTTATTACATGGAATTTGGTTTGTTCCAAACAAAGGAATAGCCTTGGCGTTATTGGAATCAAACCGCTGCTTGTTAATTAAGTCAAACCTGGAAACTGACTTTTGCCCGATTGTGTCTGTTATAATTCTTGATGCTAACGTATATAAATGTATGATGCTGTCTTTTTGCAGGATACGAATTGTATTGTGTTCATCCGAAGAACCAATATATTTTCTGAATTTAACCGAGTCAGTAAGATAGTAATCATTCCTTTCGCCGAAAACGCCGGCGCAGAAGGTCCTGTATTTTTCGACATATAATGAGCCGGAAATGGAATAAGACCCCATGAAATCACAACATTTGGTGTCCATGGACAGGCAGCCTGTCATACATCCTGTGCATAGCAATAATAGTAACCTGGTTATCATCGAAATCAAAAATACCCTGAAATTGTGAAAGCTGCCTGATCGCTGCTCACAGTAACGGCTAACTGCAGGCAATTGTCCTTTTTATTCCCCGGGGGTTATTCTATTTTAACCACACCCTCTGTTACCGCGGGGAATAGTGAAAATATTTTTGAATCGTGACCCGGGATTATATACTTGCTGTCCGATACAAGGGTTTTCATTCTTATCATAGACTTTACATAAGCAGTCGTATCCGATGTGCCGCCGGATGCCGCGGGTCTCAAATGCTCCAAATTATAGTAAATCCAGATATTGTCGGAGGCAAGAATAACCTTGTTGATGCCTGTTTCCACAAACACATATTGCGAGTTGAAAGTGTGTCTTGAACCTGTATATACTTTTATGCCTGGAATTATTTCTTTATCATCCCCGTCAACGAGAGTTAATTTGCCTGCAAGGTTTAAATCAATAAGCCTTCGCACATCTCTTTTATCAAATCCTCCATTCCTGCCGTCTTTTTGCCAGGCGCCGCCAACAAAATAATTAAAATCTTCTTTTTGAATCCAGATATGCGCGTTGGGAAATAAACCAATGCCGTCAATATGATCCCAATGCGGGTGACTTAATATAATATCGGTAATATCTCCTGCTTTCAGGGCTAGTTTTGCCAGCATTGAATCGGGTCGCCCATAATGGGTAATGTCAAAATATTTTGCCGCTTCAATGTCCTTTAAAAAACCAGCGTCTACTAAAATGTTTTTACCATTATTCCCTTTAATTAACCAAATCATGAAATCAATGTTTACGCTATCCTTTCCGGGCCCTTTGTCAGCCCAGTTTGAGATAGGTGATGGATGCGCCATCGAAGCAAATTTTATCGCGTAAACCCCGTAATGCTCCGTTTGCGACCAGGCGCTCAGGGAAACAGAAAAAAACAGCAGGCTAAAAAGAATTATATTTTTCATGTTGAAGTATAACGTTGACGGCTTGCTGCATCGCTGGTATTCCGGGATCCTTCAGCCGGAACTGAGCCGAACAGCGAACCTGTCCCTCCGCTGCGAGCAAAGCAAAGCAGATAGCGAACCCGTCCCTGCGAGCGTAGCGAACCCGTCCCTGCGAGCGTAGCGAAGCAGTGAAGTTATGCACTTTTGCTGAGTCGCGTGGAGCCTGTTCCGGCGAAGGGGGATCAGCCGGAACTGTCCGAAAGTTCCTTTGGAGAAGATGCCTCCCCCGGCTTATTTCAAATTATACTCTACAAGTTCCCAATAAACGGAACTGGTTTCATCGGCAAGTGTAAATAGGCTTTTCTCCGACTTTGTTACAATTCCGATATTAGGGCAAAACCATTCTGACCTGCCCCAGTATTGATTGGGAAGATGCCCATATTCCTGAAGTAAAAAGCTATTGACAAAATCCTGGTTATTTAAAAAATAGACACTATTGTCATCCACATGAGTACTATCATAAATGTAGTCCGGAGAAGTTCTCCATGTATTGTTGAGCCTGAGAGGAGTTATATAAGTATAACGTACGGACAATCCCGGCGAATCAATAAACCTGGTAGTGTCCCCAACCTGGCAGACAAAGTTTGTAACAGTGTGATCAGGAAAAGTATACACCCAGATTTTGGCATTTTGCCCATTAGGCAAGACTGTGTTCCCCGTGATATTTACATAAACGAATACTGATTTATTGGAAATGCTGTCAACATATTTGTATTTCCAGTAATTACCTACAGTATTGGGGAAGTATTCCGAAGCAGGGTTCTTTATGAGGTCATTTTTAGTGCAAGAACTAAAGACGATACACAATGCCAATGTGGTGTAGATAGGTCGCATTCCATTTTATAGACCGTGACAACGAAAAGTTGCAGAACGTTGCATTAGCTTTACAGTAAGCCGGATATTGCGGGCAGGCCTCCCGTACTTAACCGGTGATAACCACATTTGTCACCATAGAATTTCAAATAACTGCAAGTGCCGGCAGTACATTAACGGGCATAGGCAATTCCAGGGCTGATGGGCGAACCGGCTGAGGATCCCGATAGCTATCGGGATTCCTCAGCCGGAACTAAAGTACAGCGATACAAATAGCTGAAGTATCAAGGTCCGGCCCCGCTTGCAGCAATACTTTTGCTAGCGGCTGACGTTCTTTTTTGGGTATTAGTCTTTTATTGCTTCTACAATACTGAACATGGGAGAATGCGTTGGAATTACTTTCGAAAACCGGAGGCCCGACTGTTCAATCAATGCAGCAAATTCCTTTTCTGTACGTTCTTTTCCGCCCGTCATCGCAAGCATGTTGATATCCATAAATTTCCCGGGATGAGGCATATTTTCTCCGGGTATTACCGATTCCAGGATCAGTAATTTACTTCCGCTTTTCATAGCGCTGTTACAATTAGAAAGAATCTTTAATGAATGTTCATCGTCCCAATCGTGTAAAACCATTTTCATTAAATAGCAGTCTGCATCTTTGGGTACAAAATCAAAAAATGTTCCGGCTACTGCCTGGCAACGGTTCGTTAACCCCTTTGCAGCAATACTATCTTTTGTTTCGTTCACGACATATTCTTCATCAAACACAATTCCGTTTGCCTGGGGTGCGACGTTTAAGACAGCCATCATCAAAGCGCCGTTTCCACCCCCTATATCAACAATTGTTTTAAAAGGAGTGAAATCATAAGCCGGCAGCACATTCAGAATAACTGCACCGGTAAGCCCGGCCATTGCTTTCATAAAGTTGACGCCTTCTTCCGGGTGTGTTTCATAGTATTTCCACACGGACATTTCTTCCACATAATCAAAAGCAGTATTGCCTGTTTTTACACTATACAATAAATTACCCCAGGCATTGTAATGGTCGCCAAGTTGAGCCAGCGCCATTGCTTTCATGGATCCGGGCACATCACCTTTCAACGTATCACCAAGAGGCGTATTAGAAAAAGTTCCGTTTTCATTTTCATTAAAAATACCAACGCCTGATAAGGCACGAAGCACCCGGTAAAGAGATGCGGAATGACTGTGCGTTGTTTCGGCAAGTTGCGATGCCGTTTGCGGTTTACCTGCCAGGTGATCGGCAATATTGAGTTTTGCGGCAGTGTAGATACAGCAGGAAGTCCAGAAACCGGTGATCATCTGCATCATTTGTGCAGGTGGTGGAATTTGATGTTGATTGTTCATGACGTTTGTTTTTTGATTGAATGACCAATCAAAGATGAACTGAACAATAAACAATTCAAATAACTGATGTTAAAAACGGACTTAACCCGGGTTAAGAAATTTATTTTGTGGAGAGCCTTTTGCGTAACCTGCTGAGGGATTGTGGTTCAATATCGAGATAAGAAGCAATGTATTGCAATGGGATCCGCTGAAATATTTGCGGGTGTTTTTTTATAAGGTTCAGGTATCTTTCCTCTGCAGTAAGAGTTTTTACTTCATTTAACCGTTCCATGGTGGAAAAGATCATTTTCTTTTGCTTCATCTCGAACAGCGCTTTGAGTTTTGGAATTTCGATTTCAAGCTTTTCCAATGCCTCTTTTGAAATGCATAACAGTTCACAATCTTCCACTGCCTGTATATACTTTGTACCGGGTTTCCCGGTATGATAACTTTCAAAATCAGCGAGCCACCAATCTTCAAATGAAAAATTTAAAATATGCTCCCTCCCCTTTTCATCCATGGTAAAGGTCCTGGTGCTACCCTTGTTGATATAGGCTTTCTGCATGGCTATCTGCCCTGCTTTGAGATAAAAAAACTTCCGGGGAACATACTGTCGTTTAAAAAAAGATACAGTATAGTTGAACTCCTCTTCAGTGAACTCCATTTTTTTAATGAAAGTATCTACAAAATGTTGTGAAAGTTCTGAGCGATAGAGTTCCATTATATTATATCGGGTTATATTAAGTACTGTCTCATACGATTACCGTTAACGATGCCGGCTTGCTGCCGGGCTATCCAAAGGACTCCTTTGGGGGGACATCGGTAATCCAGCCAGTCCCGACAACAGGAGGATCAGCTGAAACCGCTGCTGAGTAAAGATACTGAAGATGAAAGTATATTCTGAAGCCGGGATTTATTCGTTCAGTCCGGCCTGCGGCTCATAGCAATATGTCGATCAGGATCCCGATAGCTATCGGGATTCTTCAGCTTCCAAAGGAGTCCTTTGGACAGCCCTGCAGCAAAGCGTATGTTTGCTCCAGGCTTTCCGATCTGTTATAAATCATCTTCAAGCTTTAGCTCACGAGTAAGATCATTTCCAGTTATCTCATTCAGTAGGGCTTCAAGCGTCTCAAAATCCCAGGAGTAAACATTTTCACCGAAGGTTATGGTTTTTCCTTCATAATCAAAA
>JAUZOA010000006.1 GCA_030706685.1 Bacteroidota bacterium
ACGAAGTCCGTACCAAGTCCGTTGATCAACGGACTTGGTACGGACTTCGTACGGACTTACTATATTCCATTCATGGCTAAGGTTAAAAGGGTGCCCGGACAAAACCCGGAGCCTGGGATGGAAAAATTGGGTCCAAAGGAGGAGGAGGGAGTTTGGGAGATGGAGAATTGCGGGAAAATTGCTTTTTAAAACTAAACCGGGCGCCTGGTTTCCACCCACATTTTTTGACAGGGTTCCTTAACAAGCAACCATCGCCCTTGTAACTTACCTGGCCGGGTAAGGCTATCCCTTCAGCAATCAGCTAATGGGTCAGTTTAATTCTATCATTAAATCCTTTAGGCTGGAAAAGGAACGACTACGAACTTAGTACTATTTGTAAAAATGAATAGGGAGGCCGGGCTCACTGTACTCAATGTTTATACACTTCATCATCCCCTTTATACTCAAACCAGTTAAAATAAGCTTTATTGACAGTTTCTTTTCCGGATGAAGTAGCATATAACGCAAACACGCTTCCTGTAAAACCGCCCGCGACTTTAGTACTGAGGAATTTTCCATCTACCCCGTCTTTCAATAATTTCCATTTATGATCATCCAATGCATAAAAAAAAGCATAGCTGTCTTTCCGCGCTTCTATTTTCAGTTGAATTTCCTTATTCCCGGGAAGAACAGGTGCTGACGCCAGCCATTGCATACTGCTGTCTTTCGTGGACTGATATAACTGCACAACCGGTTTATTATTCTCCATGGAAAGACACAAATAATAAAAATGCACCTCATTCTGGAAAATAGCCAATCCTGCTTTTTCATTGTCCGACCTGGCTGAAAATAATATAGATGTGGTGGCGCTGCACTGCAGGTTTTGCTGGCGATGGGCAACAAAAGAGGGATTCTTCTTCTCCAGGCATGTTTCGGGTCTTAATTGAAGAGCCAGCCAGCCTTTCTTTTCAGAAAGATCATACCATTTACTTCTTACTGTTCGTAAAAAGATAAAACGGTTGTTCAATTGCGGCCGGTTGAAATCATCCCGGTAAAAAGCATTTCCGCTGAATGAATTCGCAACTGTTTTTGTCAGGGAAGGCATCGGAACGGGATAATGGTATTGCACTTCTTCATTTCCTTTGAGGATAGTTGGCCATCCATCTTCCCATATAACTGGCGCCATAAAAGTTTCCCTGCCTGTATTATAATAATCATCTTCGTAGGGGCGGCAACCCAGGAATACAGCATACCACTTGCCATTTTTTGTTTGTACAAAGCCGGCATGACCGGTTGTAGTAACAGGATCTTTTCTTGCCGGGTCAAGATGCCGCTGCGTAAGGATAGGATTCTTTTCATAAGAAACAAAAGGCCCTCCGGGAGATTTACTCCTGAATACTACTTCCGAATGGTTATAGCCTGTGCCTCCTTCTGCGCAGATAAGGTAATACCATCCTTCTTTTTTAAAAATATGCGGCCCTTCTATCCAAACCGGTTTTTTAGTGATATCTGTTCCTCCATTGACCAGCAATTTTTCTTCGCCGGTGATTTTTAGATCCTTTGCATTCAATTCAAACATTCTTATCGTACGGTGGCCGTCGTACAATGATTTATTACCGGGGGGAATGCTGTTGAAAACAATATAGGCTTTGTCGTTATCATCAAAAAAAAGAGAAGGGTCTATGCCATTTACTCCCGTTAACGCGACAGGATTACTCCAGGGCCCTTTGGGGTCTTTGGCGGTTATCACGAAATTGCCCAGCCGGTCGATCAACGTACAAACGATATAAAAAGTTCCTTTATGATAAGTAATATCCGGTGCAAACAACCCTCTTGAAACACCTGCCCCGTCCAGGTTAAGTTGCTCCGGCCTGTTCATAGCATTCCCTATTTGTTTCCAGTTAACCAGGTCTTTGCTATGAAAAATGGGTAAGCCAGGATAATAAGAAAATGATGAATTCACGAGGTAATAATCATCGCCTGCCCGGCAAATACCGGGATCAGGATAAAAACCGGCGAGGACTGGATTCGTGTAATAGTTTGACTGGCCAAAGCTTTGAAGGAAAAGAGTGATGGTTAATACTGTCGCAACAATTTTTTTCATGCCTGTTATTTAAAGAGTGCTCATATCAATGACAAACCTGTACCGGACATCATTCCGGATCATTCGTTCATAGGCTTCATTGATCTGCCCGATAGGAATCAGTTCTATATCCGCCACAATATTTTTTTCTGCGCAGTAATCCAGCATTTCCTGTGTTTCCTTAGTGCCGCCGATCATGGAGCCGGTGATGCTCCTGCGGTTTTTGATGAGGGCAAAAGGTCTTGTTCTTGGGTCTTCAGCGGGCAGGCCTACTACCAGCATCTTCCCGTTAAGATCAAGCAGGTTTAAATATTTTTCATAATCGTGATTGGCTGAAATAGTATTAAGGACAACGTCGAAATAACTATCGGAACCCTTCATTTGTTTTTCATCGGTGGATAAAAGAAATTTATGAGCCCCTAATCTTTCAGCGTCTTTTTGCTTGGAAGGGGAAGTGCTGATCAGGGTAACTTCAGCGCCGAATGAGACGGCAAACTTTACGCCCATATGACCCAAGCCGCCCAAACCTACCACGCCTACCTTCATTCCTTTGGTAACACCCGCGTAACGAAGAGGGGAGTAGGTAGTGATCCCCGCGCATAACAGCGGCGCTACCGCTTTCAGATCGAGGCGGGAAGAAATATGATAAACATATCTTTCATCGGTCACTATTTGTGATGAATAGCCGCCCTGTGCAATCGTTACTCCATCTCTTTCCATACCATTGTAAGTGCCGGTCATATCTTCTACGCAATATTGTTCCATCTGTTGCCGGCAATTCTTGCATTTCCTGCAGCTATCTATCATTACACCTACTCCGGCGATATCGCCCGCTTTGAATTTTTTGACATCTTTGCCGGTTTTGATCACCCGGCCTACGATCTCATGACCCGGCACCATCGGGTAAATGGACTCGCCCCATTCATCGCGTACCTGGTGAATATCGCTATGGCAAACCCCGCAATACATAATTTCTACCTGCACGTCATTGGGACGGACCTCTCTTCTTTCAAATTGAAAAGGCGCTAGTGGATCCTTGGCTGTCAACGCCGCATAAGCTTTCGTGATCATCCTAAAATAAGAGTTTGAATAAATTGAGTTATAAAATTTTGTTTCTAATATATAATATCTACAAATCCCGCGAAAGGTGAAAGCTGTTTATTGTACCGGATAATATAATAATAGGTCCCCGAAGGAGCAGCTTTGCCATTTATTTTTCCATCCCGGGGCTTATCATATCCTGTTGAATGATAAACAAGCTGACCATAACGATTATAAATATTCACCGAATCAATAATAACTTATATCGTATATTTTTTCGCTGCACCAAAAACGATTTAAACCTTCCTCTTTTCCGGTATACACCAGGTATAAAAAGATCAGCATTAATAAAATGATCTTATGCATGAAGATTCAACGGCTTCTTTGTTATTAAAAGCCACGTTTATCACCCGGCTTTGACAATTTTTCGTCCTTAGTAAAATTTATAACTTCCCAATAGGCTTTTTTAGGCTGATAAGTTGTGTCAAATAGTAAAGGATAAGCTTTTCCCCCGCCGCCCCGCCTGTCCAGCCAGCTATACTTGTCAGAAACGTTCCAGAAGGTGACTCCCGAGATCACATCCCTGTATTTCCTGAATAAACGAAAAACCATTTTATAGAGCTCGGTTTGTTTCATTTCTCTTTCAGGGGTATAACCGCGAACAGTATCCTGTCTCGCAGCGGGACCATTGTGCTGCACTTTCAGGTCCAGTTCTGTGACCTGGATCTTAAGGCCGAGTTGTGCAAATTGGCTGAGCGTAGAATCCACTTGTCCTTCCGCCAGGTCATGAATGGACCAATGTGATTGCAAACCTACACCATTAATCGGAACGCCTGCCTCTTTCAATCCTTTTACCAGGCGGATAATCTTTTCCCTTTTTACGGGGTCGGTCTCATTATAGTCATTGTAAAAAAGCAAGGCGTTGGGGTCGGCAGCATGAGCGTATTCAAATGCTTTGGCAACGAATTCTTCTCCGCATATCCGGTACCAGGGTGAATTACGGAAATATTCATTCGGATTGTCCGAGATCACTTCGTTGCACACATCCCAGGCATATATCACTCCTTTATACCTCGAAACGACCGTCGTGATATGATCTTTGAGACGTTTCAATAAAACTTCTTTGGAAACAGTATCAGGCGGATTCTTCGTGGAATCAATAAATATCCAGCGGGGCGCCTGGTTGTGCCAGCAGAGATTATGCCCGCGTATCTTTAAGTTATGCTGTTTGGCAAATGCTACAATTGAATCGGCGTCTTTCCAGAAGTATTCATTTTCTCGCGGATGAATCGGGCCCATTTTCATGGCATTCTCCGGGGTCATACTGCTGAATTGCTGCAGTATTAGCTGGCTTTCATCTGCCCTTTTCAATCCTTGTGGCGATACGGCCACGCCCATCGTAAAATAATCTTTATAATAATCCTTCAGACCCTGCTTGTCTGCAGGTAAGTCCTTTGTTTTACCACCGCCCGGTTGTTTTTGCACCTTGCCGGATTTGCAGCCCTCCGCAACCAACAACAATAAGGAAGCTGAAAAAATCAGCGGAGCGATTAATTTGCTCATATTTATATTTAAATCTGGTTAATAATTTACTTTATCGCGGGACAAACAGTTGTAATACCAGCACTCCGATCAAACCGAGAACCGAAATACTCGTTTCCATAACCGTCCATGATAAAAACGTTTGTTTTAATGACAGGTTGAAAAATTCTTTGAACATCCAGAACCCCGAATCATTGATATGCGAGCCAAAGACACTGCCTGTTCCTACAGCCAATACCATTAATTCCGGAGACACAACACCTGAAGCCACTAATGGGGACACCACGCCTGCAGCCGTTATACCCGCCACAGTAGCAGAACCGATCGTTACTCTCAATAGAGCAGTAACTACCCAGCCAAATACAAGCGGGGGCATTTGCCACTTGCGACTGAAGGAAGCAATATAATCTCCTGTACCGCTGTCCTGCAGCACCTGTTTAAAAACACCGCCGGCTGTAATGATCAAAACAATGATAGCAATTCCGGATATAGCTTCGTTCAGCCACTTCATCGTTGTTTCCATGGATTCGCCTGCGCGCAAACCGAAATACCAGGTCGCCAGGGCTACTGTCAACAGGAGCGCGATAGTCGGATCGCCAATAAATAAGATTATTTTTTTCAAAATGGTTTGATCGGGTAGAAAATTATCCGCCATTACAGCCAGTGTGATCAACATCACCGGCAACAACCCGATCAAAAAACTTGGAAATACTGCGGGCAATATTTTTTCTTTTTTAGGTTCGTCGGCCAGGAAGAAGGAACTGATATCTACTTTAATTTTTTGCAGCATTCTTCCCAATACAGGACCGGCCAGGATCACTACGGGGATGGCAATAATAGCCCCATAGATCAATGTCTTTCCCATATCGGCTCTGAATGCTTTTACTAAAAAGACAGGGCTTGGATGAGGTGGCAAAAAACAATGGGTAGTAGATAAAGAGGCCGCCATCGGGATGGCTATATATAATAAAGGAAGGTTGGCTTTCCTGGCAATAGAAAATACCAATGGCACCAATATGACGAACCCTGCATTATAGTACAGCGGAATGCCGATCAGGAAACCGGTTACCAGTACGGCCCATTGAATATATTTCTGGCCAAAACCGTTTATCAGTGTAGAGGACACCTGTTCCGCCGCACCACTGACCTCCAGTATCTTTCCGAGTATCGCGCCAAGGCAAATTATTAATGCAAGGCCACCCAATGTACTTCCTACGCCGGTTTCAATTGATTTTAGAATATCTTTTGGCTGCATACCCAGGCAGAGGCCGGCAACAATTGCGACGATCAATAATGACAGGAAAGGGCTGACTTTTTTATAGGTCAGGAATACCTGGAGAGCGATCGCTAATATGATTATGAGGAATGTCATTAATTTAATCAGTGGTCAGTGGTGAGTGGTGAGTGGTGAGTGGCACTCCTGATTTAGTAAGCCCACTCACCACTGACTACTCACCACTCACTATCTTACTACATTCACCAGCGTCCCTATATGATCTATCGAAATTTTTATTTCATCACCGGACTTTAACGTAAAGTCGCTTCCCGGCACGATTCCCGTTCCTGTCATGATCAGGCTCCCCTGCGGAAATGAACATTCACGGTATACGAAGGACACCAATTCTTCCGGCGTTCTTTTCATCTGGCTGATGCCCACACTTCCTTCGAAAACATTTTTATCAGCACGATTTATCTCAAGCCGGATCATGGTATTCTTGTCAATCGTTTTTTCCGTCACATAGATACAGGGACCGATGGCCGCGCAGGCATCATAGGTTTTTGCCTGCGGTAAATACAATGGATTCTCCCCTTCAATGCTCCTGCTGCTCATATCATTCCCAATCGTATAACCTACTATTTTCCCGGATGAAGTTACGACCAACGTCAGTTCCGGCTCGGGCACGTCCCAGGTGGAGTCTTTTCGGATATTTACTTTGTCGCCATGACCTACTACGCGGTGCGGAGTAGATTTGAAAAATACTTCCGGTCTTTCCGCTTCATATACTTTACCGTAAAAATCTGCGCCGCCGGCCGATTTGGATTCTTCCTGTCTTCCTACCTTGCTGCGCAGGTAAGTAACACCGCAGGCCCATAGTTCCTGGTTGCCTATCGGCGCCAAAACATTTTTAATCAAATCATTTCCGTTCGCCGGCAATGACAGGGTAAGCTCCAGCATCTTTAGAAATAACTTATCATCATTGATAAAAGCATTCCAGTTCCCGCCTTTGGATAAAAAGAACTGGTTTTCTTTTTCGATTACGATTCCTTCTTTGGTTTTATATAATTTCATTGGACCGTTTGGTGATTATTTGATCATTTTATTTTTTCATTACATCGCTCCACAACCATCTCAGTGATTCGGGTAAAATAGCTCCCCCGTGCTTCCCGCTGTGCGACCCCGTTCCTTTTTCAAATTTGTAATCATATCCCCTGAATTTCAGCGCCGATTCCATTTGAAGGTTGCTCAGCCACCAGTCGCCGAAATTATTGTTGAGATCGTTGCTGCCATCCTGTAAAAAAACTTTAATATCTTTTTTTGTGCTTTTACGAATAAGATCGGGGTATTCATGCCCGCCGCGGATATTGGTAAAACTGCCGACATGGCTCAATACTTTCTGAAAATAATCGGGGCGTTGCCAGGCGGCCGTAAAGGCGCAGATACCTCCTGATGAAAGCCCGCCGATCGCGTGCATCTTCGGGTTATCAGAAATATTGTATTGCTTTTTGATATAGGGAAGCAGTTCTTCTGACAGGAATTTTACATACCTGTCGCTCATATCATCATATTCATCGCTCCGGTTTGAAGCCCGGAAACGATTTTCGGGATAATCCTTCGACAGGTGACCGGGGTTAATGAATACTCCAATGATAACGGGGATTTCTTTTTTATAAATAAGATTATCAAAAACAACCGGAACGCGAAAATCGCCATCCTCTCTTGCGTACGCGTATCCATCCTGGAAGACCATTAAAGCGGCCGGCTTCGTTGAATCGTATTGTGCAGGTACATATATATAATACTCGCGGAAATTGCCATACAGTTTGCTTTCCCAGTTGTATTTCGTTACAGTCCCTTTTGGTACGCCTTCTTTTCGTTGCGAGTCAGGGCCCGGTTTATAAAGTGAATCCTGCCCGGTAACTGTATAAATGACGGAAAACAATAGGGCAGTTGATAAAAATTTTTTCATTAACCTTGTTTGGCTGATTACTGTCTCATTTTTAATCTCAGTATATACATATCATTCGTAATGAATAATGTTTTTTCATCGCCGGATAAAGCGCAATTGGAAGTGGCATCGGGTACCCTGTATTTTCCCAGTAATTTTCCGTCTTTATTAAAGATCCAGATACCACCCGGTCCTGCAGCAAACACATTTCCATTCTTATCAATCTTCATTCCGTCGGGCAGGCCCTTTAAGGATTTGTCATAGCCTGCGGCGCTGTGAAATATCCTTGGGTGGGTGAATTGATCATTGTCACCCACATCAAAAGCATACCAGTTGGGTTTGGCAGGATCGGAGTTGGCAATGATCAATGTCTTTTCGCCGGGTAAAAAGGCAATGCCATTGGGTCTTGTCAGTGTATCCGTCACCAATATTACTTCACCATTTGTTTTTACTTTGAAGACACCCTGGTAGGGCATTTCTTTTTTGGGATCATCCATTTGTTTTTCCAGGCCATAAGGAGGATCAGTAAAGAAGATTTCGCCTTTGCTGTTAAAAACGACATCATTGGGACTGTTGAATTTTTTTCCTTTATAGGAATTGGCAAGGGAAACATATTTGGGTTCTGGTTTATCGATTGGCGCATCCATCCTGGCTATTTGCCGGTTGCCGCATTGGCACAAAACAAGTCTTCCTTCCCTGTCCAATGTCAGTCCATTCGATCCCATTTCTCCACCTCTTTTAACCGTATCTGTATAGCCGGAAGGCGTGAGATAAACTTCTTTTCTTTTTCCTTCCGTCCATTTGAAGATCGTATCCCGCGGCACATCCGAGAATAAAAGCATTTTCTGGCTTTCTACCCATACAGGGCCTTCACTCCAATCGTATCCTTCGGAGATAATCTCAGCCTGGGTGCCCGGGGCAATAATACTATCCAATGCCGGATCGGCTTTCTCGAGAATACCGATTTTAATATTATTCACTTCTTGTGTTTGTGGTGGTTGACTGGTGTTATTGTTGCAGGCAATCAAAAGAGCAAGTAAGGGGAAGAAAATACTTTTTTTCATACATCAAAATGGTTTAAAATATCCTTCAATATAAATGATTTGAGCTTCAAAGCTAAGTTCCCCTTTCAGGGGACAGGGGTTTAATGCAAATCTCTTGTCACTTCTGAACCCGATCCGCCTTGCAACAGGTCAAGGTCGACTCCAAGATGAGCTTGCTGCACATGATCAATATAAAATTTCACATAGCCTCTTGTAGCCATTGGTTCAGGCGCTTTCCAGGCCGCTCTTCTTTTCTTTAATTCCTCATCACTGATATCGAGGTGCAATTTTCTTTTTTCTACATCCAGCTCGATCATATCGCCATCTTTTACCAATGCTAATGTACCGCCAACGGCTGACTCCGGTGAAACATGCAATATTACAGTTCCTGCGGCGGTTCCGCTCATTCTTCCGTCGGAAATCCTGATCATGTCTTTAACTCCTTTCTTCAATAATTTTTCCGGCAGATCCACATTACCCACTTCCGGCATTCCGGGATAACCCACGGGGCCGACATTTTTCAATACGATAACGGAATCTTCATCAATGTCCAGGCCGGGGTCGTCGATACGCCGGTGATAATCTTCCATCGTTTCAAATACGACGGCGCGGCCCCGGTGTTTCATTAATGAGGGGGTGGCCGCGGATGGTTTAATGATGGCCCCGTTTTCACAAAGATTTCCTTTCAATACGGCAATGCCCGCATTTTCCTGTAAGGGTTTGTCAATGCCGGCGATCACATCCTGGTTATAACAAGGGGGATTGATATTATTATCGCCAATAGACCTGCCGTTTACAGTAATGGCGTCGTTATGTAAATACTTTTTCAATTCTTTTATTACGACAGGTAAACCGCCCGCGTAATAAAAGTCTTCCATTAAATATTTCCCGGATGGTTTCAGGTTGGCCAGTAAAGGAATTTTGCTCCCTATCTTATCAAAGTCTTCGAGATGAAGTTGCACGCCGATCCTTCCGGCAATCGCTAACAGGTGAATGATCAGATTCGTAGAGCCGCCTACGCCGGCATTGACAATGATTGAATTTTCAAATGCCTTTCTCGTTAATATTTTTGAGAGTTTCAGGTCTTCTTTTACCATTTCTACAATTCGTCTTCCTGATAATTGCGCCATGACTTTTTTTCTTGAATCAACGGCAGGGATAGCCGCGGCTCCCGGCAGGGTGAGCCCCAGCGCTTCGACCATACAGGCCATCGTGGATGCGGTACCCATCGTCATGCAATGTCCCTGGCTTCTTGCCGCACCGATCTCCACTTCATGTATGTCTTCTTCGGTATAATTTTCTACGGATTGTTTTTCTTTTATCAACCAGTTGAAAGAGCCGGAGCCGATACACTCTCCGCGAAAACGCCCGTTTAGCATGGGCCCGCCGGGAACAACGATGGTGGGAAGGTTAACACTGCAGGCGCCCATGACCGTAGAGGGGGTTGTTTTGTCGCAACCGGTCAATAATACGACGCCGTCAATAGGGTTCGCGCGAATGGACTCTTCAGTATCCATGCTGGCTAGGTTACGAAACAACATGGTGGTGGGCCGCATAATGGTTTCACCTAAAGAGGTAACAGGAAATTCCAATGGGAAGCCTCCTGCTTCCACGACGCCGCGTTTTACTATTTCGGCAAAGTCGCGCAGGTGACCGTTACAGGGAGTCAGTTCGCTCCAGGTATTGCAAATACCAATGACAGGTTTACCTTTGAAATAATCATCAGGATAACCCTGGTTGCGCAGCCAGGAACGATGCACAAAGCCCATTTTATCAGATTTGCCAAACCAATCATAGCTCCTTAATTTCTTTTCATCTTTCATTTCATTACTGGATAAGTTAATTTAATAATACCCGCCTTCAGCAGGCCAGCTCTTTCATTCTGCTACTAAACATCAGTATTATTTATTTCGGGGAAATTCAATTCTAAATTAGATTAATAGCCCGAAAACAGGTTTTTCATGACTGCCTCGGAATCCTTTACGTCAAAAAATCCCGGTATATTTTGATATTTCCTCCTGATGTTTAGTTTATATAGGATGATTATAGGATAAAAAACCTTTGTAGAAACAAAGGTTTTTAGTGCTTCACATGCTAACTGCTATTATGAAAAAATTGTTATGGCTTATCCCACCATATCCTGGTACTTAATTTGTCAGCTCCCTGTCTCGTAATGGCTGCGTTTACATTAGTTGTATTCACAGACAGCTCTGAGGTGGGATAAGTAAGCCTCCTGATAAACGTTCCGTTGGGTACATCCGGGTTGTTGGGTTGTCCATAAGGATTGGGTGTCAGGGCAGGATACCCGCTCCTCCTGAAGTTAGCAAAAGCTTCCGGGCCGTTTAAAAAAGAAGCGATCCAATATTGTGTATTGATTTGTTGCAACTCTGTTCCGGCTGTAAGAGGGTTCGCTGCGATATAAGTATCCCTGGCTGCGGCAGCAACCGCTGAACCGGCATCATAAGTTGCCATTTGATCCATGTGGGCTTTTATTCCATCAGAAAAATATTGCGCAGCTGTGCCGGCCGCTATCCATCCCTTGAACCTGGCTTCGGCCAATAACAGATTGGTTTGAGCAGCCGTAACAAAAAATACAGGAGCAGCGGTTTTTACCATTCTTCTCCGGTCCACCTGGCTGTAATCATAGAAACTTGCCAGGCCATCCGCGGCGGCGGCAGCCACAATGGTACCATTGTCTTTTCCCATGGGCATTCCTATTTGCTGTGCCGGGTTTGTAGAACCAGCGGCTACTGTTTGTCCATTGCCCGAAGTAGCTCCTACATAGCGAATAGCTATGGCAGGTAACCGGGGATCATTGGTGTTTTTCAATTGATCCACGAAGGGTTTGGTTAAATAAAAATTGGCAGCCTCGCTTCCGTTGAGCGTACCGCCGATAGGCTGTGTATAATTGGCATCATGCCTCATATAGGCATTATCGGCATTGTCCGTTATGACACCGCCTGCAAAAGCAGCCTGTACCGTTGCCTGGGCTTTTGTGGCATCCGCTTTACCAAGCCGCATGCCTGCTCTTAGCATCAATGAGTAGGCGAATTTTTTCCATTTCGCTATGTTTCCTGCATACAGGACATCAGAGGATTCAATTGTGCCGGAAGCGTTCAATGCAGTAGCAGCATCTGTCAGTTCCTGTATGATTTTTGGATAAATGTCCTGCTGCGCATCATATTTGGGGAAAAATATCTGGTCGGAATAACCGGCGCCGCCTTCAGTATAAGGAATGTCTCCGTATTCGTCGGTTAATACCATGAATGCATACGCCTGGAATATGCGGGCCATATTATAGAGATTACTTCTTGCAGGTACATTTTTCGTTTGTACAATCGCATCATGGGTATACTTGATGACATTTTGGTAATAGACTGACCAGATAGGCGGCGTAGTGATATCCCGGCTATCCTGGTTAAAATTGGCTCCCGCCAATACACCTCCATTTGGTGAAATGACCTGCTGAACAATTCCGATATCAAAAACCAATGATTTTACAGGAAATGAAGTATTGATAACCGCATTGTTCAACAGCAGGGCGGGATCAACTGAAGTGGGACTTGTTTTATTTTTATTTAAGCCTTCCAATCCTTTATCACATGAAACGGCGAATAGCAATAAAACAGCCAGCAAACTATAGTTAAGTATTTTATTCATGATTAGTCGTGTTAAAATTTAATATTTAAATTAAATCCCAATCCCCTGGTAGTAGGAAGGCCCGGGGATTCCAGCCCGACCTGGTTATCGGAGCCATACCCGAAGGTTTCCGGATCAATGTTGTCAACCCATTTCTTCAGCATGAGTACATTATTAGCTACGAAATCGAGTTTAACGCCTTTGACCGGCCATTTGGCAGGAACGAACCGGGTGAAATCATAACCCACGGAAATCTGGCGCAATTTCCAGTAACCGCCATTATAAATAACCGGTTCGATTATTTGTTGCGAACGGAGATGTTCCCAGTACGTTTGAACCGGGGCTACTGCCGTATTTACGCCTCCGCTTGGATTTACACCGTTGCCTACTACTCCGCTGGTTCTTCCTTCCAGCGTCATTTTATGCAAACCTTCACGAATAGCATTGAAGTTTGTTCCGGAAAGCATTTTATTCCCCAGCTTATAATCTATGAAAACAGACAGGCTGATCCCCTTATAGGTAAATGAATTCAGAAAACCTCCTGTCCATTTAGGCAAAGCGCTGCCAAATAAAATGAGGTCAGAGGTGCGTTGAGGCAATCCATTTGTCTGGAAAATCATTTGTCCTTTATCATTCCTTGCATAACCATAGCCTGCGATCTGTCCCATTTCCTCCCCAACGACATGTCTTACTTCCCCATTAAACACGTGGGTTCCTATGGTGATTCTTTCTCCCGGTGTATTGGTGAGTATGCTAAGCACTTTGGTCTTATTATAAGAGGTATTAGCCGTAAACTCCCATGTGAATGTCCTGGTTTGGAAGGGAACAAGGTTGAGCAATGCTTCAAAACCCTGGTTGCGGCTTTTACCGCTATTGATACGCGTATTCACAAAGCCGGAACCGTCCGAGATTTGTACCGGAACAATCTGGTCGCGGGTTATTTTCCTGTAGGCGGCGAAATCAAAGTTCACCCTGTTTCTGAACATTTTTAACTCCAGGCCAACTTCTGTTTCAGCAACCCGGCTTGGTCTGAGATTGGCATTTGGCACAGTTGTTCCACTGGTACCTACAGCCACTGCTGTTCCGGATGGATTGTTGATCAGGTTGGCATTGATCGCATAAAATAACTGATCAGAATAAGGAGATACATCGCCATCGCTGCCCACTTCTGCATAACCGATCCTGATTTTTCCGAAAGATAACCACGGTATGTTTTTAAGATTTTCTGAAAAAACATAAGCGCCGGAAACAGATGGGTACAAAATGCTCCTGTTTTCAGGAGACAGCGTAGAGAACCAGTCATTCCGTACTGTACCATTCAAATACAGGGTTTGCCTCCAGGAGACCTCTGCGGAACTATATAAAGAATTTACGCCTTGCTCGGTAAGGGTGTAGACGGGATCTTTGGCTCTTCCGTTCTGAACAGTGTAAAGGCCTCTGATAATAAAGTCTGTTACTTGTACATTATTGATATCAGACCGTCTCCGCATTTGATTGCCTCCACCCGTGAGGGTAGCATTAAAATCTCCAAATTTTTTGGCAGCGGTTATTAAAAAGTCAAGATTCGTTTCCCTGAAACGGCGTGATTCCTGTGTATATATTCCATTCACAAAACCCGCTGATGCGGGAGCTCTTGAAGCCTGGCCGGTAGGGAAATTATTCACGTCTTCATCACGCGACCAGTAATCCTGTCCAAAGCGGCCCTGTACAAAAAGCCAGGGAAGGATAGTATATTTTGTTGAAACATTACCGAATATTCTATCCCGGCGGATATTATGAAATTGTTCTGCCAGGATCCAGTAAGGATTGGTACGATTCATAAACCGTGAATAGATATATTCATTTCCGGCCGCATTGTATTTATTATCATTCAATACTTGTAGCGGCATTGAATTGGCCAGCGCCATCAGGGTGGTTGGAATAGAATTATCCTGGTTGGCTATATTGGGCGGGTTCTTATTATTCTCCCTGGAATAATTAACGTTGCCGGAAAAACTGAATTTCTCTGATAAATTATAACTAAAACCAAGATTCATCGACTTCCGGTTAAACGTATTATTGGGCATTATCCCCTTGTTATCCGTATTGTTTAATGAAAGATGTATGCCGCCTTTATCTCCCCCGCTTTCCAATGTAACGGTATTAGACAGGTTCTCCCCATTGCGGTAAAATTCTTTGATCCGGCTTCCTTGCGGTTCGTAAGGAAGACTAAGATTATTAAATAATACCTGCGTCATTCCCGGCGCAAACTTTTCACCAAAAGACCATTCGCCTGATGTAGGGTTGGCAGCAGTGGGACGAACGCCATTTTCTCCCTGTCCATATTCTTTCTGGTAATCAGTAAAGTCAAGGGGAGTTTCATTTGTATAATTTATATTATACGCTACACCTATGCCTTTACCCTTGCCTTTTGTCTTAGTGGTGATCATAATCACTCCGTCTTTGGCGCGGGAGCCATAAAGCGCAGAGGCAGGAGCGCCCTTCAGGATGGTCATGCTTTCAATATCGTCGGGGTTTATACTTGACAGGCCGTCTCCGCCGTCCGCATAAACACCACCGCCTTTTACTCCAATAGTATTATCGTTAAAATTGGTATTATCAATCGGAACGCCATCAATAACAATCAGCGGGTTGTTTTGCCCCGAAATAGATGATTGGCCCCGGATGCGTATCTTAGAAGTACCTCCCGGGCCGGTCCCCAGCGAAGAGATATTGACACCGGCTACTTTGCCCTGCAAGGCATTAATTACATTCGGTGTGCGGTTGATAGTCAGCTCATCTGATTTTACATTGGTGGCGGAATATCCCAATCCCCTTGCTTGTTTGGTAATGCCTAATGCGGTTATCACTACTGCATCAAGACTTTGAGCGGTAGTGGATAATACTACATTTACCACTGTACGGCCGGCAACGGAAACTTCAAGGCTTGTATAGCCAACAGAACTAAACACTAAAATTGCATTGGATGCAGCGGTGATCTTGTATTGTCCCGAAGCATCAGTAGAAGTACCGCCGGGAGCACCTTTTACCGTTACTGAAGCGCCGGGAAGTTTTTTCCCGCTTTCATCAGATACTGTTCCCGAAACTGTTTGTGCCTGTGTTGTGATAACAAAAGAAAAGAGTAATAAAGTCAGCAGCAGTTTGATCAAACCAGGGCTAAAGCCCGGCTTTACATGTTCTTTCATAATGGCAAGTTGTTTTGATGAAGTAATAATTAATCTTACTTAGCCCTTTACCGGGCATCAATCATTAGCCAAAGTATCCACTGTTATAAAGAAAAACTTCCAAAAAAACACACTGATGAATTTTGTACCGTCCGGGTGAGATAAATTCACTTTCTTTATACGGATGAACGGATACCGGCGGGAATACGGTTTGTACATTTAGTAACCAATGATGCTTGCATGAACCAATTTATACTTCAGCAGGGGCGCTCGAGGGAATTGCAGTTGTTTCCCCACATCATGGAGCTGGGTATAAAGAAGAACAGTTCTATCCAGTTACACTCATTGCCGGAGTCCGTTACTGAAAATACCAGGATCTATTATATTATTGAAGGAAAATTTGAATGGACGATTCAGCAGCAGCAGTACATGCTTTATCCCGGTGATGTTGCGTTGGTATTACCCGGTCAGAAATTCGGCAGCGAGAAAGGTTTTTTGGAAATAGGCAGTCTTTCGTGGATACATATAAATGTACATAAACTGGAAAGCGGGGAAATGATACCGGGAAAATGGAGCAGTTTGTCAGAAAGTGAAAGCCTGACCATCGGAAAGATTTTATTGCTGAACAATTCACCGGTTCTTTCCAAATTGAGCGAAGCAGGCCGGATACTTCAGTACATACAGCATGAAGTATTTAACCAGGAGATCGGTTATTGCACTATGGTGAACCAGCTTATTGACGAACTTTTTATTACCATTACCCGCCACTTAACCCGGCAAAATAATTCCGGCAGGGATTTTCCCAAAACATTTTTACAACTGGAACAAGCGCTCCGGCAAAACCTGTCGCACCAATGGACGGTAGAAGAAATGGCTGCCATGGTAGGTATGGGAACCACTTTGTTTAATGAAAAAGTAAAAAACTATTCAGGCTTTTCACCTATCAATTACCTGATCAACATACGTATTTCCGAGGCGATCAAATTATTAAAGAAACCGGATGTCAGTGTGACGGATATAGCGCTGGACACGGGATTTTATTCTTCGCAGCATTTCTCGACCACGTTTAAAAAACTGACTGGTTTTACTCCAAGTGAATTCAGGAAAAATAATTTACCCAACAACTAATTATACCAAACATGAAATGCATCATCACTATCGAATTAGGAACAAATGCCGTAAGGGTATTCGCATTTGATCTTGGCGGTAATGTCATCGGCTCCATGAAGGGATATTATCCCACTTTCCATACAGAGCCTGATCATAGTGAACAGGATCCCGAGCAAATGTTCATTACGATGCTCTATGTGCTGAAGAATTTATTGAATGAAGATATTCATCCAAAGAAATACAAGGTGGCCTGTATCTGCTTCAGCGCTTCTATGCACAGTGTACTGGCCATAGATAAAAACGGGGTGCCGCTTGGGAATGCTATCACCTGGGCCGATAACCGGGCAAAGAAAGAAGCGCAGGAACTGAAGAATTCTCCGGCCGGAAAAAAAATTTATACGGCAACAGGAACGCCGATTCATCCCATGTCCCCATTACTTAAGATTGCCTGGATGAAGAATAATGACCCCGACAGGTTTAACCGGGCGAGTAAATTTTTATCTGTCAAAAGCTATATCATTCAGCAATTGACCGGCGAATACCTGATTGATTATAGCCTGGCTTCCGCCACGGGATTGTTGAATATTCATACGATAAAATGGGAAACAGATGCATTAGAATTTGCCGGTATTACCGCTGACAAGTTATCAGAACTGGTTCCTGTTTTTGCATCAGCCGGCACGCTGAGAAAAGCCTACCAGAATTCCCTGGGCCTTCATGCCGATACAAAAATAATTATCGGGTCAAGCGACGGATGCATGGCGACCCTGGGCGCAGGTATCTGGGGCGAGGGGAAAGCCACCATAACGATTGAAGACAGTGGCGCTGTAAGGGTAGTAGGCAAAAAGGTTTTGCAGGATGAAAAGCAACGCTTCTTCAATTACCTGCTGACGGAAGATTTTTATATATCGGGCGGACCGACCAATAATGGTGGAATTATTTTTGAATGGTTTGCCCGGCAGTTCGGCGATTTCAAGAATCCCTTTGGCCTGGAACATAGCATGGAAGAACTTATTACGGAAGCATCAAAAGTTCCTGTTGGTTCGGACGGCTTATTGTTTCTTCCCTACCTGCTTGGAGAAAGAGCGCCGATATGGAATGCCAATGCAAGGGGGGTTTATTTTGGTTTAAATATAAAACATGAACGGCAACACTTCATACGGGCCACGATAGAAGGGATACTCTACGAGATTTACAGCATTGGAAAAATACTGGAAGAACACCGGACGATCAATAGTCTTTCTATCAATGGCAGCTTTGCCTCTATTCCATTTTGTACGCAGATTATAGCGGATATTTTTAATAAGCCTGTCAGTCTCCGGCAAGATTATCATAGTGTTGGTTTAGGTGCCTTTTTAGTGAGTGCAACAGAGATGGGAATTTATAAAAGCCTTGATGAAGCGGCACAGACTGTTGAATTGCCGGATAACTACACCCCGCAAAAGCAAAACCATGCTGTCTATTCCAGGTACTTCAGCATTTTTGAAAGATTGAGTACGAAGTTGTTTGAGGAGTTTGAAGCCATTGCCACGCTTCAGCAGAAAAATGCGTCGGACCGGGGCACAGTTGTAAACCGAATTCAAAAATAAAATCAACCTGAACACTATAAACAATAAAAATTAAAACGGTCATTTATATGAAAAAAAGCAGTTTCCTTTTTATCCTGTTATTAGGCGCATCATTACATATAATAGCACAGCAGGTCACACTGACCAGCGACCAGATCAAGGCGTATACTCCTGAATGGAAAGGAGAGCGGTTCCCTGACGGGAGACCCAAGGTGCCCGATAAATTACTGGAACGTCTTAAAACAGTTCATCTCGAGGAAGCCTGGGGCATACTTCGAAACAAAGGTTACCAGAATCAATTCGAAGGCGATTGGATGATATTGCATCCTGACTCAGTAATGACAGGAAGAGTAGTCACCGCGCAATACCTGCCACTCAGGCCCGATGTAGATAAAATAATAAAGGATATCGGTAAAAGAGAAGGACGCATCGGCGCTACGAACTCATGGCCTATTGACGTATTGAAGAATGGCGATATCTATGTTGCCGACAGCTATGGAAAAATAGTGGATGGTACATTGATTGGTGATAATCTCGGCAATGCCATTTATGCTAAATCATTACGGGGCGTAATCTTTTATGGTTCGGTCAGGGATATTGAGGGATTGGATGAAATCACAGGATTCAATGCATGGACAAAGGGATATGACCCTTCTTATATTCAGCAGATGATGCTTGGAGGAATTAATGTTCCGATACGGATGGGAAGAGCCACAGTCTTGCCCGGTGATGTAGTGCTGGCAAAAAAAGGAGGCGTTGTATTCATTCCTTCACACCTTGTAGAAGAGGTAGTAATCAATGCTGAATTCATCGAATTAAAAGATGAGTTTGGCCATCAGCGTTTGCGGGAAGGGAAATATACACCGGGGCAGATAGATACACAATGGACGGACGAGATCAAAAAAGATTTTCTCAAATGGCTGGATGATAATCCCGGCAAGCTTCCTATGACAAGACAGGAACTGGATCAATACATGAAAGACAGGACCTGGTGAAAGCTGTCAGCTATTAGCGGTTAGCCATTAGCTATTAGCCCGGGGCTTAAATTAGCTGTCGAACTATCAGTCTGACAGCTAACCGCTTTATTAAAATAATTCAACTAAACTAAAACATACAACTATGACTCCCTCACAAAAATTCTTAGCCAAACTTGGTTTAAAGGATACGGATCCCGGAGACGCGCAGGCTATAAATAATAAAAATGAAATACAGGAAAACGGCCGCCGTTCTTTTTTAAAAAAATCAGCCCTGGGTGGTATTGCCTTAGGAGGAGCATTAATGTCTCTGCCCGTTGAGGAAATAATTGCGCGAAGCACTCAAAAAGTCAGCCGTTATTCAGGCCCTTCGGATTTGAAAATAACGGATATGCGCTATTGCATTATCCAGAATGTAGGCCGCACGCCTATTATCCGCATCGATACGAACCAGGGGATTTATGGTTTAGGCGAAGTAAGAGACGGGGCTGATGAACGATATGCGTTGATGTTGAAAAGCAGGATACTCGGTCAGAATCCCTGTAACGTAGAAATGATCTTTAAATCGCTCAAACAATTCGGCGGGCCCGCGCGGCAGGGAGGTGGCGTATGCGCGGTTGAAATGGCGCTCTGGGATCTTTGCGGAAAGGCGTACAACGTACCGGCATGGCAATTATTAGGAGGAAGGTACCGGGATAAAGTAAGAATGTACGCCGACACACCGGAAGCGCCAACTTTTGAAGAATTTAAAGCAAAGATCAAACATCGCCTGGAAGTGCAGGGAATGACATGGCTGAAGATGGATATTTCAATAGGAGAAGTAAAGGACACCCCCGGGTCATTGGTTAATAGTAAATTTTGGGGTAGCAATTTAGCGCAATGGAATGGCGGCTATATGGACTATGCCAATACAAAACATCCTTTTACCGCTATTCAAATAACCGAAAAAGGATTGGACGGCATGGCACAGATCGTAAGTGATGTTCGCTCGGCGGTGGGTTATGAGATTCCTCTTTCCTCCGATCATTACGGTCATTTTGATTTGAATAATGCCATACGCTGGGGGAAAAAAGTAGAACCCTATCGTTTGGCATGGCTGGAAGATATGGTGCCCTGGCAATATACCGATCAGTACAAAACAATATCCGACGCGCTGGAAACTCCTGTGCTTACGGGGGAAGATATTTATTTGCTGAGCGGGTTTAAACCGTTAATTGACGCCCGTGCTGTGGACATCATTCATCCTGATTTAGCTACTTCAGGGGGACTTTTAGAAACAAAAAGGATTGGTGATTATGCGGAAGAACATGGCATAGCCATGGCGATGCACTTTGCAGGAAGCCCTGTTTCATTTATGGCAAGCGTGCATTGTGCGGCAGCCACTCAAAACTTCCTGGCATTGGAACATCATTCGTTGGATAGTTCATGGTGGGAAGGTCTTGTAAAAACCACGGACGGGAGAAAGTTATTTGAGAAAGGATTTGCCAATGTTCCATTGACAGCACCGGGATTGGGAATAGAATTAGTGGATGAAGAAGTAAAAAAACATTTGATTCCTTCAGATAAAAGTTATTTCGCCCCCACGCCCGATTGGAATGATGTGCGTTCTCATGACAGATTATGGAGTTAAGGTTCGACGCCGGAAGCTGGATGTCGGAGAACCTCCATCCTCCGGTAATTATGCTGATTTACTGATTAAAACCCATTTAATATGTTACTCGCAAGGCGGTCATTGTTTTTTTACCTGGTATCGGCCATTTGCTTCCTGGTGTATATTATATTGCTTATAAGGGGGCAACATGAATGGGGAGGCTGGTTATTGCTCTTGCTTTTCCTGAGCCTTGCTTTTGCTTTTAGGGATAATCACGTCCTGAAAGGTCTTTCCTATACGCTGATGATAATAGCCGTGGTAAGCCTGGCTATGTATTATCCCTGGTATTTTAAAACCATCCGGGGTTTTAATCTTTCCGCTTTGATCATTCCATTATTGCAGGTAATCATGTTTGGCATGGGTACAGAATTAAGCCTGAAAGATTTTGCGAATGTTATACGCATGCCAAAAGGAATTATTATAGGCGTCGTTTGCCACTATGTTATTATGCCGTTGATAGGATTTTCTATTGCCAGTTTGTTTAATTTTCCCAAAGAAATTGCTGCGGGTATTATATTAGTCGGTTGTTGCCCGAGCGGGTTAGCCTCGAATGTTATGTCTTACCTCGCGAGAGCTAATCTTGCATTGTCAGTATCTGTTACTACTATATCTACTATGCTTGCTCCTTTTTTAACACCGTTGCTGATGCGGTTATTAGGAGGCAGTTTTGTAGAAATACATTTCTGGAACATGGTATGGGATATCACCAAGATTGTAATTATTCCTATTGCAGGTGGCCTGGCCTTTCATTATCTCATGCGCGGGAAATTCGAATGGCTCGATAAGGCTATGCCACTGCTTTCCATGACGGGCATAGCATTTATATTAATGATCATTACTGCTGCGGGAAGAGATAACCTGGTAAAAGTGGGGGCATTATTAATAATAGCAACATTCATTCACAATATGGCGGGTTATTTTCTTGGTTACTGGTCGGCGCGATTGCTGAAATTCCAGGAGAAAGATTGCAGAACCATTGCCCTGGAAGTAGGAATGCAAAATGCCGGCCTTGCATCCGGCCTCGCTTTAGGGATGGGTAAACTGGCTACAGCGGGGTTAGCGCCCGCCATTTTTGGACCTGTCATGAATATTACGGGTTCTTCGCTGGCGAGCTGGTGGCATAATCGTTTGCCGGAAGAGAAGGAGAAAGCTAATAGCTAACAGCTCTTAAAACATATTCATCATTAATAAATTGTTCAAGCCATGTCAAAATTGAAATACCTGGTACTTTTTTCCACAGCGATCCTGTTATGCACGCAATCAAAAAGCCAGCATGTACAGATATCGAAAGAACAACTTATCGCATTGACACCCGAATGGAAAGGGGAGCGTTACCCTGATGGCCGTCCGAAAGTGCCGGATAATATAATTCAGCGAATGAAATTGGTAAGTGTGGAAGAAGCGTGGGCAGTAATGAAAAATGCCGGCTATGGTTACCAGGTGGCTGAGGGCTGGGAACAAATAAACCCTGATAGCGTGTTAGTGGGAAGAGCCGTGACGGCAACGTTTATGCCTGCCCGGCCCGATGTATGGCATGCTATTGATTCAGCAGGAAAAAAAGAAGGAAAGAGAGGACAAAATACCTGGCCGGTGGATATTTTGATTAAAGGCGATGTGTATGTTGCCGACCAGTTTGGTGCTCATAAGAATGGCCCGACAATAGGTGATAATGTAGGCAATGCCATTTATGCAAAAACCGGTAATGGTATTGTTTATGACGGCGCATTGAGAGATATTGAAGGTTTAAAAGAAATAGGAGGCTTCACTTCTTATTATACCAGCTATGACCCTTCTTATCATAACCCGCCGGGCGATCTGAATACTATGATCGTCGGTATCAACCAACCCACGCGGATCCGGATGGTGACCGTTATGCCGGGGGATATTGTTTTAGGTAAAGAAGGGGTTGTCGTTTTCATTCCGCCTCATCTGGCAGAAAAAGTGGTAAAGACTTCAGAGATCATCCGGTTACGGGATATGTTCGGTCATCAGCGTTTGAGAGAAGGTAAATATACTGCCGGCCAGATAGATGCCCGCTGGACTGATGAAATTGAAAAAGATTTTTCTAAATGGTTGAACGATCATATTAATGAACTGCCTGTTCCTAAAGAACAAATACAGGAATACCTTAAAGACCGTACATGGTAATGCTTCGCTTTGCTTAGCATGACAAGTATCCGATTAAAGATTCAAATTCAACACTATCAAATACCAGTAAAATGTCAAATTCAACTTCACGACGTTCATTCCTTACAAAGGCAACCATAGCAGCTGCCATGGCCCCGCTGGCCACTTTCGGCCGGGGTCTTGAAACGGCCATAGAAAGGACACCTAAATCTTCAGCGCCCTCCGATTTAAAGATTACCGAAGTCAAATGCGGGTATTCAGGCGGCGGGCTGTTTGTAAAAATTTATACCAACCAGGGTATCTGGGGTTGCGGCGAAGGCGTTGATGCCATATCCGGAACTTATTATCTTATCAAACGCATCAGCAACCAGATAAAAGACAGGAATCCATTAAATCCCAATCGTATTGCCGAAGAACTACGCAAAGCGAATTTTTTTGGCGGCGCCCAGTCAGGCATGTATGTGGCCGTTCTCTCTGCTATTGAAACCGCTTTATGGGATTTAACAGGTAAGGCATTGGGATTGCCTATCTATCAATTATTAGGCGGTAAATTCCGTGATAAGGTCCGCGTTTACTGTGATACAGAGTTGTACACAAGGAATAACCCGGTGCCTGATGATTACGCAAAAGCCGCTTTAGGCGCAATTAACAGGGGATACACCGCTGTCAAGTTTGATATTGATGAAGCCACAGATCCCAATAAGTTTGACAGGTATAACTGGACTGCCAGTAATGCCGAATTAGAGCGCATGTATGAAGCTATTGCGGCTGTGCGCAAAGCAGTAGGACCGCATATTGATATTTGTGTGGATATGCACGGACGTTATGATGCCACCACGGGAAGAAGAGTAGCGAAAATGATGGAACCCTTAAATCTTATGTGGCTGGAAGAACCCGTGCCTGCAGATAATATTGATGTGTATAAAACCATTACTCAGGAAACAAGTACGCCTATTTGTGCGGGGGAAAATTTTTACCTGGGTTATGGATACACCCGTCTGCTGTCAGAAGCCGGAGTCGACATTGTGATGCCCGATCTGCAAAAATGTGGCGGGCTTGGTGAAGGTCAGCGGATAGCCAACCTCGCCAATTTATATTATGTGCCCTTCTCTCCGCACATGGTAGGATCTTTTGTCGGTGCCATGGCCACTGCACATGTTTGTGCTTCTGTTCCAAACTTTCATATCCTGGAATGGCAAACCCTGAGCGATACAGAACCTAAATGGAAAGAAATTGTAACATACGATAAGCCTTTTATTGAAAAAGGCTTTCTTACTGTATCCGATAAACCGGGCATCGGCGTTGAAATAAATGAAGAAGGTTTGAAAAAATATGCAATCCCCGGGGTACCTTTTTTTGAATAAACATAACTATAAATGATAACAAATGCAGGTAAGAGCGCTTCTTGGCTTATTATTTTTTCCCTGGTAATTTCCTGTGGCAGGAAACTTGTTGAAAGAACAACCTATTTCCCAAAGCGAAATGAAATGATAGCGGGAGCCATGAATAAACAAAACGTATGGGTATTCATTATGGCGGGCCAGTCTAACATGGCGGGCCGGGGCCTGGTGGAGCCGCAGGATACAATAGCTGAAAAGAGAATATTGACTATTGATAAAAACGGGCAATTAATTATTGCAAAGGAACCCCTGCATTTTTATGAGCCATCATTGGCGGGCCTGGATTGCGGATATTCTTTTGGAAAAACGATGATTAAATATATTCCCGATAGCATTTCTGTCCTGCTTATCCCTACGGCAATCGGAGGAAGTTCCATTAGTCAGTGGCTGGATGATGCTTTATATCGCAATGTGAAATTATTTTCAAATTTCAGGTCAAAAGCTGAGATAGGGAAACAATACGGGATTATTAAAGGTATATTATGGCACCAGGGTGAAAGTGACGCTAATCCCAATGATATTCCCCATTATCAGCAAAGGCTTTCTATGTTATTTACACGGTTCAGATCAACTACGGGGAATGATCATCTTCCTGTTTTAATAGGTGAACTTGGTTTATTTCCAAAAGACAAAGAGAACCGGGAATTGATAAACAAAGCAATTAAGGAGTACTCGCTGCAAGACAAGAATACAGCGGTTATTCCGACCAGCGATCTCAAAGACAGAGGTGACAGTCTTCATTTCAACTCAAAGGGACAAAGAACTATGGGCAGAAGATTTGCTGAAATGTATTTGAGGAAATGGCCGGCTGGTTAAGGGGCAGGCCACTGTTATCATAATAAAATATCAAAAATCTTAATAGAGCGGCCGGGCCAACGGCCGCCCAACCGTTAAAACCACTTTTATGAATACACGTCGTGATTTTTTACAAAAAATTACTGCTTCCTTCTTCGCACTGCCTTTTTTAACGCGCCAGGGTCTGGAAGATATCAATGATCATAATAATGAGCCTTATGATGGGCCATTATTGCGGGTAGCTATCATGGGCCTTGGCAGTTATGGCACCCGTGTTGCAGAAGCCATGCAAGCTTGTACCAAAGCGAAATTGGCGGGAGTAATAAGCGGTACCCCTTCGAAAATAACCGCATGGCAGGCCAAATACAATATTCCTGATAAAAATTGTTACAACTACGAAAATTTTGACAATATAAGGGACAACCCGGATATTGATGCGGTATATATTATTACACCCAATGCACTGCACAAAGAGGAGGCGATAAGGGTAGCTAAAGCAGGCAAGCATGTTATAAGCGAGAAGCCAATGGCTTTAAACGCCAAAGAAGGGCAGGAGATGATTGCAGCTTGTAAGAAAGCGAATGTGAAATTGCTGGTTGGGTATCGCATGCACTTTGAACCAAAGACGCTGGAGATTGTCCGGATGAGAAAAGAAGGGGAGCTCGGAAAAATTTTATTCTTCCAGGGCCTGAGCGGTTTCCGGATTGGAGACCCCAATCAATGGCGATTAAACAAAGAACTGGCCGGCGGGGGCTCATTGATGGATATTGGTATATACTCTATAAATGGTTCGCGGTACATGGTGGGGGAAGAACCTGTTTGGGTGACAGCGCAGGAAACTAAAACAGACAGGATAAAATTCAAAGAAGGTGTTGACGAAACCATTCAATTCCAGTTAGGTTTTCCCGGTGGAGCCGTCGCCTCATGCTTATCTACTTATAATATGAACGGGCTGGACCGTTTTTATTTAAACGCTGAGAACGGATTTGCAGAAATGCAGCCTGCTACCGGCTATGGGCCTATAAAAGGACGAACGAATAAAGGTGAATTGAACTATCCTCATGTGACCCATCAAACCGTACAGATGGACGAGATGTCGGCTATCCTTCTCGAAGGCAAGCAGCCTCCCCTGCCGGTAGACGGAGAAGAAGCGCTGAAAGATTTAAAGATTATTGATGCTATCTATGAAGCGGTTAAGTCGGGTAAAAAGGTAAAATTAAATTTATAATAGTACTGCAGAATAGTTTAATGGAAAATTGATAAAGGATAATTATTCATTCTCTGCTATCAATTTTCCATTCCCGATTATTTCAGGGCATCCATACATCAGCCGTATTGCTCACAAATGCAACCTTCTTACTGTCCGGCGACCACGAAGGCACATTGATCGTTCCTTGTCCGCCGAAAATATAAGCAATGGTTTTGGGTACACCGCCATTGGTCGGCATCAACCGCAAATACACTTTTTGATAAAAGGGATGCGTAGTGGGATCAATTTCTTTCGGAAAAGAAAGATATACGATCCACTTACCATCCGGAGAAAAATGAGGGAACCAGTCATTGTATTCATCAAAGGTCACCTGCTCCTGGTGACCGCCATCAGCTTTCATCCGCCAGATCTTCATCGTTCCTGTTCGTACCGAATTAAAATAGATCCATTTTCCATCCGGGCTGTATTCAGCTCCGTCATCGAGTGTTGGCAGGTTTGTTAATTGTGTTTCTTTTTTTGTGGCAATATTGATGGACCATATATCGTATTGATTTTTACGAAAACCTGTAAAGAGCAATTCTTTTCCATCCGGTGACCAGCTATGAAAATAGGAATGGCCCGAATCTTCCGACGAGATTTTGAGTGGATGGGATGACCCGTTGACAGGCATGATAAAAATGGTAGATACATGGTTGCCAACATAATTACTCAGCCCGATCATTTTCCCGTCAAATGACAAAGCATGATCATTGTTATTATTGATCGCAGAGCCTGTATTGATTGGGCTTACCGATTTGCCCGCAATATCAAATTTATACATTAGCCCTGCAGCCGAATTAACAATGAGCGATTTACCGTCTCTTGTCCAGTTAGGACCTTGTATGGAACCCGTATCAGTATGTACAATTTTTCTCAGACCTGTTTGTACATCCATTATTTCCAGCAAACTGCCGATATAATCGCGGTAAGGCCTGAAATCTTTTTTAGGGGGAATAATGATGCGCACATTGCTGAAGACGGCTTTTTCAATTACCGTATCGACATGGGAACAGATGAAGAGACCGGCATATACTTCGTCATTCAATTGCACTTCTTTCGTAACGGTTTTATAGTTTTCTCCGAATACAGCCGATGAAAAAGTGAAGAGGTTACCCTCGCGCTGGAACAGGATATCGGTAGGATGTGTAGATGATATAATCACCTGCCCGGTAGTATCGCCATCCGATAGCCGGTATTGCAGGGATGTCAGTAATGGCATGCCTCCGTGTACACAGGCATCGGCATACCGGGAATCAGTTGTCAATTTGTCGCGGGCAATGATACCGATCTTTCTGTGGCCTGCCACGCCCTTACCAATGAATCGTACCGTAGCCGTGATAATAAAGTCTCCTTTGATCTTTTTCCATAAAAAATGAAACTGATCGATGCTCTTCCACATATTGCTGCCGGCGCCTTCCATCGTATATTCCTGCGTTTGCGGGTCATAAATAACAGAGCCATGACGGATTGGATTGCCTATATCGGCGTGATCGGTAAAAAGACCAAGTTTTGGCTGCTGGGAATAAACCCCGGGCAGGAAAGTCAACAGGCTGATGAAGACGCCCGGAAGAAGAGTTGTAATTTTTTTCATTGATAATACTATTTATTAATTACGCCATTGAAAGGCAAAATATTCACAGGGCTCATTACCTGTATTAGCCAGGTTATGTAATACGCCTGAAGCAAGGAATACTATATCACCGGGACCGGCACTATAGAAATTATCACCGATGCGCATCTTCACATAACCTCTCAGGATCAGTATGATCTCTTCTTCTTTGTGCGTATGCGGGGCATGACTATCAAGACCTATATTCAGGGAGGTCGTATGCATTTCAAACTTTTCTAATTGTGATGTCGGCTTGTTGAAAAATTCCCGCCGGGTTCCTTTATCGGTTTTTTTTACCGTTACCGTATCCCAGTTGACCAGGAAAGAGCCGCCGTTTTGTTTGGCTCTTTCCTGGTTCATGGGCAATTTTGACTTGTATTTGAATATATAATAAACGGCCTGTGTCTTCCCGGCATTTTCAATTCCATGTTCATCGCCGGGGATCGCATAGGCGATACTTCCCGGGCCCATTATTTTATTTATGCCATTTATAGTAATTTTTACTTCTCCTTCTTTGACAATAATAAGTTCTTCCTGGTCGGGATGTGTATGCGGGGGATGGGGAGCTTTACCGGGATCAAGTGTGGAAGCATGTACTTCAAAATAGGCTAACGAAGTGGTACTGCCTTCCATGATCTCTCTCCGGAGACGCGTATCTTCTTTAGTAACGGTAAGGCTATCCCAGTGATAAACACGGGGCGGCAACGAATCCGTCTTTTGCGCCAGGGTTAATGACCCGCTGCTGAGCGCCAATACAAAAACAAGCCATTTCATATTAATTCGTTTTTTTAAAAGATTGGGTATTGAGATACCTGTCTAACCCGAAACCATCGACTTTGCCGTTATCAGTGGTAAAATGCATATTGAAAAATTCATTGGTTGAATAAAACCAGCTCTCACTTGCTGCATAGAGAACATATTTATAATTGGGATTGAAATAAATCACCAACTGGTTATTTTCATTTTTGAGCTCTATTTTGGTTCCGTTGGCTCCTTCATAACTGCCGGTATATTTATTCAATACTGCATCAGGCATTTTAAGCATGGGTCTTTCAAAGACATATTGCAGGCCCCGGTTGTATGTTTCGCTTTTGGTACCGGAATGTCCTGTGTTCTCCAGTACTTTCGATTTTATATGTACAGTTGAATAATTGCGATCCGCCAAAAACTTAACGAGTTTCTCAAAACCGGGAACGCTTCTTTCTACGCCGCCGATAGTCATATATACTCTGGCAGGCAGCATTGATTTCTTTTCATAAAAGTTTTTTTCATACTGGTAAATGATCTCCTTATCCCAGCCGAATGCCGGACTTGCGGCTACATAACCATTGAACATATCTGTATGGGTAAATAAAGTATACAAAGTAAGTAAACCGCCCAGTGAGCAACCCATCAATATCCTGTTTTTACTATCCGCTTTATACCTGGATTCGATAAAGGGAAACAATTCAGTTTTCATAAAGGATAGAAACTTATCGGCTCCGCCGCTTTGCGGCAACCGGCTTTCCGTGGTGGGAGTATAATCTCTTGCACGCAGGCTATCAGGATTGGGATTGACGCCGCCCCAGGTAACACCTACCACAATAAGCTCGGGAATAAACCCATCAAAATATTGCTGGCCATAAATCGATTTTACGAGCGGGAAATCCCATTGCGAGTCCATTAAATAAACAACCGGGTATTTTTTGGCGCTAACTGCATAGCCTGCAGGCAACAGGATTTGTAATTCATATTCCTGCCCGGAGACTGACGAAGATGTTATTTTCCTGATCTCTGAGCCCGGTATATCTACCTTTGGATATTGTGCATGGCTTTGTACAGCAATAGTGATGATAAAGATCGCAGCTAGTTTTTTCATTTTTTATTATTTAGTAATTCAGATAATTATTCTAAAGAAAATATAATTCCTGTTTCCAGTTTGGTCTCATCCGCTGTCCAATGGCCATAAACCTCTAAATAGGGCAGGCTTATCTTTAAATCTCTGTTTGCTGATTCTTCTTTCATTTTCCGGTAGGCTTCAGGTAATTGATTATAGGGTCCGACATGTTTATAATAAACATATTTTGCCAGGTTGACCATTTTTGATTCTAAACCGGTATCATTCGGGGGAGCATTTTCAAGTTCAACCCCCGCAAACATATTATCACCCGGCTCATAAACCCAGATATTGATCCCTTTGTTTTTTAAACCGGCTGACTTTACTATTTCCCACATCCTGTTCATTAATTTGAAACCTGTTTCTGCGTAATTCCTGCTGACCGCTTTACCAGAGAACCCATAAAGGGTCATCACCAGGTTTTTATCTATTACCTCAATATTCATCTGCTGTTATTTTTCTTTGCCAGTTCCAATGCTTTAGTGGTGGTATAATATTTTGCCAGCATATTGGGAACTTCCCAGGCGGGTATATCTTTTTTATCGAGGTACTCTAAGAAATTTTGAGTAACTCTGGAAAAATGGGCTTCATGTCCTTCTTTGTATTTATCCGGGATGACTACTTCCCAGCCGGTACCTTTTTTTTTCAATTCCACCCCGGGATATTGCGCCTGGATCTTTTTTATTTGTTCCTGTAATATCTTTTCGTAATCGGCATTATTAGTGACCGGCTCAATATACAAGGCAGGCTTGTACTGCTGTTCTGCGCCCTGCCGGACAAAGAGATTGGCTTTTGTTCCGCGCATCATGGAATAATGCGTGTCATTTCCGCCGGGAACCTGGTAATCCCAGCGAACCAAAACTTTTGCATGCACACCCCGTAGTTGATAGTCGATCTCACCATTCGACCAGACCTTCAATAGTGTATCATGCTGAAGATTGTTTTTAAAATAAGAAGGGACACTGTCCAGTTTCGTGATCGTTTTGAACTGGGAGACGGTCATACCTGTCGGCCATCTTTTGGCTGCCTGTACATCTATGTCTTTTGTATAATCAAGGCTAAGTTCTGGGAAACACTCCCATTGAACAAGGTCAACCAAATGGGTAGTCACATCTACAATCCCTTCACCCTGTTGTGATGCATCCATAAACCAGGCAGGTCTTACTACTACATTGCCTGAAACATATTTATAAAAGCAATGCCCGCTTTCCATGATTATCGCGGGATCATCAGCGGTGCCTTTTACAAGAGTGCCAAATACTTCCGGCATCATGGATAATTCCCTTTGCAGGATCGTCGTTATTTCAAATCGTTCTGTCATGATATCATATAACAGTAAGTTCTTTTCCTTTGCGGTTTCAAATGCTTTTTTCAGCATTTCAAAACTTTCACTGTTTATGACCATCGGTTTATCCGCCAATACATTCAGTCCCGCTTCCAGGGATTTTAAGATATATTCCGTTTTCTTCCGGTTATTACCGGCTAATACAACAACATTTCCTTTCTTTTCGGCCAGCATTTTTTCAAAATAATCATCACCGGTATAAACCTCTTCTTTCCAATGCGCGGGGTTCTCTGTTCTTTTATTAAAAGCAGTAATGCGGTCAAGATGCAATTGCAGATCACTTCCTGCGGGCGCATACACATGCACTGTTGAATCCACACCCTCATACATTGTTTTTTGCACAAGGGCTGCATGAAAATGGCCGGGGTCAAGTGTGATAAGCTTTACCATATTGGTATCATCTTTCGGCTCTTTGGGGGATGGATGACATGAAACGATCAATACCATCACCACGCTGATCAAAAAAAGGAGTTTATTCATATATTAAAAATCATATTTTTTACGGCGCGGACGCGATAACATCGCCGTGGCTTCCTTATCGTTATTTTTAAACGTTTCTTTTTCGGGGTCCCAGTAAATTTTTCTTTTCAGCTTCATAGCTACCTGGTGCAGGAGACAGGCGCTGCAGGAACGATGCCCGATCTCAACAGGGGCCGAAGGCGCCTTCCTTGATTTTACGCTATCCAGCCAGTTGGCATGTTGCTCCGAACTTTCATACAAGTGGATCTCATTCGCACCGATCACTGACTGAAGTATCTTCGGATTGCTTGCATCTATTGGTTTAACACCATCTTTATCGGCTACCGGATCACTATCGGTGACTTTATAATTGCCGCGGGTCACCCATATCCATCCTTCTGTACCGATAAACTTGACGCCTGTCGGTAATTCATTGGAAACGATCATATGAACGCCATTGGCATACATCGCTTCGGTCCTGAATATTCCGTGTACATCCCACAGGCCTTTGTAATTCGGGTCATCTGTAGGAAATGCCGCTTTGCCCCATACTTCAATTGGCCCCGAATATTCTGTGCCCATTCCCCAATGAGCTGTATCAATATGATGGGCGCCCCACCCGGTTATCATGCCGGCGCCGAATTGCTCACAACGCAGCCATCCCGGTCTGCTCAGGATTCCTTGTGTCGAAGCATCATGCGAATGAACCCTGTCTTCTGTATAATATACTTCGGGTGTGGCTCCCAGCCATGCATCATAATTCAATGTTTCGGGTACGACCATTTTTTCAGGATTGCCTCCGCCCGGATCACCGGGAAGACCTACTTCAACGGTTTGGAGCTGGCCGATGCGACCATTACGTACCAGTTCACAGGCTTTTTTAAATTGCGGCCATGGATCAATCGAACGTTGCTGGCTTCCCATTTGTAAGATCCTGCCGCTCTTTTTTACGGCATTACTCAGAATTCTTCCTTCTTCAATAGTTAAAGATGCGGGTTTCTGAAGATAAACATCTTTGCCTGCATTCACGGCATGTACGCCAACGATGGCATGCTGGTGATCGGGTAAACTGATGTGTACTGCATCTATGTCTTTATTAGCGAGAACTTCTTTATAATCGTAATACACTTTTATATCCCAGTCGCCCTTGAGTCCGCCATTCACACCGGCTGCTTTCACATAATTCGCTCTTACTGCTGCAGGACCTGCATCAGCTCTTTTCCTGTCGAGATCGCACACAGCAATGATACGGGCACCTGCATAACGTGCAATGCAGGTCATATCGTGAATAGTTGAAATACGGCCACAGCCGATGGAGGCCACATTGATAAGATTACTTGGCGCATTCTTACCAAATACACTGGCAGGGACGATGGAAGGAAAACTCATCGCAATGGAAGTACCTACAGCAGTTTTTACCGTGTTGCTGAGAAATTCCCTGCGGCTGACGGTTGAACCCTTAACTCCTGAAGGAGAATTATTTTTCTTTTTCATATTTGGTGATTTCGTTTTATAAATAATGCTTTATATCCCGCCACGCAAAGACGCTGCGTGGACTCTCTTGTGTTCGTTGCGTCTTTGCATCGTTGCGAGAGCTATTTTTTTATGACCTTCACCTCTGGCGGGGCCGCAAAATATTGCCACGCGCTTTCCGCTTTCGCGGCATTAAACTTTCCATTAAATACAACCAACCTGTATTTTAATACATAAGTTTTTCCCGGCTCCAGTATCCAGTCTTTATCTTTTGTCGGGGCGAAATTGGCAAATACATCCCCCCGTCCATTATTCGCATTCTTATCCCATATCCGCAAGGGTTCGGGATGATTATAGTTGGCAGGATATGATAGCATCACCGCTCCGCCGTAATCATTACCGGGTAATGCCCCCTGTACAATGCACCATCTTGCTTTGGAACCATCCGTATTATCTCTTGTTTTTCCTTCCGAGGTAAGCATTTCAGAATTATTCTTATCCCAGAATTCCGTTGCACGCCAGCCAAGGCCTGCGTAGCGGTATGCCAGGATATGAAAAGGACTTTGTGTTGCGCAATTCAATTCTGAAGTAATATCAACAATGTAGTAGTCGCTGTTATCTTCCGGCTTATACACTCTTACCGTTTGCAATTCATTTAATGCGACTTTTTCACCACCACCTTTTTTTAATACTACATGTTCATGCAACGCTTTGAACTCAGAATAAATGGACCCGTTTGTTTCAGCTATGAACCTGGCAAAACGAACTGTTCCTTTTTTATCGCCTATGTTCCAGAAGTCAATCGTATCCCGTTCAAATAATACATGCGTCCATGGATTCCAGAGACCATAGTGATGATGGTGATCAGGCGGCTGAATCCTTGTAAGCTCCTGCCCATGCGGTGTCCACAAAGGATGAATGAAACCGCTTCTGCGGAAAGCTGTATCAAGTCCTGCGGGCGGATAAATAGTTTTGAAGTAATAACGAAGGAGATTGGTCTTGCCTGATTGAAATGTCAGCATACCATCATAGGCGTCGGCGACTATTTCACTGAATTTACCCGGGACGGCCTTGACCAACTCATACTTTCTTTTGGAAGCAGTATTGTTTTTTGTTTCGATCAGCCAATGCAATGTCCGTTGTTCTCCCTGTACCACCTGGAATGGAACCGGAATTTTTTTATTGCCTTGTATTTCCACCAACGATAAAGAAGAGTCAGCTATGTACGTGATCTCATCCAAATTAATACTGGCCGGTATTTCCAGCCCGTTGGTTGCTTGCGTCAGCTTTACTTCGAAACTGGCAATTGTCTGTGCAGAACCAATAACAGATGTCATAAGAAATGATATGATAAATAATTTGTGCAGCATAAAAGCAGGTTAGTTGTTTATAGTTATTTCTGACTTTAATACATTGGATATTGTCTTCAGTTTTACGCCGGGTTGCCCGCCACCCACCGTTATTTCAAATTTCCCGGGCAGGGTTACCCGCTGGTTGGCCTCATTTAATACAGAAAAAGCATCCGGCTTTATCACCAGTTCGACCGTTTTCGTTTCACCTGCATCCAAATGAATCCTTTTAAAAGCTTTTAATGCCCGAACCGGGATATGACCGCTCTTATTTTCATTCGATACATATACCTGTATTACTTCATCGCCGGCCAGGTTTCCCGTATTCTTTACGTTTACGGCAAACTTTATTTCATTGCCCGCTTTGTATTGATTATTGATCTTTAAATTATCGTAATTAAAAGTTGTATAACTCAACCCATACCCAAACGGATACAGGGGTTCGCCGGTAAAATAGCGATAGGTCTGTGTAGTAATATTGTAATCTTCGAACGAAGGAAGGTCGTTGATGGATTTATAAAAAGTAACCGGCAATTTCCCCCCGGGATTGTAATCACCGAATAATACATTGGCAATCGCCTGCCCGGCCGCCTGCCCGGGATACCAGGCTTCGATGATCGCGGGAATTTTTTCATTTTCCCAGTTGATGGATAAAGCGCTTCCGTTTAATAATACCAGTACAACCGGTTTCCCCAATGCCTGTATTTCTCTGATCAATTGTTCCTGTACGGCCGGGAGATCCAACTTTGTCCTGTCGCCACCTTTGAAACCATCTATGGCAATATCCATTTCCTCGCCTTCCAGTCTTGCCGTTAATCCCATACAAAGTATGACTGCATCAGATTGTTTGGCTACTTCCAGCGCCTGTTTTTTCAGTTCATCTTTCGGGTTAGATGCCGGTACCGACCATACTAACTGCACTTGTGCATCGCCGTATGATTCGCCGGCTTCGATTTTTAATTTGTATTTTTTTCCTGCTTCCAGTTTTACCGGGACAGATTTTCTCAGCCTCGGATCACTGAATTCATCGCGGAAATGATAGGAGGTATTGACGATGACTGTATCACCAAGATAAAAATTGACTTTGCAGGTAGTGATAATACCGAGTTGATACATCCCGGTTTTGGGGGGTG
Organism: Bacteroidota bacterium; assembly: GCA_030706685.1. GTDB lineage: Bacteria > Bacteroidota > Bacteroidia > Chitinophagales > Chitinophagaceae > VBAT01. The sequence goes on from JAUZOA010000006.1 coordinate 35,777, forward strand.
TTATCTCGCCGGTCCATCTTACCCCGAAATCATCATCATTCATATCGTTTCTTGGGGATTTATCTTTCCAGTTGGCATCGAGACTGCTGTCTGTTGCAGAAAATAATATAGCACCTTTAAATTCCCGGTTATTATAATAGTCCACTTTTAATCCCGCTGCGTTGTCATGTGATAAAGCTTTTCCCGGAATAACGGTAAACGAGGGAAGCCCTTCAGCCACTTCAGCTCCCTGCGCATATAAGATTTTTGTGTTGGGTAATTTTTCCCTGATACCTCTCAAAGGAGTAATGGGATCGGATGGTAAACCATTGTAATTACCCAGCAACATCGTTGCTTGGTCTGCGTTGGGCCCGATCACAGCGATTGTTTTGATATCTTTTTTTAACGGGAGCAGGTTGTTTTCGTTTTTCAGTAACACAATAGATTTTTGTGCAGCTTCCAATGCGAGATCGTGATGCTCTTTATTATCAACAACGCTGTAGGGTATTTGCGTATACTTCACCATCTCCGGCGGATCAAACATACCCAACCTGAATCTTGCGGTAAAGAGCCGTTTCACCGCCACATCAATTTCAGCTTCGGTAATTATTTTTTTAGCGACTGCCTCTTTCAAACTTTGATAGGTTGTTGCGCATTCAAGATCACAACCTGATTTTACGGCAAGGGCCGATGCTTCTTCCGCTGTCGGCACTACTTTATGATGTTGGTAAATATCGCCGATCGCGCCGCAGTCGGAAACGACATAGCCATCAAACTTCCATTCATTCCTTAAAATATCCGTTAATAAATGATTGCTCCCGCAACAGGCTTCGCCATTCAGGCGATTATAAGCGCACATGACCGAATATGCTTTTCCTTCTTTTACACCCATTTCAAATTGCGGAAGGTAAGTTTCCCGGAAATCTTTTTCATCAATTCTCGCATCAAAAGAATGACGCTCCGGTTCGGGCCCGCTGTGTACGGCAAAATGTTTTACGGTCGCGATAGTTTTAAAATACTTTGGATCATCTCCCTGCAAACCTTTGATGAATTGGACAGCCATTTTTCCTGTGAGGAAAGGATCTTCTCCATAAGTCTCCTGCCCGCGTCCCCAGCGGGGATCGCGGAATATATTGATATTGGGCGACCAGAAAGTAAGTCCCTGGTATATTAATCTTTTTCCTTTATTGGCAAAATCATGATGCTTGGCGCGGGCCTCATCGGATATGGAAGTAGCAACCCGGAGCATCATGTCTTCATCCCATGTAGCGCCGAGACCAATGGCTTGCGGGTAAACCGTCGCCAGTCCTGCCCGGGCCACACCATGCAGGCATTCATTCCACCAATTGTATTCAGGTACGCCCAACCTGTCAATCGCCGGGGAAGCATTCATCATCTGGCTGATCTTTTCGTCCAGCGTCATTCTTCCTACGAGATCATTTACCCTCTCTTCAACAGGCAGATCAGGATTGAGAAAGGGAAACTTGTATTCCTTTTTTGTTTTGCAGGTTGAAAGGATCAAGGAAAGGAAAGTAATTGTAATTGATTTGAACAGGGTCTTCATTGTTAATATTTTTTTTGTTACCAGCTTTAGTTCTCTGCTCACCGTTGACAACTCATCACTCACTACTCAATCTTCACTTCAGCTTTTACCACGTTGCCACTTGTCTTATTCTTTTCACCGGGTTGCCCGCCGCCAATACTAATCAACACTTTTCCTTTGACCTGTTTTAATGTTCCTTTATCATCCACCACCGAAAGATCCGCCGGGCTTAATTCAAATTGAACAACTTTGCTTTCACCCGCTTTCAGGGAAATTCTTTTAAAACCCCTCAAAGCCCTGAGCGGAGATTTTATTGTTTTATTTTCATTGGAAGCATACAACTGGACTACTTCTTCGCCATCCCTTTTGCCTGTATTAGTAACCCTTGCGCTTACTAAAATTTTTTTACCGGTCGCTGAACTAAGGGGCAATTTCAACTGGTCATAAAAAAAACTTGTATAGCTAAGACCATAACCAAAGCCATACAAGGGGTCGCCTTTAAAATAACGGTAAGTGCGGTTCTCCATCGAATAACTATTGAACTCCGGAAGGTCGCTGTCACTTTTATAAAAAGTAACAGGTAAACGTCCCGCGGGATTATAATCACCAAACAAAACATCAGCGATCGCTGTACCGGCCGACTGACCGCCATACCATGCATTGACGATCGCCGGGATATTTTCAGCTTCCCAGGGAATGGCGACAGCACTGCCCGTCATCATTACAAATACAACAGGCTTGCCGGTTGTATTGATTGCTTTCATCAATTCGGTCTGTATTTTCGGCAGCAGAATTGAAGTGCGATCACCTCCATTAAAGCCGGGATAATCCACTCTCATTTCTTCTCCTTCTAATTGAGGAGAAATACCGCCTACAAAAACGATAGCATCGGCATCCTTGACGCGGTTTGCCAATGCAGTGAAATCAGTTTTTTCGTAATTGCCGGCCCTGAGTTTTATATTGGCTTTACCCTGTCCCTGCCAGTATTCCACAACAATTTTATAAACGCTGTCTTTCTTTGTATTTAATTTATACGTTCTTGCTCCAAAACGATTCCTCGTCCAGGTATTGATTTGTTCTTTGCCATTTATTATCAATTTGTATCCATCATCCCCGTCTGTTTCAAAAGTGATATCACCATTTTTATTCGCGGTAAAGTTGGTGGTGTATCTTGCTGAAAAGTCTATCGCCCTGATATTCCCGGCTACTCCTTCGCCTTCCTGCCAGGCATGATCCAATTTATCTTCCTGCCTTGTTATTTCCGGCTCACCTTTCAACTCTTTATTGCTGAAATATTCAGCTTTGAAACCGGGTTTGCCTTCGTAAGAATATTGATTGCTTATATCTGAATAAGCCAGCAAAGTGTCATTAGTAAAATTGACGGCTCTCTCAAAAACTACTTCTGTGCCGGCTCCGAGTTTATTTTTTATTCCCTGCAGGGCTGTGATTATTTCTGAAGGAATGCCATTATAGTTTCCTAAAACAGAAACACTGTTATCAGCATTAGGCCCGAGTACAGCTATCTTTTTTATTTTCCTGCTCAAAGGCAAAGTATTGTTCTCATTTCTTAGCAAGACAATGGATTGCTGTGCCATCTTCAATGAATGAGCTTTATGCTCAGGGCTTTCCAAAACGGAGGCGGGGGTCTGCGCATATTTGACCATGGAAGGAGGATCAAACATTCCCAGGCGGAACCGGATCATGAACAATCTTTTGACAGATACATCAATTTGTTTTTCGGGAATTTTTCCATCCTTCACGGCTTTCACCAATGCTTTATAAGCATCCGTACCGCATTCCACATCGGTTCCATGAAAGACAGCGTCGGCCGAAGCACTTTCGGCATCGGGATGTGTTTTATGATTTTTGAAAAAATCATCAATGGCCCCGCAATCGGAAGTAACATAACCGCTGAACTTCCACCGGTTGCGAAGGATATCAATCATTAATTCATCGCTGCCGCAACAGGGCTGCTTCTTGAAAGCGTTATAGGCGCACATTACCCCGGCTACTTTTGCGTTCGTAACCAGTTCGCGGAAAGCAGGCAGGTAAGTATCCCACAGGTCATAGTCGCTCACTTCCGCATCAAACACATGCCGCAATGGTTCGGGACCGCTATGCACCGCATAATGTTTGGCGCAGGCAGCTGCCTTCAGGTATTTCGGATCATCACCCTGCAATCCTCTTACAAAAGCTTTTCCCATGGTGCCGGTAAGAAAAGGATCTTCTCCATACGTTTCCTGGCCTCGTCCCCATCGGGGATCGCGAAAAATATTAATGTTGGGTGTCCAGTAGGTCAGCCCCTGGTATCTTGTGCCATATTTATTTTTTTGAACATTATCGTAATAGATAGCTCTTCCTTCCATCGCGGAATAGTCCGCCATTTTATGTAATGAAGCGGTATCAAAAGTTGCAGCCATAGCAATAGCCTGGGGATAAACCGTTACCCTGTAGGGTGTGCGGGCAACACCATGCAATATTTCATTCCACCATTCATAAGCCGGTATTCCAAGGCGCTCAATGGCCGGCGCCGTATTCAGCATCTGCGCTACTTTTTCTTCCAGCGTCAACCGGCTTACGAGATCATTTACTCTTTGTTCAAACGAAAGAGTATAATCCTGGAAAGGATATTTGCTGCCGCGTTGAGCATTACACAGCAGGAGCGAAAATAGAAATGAGGTGGTTGCTAATAAGATGTGGCGGGCCCTTTTCATTAGTATGTTTTTTTTTATAATCATTTTTTCAGGTAAAAAAAGTAAGGAATCTGAGAATGTGCTTGCGAAATATTGTTTGAAAATTATTTAAAATATTTTCCTGCGAACTCGATAAACGTCGGCCAATTGGGTACAGGTGTATGTCCATCTTCATGTTGCCTGTACCCGATATCTCCATCAATTAATGTAGTTCCGATCGGCGGATATTCTGCTGTTCCCATATCTTTTTTTCCTAAAAGCTTATAAACAGGTCCTGCTGCGGCTGCGGCCATAAACATTCCTCTTGTATCTACCCATCCATCGCCTTTCGAACCACCGCTGATGAATACAGGTCGCGGGGCGCACATCGCAATCAATTCGTGTGAATCCACCGGCATATCACCCCAGTTCAGGGGTCCGGCATATTTAATAAAGTTGCCGGCCATCCAATGATATTCACCGGAACCGGCTACGTTTTCTACAATTTCACCGGCATTGCGGCGATGCAACTTAGCGCCGCCTTCTCCTGATGAACTAACAAAAGCAGTTGCAAAACGGGGATTATAGGCTAATGTGACCAATGCAGCTTTACCATAACGGGAATGTCCTTCAATCGCCACTTTTCTTGCATCAATAGCTTTATCAATTTCAAAATAATCCATCGCCCGATCTGCACCCCATGCCCATGCACGCAACGAACCCCAGTCATCGGGTTTGCGGGGTTGTCCTTTATTTACTAAACCGATAATACCCTGTGTAAGCCCTGCACCATTATCTGCTTGTATACTTCCGGGAACGAGAATGGCATAGCCCCATCCTTTTGCTAAAACCTGTTGTTGCCAGGAAGGGGGTTGCGGGGGGGCCGGTTTGGTTGTATCACGTGGAGGGCCGGGCACCCTGAAGCCGGGAGGGAACACAAAACCAAATTCCATCACTACAGGTACGGGACCCGTTGCATTAGCAGGAACGGATAAGGTAAGATCAATATTTACGTTGATTGACGGGTAAGATGAATTATCAACATGGCCAACCAATTTTTTTGTATGCACTTTCACATCTCCATTCATTTCCATGGTGTCTTTGGTTACTTCCCATTTTACTTTGGGTGTATTCTTTGGCATGCGGCCATAAATTTCCCTGTCAAAATCTTCTACTATTTCCGGGCGGCGTTTGTCCCACCACATTTTTGCCGTAGTAATTTTCTGGCCATTCTTCAGCATCAATGGGTCTGGTAAATTGGGATATGGGTTCGCTTTCGATTCATCATAATTAGCGGCATTCGGAGCATTTGGGTTATTGCCATTAGCGCCCGGCCGCACAGTTGTGATATTTAATTCCGCGAGCATTTGTTTATAATCCTGCTGGGTCATGCGGTTCATGCTGTCCCTGCGCAAACTGTCTGCGGGCGAAAGCCTGCCGAATTGTGAGTAGCTGTGCAATGCTATCACCAGTCCCATAAAAAATAGTCCTGCTATTTTTTTCATTGTATCACCTTTAGGTATTAAATGAAACATAATATGGTTCTTTCTCGCAATTAATTTTAATAGGTATATAACTTTACATGTTGAATACTATATTCATTGCAGGGTATCCTTACATGTCTTCCCTGGTGATCCTGGTCACCATTCATGCGGCGTCCCGGGATCCATTTTCCATTATCAAATTGGCCTTCATCCACACTGATAAAACCAGCTTTCCGGTTGACGATTACTGATGCAAACGTTATTACTATGCCGGTACCTGCGACATAAAACTCACCAGGAGCAACAGAAATAATAATACATCCTGTTAAAGGCCATTCATCGTTTTTTGCGCCAGGAGACCATCCGAGTTTATATTCATGGCTTACAACCAGGGAATAGTCCCCCATTTTAACCTCTTTCGGCAAAGAATCTTTATTTAATAAAAAACCATTAACCGCGCCGGTTGACTGGTATTTAGTAATTAAAGGGCTTACCTGTTTTAGTATGTTATACGCTTTACCTATCGGTTCTTTTTCCGGGTGATCCGTTGATTCAATAGAAAATGGAGAGAAGGCCAGGCAATTATAATTTCCAAAAGCGAAGAAAGCCTTGGCATCAATACCTTTTTCAAAACGGATTTCAGGAATAAACAAAGGATCGGAATATCTTGTATATAAGTCGCACCAATGTTTGAAATCCGGGTTGTAAAAATCAGGGGCCAGTATATCAATTGAGGGAGTTCCAGCTTTCCACACGTCCATTATATGTGGCAATGGCCCGGCGCTGGGATATTGGCCTGGCTTCAATCCGGGGCGATTCAATGCAGCATTCACATACATGGGTAAATCATACACAGCCTTACCTGCTGTTGCTAACTCATTGACAAAAGTGGCATAATGCCAGGCCATAAAAATTTCATCTGTATAAAGGCTTTTCCCAAATATTTCTTCCCAGTTGCCGGAGGTTTTATATCCATTAGCTTCCCAGGCAGATTTGATTTCGGGACTCAAAACGAGCCTGTTTTTTTCCAGGTAAATCAATAGTTGTTCAGGAACAACCTGGCTGAAAGCTGTAGTGGCCCCTTCATCATAATCGCGCGCATCGGGAAGCATACCTATTTCATTCTCCACTTGTATTGTAATAACTGTGTTTTGAATGCTATCAATATGCCTGATATGATGCATGAGTTTTACAAATGCATGTTTATCTGCTTCAAGATTATTCTTATTGAATGGAGTTAATATTTCTTGTTGACTTCCGCTTTTGTCCAATATCCTGGGAAACCTTTCTGTATTGGTCTTGACCCAGGCGGGTACGTAACAGGACATACTATTCTTCCATGCGCCAAACCATAACAACACCAGTTTCATATTGGCCAAACGGGCATTCTTAATCAAACTATCCAGTAAGGAGAAATCAAATCGTCCTTCACCGGGTTCAACCAGTTCCCAATATACAGGTGCAATAACCGTGTTAAGGTTCATCTGCTTTAACCTCGGCCATATGGGTCTCATATAGACATTACTCGACGCGCTTGAATTGCCAAGTTCACCTCCAAGAATCAAATATGGTTTATCATTTACCAATAACTGGGTATATTTTCCCTTCTTTACCAGCCGGGGCATATGATCTGGTGCTGCTTGTGCATTTACCCGCGATGAGCAGAAAAGAATTATTCCTATGACGAATAATTTACTTTTCATAAAAAGATTTTTTGAATTCCCGGATACTCATCCTTCTTTATTATTAATTGTTGAATCAATAAGTGACTGTTTCCAGTATATTTTAGGTGATCTTATTGTATGTTTTTCGCTGCTTTATTACTGTCTTGCCATGTTTTAATATGTTCCGCCACAGTAATCATAGGGGCAATCATGATGTCTTTTTCATTCTCTTTTAAGAAATGTAAAAGCCGGCTATGTGCAGGCAATGATACATTCAGTGAATTGCCGCCATTTACTCCATGAAAAAGAATAACGAGTAATGAATTTGTTTCCATTGCCTTTTTAACCCATTCAATCATTTGCTCACCTGTTTCGCCGTTTACCATATAGCAATCCACATTGTACAAGTCTACTTCATTTATTTTATGCATTTGATTCCTGACGGCTCTTGCTGCTGCAAAATCATTCTTCATCGCATTGATAAACGATGAATCGCCAATCTTCATATCACCGCAGGTAAAAGCAAAGGTTCTTTTAGTTTTTCCGTCCAATGCCTGCAAAAAAACATTGGTCATTCTTGTTTCATCAATCATTCGCTGAACGGTGTAATTGCTTAAGTCGTATTCCGGCTTTACCCATTCTCTTCCTTTGCCCCCGAGACAGGGATGATATAAGGTATGATTGCCTAACTCATGACCATTTGCCGCCAATTTTTTCCAATCATTCATGCGGGTCTGCATGGAAGTAGAAAAAGCAGTAATATAAAATGTCGCTTTCAATCCGAGCGAGTCGAGAACCGGAATGGCATTGTCTAAATGCTGATTGTAAGCATCATCATAAGTAAGTACAACTGCGCATTTTTTTCCCTGCCAGGCAATGTTGAATTGCGCAGATGCACCAGTAACGAGCAGGAGACCTGATAATAGAACAATAAAGTTTTTCTTCATGTTAGAATGGTTGTCTTGTAAGATTAGCCTATCAATGTCTTACTGTGCTGCTTTTCTCTCATACTTCAGAAATTTGCCGGCCCATGGAATAAAATACTTGAAGTTTGGAGCATCTGTATGTCCGCCATCATGTTGCCGCCATGCTAATTCACCATTCAGCATACCTGTAAGCACAGGAGGCATTTTCTCTGTTAAATACTCATTGGAAACGCCAATATCTTTTGCCCCTAACAATTTAAATACTGAACCCGCCGCTACAGTAGCCATATAACTGCCTGCATGATCCAGCCATTTGGCATCGCCTTTTTCCGGGATACCATAACTGATGAATGTAAGACGAGGGGCACAAAGAGCTATTAATTCATGCGAATCAACAGGCAGGTCACATCCTGTTTTACTGCCAAAGCTTGCTTCAGAAGCTCCATACTTCATGTAGTTCCCTGCCATCCAGTAATATTCACCACCGGTAAGGCTTTCAACTGCTTCGCCAAACACACGCCGGTGAAGCGTAGCGCCACCTTTACCCGAAGAACCAATCAATCCGACGGCGAAACGTGGTTCAAAAGCAAGTGTCACCAGTGCAGCTTTACCATAGCGTGATACGCCTTCAATACCCACTTTTTTTGCATCAACCAAACTATCTGTCTCAAGGTAATCAAGTCCCCGGGCAGCACCCCAGGCCCATGCACGCAGTGCTCCCCAATCATCCGGCTTACGGGGTTGTCCTTTATTTACTAAACCAATAATACCTCTTGTAATACCTGCACCATTATCTGCCTGTATGCTTGTAGGATCAATAGTAACATAACCCCAGCCCGCTGCCAGTAACTGTTCAGTAGGCGAAGGATCACCAACCGGAGGAGGTGCAAAGAAGTTCGGACCGGGTAATCTGGTGATCGGGGTGTAAGCAGGATACTGATCGAAGATAGCTTTTATTTCAGGGTTATTTTTTATCATCATCTCTTTAAAAGCGGCATTCAATTTTTCCATTTGCTCTGGCGATGGTTGTGCCGGAGACGGAAAAGAAGGACGACCCAGCATCATTAATACCGGCACGGGTCCTTTTACATTAAGCGGCACAACCAGCATCATATTAATGTCAACATTTATCAATGGGTACTCGCTATTATCTACATGACCGATCAATTGTTTTGCAATAACCGGGGTAAAGCCGACAAATTCACGATCAGTAATCTTTACAGACCAGGTCACCTTAGGTATATTTTTTGGAAGCCGTCCGTACATTTCTCTTTCCATATCTTCTGCAATTTCCGGGCGACGCTGTTTCCACCACATATCTGCCGTAGTTACTTTCTTGCCACTCTTAGTTGTCAGTATATCCGGCAACTGGGGACAGGGGTTGGCCAATGATTCATCGTAGTTAGCATGGTTGGGAGCAGATTCATTGCCGCTTGGACCAGGTCTTAATTTTTTTATACCCAACTGTTGCATCATGTTGTCATGATCCTGCTGGGCAGTAAATGTTGCCGGACGGGGGTACTTGCTGCTGTCAATCTTTGACTGCTGGGCTAATGCAGTATAAGTAAGAGTTACCATCAGCAAGAAAAATGTAAGTTTTTTCATTTGATCATCTTTGGTTTTTTAATATGCAGAAACATAATTAAGCAGGCCTGTTTTATTTATCCGTACGGAATGGTGAAGCAGGTAACCCCTCTTTGTTAAACAAATTCGCTCCATCCGGATTATCGGCCCATGCGTAACGAACATACATGGGATTGGTGACAGCATCACTCCAAACCACTACTTTATCACCTTCAATTTTAGCTTTTGCCCACATAAATTTTTTATCAGCTCCTGCGATGGCAAACTGGCTGAGTTCTTCACCATCACTGGTGGTAAGCCCGCTTCCCGTATTGCTGAAAGAAATTGTTATTTTATTGCCTTCAATAGCGGCGGATTGATAAACAGGGCCCGAATAAACAATGCCCTTTTCGCTATAAGCAATTTTTTCTGCAGCCAATGCGAGCCTTACACCTACTTCTTTTTTCTTGTCGGGGTGTATATCGTTCCATTCTCCAAGATCAATCGCCACGGCCATTCCTGTATTGGGCACCGCTAATGATTTTAATTGCGATTCTCTTAGCGCCGCCCACTGACTTTCTGAAGGGAGATAATTCATTTCCATAAAACCAGGAAGCTGTACATATAGAAAAGGAATGTGACCCTCCTTCCACTGATGGCGCCAGTCGGCAATCATGGCCGGCTGCAATTTTGCATATTCTTCTGCGCGGCCTGTATTGGCTTCGCCCTGATACCAAAGAATACCTTTAATGGTATAATTTATTAACGGCGCAATCATCGCATTGTATAATGCCGAGGGTTGATTTTGTGCAGATATTCCACCACCACCGAATCCACGTTGCGGAATAAAAACATCTCCCACCTTATATTGCCAGTATCCTTTGAGGTCAATCGTATCGTTACCGGCAATTAAGCAGTAAGGCTTATCAGGCACAAATCCGCCTTTGCCAAAGTTGTTGATAACACGAATTACAAATAAATTTTTGCCGGCTTTCAATAAACCTGCGGGCAATTGATATCTTCTTTGCGGGTATTGATAGGTGGTATTGCCAACCTGTTTTCCATTCACGTATAAAACATCCGCATCAACAATACGTCCCAAAAAAACTTTTGCCGGAATACCTGTCATAGACGCAGGAATATCAATTTCTTTGCGGTACCAGACTATACCGTCAAGATCTTTTATTCCCTGGTCTTCCCAATAACCGGGTATATTAATCGGATGCCACCCTTTCGGTATATAGGAAGTATCGAACCAGGTTTTTGAGCCCGTCAACCCTTTATCCTGCATTGGCGGCCTGTTGGCAGTATTGGCAAAAGCTCTCCGGCTCATGCTATTGATAAAAGCAGTGTCTTTATTTTTTTGTATTGTACTTAACAAAGAAGGAAATTCTTTTAATCCTTCCTCACTTGTCCATGCTTCGACAGGTGTGCCGCCGACGCTTGCATTGATTAATCCAATGGGGATATGATATTTTTCATAAATCATCCTGGCAAAGAAATAGGCGACGGCAGAAAACTGGCGTACATCCTGTGGGTTGGCCGATTTCCAATAACCAGCCGGCAAGTCATCTTTCGGTCCCTGCATATCGGTGAGCGTTGGGATCCAGAAATGTCTTATTTCCGGGTAATTCGCCTGTGCAATATCATCAGCATATCGTATACTATGCAATTCCATTTGATGAACCATATTGGATTGGCCTGAACAGATCCATACATCACCGATTAAAATATCGTTCAGTGTAATTTTATTACTGGCAATAATATCCATCGTGTAAGGGCCACCGGCTTTCTGGGGTAATAGTACAATCACCCATTTCCCATCGGCGCCTGCAGTTGTTTTATACGTTTTCCCATTGAACCTTACCTGTATCTTTTCCCCTTTAGCTGCCCACCCCCAGATATTTACTTTTGCCTCTCTTTGCAATACCATGCTGTCTCTTACCAGCCTGGGCAACCTTACTTGTGCTCCTGAAACGAGCAACGAAAAAGATAACAGGATAAAAAAAACAATTCGCTTCATCTTACAGAGTATTATTATTTATAGGCTGTTATTGTTTGAATCGTACCATCTTTATTATATTTCAATTCAGTTACTTTCACATTACGCAAATGAGTTTTACCGCTCAACAGGGCATCATGATAAAAGAGGTACCACTTATCTTTTATCGTGATGATCGAATGGTGATTTGTCCAGCCTGCTACGGGATTTAAGACCACCCCCTGGTACGTGAAGGGCCCATACGGGTTATCACCAATAGCATAACAGATAAAATGCGTATCACCCGTTGAATACGAGAAGTAGTATTTGCCATTATACTTATGCATCCACGATGCTTCAAAGAAACGCTTGTCATTATCTTTTTCTTTGAAGAGATTCCCGTTTTTGTCAACGATCTTTACTTCCTTCACTTCGCCGGAAAAACTCTTCATGTCTTTGTTGAGTTTGGCTATGCGCGGGAGAATAGCTGTTTCATCTGGCTGGCGCAGTTTGGCCGCCGAATCATATTTATTATTGTTCCATCTTTGTAATTGGCCACCCCAGATACCTCCGAAATATATATAAAATGAACCATCATCATCTTTGAATACGCAGGGGTCAATGCTGTAACTTCCCCGGAGGGGTTCTTTTTCCGCAACAAAAGGACCCCCTGGTTTTTTACTGGTAGCTACGCCAATACGATTGATACCCATTTTATCTTTGGCGGGGAAATAGAGATAATACATATCATTGGCAAAAGCGGCATCAGGCGCCCATAACTGGCGTCCTGCCCAGGGTATATCTTTTATACTTAGTGCAACACCATCATCTGTGACTTTACCGCCAATAGCATCCATAGACAGAATATGATAGTCCTTCATGTCGAAATGATCGCCATTATCATTTTCAGGAGCGCCGGTAGCGGAATCATGTGAAGGATAAATATAAATGCGTCCATTAAACAGGTGGGCGGAAGGATCGGCGGTATAAATATGCGTGACCAATGGTTGTGATATAGGCTCTTTCTTGTTACCCTGCGTTTTGCCAACATGGCAAATGCATAAGACAAATACAGTGATCATTCCCGGAATAGACCGGTATTTTATTTTACTCATGGAAAAATTAATTTAGACAGTTACTTCCATCTTATTGACTGTTATCTTCTTCTTTTTATTAATGACTTTATTTTTTATTCGTTTGGCACATTTAGTAAATCATTTACAGCAAGCGTCAGCAAAATATAACTGGCCCCAAGGTTTACTACATATTCATTTTCGCCCCACAGGAAAGGCCAGTCTTCTTTATTCTCAGGGAAATCGGGAGGGATTATCAATACTCCCGGTACAATACCGCCGGCAATGAATGTAAAATCCGCGCGGTTATTACCATATGCTACTTCCTTGGACCGGGTACCTGCTGCGGATACCAAAGAGATATCCGAGGCGGGATGACAACCATAGACATAATTCAATCCCCTGAAAACATCTTCTTTGCTCATGATCCCGGGGAATGCTTTATACAATAAATAGTTGGTGCCGGCGAAACCAATCACTTGCCCGCTGCCGGCCCATCCGCCTGTGCCGATAAAAACACCAAACGGGTTTTGCTGCGCCATTTTGTCCAGGTTGGCTTTATAATTTTTTACCGCAGCTTCTATTCTTTGTTTGTAAGATGCATCCATGTAGGGAATTGCTTGAACAGCAATGACAGCAAAACGGCCGGGCTGCTTTTCAATATCGGGCAATCTGGAATAAAGAGTATCCGCATATTTTTTATCTCCTGTTGAAAGCAATAATTCTACTGCTGCCCTTAATTTTTCATCCAGCAGGTTTCCACCGGTTGTATTTCCATGACGGAACATATCAGGGGCATGACTGTTTTCTTCTTCCCATACTTTTTTAGCCATCGATAAACATTCAGTTGCCAGCGTATCGTTATATCCCTTCAAGGCGCGACTGGCTGCGGCGAGCGCAGCAGCGGAACCGTAGTTCAATGATGAAGATTTACTGGTAAAGGCCCAACGATCGTCAAAAGTGCCGCTGGTAAAACCATCCGATTCGTTTTCTTTTAAGGCGGCGTTATATACCAGGTTGTCTGTTTTGGTGGAAGCGTCGCCAAGATGGGTATATTGATCCAGGTGCGCTTCCACAATACCGTTAATGGCATAGCCCACCGATTTCTGTTGTCCCAGCAATTGCAGGATACCATGTTCTATCTGTTGGAGGATATCCGGTTTTCCATCCGGGTGATGCATATCGGCATAGCGTGTTTGCTCATTGATCAGCGTTTCATCGCGCATTGGTTTGAACAGTTCCCAGGTTTGTACCAGGTTCATGACCGTTCCATAGATGGTTTGTGTCCGCAAATCAAAATCACCGGCATCATACCATCCGCCAATATTTAGCCCTGGAATATGCTCGCCGGGTTTAAAACGATTACCCGTTGTGGGCCCCTGTGCATATAAATCAAAATGGGTATGATTGACGGGCGCCTGCAAAGCATCATCCATATGTGATCTGCCATGCCACACACGGTAGGCTTCATTCACAAAAATGTGATCCATCTGCTCGGTGAAGAATACATCCAGCGTAGGATGCCAGGTATTCACAAAAACATCATTGGCTATGCGGAAAGGCTGGGTTTGAACTTTTCCATATTCAAGGATATAAATACCATTTTCTTTTACAGATGAAAAATCAAACGTGTAATATTGATAGCGCAGGTAATTGCCCCAGCGGGTAATGGGCGCTTTCAATTTTTCTGTCCATTGACCGGTTTCATTTACTCTCAATAAACGTGCAGAACCAAGTGCTTTATCGTTCTTATCTAATTCAATGATGGCCATCTTTTTTTGTTCCGGGTGATAGCCTACCTGCGAATGCGCTATCATGGGTTGACGAACCCAGTTGGGGATAGTGTTGCCGCTGATAAACCATTCTAATACTTTACCGGTTTTACCGGCTGGCAATAAACTGCGAACGACAAACCAGCCATTCTGTGCTTTGTTGCGGCCATCATACATGGAGAGCGGGTTACCGGGACTTTCGATCGTAATTCTTCTTTCAGGGTCTTCCGGCGCCAGCACTAATTTTTTAGCAACAGCGAAAGGTTGCGGATCGGTGATACCTGCATGGACAAGCATGGCACTGGAAGGATAAAGGGGAAATATCCCGCTTTTATCATCTGCCAGGTAAGATTTCCTGAAATAAGCTGCAGGAAGAAATTCGAGGTTAAAACCGGCTTTTCCTTCTAAAGCAGCAGGAAGAGGCTTATCCAGGTAAACACTTATTACTATGCCGTTTTCTCTTGCCTGTGCTTTTATTGAATAAGCAAAATCGAATACCGGGTATTGCAGGAATGCTTCTATCGAATTGCTCTCTTTGTTGATGGTTCGTTTAATAAATTGTGGAATAGAATCCCATTGTTCAGGAGTAGGGTTCAGTCGCACATCACCGTTTGTAGCGGTTCGCACACCATGATGAATAATCTCGATACCACTGCTTTTTTCATCGCCAAAAAGACCGTAATGATTACTGAATACAAAAACATTCAGGCCTCGTGTTTCAAAGTAGCCGGAGTCGTTAATGGTCAGTTTGCCTGTTTGACCAAATGAGAAGAAGTGGCACAGTAAAGATGTATAGCTGATGAGAAGCCTGCACGTCAGCCACTTGCTCCTGCGATTATATTTTAGAGAATAACGCACTGATTGGATTATTAAATTATTTATGATTAACTCTTGTTTCCGGCGGGCCTAAATAACTGGGCTTCATGCCACCAAGGTCAACCACCAATTTCTGCAACACCACACAGGGGCTGACCATCCAGAATTTGATTATATGTTTTCCTGTTTTCGAAATGTTGTGATTCGTTGTTTTGATAATGATATTGTTTGCTACCCACCCTTCCCATGTTCTTACATTGTTGTCTTCTTTATTGATAGAAAGGGTCTGTGGTTGTTCATCATCTATGGAAATGGCATATTTCAATCCATCGTCGTTGTGAAAGTTCAGGGTAGGGGAGAAGTAAGCGTTGAGTTTTATTTTTCCCGTATCATATACATATACTTCATATTCCAAATGAGGTGAATGGGCGTCAGGTTTTTGTTCAGCAGCCGTAACGGGGAATACGGTAATAGAAGAACCGGTTCTGCCATGGTCAGGCAACACTTTCCACGTGATGCTGTTTGCATTCACTGCTTTCGTGTAATGGTCGGATTCTATTGCAACGTAGCCATCCCGTTCGTAAAAAACATTGCCTGTTCTTTCTTTGGGTATAAGTTGTTCTGCTGATTGGGTAAGTAAATTCTCCTTAAGACGGTCAATGACAGAATCAGCAGACAGGTATTTTACTTCAGGCATTCTTTGTCGCGGGGGTTGCTGCCAGTAAGTATACCCGATATGCGTTTGATCCATCATGTGATTCCATTTGCCGTTGGCGATATGGTTATACGCTGCACTGATCAATGAGTCTTTAGCATAAAGTTGCTTCGCAAGTTCTGCATGTTCATTAGCGAACGGCGATTTGTTTAAAACTTCATAGTGGTTTTTGGCGACTGTGGTATATAACTCCTGGAGGTTTGCACACGCTCTTACCGGGTGCAATACCAATTCAAAGTAGGCATCGCGGTATTCAGCGGGTAATTCGTTATTTATTTTTTCGGCTTTTGTTAAAAGATCAAACCAGTCGTTCGTCACCCTGGTGGCCTCATCATAGTTTAAAAGACTATAAGTATTTGCATCCAATAATTCCGGTTTGCGCCTTCCATTATATTTTGTGTATTTGGAAATGATGTCGGCAATTTCCACCGCATACTGATCGCCAAATTGATCAGCGGCCCATTGTTCTGTATATTTTTGCAGATCGGCCGGGCCGATTTTATCAGGATTCCAGGCATAATCAAGGAAAAAAGAAATAGGAAACTCCATCGGTTTAAGGTCGCCCACATTCACGATCCATATCTGTCTTACATTGTATTCATACGCCAAATGCATCTGTTCCCATGTTCTGGGAATAGGATTTGTATTGAGCCATTTGTAATTCCTCGGGCCGCCTACATAATCGAAATGATAATAAATGCCATAACCACCTGCTCTTGGTTTTTCTTCCAATTTGGGGAGCTTACGGATATTACCCCAGTTATCGTCGCATAATAATAGGGTCACATCATCCGGCACCCTCATACCCTTATCGTAATAATCCTGTACTTCTTTATATAATGCCCATAGTTGCGGAGTCCTGGAGGCCGGTTGGTGAGTTACCTCTTCTATGATCTGTCGCTGGTCTTTTACAATTCTTTCCAATAAAGCAGTCGCTGTTCCCTGGGTCATCGGTTTGTCGCCATCGCCGCGCATACCTACGGTAACAATACTTTCATGTGTACCCATGTTCTGTATACCTTTTCTCCAGAAATCTTTCAATACGGCTTCATTGCTGTCGTAGTCCCATTTTCCTTTACCATATCGTTTCCATTCCTGCTGAGCTCTTAACATGGGTTCGTGATGAGAAGTGCCCATGACGATACCATATTCATCTGCCAGTTTCGCATCCAGCGTATCATCATCATTAAAAGCATTGCCCCACATCGCGGGCCAGAGATAATTTCCTTTCAGCCGGAGGATGAGTTCAAACATTTTTTCATATACCAGGTGATTGATGCCTCCGAATTTTTCTTTTGCCCATCCTGAAAAAGCAGGCGCTTCGTCGTTGATAAATATGCCGCGGTATTTTACCCTGGGAGCATCCGTAAGCTTTATACCGTTCTTTATATAGATGGCTTGTTTCTTTTTTACGGGTACATCTGCCCACCAATACCAGGGTGAGACACCGATCTGCTGTGACAGTTCAGCCACCCCATAAGCGACTCCTCTTCTGTCGCTGCCCGCAATAACCAATGCGTTGGCAATTCCCTTGAAGGGATGGGCGACCGTTTGTATTAAATACGCTTCCCATTTACCTTTTATATTGTCAACACTGATCTTTTTTTGTTTGACAAGCTCCCGTACCAGGGACGATTTTTCCAGGGTACCAATGAGGATAATGTTTTTTCCTGATGCAGGAAGACTGCTGACGATAGTGGGCTTTTTCCCGGTCACGCTTTCCATATCCTGTTGAAGCCAGGAAGCTGATTTTTGTACCAATACAAAATCGGCCACGTCGGCATAGATTATCGCATTATCATTTGGGGAGACAATGGCTAAAGAACCCGGCCGGGCTTTATCCGTTATTAATGGTTGTGCCTGCGCTGAAATACCGCAATAGACCGCTATAAGAAACGGCAATACAATCCCTTTGTACATCGTATGTTTTTAGATGTCCTGAAAAATAAATCAATAGCAATTATACAGGCGGCTTGTTTTAGCAGGGTACAGCGATCGGTCGGTTATGTTTTTATATACCCGGTGATTCAAAATCCTACCGAGTTTCCTCCATCAACAGGTAATACTACACCTGTGATATACCTGGCCGCATCAGAAGCCAGGAATAAAGCGGCTTCACCAATATCACGGGGCTTTCCCATATAACCCATCGGTGTTCTTCCAAATACTTTCTGTTTTCTTTCCGGGTCTTCATTTAATGCTTTTGCTGTCATGTCCGTTTCGATAAACCCCGGCGCAATGGCATTGACCCGAATTCCTTTTGGTGACAATTCCACAGCCATGGCCCTTGTCATACCATCAATAGCGGTTTTGGAA
This sequence comes from Bacteroidota bacterium, assembly GCA_030706685.1. Taxonomy (GTDB): domain Bacteria; phylum Bacteroidota; class Bacteroidia; order Chitinophagales; family Chitinophagaceae; genus VBAT01. The sequence goes on from JAUZOA010000006.1 coordinate 54,281, forward strand.
GCGCTGTAGGCAATGACTTTCGGTAACCCATACTGGGCCGCCATGGAACTGATATGAATAATGGAACCGCTTCCTCTTTTCAACATATGTTTTACCACTTCCCGTGATATCGCAAATACGGAACACAGGTTGGTAGTGATCACCCGCTGGAATTCTTCATCCGTTACTTCTATAAATTCTTTTTTCATATTAATACCTGCATTGTTCACCAATGTATCAATTTGGCCAAATTTGCTGATCACCTTTTCAATGAATGCGGGAATGCAAGCCAGGTTACTTATATCGCAAATCATCGGGTAACAATACTCGCCTAACTGCTTTTTTGCTTTTTCCAGTTTTTTCTCATCACGGCCCACGATAACGGTATGAATTTTATTTTGAGTAAATTTTTCGGCAATGGCCAATCCAATTCCTGATCCGCCCCCGGTCACTATGGCCACCTGTTGCTGGTTAGTGTTCTCCATTCGGTTATTTTTAATACTTACAAATTAAATCTTTCCTTATCTCAGGCTCTTGCTCATCAATAATTATTGATGAGCAAGAGAAGGCTATTGTTATTTATAAATTTCCTCCATTCCCCGGCGCAAAAGGAAATCTTAGTCCTTTATAATATTCTAAGGTATGACCTGGTTTCTCATAACCATCCGGCAGCGGCATTTTTGAAAATGTCTGAAAATACAAAAGACAAGCGTTTCGCCACCATACAGCTTCTTTTTCCTGGATGGTCAATAACATTTTTACCTGCCGGAATCTTTCTTCATCCGTCCATCCTTCCATTTTATTCCATGTTTGCTGCATCCATTTAGCTGAATCAACGCCGGAATAATATTGATAGCAAAGCTCGCCCCATAATGTCCTTCCTGAGCGCATGGTATAATTCCAGGGTACATGATGAAACCATAACAAATATTCATCCGGGCAAGTTTTAAGATTACTCCATGGACCACTGACCGTGGAAGTATATTGAGACAGTGCATTGCTTCCGCTGCTTGTTCTGTCAAAACCAATCCCTATGCTATCTGCCCTATGATAATAAACCGGGTTCCAGTCTGCTCTGCCAACATTATTAACCCACGGAGCAGGTCCATAATGATTTCCTGTTCCCATGATGTGATGCAGTCCAAGCGGTGTCATGTAATTCACCATTATTTGACGTGATGCGAGCATTATTTCTTTTACTCCGTCAACAAATGTTTTATTGTTGGTAAAAGTTTGTTTTATCCATTCATCAGCGATCTGCGCTGAAGCGAGGTCATGATCCCAGGCTAATCTTCCGAATGCATACCAGTTGGCCTGGCCGAAAGGATGCCCTGTCCAGTTTCTTTCATTACCGATATTGGCAACGCCTGCGATTCCGGAAATGGAATGATTATCTAAAGAACCGTCAATAATTTTAGCTACAGTTGATCCTTTGCCTTTCGCATAGGTATCAGCATCTATACATTCTTTGAACAGCGGAGCTTCATAAACCAGGTGCGTAGCCTGGCCAAGGTATTCCTGCGTGATCTGGAATTCCATCATCAATGGCGTTTGCGGCATGGAGCCAAACAAGGGATGAAAAGGTTCTCTCGGTTGAAAATCGATGGGCCCGTTCTTTACCTGTATCAACACATTCTTCCTGAATTGTCCGTCCAATGGTTTGAATTCATCATAAGCCTGTTTAAACCGGTCAGTCGGTGTTTCATTGCTGTAAACAAATGCCCGCCACATTACGATACCTCCATAGGGGGCGACCGCATCAGCAAGCATGTTCGCGCCATCGGCATGTGTTCGCTGGTAATTTTGCGGACCGGGTTGCCCTTCTGAATTTGCTTTGACCAAAAAACCGCCGAAATCAGGAATGTATTGGTATATCGTATCCACTTTTTTCTTCCACCATTGCTGTACCTCTGCATTTAATGGGTCAGCGGTTTTCAATCCTCCTATTTCAACCGGCGCACTGAATCTCGCGGTGAGATATACTTTGATACCATAAGGCCTGAACACATTTGCCAGGGCCGCTACTTTTTCTAAAAATGTTTTTGTCAATACCAGGGCATTGGCATTTACATTCGTTAATACCGATCCATTGATACCAATGGAAGCATTGGCTCTTGCATAATCTATATACCGCTGGTCAATATAATCGGGTAGAGTATGCCAATTCCAGATGGAAATACCGGCATAGCCTCTTTCCACCGACCGGTTGAGATTGTCCCAGTGATCAAGAATACGAAGCTGGATTTTTGGAACACTGATTACAGATAAATGCTGTATGCTTTGATGCGTTTGCAGTAAACGTAAAAAATAGAATACGCCATATAGAACTCCCATATCTGTGTTGGCGCTGATTGCAATTATATCCTCTGCATTGCCTTTAGAAGACAATTTTAGAGTAGAGATGGCGAACCCTTCTTCACCCAGAGCAGTATAATCTACGCCAATTGTTTCCGGGAAGCCGGAGGTTTTTTTAAAGATGACGATAGAATTATTTTTAATTTCTTTTGCTTCGGGAACCTTTTTGGCCAATAGCCCGTCCAGACCGGCAAGCAATTCCTGTCGTGCAGCAATTATTGTTGGAGAAGAGCCATTAATTACAACGGAACTGATATTATTCCTGTATTGCTGAAGCAAAATAGAATTATCAATTTTATCATAACGCAGCCATAAGCGATAACCATCTTCGGCAAACAGCCGGGATGCTGTCATCAGCAGTATGAAAAGCGATACAATTTTTCTCATAACGAAATGAATGCCGGTTTTAAAAATGGCTTTGTCTCTTCAGTGATGATTTCCTTATGATCAGTTCTGAACGTACGACAATGGTATTAGTATGTTTGAGATTTGAAACTCCCCGGAGGTGATTGATAAGGTTGCGGGCGGCGATCTCTCCCATATCCATACCGGGATAATGGATAGTGGTCAATTGCGGTTCAATAATTTTACTGATAGCGTCATTGTTAAACCCTACAACGGCTATGTCTTCGGGGATCTTTACGCCATAGTCCTTCAATGTTTGCATACATACAGCCGCGGAGAAATCATTGGTAATAAATGCTCCGTCGGGCAATGGCTTCATCTTTAATATCTCCAGCGCAGCCTCGATACCGCATTGTTCACTGAGGTCTTTAATTAACACAAGGTCTTTTTCAAAAGGGATATTGTTATCAAACAAAGCGTCCATATATCCTTTTTGGCGCTGGGCGTACACATTTCTTTTAAGGCTGGCGGTAACCATCACTATCCGTTTACATCCCTGCTCCACCAGGTGTTTAGTGGCCTGGTAGCCGCATTTATAATTGTCAATGATGACTTTGGTACAATCGCTTTTTTCCTCCACCCTGTCAAAGAAGATGACCGGGATACCCTTTTCTTCGTATGATTTATAATGCTCCAATCCTTTGGTGTCAAAAGCGAGGGAAGCGATCAGGCCATCCACTCTTTTATGAAATAAGTTAAGGGCATTGGCAGCTTCTTTCTCGTAGCTTTCGGAAGAGTGGGCGATGATTAAATCGTACCCTGCTTCGGTGGTCACTTTTTCTATACCTGCCAGCACAGAAGTAATAAAGTTACTGTTCAATTCATGCACGATGACCCCGATAGTATTTGTTTTTTGTTTGCGAAGGCTGCTGGCGAATGTATTATGCCTGTAACCCAGCTCGCGGGCAGCCTCCTGTATTCTCTTCCTGGTATTTTTATTAATGGCAGGATTATCCTGCAAACCCCGGCTCACTGTAGCCGAGGAGAGGGCTAATTTTTGTGCGATATCATATATGGTAACTTCTTTTTTAGGTTTCATGTTGCAATCGGTTGCATAAAAATCGCAAAAAAAAACCCAATTACAAACTTTTGTTTTTTGAGGAGGATTCACGGATGATAAGTTCTGAGCGAAGGATAATGCTGTTGGTAGTTTTTACATTGGAAATACCATTGAGATGATTGATAAGACTGGTGACAGCCGCTTCTCCCATATCATATCCTGAATAGTTGACGGTGGTAAGATTGGGCTCTATTATTTTACTGATTGGATCATTGTTAAAACCGGCGAAAGCTATGTCTTCGGGGATGCGGATACCCGCCTCTTTTAATTTTTTCATGCAATAGACTGCAGCGGCATCATTAGCAGAAAAAACAGCATCCGGTTGTTTGCCGCCCATCTTTAATATGAGTTTCGCTGCCTCGGTCCCTGCCTCCTCATTGAGCTTGCTGATAAACAAAAGTTTTTCATCAAACTTGATCTTATGATCCTGCAGCGCCTGTTTATACCCTCTTAGTCTGTCGGCATAAACATTCCTGAGCAGGTTGCCGCCAATGTGCATGATTCTGCTACAACCGTTGTCAATCAAGTGATTGGTGATGTCATAGGCGGCCCTGAAATTATCAATTACCACGCTGGTACTTTCCTTGTGATCATAAATGCGGTCAAAAAAAACAACCGGGATACCCTTCTTAAAAAAAGGTTCAAAATGGGCGATATTTTCAGTATCGTAGGCCAGGGAAACCAGTAAACCGTCCACCCTTTTATTGAACATCGTGTGAGCATTCGCTATTTCTTTTTCAGCGCTTTCAAGCGAATGGCTGATGATCAGGTTATATCCTGCCCGGTTTGCAACGTCTTCCATTCCTGCCAGGACGGTCGCTACGAAATAGGAGTTAAGCCTATGCACAATAACTCCGAGCGTATAGGTCTTTTTGCTACGCAGACTACTGGCAAACATATTGGAGCGGTAGCCTAGTTCCTTTGCTGCCGCAAATATGCGCTTCCGTGTATTTTTGTTAATAGTGGGATGATTTTTCAAACCCCGGCTGACTGTAGTCGCCGAAATATTAAGATGTTTGGCAATGTCATAGATCGTTATTTCTTTCTCATCTGGCATATTTGGGCTTTCTGGTACAAATAAAGGAAGCATTATTTGAAAAAAAAATTGCAATCGGTTGCAATTTTCAAAAAAAACTCTTTACATTCGACTTGCCAATTGCTTCTCCATGCTTGCCTTAACAATTAAAAGATTTTACTTAAGACCAGTACAACCCATGCTCCTGCAGGGTTTCATTCGATTTTTCTCTTCATTTTTTAATGACTGGTGCACTTATTTTTTCCCTTTTTTATCGCAGGCTCCGGAGTTGAATTTTCAATTATTGCTGATCAGGCCAGGAAAAACTACCGGCAAAAAGCTTTTGACGGGTATACCTGTTTATGCGAGATCGGTAAAAATTGAATTACAATGGTGAAAATAATCCGCCCGAATGAAAAACAGGGACTAGCGATAGTCTGTAAAAAAGTTGGTTGCCAACTTTAAAACTTATAAAACTTTAAAACTGCTGGTTATGAAAGCTTCATTAAAAAAGAATTCACTAAGAATTTTCCCGCAGAATCGATCATTGCAAAAAATCATGATGGTTACGGTTTCCGTTATTGTCATAGTTTGTTTTGCATTGCCCGGTTTTGCGCAAACCATCCGGGTAAAAGGACGTATTATCAATGAGAGCGGGCAGCCTGTGCAAAGGGCTTCCGTCACGGTCAAAGGAGGTACGACAGGTACTACCGCCGACGATAATGGAGTCTTTGAGATTAATGCGCCGGCTAATGGCACACTGATCATTTCTGCGGTAAATTTTAAAATGCAGGAGGTTTCTGTTAACAACAAGCAAACCATTGATGTCACACTTATTTCTTCGGAAAAAGTAGAAGGGGAAGTAGTTGTAGTCGGTTACGGCACAACCAGGAGAAAAGATGTGACAGGTTCAATCGCTTCCGTACCGGAAGCTACATTGAAAGAAGTTCCGGCGACGAATGTTGTTTCACAACTTAAAGGCCGTGTAGCTGGTGTTTCGATAGTCAGCAATAGCAGTTCTATCGGGTCTGTACCCCAGATTCGTATCCGGGGCAACCGAACATTAACTACCAACTCAGGTTCAAGTGATGCGTTAGATGGTCCTTTATTTGTCGTAGATGGAATACCCTACGGAGGATTGAATGATTTAAATCCCGACGATATTGCCAGCATTGATATTTTGAAAGATGCCTCTGCCACGGCAATATATGGCTCACGTGGTGCGGGCGGCGTTATATTAATTACAACCAAACGCGGGAAAGTTGGAAAACCAGTAATCACCTACGATGGCTATTATTCAGTTACTTCTATCCTGGATGAATACCAGGTATTTAACGGCCCCGAATATGCTCAATTCAAGCAGGACGCGGCTATTTATAACAGATCATCACCTACCAGCCCGGGTACTTCATCTTATTTACTTACTCAACCTGAAAAAGACGCCCTGGCTGCAGGTATATCAACCGATTGGCAAAATTTAATTTTTCAACATGGTCTGACTACCAGTCAACAGTTGGGTGTGCAGGGAGGCACGGACTTGACTCAATATTCATTAGGTGCAGGATTTTACAGAGAAACGGGAATTGTTACACATCAAAAATTCGACCGTGCAAACCTGCGTTTAACATTGGATCAAAAAATTGGTAAAAGAATAAAAGTTGGAGTCAATAGCCTTAATACAGTTAGCTATACAAATAACCCGGGTGGTGGCGGAGTACCAGGAGGTTTGGTTAGATTAACACCACTGGCAGCTCCTTACAATTCAGATGGGACAGTAAACCTTACTCCTGCCGCCGGTTCCATTGATGCGGCGAACATCAGCCCTTTAACGTTAATAACAAAGTCTGATGCTATATTATCAAGAAGCAGGTCATTAAGAACTTTTAATAGTGCCTATGTGGAAATCAGGATTATTGAAGGATTAAGGTACAGGTTTAACGCGGGCTTAAATTACAGCCAATCTGTTTTTAATGGTTACTCTGGCCCTCTTACTTATGTTAACAACGCAACAGTACAGTCATCTTCAAATGCATCAGTAAGTAATACTGAATTTTGGAATTATGACCTGCAACACCTTTTGTATTATGATAAAGTGATTGCCCAAAAACATCGAATTGGATTTACAGGTTTGTTTGAGGTAACTAAAGATCATTCGCAAGGAAGTAATTTTACCGTAACAGGAGTTCCGGCGGATTATATTGGCAGTTACAATTTTGGATTAGCAAGTGGTGCTCCTGTTGCAAATCCCAATAATCAATCTTTCAATGAACAAGGGTTGGTTTCTTATATGGGGCGATTAAATTATTCGTATAACAACCGCTATATGCTGACTGCTACAGTAAGACGAGATGGTTCTTCAACATTAGCACCGGGTCACCAATGGTTTACTTATCCAGCTATTGGTTTAGGTTGGACAGTTACAGAAGAAAACTTTATGAAGAACGTTTCATTTATTTCCAACCTCAAGCTGAGAGGCGGATGGGGAGTTTCAGGTAATAGAAACGTTGGTCCATATCAAACACTTGGTGCATTATCTCCAGGTTATTATAATTTCGGAACCACTACTGGCGGTCAACAACTAGCTTATACAGTAACAACATTGGCTGCTACCGATCTGGGCTGGCAGTCTACAGCACAAGTTGATGCCGGCCTCGAATTCGGTATATTAAAAAACAGGATCACGGGTAGCATCGACTATTACCATCAAAAAACAAAAGATATTTTATTGTCAGTATTGCTTCCTCAAAGTAATGGCGCCAATTCTACTTTGAAAAATCTGGGCAAAACTGAAAGCAAGGGATTGGAAATCGCGCTTGGTGCCGATATTATTCAAAATAAAGCTGGCTTTAACTGGAGTGTAGATCTGACCTATTTCTTTAACAGAGAAAAAATTACACAATTAACGACGCCAGGTGAACTATCTATTCCCGGCAATGGTTGGTTTGTGGGACAGCCATTAAGTGTAATATATGATTATAATAAGCTGGGAATATGGCAAACCGACGATTCTACAAAAGGGATCCTGGCACAACAAACTTCACCGGTTCAGTATCCTGGTCAAATACGTGTGGAAGATGTAAATGGAGACCATAAAATCACGGCTGCAGACAGGAAAATTTTAGGAAACTTCCAGCCCAGCTGGGAGGGCGGTATTACCAACCGGGTTAGTTATAAAGGTTTTGATCTGTCGGTAGTTGTTTATGCAAGAATGGGAATGAAGGTGGTAGTTCCCTATCTCACCGGTAATTCTACAGGCAGTGGAGGTTTTGCCTTCTTTAATCAAAGCCGCGTAAACCAGATAAAGGTTAATTATTGGACGCGCAGCAATCCTACCAACGATTTTCCTGCACCTGATGCAGGTAGTGCTGTTGCCTACTTTGGTTCTGTTTTGGGTTACCAGGATGGATCATTTATTAAATGCAGAAGCATTAACCTTGGGTATGAAATCCCGGGTAAAATTCTCTCGAAAGCACGAATTGCCTCTGCAAGAGTGTATATAAACGTCACCAATCCATTTATTTTTTATTCACCTTTTGTAAAAGCCGGTTTTGGTCCTGATCCGGAAGGAAATGCATACAATACAACGCAATTATCGCCAACCGGTACAAGTGATCCCGGTGCACCGACCAGGCAGATCAGCGTGGATCTTAATAATCCATCCACAAGGCAATTTACTTTCGGTGTAAACTTTAAATTTTAAACTTTTAATAATAATAGTATGAAAAATAAACACATGACCTATATGTTAATATTTGCCACTATGGCTTTTATTAGCATGGGCTGCAAAAAATTGCTGGAGGAACATCCGCAAGCTCAAGTTGTGCCGTCTTTTTTCAGTAGCCCTTCCGGTGTTTTAGGCGGAATTGCAGGTGTATACAATGACATCAGGGGCCAATGGGGTACTGAAGGTTTCGGTAATGAAATGCAGGCTGGCACGGATGAATTTTTGCTAGGTCAGAGCGGCAACTCAATAAGCTGTACTTATAATGGACTTAATGCAACTAATTTCGGTGCTGCCTGGGGAGTGGCATTTCAGGATATCAACACGTTAAATGGAGTACTTCAATACGGCCAAACAGTTAATGTTGATGCCACTACAAAAAAACAATACCTGGCCCAGGCAAAATTCCTGAGAGGTTTTTGGTATTTCTATCTGGTGCAAAATTTTGGGGCCGTGCCTTTACACACAACTTTCATTACCGTCCCTTCCCAGGCCGATCACAGATCATCAGTTGACAGCGTTTATGCGTTAATAATACAGGATTTGACAGAGGCGGCGGCCGATCTTCCTAATACACCTACTGCTCCTTTTCTTGGCAAGCCTGCTACAAAACCGGTTGCTCAGTTTCTCTTAGCAAAAGCTTATTTAACCAGGGGCTGGTTGAATAACACCGCATCTGATTTTACCTCTGCAGCGACTATTTGCGCTAATATTATCGCCAATAAAACAACTTATGGCCTGGATTTGTGGCAAGATTATGGTGATGCTTTTGTCCCTGCAAATGATTATGGCAAAGAAACCATGTTTGTGAGCGATCATGTATTAGATCCAAAATATGGGTATTATGCCGTCGGTACAGGTGCGAGTGGCGGAGCAGCACAAAACCTTAGTCCGTGGTTTACAAACTGGAATTATCCTAATAACAGCGGCGTCAATTCATTTGTAAACGGGTCGGGTAATTTTGTTAATAGCGGTACTTCGGGAATGATTCGTGATTCATATTATGGGCGTCCATACATCCGACTAGCTCCCAATTACTACAAATGGCCCAGCGGTCCTAATGCAGGCAAAACATATTTTCTTGACGAGGCTTTTACCCAGAGAAGTGATGATTCCAGGTTTGCCAACTCTTTTTATACAGTCTACATCTCCAATACTTCTATTACCAATAGTGCTACCGCGGCAAACAACAGCAGAGGCATTGGTTATACAACGGTAATCGGATCTGATACGGCTGTCTGGTTGCCCGATTTCGACGTTGTTGGGGCACCTCAATTTATAGGTACCAGGCCTTTCAAAGGAATAGTAGTACCTCCGAGACTATGGAATAATGCAATTTTCCCGGCACTGAAAAAATATATGGATCCTAGCAGAGGCGCCAATTTTAACGATCCTTCAACAAGGCCATTTGTATTCTATCGTTTTTCAGAAGTTTATTTAATAGCTGCTGAAGCCTATTTTAAAGCTGGCGACTTAGCCAATGCGGCAGCTATGATTAATGTTGTCAGAGCCAGGGCAGCATTTCGAAAAACTAATACGCCGGCTCAAAATGCCGCTTCTGTAGCAGCCTTGACCGCAAATACTCTGGCAGATTTAACTGCCATGGGTATAGATTACATTCTTGATGAACGCAGCCGGGAGTTATTCGGCGAATGGCAAAGGTGGGAGGACCTTGTACGTACACGTACTTTGGTCACAAGATTGAAAGCCTGGAATCCTGAAGCTTCGCCCTTTATTCAGAATTTTCATATGTTAAGACCAATTCCTCAAACACAAATTGATCGTGTTACAGAAGGCCCCCCATTCCCTCAAAACCCGGGTTACTAATAACTATTAAGCCATTCAAGAAAAGAAAGAGAAAACATTGCTTCTCTTTCTTTTCTTGAATGATGATAGATAAACTGGTAGATGTGAGAAATAAAATACCTGTCTTATCCATTTCACTGAGCATTGCAATGCTATGTACAATAGTATCCTGCAAGAAGAATGATAGCTCTGGCTCCAATCCTGCTCCAGTTGCCCCACCTCCTTTTGACACTACGGCAACTGGCCCATTAAAGAGTGGAGCAACCTTCAATGTTGGGCTCGCCATCGATTATAACCAGTATAAAAATGATGCAACCTATGCAGCATTAGTGAATAAAGAAGCTAATAACGTCACATTCGGCTACCAAATGAAACATGGGGCAATCGTAAAAAACGATGGCTCCTTTGATTTCAGCAAAACAGATGAAATGGTGAACCAGGCTACCGCTGCCGGTTTATGGATATATGGTCATACTTTGACATGGCACCAGAATCAGAATGGCGATTATTTGAGATCGCTGGCGGCTGTAGCAGGAAGCACTGATCTTTTTGCAGGACAGAACGGCGATTTTGAATCAGGTTCCGCTACAAGTTTTTCTCCTTATTGGGCCAGGCTGGTTGCCGCACCTGCAGCCGCTACTTATGAAGTAGAAACGGCTTCTCCGGCACAGGGAACAAGATCATTTAAAGTAACAGTGACCACTCTTGGTACTAACCCTTATGATGTACAGATGATTCAAAACAATAGCCCCACGAATAATTGGCCCGGTGTATTGGGTAATCAATATGTAATAAAGTTGTGGGCAAAGACCAGCACAACAAACGGAAGTTTCAGGGTCATCAACCAGGGAACCACCTCTTCGCTGGCACCTAACTATGATCTTTTTCCTGCGTCCACATGGACGGAATACTCTATTCCCTTTACTTGCCCGGATAATAATCCGACACTTAAGTTTTGGTTTAATAATCTTGGCACTTACTGGATTGACAATATCAGGATATATGATGCTACCGCCGCGTCACCCGGATCGCAGGTTGTTATCGACAGGGTAGATTCAGCATTGAAGCAGTGGATACGTGCATCCGTCACCCGTTATCCCGGGAAAGTAAAAGCCTGGGATGTCGTGAATGAACCTTATACAGATGGCGCATCTGTTTTGCGCACTGGAACGGGTACAACAGGAGATACTTATTACTGGGCTGAATGGCTTGGCCGGAGCTATATCACCAAAGCATTTAACTATGCAAGGCTTTATGATGCCACATCAGATCTGTTTATGAATGATTATAATCTTGAGTACAATAGCGTCAAGCTGGATTCATTTGCAGCGCTGGCCAATCAATTGAAAACACAGGGAGTTCCCATTACAGGCGTGGGCACGCAAATGCATATTAATATAAATACAGATAAGACAGGAATTGATAACATGTTTGTCAAATTGGCTTCTACGGGTTTGAAAGTAAGGGTATCGGAACTGGACATCAGGATAAATCCCTCCAACATGACCGGTTTTACAGCCACTCAATCGCAATTGAATGACCAGGCGACTATGTACAAATATGTTTTACAATCTTATTACCGGAATGTACCGGCTGCCCAGCGATATGGAGTAACCGTCTGGGGAGTAACGGATAATTATAGCTGGATTGTTGTCAGCCAGGGACATGAAGATTCTCCGCTTTTATTTGATGCCAGTTATCATAAAAAGCCGGCTTATACAGGATTGTGGCAGGGATTAAAGCAGCAATAATGCCGGTGAGTTAAACAAATGGCTTTTAGCAAGCAGTTAGTTCTTATACAGGCAATCGTAAGGGAGGGATGATTTCATTCATCCTTCCTTTTGTTTTTTTAATAACTTACGAGTTAAATGAGCGGACAAAACCATGCTTCTCTTAGGAATTGATTTAGGTACATCTTCAATAAAAGTCTCTGTAGTCGATGACGGGTCGCAAACCTGCATTGCATCAGCCCAGTATCCAGAAACGGAAGTGGATATCATTTCATTGAATCCCCGCTGGGCAGAGCAAAGTCCGGATCAATGGTGGGAAAACGTGAAACAGGCCATCCTTAAATGTCATGCTTCAGGTCTCTACAATCCGGGCGATATTGGCGCTATCGGTATCGCTTACCAGATGCATGGATTGGTATTGACAGACAAAGAGCAGCATGTGCTCCGTAATTCAATAATTTGGTGCGACAGCCGTGCCGTAGAGATAGGTAACCGGGCCTTCCATGCCATCGGGGAAAAGCAATGCCTGTCACATCTTTTAAACTCACCCGGAAATTTTACCGCTAGTAAACTGGCCTGGGTAAAAGAAAATGAACCGGCTATTTATAAAAAAATAAATAAAGTGATGTTGCCCGGTGATTTCATTGCCATGAAATTTACCGGTGATAGCACGACTACCATATCCGCTCTTTCAGAAGGGATCTTCTGGGATTTTAAAGAAAATGCCATTTCTGAAGATATAATGGAATATTTTGGATTTGATCCATCACTGTTCCCGCCTGTACAATCCTTATTTGCTCCTCATGGATACCTGAAGGATACAGTTGCGTCACGCTTATCCCTGAAAGCGGGGATACCCGTATCTTATAAAGCCGGCGATCAGCCGAATAATGCTTTATCATTAAACGTATTGCAACCCGGTGAGGTAGCCGCCACTGCCGGCACTTCGGGAGTTATCTATGGCGTATGTGACGAGTTGAATTATGATCTGCAATCCCGTATTAATAGTTTTGCGCATGTCAATCATGAGGCGGGTAAGGCAAGAATAGGTGTATTACTATGTATAAATGGTACAGGCATCTTCAACCGGTGGATGAAAAATATCGCAGGTGCTAATTATACCTATGCGGCTTTGAATGAAGCAGCCGCGAAAGTTCCGGTGGGAGCAGAAGGATTAATGGCATTGCCTTTTGGTAATGGCGCCGAAAGGATGCTGAACAATCTTGTCGTCGGCGGGCATTTTCATTCCCTCGATTTTAATACACATACTGCCGCACATATGGTTCGCGCCGTACAGGAAGGAATTGCTTTTTCATTCCGCTATGGTTTGGATATCATGCGGGAGAATGGAATTCAGCCCACTGTTATCCGCGCATCGAAGACCAATCTTTTTCTCAGCGATGTATTCACGCACTCATTTGTCAACGCCAATAATGTGGCGGTAGAATTTTATGAGGGCGACGGCAGTTTTGGCGCCGCCATAGGCGCTGGCATCGGGGCCGGCATCTATTCGGGCGCGGAAACAGCTCTTCAAAAAAGAAAACCGCTGGGTATTGTCAGGCCCGCAGGAATAAAAAAATATGACGAATTATATGATCAATGGAAAGAATTATTAAATGACCGGGTGAATAAAATAAATAAATCCGGCGCCGTATCATTGAGCTTAACCAAAATTATTTAACACAACAATAAAATAAGATGGCAGTTACTATCGGACAAAAAGAATTCTTCAAAGGGATACCGCAAATAAAATATGAAGGAACAGGAAGTGATAATCCCCTGGCTTTTCGCTGGTATGATGAAAATAAAGTGGTGGCAGGGAAGACTATGAAAGAGTATTTACGCTTTGCCTGTGCCTACTGGCATTCCTTCTGCGGAAGCGGGGCGGATCCTTTCGGGGAACCCACCCATTTATTTCCCTGGAACGAAAAAGCGGATGCGGTAGAAAGAGCAAAAGATAAAGCGGATGCCGCTTTTGAATTTATCACCAAGCTCGGTTTGCCTTACTATTGCTTTCATGATGTAGATGCTGTAGATTATACAAACGATATAAAGGATAATGATAAACGCCTGCAGGCGATAACCGCTTACCTCGGTGAAAAACAAAAGGCAAGCGGCGTAAAATTATTGTGGGGCACCGCCAATCTTTTTTCCAACAGGAGATATATGAACGGGGCCGCCACAAATCCTGATTTCCATGTGCTCTCCCATGCGGCCGCCCAGGTAAAAGCAGCATTGGATGCTACGATTACTTTAAAAGGGGAGAATTATGTGTTCTGGGGAGGTCGCGAAGGATATATGAGTTTGCTGAACACGGATATGAAGAGAGAGAAAGAGCATTTCGCGAAATTCCTTCATGCGGCGAAAGATTATGCCAGGAAGAATGGCTTCAAAGGAACATTCTTTATTGAGCCCAAGCCCTGTGAGCCCTCCAAACATCAATATGACTATGACTGCGAAACCGTAATCGGCTTTCTTCGCCAGTTTGACCTCTTAAATGATTTCAAACTGAATATCGAGGTAAACCATGCGACGCTGGCGGGACATACTTTCCAGCATGAGCTGCAAGTCGCTGCTGACGCGGGTTTGCTGGGTTCGATGGATGCCAACCGGGGAGATTATCAAAATGGATGGGATACGGACCAGTTTCCCAACAATATTACCGAACTGGTGGAAGCGATGCTGGTGATACTCGAGGCGGGCGGCTTCAAAGGAGGCGGCATCAACTTCGATGCAAAGATCAGGAGAAACTCTACCGACCCCGAAGATCTTTTTTACGCGCATATCGGCGGTATGGATAGTTTTGCCAGGGCCCTGATCGTTGCCGATACTATTTTGCAGAAATCGGATTACAAAAAAACCAGGACAACACGATACGCTTCATTCGACAGCGGTAAGGGAAAAGAATTCGAATCCGGTAAACTATCTTTAGAAGACCTTAGATCTTATGCCATTGAAAATGGTGAGCCAAAAGTAACAAGTGGGAAACAAGAGTATCTGGAAAATATTATCAACAGGTATATTTAATCTTTTCTAAAAACCAAAATCAATCATCATGCATCTTGGAACCATTGATGTGCTTTTTGTAATTCTTTATTTGCTGATCATCGCGGGTGTATCGGTATGGTCAATAAGAAAAAGTAAAGCATCACCATCAGATTATTTTTTAGCTAACCGCAACCTGGGCTGGTGGGTTATCGGCGCATCTATATTGGCTTCCAATGTAGGTTCTGAGCATATAGTAGGTCTTGCCGGGACCGGTGCGGCATCGGGCCTGGTAATGGGACATTACGAATTACACTCCTACATAGTTCTTATCCTGGGCTGGGTATTTGTTCCGTTCTACATGCGAAGCATGGTTTATACAATGCCGGAGTTTTTAGAAAAAAGATTCAACGCTAAAGCCAGGCGTTTGTTATCTGTTATACAATTATTAAGCTATGTCATTGCCAAGGCCTCAGTGACCATTTTCGCCGGGGCGCTGGTGTTTAATTCTTTCTTAGGAGTTGATTTCTGGACCGGCGCTATTATTCTTGTGATCGTAACGGGAATTTATACCATATTGGGAGGCTTGCATACGGTTATGTACACAGAAGCTATACAGGCGATCATATTGCTGTTTGGTTCCGCAGTATTACTTTTTATCGGATTGGATAAAGTGGGCGGCTGGCACGCCATGATCAATTCAGTGCCCAAGGAAAAACTGAATATGTTCCGTCCATTGAGCGATCCTGATTTTCCATGGCTGGGCATTACGTTTGCTGCGCCGATTGTGGGGGTATGGTATTGGTGTACCGATCAACATATTGTGCAACGCTGCCTGGCTGGTAAAAATGAACGCGAAGCAAGAAGAGGAACTATTTTCGCCGCTTATTTAAAATTGCTTCCCTTTTTTATTTTTTTGGTTCCTGGTTTGATAGCTGTGGCGATGGTTAAGCAGGGAACATTGACCCTGACAGACAACAACGCGGCTTTTCCAACCCTCGTCAAAGCGATTATGCCTCTTGGATTAAGAGGTTTATTGGCGGGAGGGTTGCTTGCTGCATTGATGAGCTCGTTAGCTTCGGTTTATAATGCCTGCTCTACTTTATTCACGATGGATATCTATCAGAAAATGAAACCTGAAGCAAGTGGTAAAGAGCTGGTAAGAGTAGGACGTATTGCGACAGGTGTGGTTGTATTGCTTGGCATGGCCTGGATACCATTGATGGGAAGGATATCCGGTACATTATATCAATACCTGCAAAGTGTACAGTCTTACCTGGCTCCTCCTATCGCCGCGGTTTTCCTGCTCGGGGTATTCTTTAAACGTCTTAATGCCAAAGGAGCTTTTACCGCAATGGTAGTCGGGTTCATCATTGGCATCATAAAACTGACACTGGAATTGTTCCAAAAAGATTTGAGCGGTGTCCTTCACGACTTTGCTACGATCAATTTCCTTTATTTCTGTATTTATTTATTCCTGTTCTCAATTATAGTAATGGTTGTAGTAAGCCTGTTTACTCCCAAGCCGGATGAGGATCATATCAAAGGGTTGACCTTTGCAACGACTGTTGCGGAAGACAGGGCCGCGAGCCGTGCAAGCTGGAATAAATGGGATGTTATTCTTTCATTGATAGTCCTGGCGATCATCGCTTCCATATTTATATACTTTTCGCCATTAGGAGTGGCTGGTTAAAAGAATTCTGATATGAAATTAAATAAGTATTTATTCTGCAGCATTTGTTTGCTGGGTGTTCTTGTTGTCTCAGCCCAGCCGGCAAAGCCCGGTGGGCAACCTGCTTACAAGAACAAATCCCTTTCCCCTGAAACGAGAGCAAAGGATCTTCTAAGCAGGATGACCCTCGATGAAAAAGTGATGCAAACCCAATGTTTATGGATACAAAAATCCCGGATACTGAATGATAACGGAGATTTCGATGAAGCCAAAGCAGAAAAAGAAGTAAAGAACGGATTGGGAGAATTGGCAAGGCTCAATGAAAATGCCGGGCCCAATAGTTCCGGCTATCATCCCAAACAAGCTGCATTATTGTATAATAAGATCCAGCATTTTTTTGTAGAAAAAACAAGACTGGGAATCCCTGTCATGGTGCATGAAGAAAGTTTGCATGGACAACAAACGCAGGATGCAACTAATTTTCCCATTCCTATTGCGCTCGCCAGTACATGGGACGAGAACCTGATGACAGAAATTTATACAAATGTCGCCGAAGAGGTAAGGGCAAGAGGCGGCCAGCATGTATTAGCCCCTGTGGTGGACGTCACCCGTGATCCCCGGTGGGGAAGAACAGAAGAAACTCTTGGTGAAGATCCTTTTCTAATATCCCGTTTGGCAGTCGCCCAGATCAAAGCCTACCAGGGTGATGGCGTTTATCTTGGAAAAAATCATGTAGCAACCACGCTCAAACATTTTGGTATACACGGTCAGAGCGAAGGAGGCATTAACGTATCGCCAAGTAATATTGATGAGCGAACCGCCAGGGAGATATTCTTTAAACCTTTCAAAGCCTGCGTACAGGAAGCGCATGCCATGAATGTAATGGCCTGCTATAATGAAGTATGGGGATTGCCCGCGCATATTAATAAATACCTGCTCACGGATATATTAAGAAAGGAATGGGGCTTTAATGGCTTGATCGTTTCCGATTATTTTGCTATCAGTGATGTCAGCACATTGCATAAAATAACTCCTTCTCATGATGAAGCAGGATTGCTGGCTTTTAAAGCAGGGATAAATCTTGAAACACCTGACCCGGATGGATTCAAAAATCTGAAACAATTAGTCAACACCGGAAAAATATCCATGAAAGAACTGGATGAGTGTGTAACAAAGGTACTGGTAGCCAAATTCCGCCTTGGCTTATTTGACGATCCCTATGTTGACCCTGATAAAGCCGAAGAGATTGTAGGCAGTTCCAAAAACAGGGCCATCGCGTACAAAGCGGCGCAGGAAGCAATGGTGTTGCTGAAGAATAATAATAACTTTTTACCGCTGGATAAAAATAAGGTCAAAACGATCGCGCTGATCGGTCCTAATGCCGATAAATGTTTACTTGGAGGTTATTCCAGTAAACCCCGTGTCTGCATTTCTCCCTTGCAAGCCATTAAAGAAAGATATGGCAGTACAATTAATGTGTTGTACGCGGAAGGGGTAAAACTTACTGATAAGAATAACTGGTTTGCCGATACGATCAACCTGGCAAACCGGGAAGAAAACAATAAGAAGATCGCTGAAGCGATAGAAGTAGCCAAACAGGCGGATGTAGTAGTATTATTTGTTGGCGGAAATGAAAGTATGAACCGTGAAGGCTGGGCGACCGATCATTTGGGCGATCTGCCTACACTGGAACTGTTGAATGGACAGAATGAACTGATCAAAGAAATTGTCGCGACCGGGAAACCGACCTGCGCTTTTGTCAATAGCGGCCCGCCATTGAGTATCGGCAACCTGGTGAATGCCGTTCCTGCCGTGATGCAATGCTGGTATCTTGGCCAGGAAGGCGGTTATGCGATAGCAGACGCGTTGTTTGGGGAGATCAATCCCGGTGGCAAGTTGCCTATTTCTTTCCCGAGAACCACCGGCAATATCCCTGTTTATTATAATTATAAGCCCTCCGCGCGCCGCGGGTACAACCTGGGTTTTGATGTGAGCCCCTTATTCCCTTTTGGCTATGGGTTAAGCTATACGACATTCGCTTACAGCAACCTGAAATTATCTTCGGCTACAATGAAGACAAATGGAAAAGTCACGGTGACGGTGGATGTCAAAAATACCGGGACCAGGAAAGGATCGGAAGTTGTACAATTATATATAAGGGACGATTACTCTTCGGTTACCCGGCCGGTTAAGGAACTGAAAGGATTTAAGAAAATATGGCTGGAGCCAGGTCAGTCACAGGCTGTCAGTTTTACTATTGACCAGGAATTATTATCCTTTTATAATAAAGACATGAAATGGGTGATCGAGCCGGGAGATTTTACGATTATGGTGGGCACATCTTCCGATAAAACGGAGAGTGTAAAACTGAGTGTCATTAAGTGAGTGGTGAGTGGTCAGTAGTGAGTGATTGTCCTAATGTAGTGAGCTTACTCACCACTCACCGCTGACCACTCACAAACTAATCAAGTTATATTTGTCAAAAGAGAAAATATGTTAATGGAACAAACCATGCGTTGGTACGGTCCCAACGATCCGGTGAGCTTGCAGGATATCCGGCAGGCAGGATGCACAGGAGTAGTGACGGCGCTGCATCATATACCTGTCGGTGAAATATGGTCGCAGGATGAGATCACCAAAAGAAGATTGGCCATTGAAGCAGCGGGGATGACATGGACAGTTATTGAAAGCCTCCCTGTACACGAGGATATTAAAAAACAAACAGGCAATTATCTTAAGTATATCGAAAATTACAAGCAAAGCCTGCGCAATGCAGCCAGGTGCGGGTTGAAAGTAGTGACGTATAATTTCATGCCGATACTCGACTGGATGCGGACAGATATATCTTATACCATGCCGGATGGAAGTAAGGCGCTGCGGTTTGAAAAATCAGCTTTCATCGCGTTCGATGTTTTTCTTTTAAAAAGACCCGGCGCAGAAAAGGATTATACGCAGGAAGAGATTAATAAGGCAAAGTTCCGGCTGAAGTCAATGACGGATGAAGAAGAAGAAATAGTATACCGCAATGCATTATTGGGGTTACCAGGGAGCGAAGAAAGATTTACGCCTGAACAAATACTGGCCGCGTTGAAGACTTATGAACATATTGATGCGAAGAAACTGAAACAACATTTATTTTATTTCCTGCAGCAGGTAGTACCGGTTGCGGAAGAAGCAGGATTGAAGATGGCTATTCATCCTGATGACCCGCCTTATCCCTTACTGGGTTTACCCAGGATTGTCAGCACCGAAAAAGACGCGAAAGAATTATTGGATGCGGCCCCTTCCCCGGCAAACGGTCTTTGTTATTGCACCGGTTCCTACGGTGTACGGGAAGATAATGACCTGCCCGGCATGGTGAAGCGGCTGGGCGATCATATCCATTTTATTCATTTACGCAGCACGAAAAGAGACGCGGAAGGAAATTTCTTTGAGGCCGATCATCTCAATGGCGATGTAGATATGTATAAGGTGGTAAAAGAAATCGTGTTGCTGATGGAGAGAAGAAAGACATCCATTCCCATGCGGCCCGATCATGGTCATCAAATGCTGGATGATTTGAAGAAAACAACCTATCCCGGGTATTCCGCTATTGGAAGATTAAGGGGATTGGCGGAGCTAAGAGGGTTGGAATTAGGGATTTACCGAAATATGATTGAAGAGAAGTGATAATTAATTGGGAAAAGCGGGTCTTGCCTCGCGACCAGGAGGTTCAGAAATCATTGCTGCCCGACAAAATTTTATGTTACAACTAAAGCCTCCGGTCACGGAGTGAATGCATGAATCATCCGGGAGGGATGCATGAATCATCCGAGAGGGATGCATGAATCATCCGAGAGGGATGCATGAGACATCCGAGAGGGATCCATGGGACATCCGAGAGAGATCCATGGGACATCCGAGAGAGATCCATGAGAGATATATGCCAGATCCCTTCCACATGGCTGGGACTCATATCCGGCTCTCGTCCGGGTGCCGTGGGAGATATATGGGATATCCGGGACGAATGCATTCGACATCCATGGGAAATATACTTTTTGGATCTGTAAGATCGATAAATCAGACTGTGCCAACTATGAGAGGAATGTACTATGCTGCTGAAATGCTTGCCAGATAAGAGCTAGACGCCGTTTGGCCCTTATTTCAATTTCCCATTGTCATCCTGAGCAAAGCGAAGGACAAAATTCCAAAATGAGCCACTACCGGGAGTAATTTTGTGGTCAGGCCAATCTGCTTCCCGGACCTACTCCTACCAAAAAGGCCCCTTCAAAAATTTGAAAGGACCTTTGGGTTTTGGTGAGAGATATTCAACTCTATATTGCTAACGAAATAGAAGCATTATACTGCCGGCAATTACCGCCAGATCAATTAATATACTCAGGAACAATGCCGGTATCGTGATCCTCGTAGGCAATGCCGACAGGTTTGTCACCACAGCCATTCCCATAGCGCTAATCACAAGAGCCCATAGAAACATGCTATTACCGGCAATCATGACGGCCAGTAAAGTGATAGGGGTTAAAAAACAGCCATGACCCGCCAGGCCGGATGCCAACCATAGGAATCGGTTCTTTTCCTGCCGTTCACACCAGTCAATAAAGCCGCCCAATAATGATTTTTGCTTAGCCGACCAGTCCGGGGATTGGGGGCCATACATTTGTTTTACTATCGCCTGCATTTCAGTATTATTTATCCAAAAGTCTAAAAACTAACAAGATGTCCACATGAGTGGAATTAGCAGGAGTGCTGATTTACATCAACCTAAAGAGGCAGGAATAATCATATTTTTTCATTTCAAAATCAGTTTTTTCGGCTAAACAGAAGAATAGTTTTGTTAACGTTAACCCATTTATTTTGATGTACAAGCTATGAAAAGGGAATAAAATGATATTACACATCTCTCGAAATAAAACCCTGAGTGAAACGCAGGAAGAGTTTAACAAGGCTTACCCTTTTTTGCGTATTGAGTTCTACAGGAACACTGAACCGGGCTTCGCAAGAAGACACCTGAAAGGTTCAATGCCGATGATAGCCGCTGGCCTCAGGAGAGACGGTGAACTTGAAATAAATGATTCCATGACGGTAGGTCAGTTGGAAGATACATTACTGCTGGAATTTGGTTTGCATGCACAGGTTTCCCGCCAATCCGGAACTTTATGGCTGGAAACCACCATGACGGATAACTGGACATTAAAACAGCAAAATGATCATGGCCGGGAACTGTCAGAACATATTATGATCAATAATATTACCCGGAAAAATGATGCTGAATACGACTGATAGGTTAATATAGCAGGTTCCTTAATTTTTCAATATTGGTGATGGTGATCTTGCCATCCGTGATTGAGATCAGCTTTTCCGCTTTAAAATCACTCAATGTGCGGATAAGCGATTCAGTGGCCGTACCTACATATTGCGCGATATCTTCCCTCGAAATTTCGATTGTCTTCTTTTCCTGCCCCTGGTTGAATTTTTCATGTATATCAGCCAAAGCCTTTGCCACCCGTTTGCGCAGCGAACTGTAAGCAAGGTTTAATAAGCGTTCTTCCTTCTCTTTTACATTATGGGTAATGATCTTTATGAATTTCGCGGCAATGCTGATATCGTTATTGATCATTTGCAGGAAATCTTCACGGGGGATCTGCATGATCTCGGCCTCTTCCAGTACTTCGGCCGAGTCATCATAATTCCTGTCTTCTATCAGCGCCGAGTACCCCATAAAATCACCGGCACTGAAAAGATCGGTGATATATTCCTTGCCGTCCGGGTGCGCTTTGAACGCCTTTACTTTTCCGCTTGAAAGGTAAAAAAGATGTTTTGGCCTTCTTCCTTCCTGGTAAAGCGATTGTTTTTTATGGTAAGCGTCTATATCATACTGGTCGGCTAATTGTTTTATTACACCCGCGTCTTTTACATCTTTGATGAACTGGCTGATCCCCTGTGGCGAAGAAGCATATTTATTATCAAGAATATCAGCTTTCTTCAACCGTATTTCAATAGCGTTCAGCAACTCAATATCATCAAATGGCTTTGTAATGTAGTCATCAGCCCCCATTTCCATTCCTTTCCTGAAATCCGACCTCTCGGTTTTTGCCGTCAGGAAAATAAAGGGAATATTCTGTGTGTCCGTATTTTTTCTCAACATGTGCAATACGCCATAGCCATCCAGTTCCGGCATCATGATATCGCAGATAATAACAGATGGCTTTTCTTTTATGGCGACGTCCACACCTTTTTTGCCATTTTCGGCAGTGAAAGTTTTATACCCGGCGAGCTCAAGAATTTCAGCGGTGTTTTCGCGGATATCATCATGATCGTCAATGATCAGAACAGTTCTTTGTGGCATTATAAGTTGTATTTATACTGATTGGTGTGCAAAAGTATTAAACCTCTGCAATTTAGGTAAATAAAGGCGTTGATAAAAATCATCAGTTCCCGTGAATTAAGTCATGGCCCTGCCCCGCCCGTATGGATATTTTCGTCCTGTATATGGCTTCAAAAGCTACCACCAATCAGCAATTGCAATGTTACCATTGCGGTGAAAATTGCATTTCAGGTAAAATACACCTGGAAGAAAAGGTTTTTTGCTGCGAAGGCTGCAAAATGGTGTACCTGGTGATCAACCAGAATGGCCTCTGCGACTATTATGACCTGAACGAGAAGCCCGGCATCAGCCAGCGCATAACCGTTAGAAAAGACAAATTTGCCTTCCTGGATGATAAAAACATTCAGGCAAAGCTGGTCAGTTTCAGGGACGAAAAGCAAACCCATGTTACTTTCTACCTGCCACAAATGCACTGCAGTTCCTGCCTCTACCTGCTCGAAAACCTTTACCGGCTCGACAAAGGAATTATCACCAGCAAAGTCAATTTTACGAGAAAAGAGGTGGATATCGTTTTTCTCAACGCGCTAACATCGTTACGAAAAACGGCCGAATTACTGGCTACTATCGGTTATGAACCTCATATCAGCCTGAATGACCTGGAAGCCACCAGACCCGGGATCAATAAGAGCATGGTCTACCAGTTGGGTGTGGCCGGTTTTTGCTTTGGTAATATCATGCTGATGAGTTTTCCCGAATATCTTGGCATTGATGCCTCGGAAGAAGGACTGCGCGGGATTTTTCGCTGGGCCAATTTTACACTGGCGCTCCCTGTTTTACTTTATTCATCCCTTCCTTTTTATACTTCTTCCTGGAAAAGCCTGAAGCATAAATTCCTGAATATTGACGCGCCCATTGCGCTGGCGATTATTATTACTTTTATCCGCAGCGCTTATGAGGTACTGTCCGGAACCGGGGGCGGTTACTTTGATTCCATGTCGGGTATTGTCTTCTTTATGCTGGCGGGCCGTATACTCCAGGATAAAACTTACCGTCAATTGTCTTTTGAAAGGGATTATACTTCTTATTTCCCCGTCGCTGTTTCGGTGTTAAAGGACGACAAAGAACAAACCGTGATACTGCCGGAAATAAAAGCAGGGGATACGCTCCTGATCCATCATGAAGAACTGGTACCGGCAGATGGTATCCTGGTCAGGGGAAAAGCTTTTATTGATTATAGTTTTGTTACCGGCGAGTCCCTGCCGGTGTTGAAAGAAGTAGGGGAGATCGTTTATGCCGGCGGCAAACAGACGGAAGGAAATATTGAGATCCTGGTGGTAAAAGAAGTGGCCCAAAGCTACCTGACCAAACTCTGGAACCGTGATGAATTTAAAAAACAGGAAGAAACAAAGAGTGTATCCTTTGTTCATTTGCTGAGCCGTTATTTTACTTATATCGTTTTTGCGATTGCTGCTGCAACGGCTATTTATTGGCAAATACATGATGCCGGCAGGATTTGGCCTGCCGTGACTTCTGTCTTTATTATTGCATGTCCCTGCGCGCTGCTGCTATCCAATACATTCACGAACGGCAATATTTTATCCATACTGGGCCGCCATCATTTTTACCTGCGCAGCGCGCAAACTATTGAAGATATTGCCAATGCCGATCATATTGTTTTTGATAAAACCGGTACGCTGACTTCGGGTCGCGAACAGGACATTGTTTATGAAGGCGAACCCCTGGCTAGCGAACAGGAACAAAAGATCGCGGTATTGGCTTCTTATTCCAGTCACCCGCTTAGTAAAGGTTTGGCCAGGTATATTGGAATAATCCATGACAGGCAGGTCGATGGTTTTAAAGAAATGACAGGAGAGGGTATCGAAGGATTTGTAGAGGATGATTGGATAAAGATCGGCTCAAAAGAATATGTAACAGGAGAGAGAAACGGGGAGGAAGGAACATCGGTATTCATAAGCATTAATGGTAAACAGTTAGGGCATTACAGATTCTATAATCATTATCGCGAATCTGTGCCCGGGCTGGTACAGGAATTGAAAAAGAATTACAGGTTTTCTGTTATCTCCGGGGATAATGCTTCGGAAAAAGATAACCTGAAAAAGATTCTTGGGGAAAAGACTACTCTTCTTTTTCACCAGAAACCGGAAGATAAACTGGATTATATAAAGAGCTTGCAACAAAAAGGCAAAAAAGTAATGATGATCGGAGACGGGTTGAATGATGCGGGAGCGTTGAAGCAAAGTAATATTGGTATCGCGGTCGCGGAACAGACCAATAATTTCACCCCGGCCAGCGATGCGATCATTGAAGCAAAACAATTGACGCGGCTTGCCCGGTTCATTCAACTTTGCAGGGCTAATAAGAATATCGTAATGGCCAGTTTTGTCCTGTCAATTGTTTACAATGTCATTGGATTATTCTTTGCCGTCCGGGGAAACCTGGCTCCCCTTATTGCCGCGATATTAATGCCCGCCAGCTCTCTCAGTATCCTGGTTATCACTTTTGGAAGCAGCAGTTTGCAGGCAAGGCTTATGAAACTTTGATTTAGATCAATTCATTCAAAAAAACAGTTTAAAAGATTGATAATAATCAGTCGTGCAAGTGATTAAGATTATCCCCTGCGGGAGGCGGTGCGGATATTTTTACAATCAATTTTAAACCAGCAGGATGAGTGTAATTATTGTATTACTTATCGCGAGCGTATCGGTGGCTTCACTTTTTCTTGCCGCCTTTTTATGGGGAGTCCGGTCGGGGCAGTTTGAAGATGACTATTCTCCTTCCTCCCGCATTTTGTTTGATGACAAGCCTTCTTCAACCAACCAATCAATATAATTCTTTATAAACAATCCAAATTATGCAAGTAGAGAAATTCTATTATGATAACAAGATCGTAAAGGCCTTTGGTTTTGCTACTATCATCTTTGGCATAGTAGGCATGCTGGCTGGTTTATGGGTAGCTATCCAGTTCTATTATCCCGAGATCAGTATGAATTATGCGCCTACTACTTTTGGCCGCTTGCGCCCATTACATACCAATGCTATCATCTTTGCCTTCGTCGGCAATGCTTCTTTCGCGGGTATTTATTATTCCCTGCAGCGTTTATGTAAGACCAGGATGTTCAGTGATAAACTGAGCTGGATACATTTCTGGGGATGGCAGGCTATCATTGCCGCCGCCGCTATTACGTTGCTGCTTGGTAAAACCACCGGTAAAGAATATGCCGAACTGGAATGGCCCATTGATATCGCTATCACATTAGTATGGGTTGTTTTTGGTATCAATATGTTTGGCACCATCATTAAAAGAAGGGAGAAACATTTATATGTCGCTATCTGGTTTTATATCGCTACCTGGGTTACAGTTGCCATGCTGCATATTGTGAACTCCATTGAAATCCCCGTATCCTTTTTGAAAAGCTATAGCTGGTATGCCGGTGTGCAGGATGCATTGGTGCAATGGTGGTACGGACACAACGCCGTAGCCTTTTTTCTTACCACGCCTGTACTTGGCCTGATGTATTATTTTTTGCCAAAGGCAGCTAACCGCCCTGTCTATTCGTATCGCCTTTCTATCATTCACTTCTGGGCTTTGATATTTCTATATATCTGGGCGGGACCTCACCATTTATTATATACCGCATTACCCGACTGGGCACAATCTCTCGGCGTTGTATTTTCCATCATGCTGATCGCTCCGAGCTGGGGTGGTATGCTGAATGGGTTATTCACGCTGAGAGGCGCCTGGGACAAAGTAAGGGAAGACCCTGTGCTGAAATTCATGGTCGTGGCGATTACCTGCTATGGTATGTCCACTTTCGAAGGCCCGATGCTGAGCCTGAAAAGTGTAAATGCCATTTCGCATTTTACCGACTGGACCATCGCCCACGTTCATATCGGTGGTTTAGGATGGAATGGGTTCCTGGCATTTGCCATTCTTTATTACATGATCCCGAAAATGTGGGGCACTAATCTTTATTCAAAGAAATTAGCAACTAACCATTTCTGGCTCGGAACGATCGGTATCGTTGTTTATGCGGTACCCATGTACTGGGCGGGTTTTGAACAAAGTCTTTCCTGGAAAGCATTTACCCCGGAAGGTCAATTGAAATTCACTTTCCTTCAAACCGTCATTAATATCAAACCGCTTTATATACTGCGCAGCATTGGCGGATCACTCTATATTACCGGCGCTTTCATCATGGTGTACAATCTTTATAAGACCATCCGCCAGGGTTCATTCATTCCCGATGAAGCGGCTGAAGCTGCACCGTTGGTAAAAGAGGCAGGTAAGAAAAAAGAATACTGGCACAGGATACTGGAAAGAAAACCGGTTACCATGCTGATAGCCAGCCTGATCCTCGTTGCCATTGGTGGTTTGATAGAAATGATCCCTACTTTCCTGGTGAAATCAAATATTCCCACTATTGCCAGTGTAAAACCTTACACTCCTCTTGAATTGCAGGGCAGGGATATCTATATCCGGGAAGGATGTTATCTCTGTCATTCCCAGATGATAAGGCCGTTCAGGGATGAAGTGAAGCGTTATGGAGAATATTCCAAGGCCGGTGAATTTGTATATGATCATCCGTTCCAGTGGGGAAGCAAACGAACAGGCCCCGACCTCGCGAGGGAAGGTGGCAAGCAAACCGATTCATGGCACTATACTCACTTGTATGATCCGCGTTTAATGTCGCCGGGTTCCATCATGCCGAGATATATATGGCTATTGGATGATGAACTGGATACCGCGTCTACTCCGGCCAAAATACGGGCTATGCGCACACTCGGCGTTCCCTATCCTGAAGGCTATGATAGAATCGCCAACAAAGACCTTGCGCGCCAGGCTGATTCCATTGCTGCCAACCTGAAGAAGGATAAAATAGAAACCAGCTCCAACAAAGAAGTAGTAGCATTGATCGCTTACCTGCAGCGTATAGGAAGAGATATTAAAGCGGAGCCTAAACCCATAGCCGAAAACAAATGATTCATTTTAAAAACGACTGACATGAAATTCATTCATTATATAGAGAAAATAGGCGGTGTTGATATTTTCGGTGTCATATCAATGGGCATTTTTGTTTTATTCTTTCTCGCGATGCTGATATGGGTATTCAGAACGAAAAAGAAATATTTCAATGATATAAGCCGTATACCGCTCGACAATTAAGAACCATTAAAAAAACGAATATGCTCCTGTCTTTTTTTAAGAAATCAAAAAACATACTTCGCCCGGCGGGTATATTACTAATGCTTGGTTTTGTTCAACCGGTATGGGCGGCCGGTCCACCGGCCCCCTCGATCTTCAGCAACCCGTTCGCGCTGACATTAATTATCCTGATGCTGCTGCTGCTGATCATCATTGGTATTCTTGCCAATATCCTGCTGGGAGCCGCCGATATAAAATTAAGAAAGAGCAAAAAAAATCCCATCGCTCCTATTGCAGGCTTCATGCTGCTCTTCCTGGTAGCAGGCGGTAATTCTTTGCTGGCACAGAATAATCCTGCCACAACGGTAACGGCAACGGCGGCGGCCAGTTCAATCGGCGGGATGTCGGCCACGGCATTTTATATAATGGCATCTGTTATTTTCCTGGAACTGATCGTCATCATTGTATTGCTTGTTAATATTAAATTTTTGTTGAAAGCGGAAAAGAAAAAAGCCGTAGTAGTAGAAATCAGCCAGCAAACAGAAGCAGAAAAAAAACCGGGATTATCCTGGTGGGACAGGTTCAATAAGCTTCGCCCCGTCACGCAGGAGTCAGAACTGGATCTTGGACATGATTACGATGGCATACGCGAATTGAACAATCGTCTCCCGCCCTGGTGGCTATATGGATTTTATCTCACTATCGCGTTTGCGGTCGTTTACCTGTGGCGTTACCATGTTTCCCATTCGGCTCCTTTGAGCAAAGAAGAGTTTGAAAATTCAGTAGCAAGAGCCGACCTCGAAGTAAAGGAATACCTGAAAATGAAAGGTGATAATGTGGACGAGAATACAGTTACCTTATTGACGGACCCGGCGGATATCGAAGCGGGGAAAGCCATATTTACCAATCCCATGAACTGTGTCACCTGCCACCGCGCAGACGCAGGAGGTCTTGTTGGCCCCAATCTTACGGATGATTACTGGATCTATGGCGGAAACATCAAAGATCTGTTCAGGACAATCAAATATGGAACGAATAAGGGAATGAAGAGCTGGAAAGACGACCTGTCTGCCAAACAAATCGCGCAGGTGGCCAGCTATGTGAAATCATTGCATGGTACTAACCCGGCCAATCCCAAAGCCCCGCAGGGAGAGTTGTATAAAGAAGAAGCGGTAATGAAACCTGCCGCGGACTCCATAAAGGCTTTGAGTGATTCGGTAAAAGCAAAAGACAATAAAGTGGCCATGCAGCAGGCAAAATAATTCTTACGGTCATGAGTGAATCAATTACCAATGAAGTTCAAAAGCAGGAAGCCTCCAGCGAGTCTTTTCGCGATCGCCTCGCGACCGTCGATGCGAAAGGGAAAAGAAAATGGGTGTATGCCCAAAAGCCTGAAGGTAAATTATATACCGTCCGTACCTGGGTGAGCTGGGGGTTTTTTGCTTTATTTTTTTCATTACCCTTTATTACGCTGAATGGAAAACCCTTATTCCTTTTTAATATCCCGGACGCGGAGTTCATCATCTTCGGCAAAATATTCTGGCCGCAGGATTTTTTCATATTCGGAGTCATGATGCTCACCTTCATTATTTTCATTGTATTATTCACAGCTGCCTTTGGCCGTTTATTCTGCGGGTGGGTTTGCCCGCAAACGATTTTTATGGAAATGCTGTTCAGGAAAGTGGAGTACCTGATCGAAGGGGATGCTGCCAAACAACGACTGCTCAATAAAGAGCCATGGACAGGCAAAAAGATCAGGATTAAAATAATCAAGCACGCTGCATTTTTCCTGCTTGCATTTATTATCGCCAACTTTTTTTTGTCGTACATCATCGGTGTAAAGGAGCTAGGCAAGATCATTCTTGAGCCGGTTAGCCGGCATGTTGCCGGTTTCACCTCCCTTCTCATATTCTCCGGTGTTTTCTATGCGGTGTATGCCTATTTCCGGGAACAGGCCTGCACAATCGTTTGCCCGTATGGACGTCTGCAAAGTGTGCTGCTCGACAGGAATTCTATGATCGTGGCTTATGATTACAAAAGAGGGGAGCCAAGAGGAAAATATAAAAAAGAAAAAACTGCGGCTATCCATACAGGGGATTGTATTGATTGTTTTCAATGCGTAAAAGTTTGCCCTACCAATATTGATATCCGCAATGGCACACAAATGGAATGTGTGGGATGCACGGCCTGTATTGATGCCTGCAACAAAATAATGGACGCGATAGGCAAGCCACAGGGTTTGATCCGCTATGCATCGGAAAACGGTATCGCGGAAAAAAAGAAACTGCGCTATACAGGCAGGATGAAGTTTTATACCGTTTTATTGGTCATATTGGGAAGCCTGCTGACTGTTTTGCTGGTGACCCGTAAGGATATTGATGGCACTGTCACCCGGGCAACAGGAATGCTGTACCAGGAAAGAGGAACGGATAGCCTGTCCAATCTTTACAATATCGAGATCCAGAATAAAACGATTAATGAAATACCGCTTCAGTTGAAACTGGAAGGGGATATGGCAGGGGTTGGTAAAATCGAATTGGTCGGTGAAAAAAACATTCATGTAAAAAAAGAAGGGCAGGGGGCCGGTACATTCTTTATTGTCTTGCCACGCAACGCTGTTAAGTCAAGAAAGGTAAGGCTGCAGGTGGGATTGTATGAAGGAAACAGGCGGATCACCGGGTTAAAAACAAATTTTATGGGGCCTTTCGGCAGTTTCTAAAAAATATTAATCATCAATTTGAATAATTATGAACTGGGGAAACAGGTTACTGATCGCTTTCATCGTTTTTGGCGCCGGGATGTCTTATCTCGTCTGGCGCTCGATGAACACCAACTATGAAATGGTGGAAAAGGATTATTATAAAAGCGAACTCCGTTACCAGGAAGTAATAGACGGGTCTAACCGGGCCAATGCGTTAAGCGGCCCCGTTAAACTGGAACAAACAAACAACGGACTTGTATTGCAATTACCCGCTGAAATGAAGGGACAGGATATTTCCGGCTCTGTTCTCTTCTATTGCGCGTATGATTCGAAACGGGATAAAAACTTCGAGCTAAAAACAGATAGCAGGGGCGCACAGATATTTGAGAAAGGAAAAATAACTCCCGGCAGTTATACGATGAAGATCGGGTGGAACGCGAATGGTAAATATTATTATACGGAGAGAACGATAACCATTAGCTGATGTTGTGGCCGGTGATCATAGCAGGACTTTCACTGGGAGCTGTCAGCAGCCTGCATTGTGTGGGGATGTGCGGGCCCCTGGCGCTGGCATTGCCTGTCCATCATTTATCAAAAACACAACAGCTTCTTTCTCTTTTCTTATACCAGGTTGGAAGAGTCATTACTTACACTGCATTGGGTTTGGCATTCGGCCTCGCCGGCCGGCAGATCTACCTCGCAGGGTTCCAACAATGGTTTTCTGTCGTCATGGGCATCGTAGTATTGCTGCTGGTTATTTTATACTCGGTTTATAAGAAACCATTACAACCTTCCTTCCTTAAAAAATTGTTTGGTTATGTTCAGTCGTTCATGATAAAGGCTTTTCATTCAAAAAAGAGAAGCAGCGGTTTTATTCTGTTGGGTATGGCCAATGGCTTACTGCCCTGTGGGATGGTATACGTAGCCGTTGCCGGGGCGCTGACAACAACAGTTGTTTCTTACAGTGTAGTATTCATGGCCATGTTTGGGGCAGGCACAATGCCGGCAATGATGATCATTGGTTATTTTGGAAGAATGGCCAGTTTGCCTGTAAGAAATATGTTCCGGCAAAGCATTCCTGTATTTATGACCATCGTGGGTGTTGTTCTGATTCTCAGGGGAATGAATCTCGGCATCCCTTTTATCAGCCCTGTACTGCAGCATACTCCCCATGATGCTGTCAGTTGCGGTCACTAAAATGAACCAAAGTCCTCTTTTTTCTTATCTGCATAACCCCATTCCTCATCCTCCGCAAGTTCTTTGCTGCTGGTTTTGTCCTTTAAAACTGATATAACCATCCAAATAAGAAAGAAGGGAGAAATGAAAAACAAAAAGCCGGTAATCCGGGGAGGAACATCTAATGCTACGGATACCGAATAGATCAGTAATAACGCTGTAGCTATAAAGACAGGAACAGGTATCCTTCCTTTCATACAACCTGGTTTTTATCTGTAAACCTGCAATGAGGCCAATTGTTCAGAGAAGTTACAACTAGTTCGGTAAACTTTATAAAAGCCCCTTAGACCCGGGCTTTAGCCAGGCATAAAATTTTTGGCAGGGTAATAGTGGTTAAACTTCCAGTGCCGGAAGCGTTATAGAAAAAGTAGTGCCCTGGTTAAAACGGCTTTCAACGGAAATCTCCCCTTTAAGCAGGTCAAGGTATCTTTTAATGATCGGAAGCCCCAAGCCGGTTCCCTGTATATTACTTACGTTCTTGCCGCGAAAGAAAGTGTCGAATAAATAGGGGAGGTCGCCTTCAGGTATGCCAATACCTTCGTCCCTGACAGTGACCAATAATGAATGATCCTTATTGATGACAGAGATCCAGATGTTTTTATCTTCCCCGGAAAATTTAGTGGCGTTGGATAAAAGGTTCAACAAAATATTTTTCAGCATTCTTTTATCGGTAATAAAATCTTCACCGCCTTCCCATTCTAATTTTATTTCCTGTCCTTTCTTCAGCAGGTCCTTCATTTCATCAACGATATCCGCTAAAAAATCTTTTATACTGAATGTGGAGATAGTAATGCTCACCTTTCCTTCTTCCAGTTTGCCCAGTGAAAGAAAATCTTCCAGTAATTCATTCAGGTAATTCACAGAATCCTTGATACGCCGGATATGTTTCTCTCTTTTTTCATTTTCCCCGGTGGTAGGGTATTTTGAAATCAGTGATGCGGAAGACAGGATCGTGCTCAGTGGTGTACGGAATTCATGCGAAGCCATGGACACAAAGCGGCTTTTGATCTCGTTCAATTCCCTTTCTTTATCGAGAGCTTCGCTTAATTCTTTTTGTGATTGTTCCAGTTTCATCAGCGCCTCTCTCAGGATCACTGTTCTTTCTCCTACTTTAGCTTCCAGTTCTGTATTTAATTTCCGGATATCATTCGTTACTTTTTCCAGTTCCTTTTTCTGCTTCAGCATATTATTCTCGATCTCTTTCCGTTGGGTAATATCCACGATAAAAGCGATCACATACGTATTGTTTTGTTGTTTGTAAAAGCTGAGACTTACTTCTACGGGAAAGCTTTCCCCGTTTTTCCGGGTGCCCTGCAGATCCCTTCCGGCCCCCATTACCCTGTCCTGGGGAGCTCCATGAAACCCACTCCTTAACTGGGGATGATGGCCCCGGTATTTTTGCGGGATCAGTATTTCAACAGGCTGGCCGGTCAATTCGCCTTTGGGATACCCGAATATCCTTTCCGCGGCAGGATTTGCCAGTACAATGACCCCTTCCCGGTTGGTAAGTAAAATGCCTTCCGTGGCATTTTCAAAGAGAGAAGTCATATGCGTTTTATCGGACCGCATATTCCTGTATAGGATTTTCATATACAGGACTATTATAGCGCTGAAAACGACCAGGAGCGTTTTGAAAATTAGCTGTGTGATAGCATTCGCAGAGCTTATATTTTGGGTATTTAAGAAAAACATGATAAGAATAATAGCGATACTGCTGGCGGCCAATATGATAGTGACCTGCCTGCCTTCAATAAATGTGGTAAGGAAGATGCCCACTAAGAAACCTCCTGCAATAATGGTAAAGCCGGGCAGGAAATAGCTCAGACCAATGGTCAGAATGAAAATAATAAAGACAGAAACTTTTGCTTTGCTGCCGGTAAGTCTGAACATGTACTTGATGAATTTATTACCCTGTCCGGGAAATTAGCCCAAATATCGGCAAGGATATGAATTTATTCACTGCGAAGCAGTTCTTTTTCCATAGAGATCGCTTTAGGAAATAAGATATTATTTTCCAGGTGGGAATGTTGTACAAGATCATTATCGAGTTCCTCCAGCATAGAAAAGCATACTTTATGCGTAATGCAGGCATTGACGGGAGGCGTATAATTTTGCGTCAGTTCACGGACCCGGCGAAGATAATTGCTGACATATTGATGCTCACTGTTCATCATTTCCTCCACTGGTTTGCGCAATGTCCTTACCAGCAGGGCCGCGTAAGGCTCCCGGTTATCATGCGCATGGGCGATCTGCCGGATATAGGGAAAGATAACCTGCTCTTCATGTTCAAGATGCGGCAACAGGACAACCTGCAGGTTTTTAAAACAAATGAACAATTCAGGGAGCTGGGTATATTTTGTTTTATGACTTTCCACAAAGCCTTCCAGTACATTCCGGATCTCCGGCAGGCTCCTGACAAGATAAACATGGTGGATATTCCTGATATAGTCAATAAGGAAATCAATATCCCAGCTATTAAAATCGAGCATATTCGTCACACGGATATTCCTGGCCGACTCGCCCAGTTCTTTTTTGACTAATGTGATGTCCAGCCCGCGCATTTCACAGGCAGCTTCTAACGATACCCTGCCGCCGCAACAATATTCGATCCCATATTTCCTGAATACAGACGAGGTACGGTAATCTTTCGCAACGATTTCCGTTACCAGGCTCTCATCGCCGATCTCGATTGTAGGTAAAAACATAATTGGGGGCAAATTAGGGGGAGGCAACAGACACCCCACATGATTTTAATCAACCATGTATATGATTTATGTTATAAACTGCCGGAGCAGCACAAAGACAATGATTCAGTCGGGCAGCATAAAAGTTCTGCCGTTGCTTTTTTCAAAACGCCCCGTTTTATCCTTCAGCTTTACCCGGTAAACGATCCCTTTTATACTGCTGATATCCTGCGGTACAAACGGCCATTGTGGCGAAAGATGCACTGTTTCACTGGAAACCAGCGGCAGGTTCCTTGCAATTAATTTCTCCAATGCCTTTTTCCGCTCTTCGGGATCTGTCAATTCTTCAAACTCCCCCCATGCGATCACACTTTTCCAGTTGGCCATATCTTCCATGCTGTCGGTTTGGAAACATATTTTGGGGTTCTGGCGCATAATATTAATTTTCAGACCCTCTTCCGTATGCCCGTAAATATAATCACCATCATACGCGTAGCTGACAGGCACAACATAAGTAATATCATCATTATGACAGCCGATACGTCCTATCAGCTGGTTGTTGAGCACCTCTTCAATTTCGCCTGTAGTCAGCTTTCCAAACATACCCTGCTTTTTCTCAAAGTAACGTAAGTGTTTATGCCCCAAAGATGATCGCTCTCAATTTTTAGCCTGATACTGATCATTAATAGAATTAAGCCGCCGTGGAGTAATAGTAATTAACCAACTGCCGGGGAACAGCATGGCCCTGCCTTAATCCCTAAATCATAATTATTGCTGACAGCTATCATTTTTGCCCCTGCATAGCGATCCTAATTTGCGAATGTGTTCATGGATTGTTGCAAGCCGTTTATTTTTTATCACTAAAAAAATCGAATATGCGACTGATACAAAAATATCTTCCCCGGCCGCGCCAGGCAGAGATATACAGGATTTTTGTAAATGCTGATCCCGACAAAGCATGGGAAACAGCAAGACATTTCGATATGGGCAAAGTGCCCTGGGTGCGTGTGTTATTTGATATCCGTACCTGGCCCGACCGGCTAAAAGGAAAACCTGTGGAAACAGACAAAAGATTAGGCGTTGACCAGATCACTGACCAGGGAAAAGGATTTATCATCCTCGAAGAGATACCCGGTAAAGAAGTAGTGGTAGGATCTGTCGGAAAATTCTGGCGCATGAATATTCCTTTTGCGGAGGTAACGCCGGGGCAATTCGAAGAATTTGATACACCCGGCTTCGGAAAACTTTCCTGGAGCATTTCCGTTGAACCCTATAGAGAAGGAAGCACAATCAGTATTGAACTCCGCACTACGGCAACTGATGAAGAAAGCTGGAAAAAGCTAAACAAGTATTATCATATTATCGGGCCTGCTTCACGCCTTATCAGGAGCTCCATGATGCATCACCTGGAAGCTCTCCTGGGTAAATCAAAAAGATTCGATGATGAAGACAAAATATTACCGGGAGATGAACGATTACTGCAATGTAAATACCAGGCTACTCATTCAGTAGATATTGAAGCGCCGGTTTCCCTCGTATGGCGTTACCTGATGCAGTTGGGTTGTGACCGGGCAGGCTGGTACAGTATAGACAGGCTGGACAATGGCGGCAAAGACAGCATAGATCACCTGGTAAAGGGATGGGGGACAAGAAATGCCGGCGATAAATTATGGGCCACACCCAAAGGAGACAGTTTTTTTGAGGTATACGAAATAACAGAAAAACAGCATTTCGTTCTTGGCAGTGAGACAAAAAGAATGAATGAGCCTTTTAAATCTACCTGGGCTTTTATACTGGAACCTATCGGTGACGACGCGACACACCTGGTAACAAGAGCAAGAATGCAATCGGAGCCGGCTATCAAAGAATGGTTATTGGGGGCCGTATTGATGCCACCGGTTCATGCACTGATGCAAAAGGCGCAATTAAAACATTTAAAAAAGATATGTGAAAGAGAAGCGAAGATGAGACAATTAAGAACGAAAGAATATGAAAGGACTTGATCAATACCTTGTTCCTTATATCATCTCGCAAGTAGCAAGCCTTATTATCCTGTTTGCAGCCTGGAAGAATACCCGGATTGCAAGGATCCTGTTCTCTTTACTTTTTCTATGGGCTTCCGGGGTGAATATGTACTCGGGTATTACCAACCCTGATGTTTACCTCGAATACAGCAAAATGGCCCTTCCTTTTTACCGGAACTTTATCAATGGCTGGTTCAGTCATTACAATCATGTTTTGGTACCTCTTATTGCTTTCGGCCAGTTGTTGATAGGTATAGGTATGTTGCTCAGGGGCGGATGGGTACATTGGGCCTGCGCGGGCGCCGTCCTCTTCCTGTTAAGTATCGCGCCTCTCATGACCGGGTCGGCATTTCCTTTTTCCATTACCGTATCCGTAGCCGCCTGGATGATCCTGGAAAAGGATGAATGTGATTATATATGGAAGAAAGAAAAGGCTATGCAAATCCGGCAAAGCATTGCCGGGGCTGATTAAAATTATTTCGATAAAAAAAGCTTAAGCGCCAAACATGTTACGTTACTTTTTTGCATTGATACTCCTGGCACATGGCCTCATACATTTTATGGGCTTTGCCAAAGCTTTTAACTATGGCAACATCACGCAAGTGACTAAAAATATTTCCAAACCTGCCGGAACGATCTGGTTGATTACCGCCCTCCTGTTTATCATCTCGGTGAGTTTGTTTCTTTTCAAAAAAGACTGGTGGTGGATAGGATTCCCGGCCATACTTTTTTCACAGGTACTCATTTTTATGGTATGGAAAGATGCAAAGTTTGGAACAATCGCCAATATCCTTGCATTGCTGGTAGCCGTCCCGGCCTATGCGGACTGGAAGTTTAGCAGGAATTATCATAAAGAAACAACAGCATTGCTGGCCAAAGCCGTCAAGTCGCCTTTGGTTATTGTCAATAAAGAAATGCTGAAGGGCCTGCCGCCGCCTGTTCAGCGGTGGCTGGAAAGATCAGGAATAGTCGGAAAAGAAATGATCCATAAAATAGAAATAACACAAAGTGGTGAAATAAAACAAAAGCCGGGCGCTAAATGGTTTCCTTTTAAAGCCAAACAATACAATACTACCGATCCTCCTGCCTTTGCCTGGAAAGCGCAGATACATCCCTCACCTTTAATGTTTATTGACGGAAGAGATAAATATGAAGAAGGCCGGGGAAACATGCTTGTCAAACCTTTTGCTTTATTTACTGCGGCGAATGCAAAAGGGGTGGAAACGGACCAGGGTTCGATGCTGCGATATCTTGGTGAGATAGGCTGGTTCCCCTCCGCCGCGTTGAACAATTATATCCGGTGGGAGCCGGTTGATTGGTTATCGGCAAAAGCTACGATGACTTATGGAGGTATTACAGCTTCCGGTATCTTTCATTTCAATGCCGACGGAGATATCACGGGATTTGAAGCCATGAGATATTATGTGCGCGACAAAGGCAAAACATCATTGGAGAGATGGGTAGTAACCATTTTGCCCGGCGCTTACAAAGAATTTGAGGGCATACGCATACCCTCCGGGATAGAAGTCGCCTGGAAATTAGACAGGGGCGATTTTACATGGCTGAAACTGGAGATGGAGGAAGTGAGATATGATGAGTAGCTCCGCCGGATTCTTTATTTTAGCATCATGATCAGGCTGGCCCAACCCGGAGATGCAGGTGGAATATTGACCATCTACGCTCCTTATATTACTACTACTTCTTTTACTTTTGAATCTGAGGTTCCTTCATTAAAAGCATTCGCGGACCGGATCAGCGCTTACCTGGTCAACTGGCCCTGGCTGGTTTGTGAAATAAATGGCGTTATCGCGGGCTACGCCTATGGTTCCCGTTACCGGGAAAGGATCGGGTATCAATGGTGCGTGGAATGTTCCGTGTATGTACATGATAATTTCCGGGGAATGGGCATTGCTAAAGCATTATATACAGCGCTGTTTGAGCTATTGAAGCAACAGGGTTATCGTAATGTGTATGCTGTTATCAATTTGCCCAACGATAAAAGCGTTCAGTTGCATGAAAGCTGCGGCTTCAAATGGTTTGCCACCTATGAAAATGTAGGTTATAAATTAGGTAAATGGAAGAATGTGGGATGGTGGCAGTTAACCATCAATGAATACAGTGATGAACCCTTGCCACCCATTAAGTTTTCTGAAATGGATAAATCTTTTTTGCCATCACTATTTCAATCGGTGGAAGGGTTATTGAGGCGAAAAGCAGGCTGATTATATGGAGTCTTCGTGGGCTGCCCGAATCTATCTTTTCGATGAAGCTGTGGCTAATTTCAATGCTGTTTTGCCCGGGTATTCTTCCAGGGCTTTTTCCAAACAATCCATGGCAGCGCCGATCGATTCAAGATTTAATACGTAGGCTAATCGTACTTCATCTTTTCCAAGACCCGGCGTACCATAAAATCCTGTAGCAGGCGCCAGCATCACAGTCTGGGATTTATAAGAAAAACTTTCCAACAGCCATTGACAGAATTTATCGGCATCGTCTATCGGCAATTTCGCCATCGCGTAAAAAGC
Source organism: Bacteroidota bacterium (assembly GCA_030706685.1). Lineage (GTDB taxonomy): Bacteria > Bacteroidota > Bacteroidia > Chitinophagales > Chitinophagaceae > VBAT01. Next base: position 93,668 of record JAUZOA010000006.1, read on the forward strand.
GCCGCCGGGTTTGGGACAAAATACACCGGGCATTGCATTTAAGCGCTGAACTAAAAGATCTCTTCTTGCCATGTATTCAGCTTTCGGCGCATCAAAATAATGATCGGGAAGATCAATGGCCGCTTCACCCATGATCTGGGCAAGGCCGGGAGGGCTTAATCTTGCCTGCGCGAATTTCATCGCGGAATCATAGACCGCCTTATTCTTTGTGACCAATGCTCCCAGTCTCGCGCCGCAGGCGCTGTATCGTTTACTGATCGTGTCCATTAATACCACGTGCTGGTCCAGTCCCTCGAGATGCATGGCGCTTACGTATTCGCCGTCATAACAAAACTCGCGGTAGGCTTCATCACTAAACAGGTACAAACTATGTTTGATGCAGATAGCTTTCAATGCTTCCATTTCCTTGCGGCTGTACAGGTAACCGGTAGGATTATTCGGGCTGCAAATGATAATCGCTTTTGTTTTGGGTGTGATTACTTTTTCAAAGTCATCAATAGGAGGCAGGGCGAATGCTGTTTCAATGTTGGAAGTGATGGGCACCACTTTTACACCGGCAGCACAGGCAAAACCGTTATAGTTCGCATAAAAAGGTTCGGGAATGATCACTTCATCGCCGGGATTGAGGCAGGTGAAGAAGCCGAATAGAATTGCTTCACTGCCGCCGGTCGTGATGAGGATCTGGTCATAATTGACATCGATGCCTGCTTTTTTATAATACTGAACCAATTTACGGCGATAACTTTCATTGCCGGCGCTATGGCTGTATTCCAGCACTTTGATAGCTGTATGACGGACGGCATCCATGATGGCCAGCGGCGTTTCAATATCGGGCTGGCCAATATTCAAATGATAAACTTTGATGCCTTTTTTCTTGGCAGCCTCTGCATACGGCACCAGTTTCCGTATCGGCGAAGGAGGCATTTCCTGGCCACGCTGGGAGATTGTTAGCATAAGGGGCAAAGGTAAGGAGGGATGGTGAATAGTGAATGGTGAGTAATGAGCAGGAGCCGGGGGCTGCCTGTTATATGGACGGCTTCGTTATGCTGAGGGATAGCGAAGTTTAAACTGATAGCTTACGCATTCAACGACTTCATCATCGCCTCCGGATATCTCAAACCAGCCGCTACATTTTTCGGCGCAATCGTATTAATAGCTTCTAATTCTTCTTTTGTAAAACTGACTTTCAATGCGCCGGCATTTTCTTCCAAATATTTAATGCGCTTGGTACCGGGTATGGGAAAGATATGATCGCCCTGTGCCAATACCCAGGCTAATGCTAATTGAGAAGCCGTGCAATCTTTTTGTATCGCTAATTGTTGCAGCTTATGCACGAGGTCAAGATTCTTTTGAAAATTCTCTCCCTGGAAACGGGGTGAGAAGCGACGATAATCAGTGGGCGCAAAATCTTCAAAAGTTTTAAACTGCCCGGTCAGGAAACCACGTCCCAATGGACTATAAGCGACAAAAGCAATCCCAAGTTCCCTGCAGGTTTGCAATACTCCTTCTTCCGGGTCGCGCGTCCATAAAGAATATTCACTTTGTATCGCCGTCAATGGATGCACCGCATGTGCTTTGCGTATCGTAGCTACCGATACCTCCGACAAACCAATACCACGGATCTTGCCGGCTTTTACTAATTCACCCATGGCGCCAACTGTTTCTTCAATGGGCGTGGAAGGATCAACGCGATGGAGATAATAAAGGTCGATGGTATCTGTATTCAATCTTTTCAAACTGGCTTCACAGGCTGACTTTACATAGGCAGGTTTTCCATTCAAGCCCCTGGCCTGGGGATTGGCCGGGTCGCGGATAATACCAAACTTGGTGGCAAGCGTGATCTTATTGCGGATGCCTTTTAAGGCTTTACCCACCAGTATTTCATTTGTATGCGGACCGTAAGCGTCGGCGGTATCCCAGAACGTAATGCCCAGTTCAACGGCGCGCTGCAATGTTTGTAAACTTTCCCTGTCATTGGCAGTGCCATAGAATTCGCTCATGCCCATACAACCCAGTCCTAATTGTGAGGCGGTGATACCCTGAGAGCCTAATTTCTTTGTAAGCATTGTAAAGAGTTTTATAAAAAAAAGACTTTCCTGCAATTATAACCTGTCACAAAATGCTTTGCGGAGCTTCTTTGCGGAAAAAAATACAGAAACCGCAAAGGTCTAAAAAAACATGCAAACGCTAAAAGGAGTTATCAAGCAGTTGGTATTGGCATTGATTCAAAAAAGATAATCCGGGGTGCATTTAAAAGCTTTCGGAAAATGGCCAGGTTTAAGCCCTGCGGTCAGGACACTTCTTTATGCCGCAGAAAAAGGAACCTGGATGAGTCAATAATAATGTTCGCCCGGACGGGCTATCCATGAATGGGTAGCATTAATAAAAACTACTTGTAGCCCTGTTCCACCCGGTTTTTCTTTCGGGTATAGATAGTGCTAAAGAATAATAATACAGGGAGAAAAATAAGATTATATAGGGATAAAAGAGGGAAAATATCCGTCTTTGGTCCGTCTTTGGTCCGTCTTTGATCCGTCTTTGATCCCTGTTTTATACGGTAAAGGTATAGATCAGGGGATAGGCCGCATTTACTCTTGCCGGGGTTACTGGCCAGTCTTGCAAAACTCACTTGGGGGAAGAAAATCCGGGAAAATTCGTTTAGTCGTGACTGCACGGCAGGCAGGTCTTTTGTTATCTGTGTTCTAATCCATACTTGTGTCCTAACGGCAGGGGATAAACCCTGGGCACTGTATTTGAAGTTATATTTTCGGTTTAGTATACCCTCCTTGTGAAAATTATCTTAAATAAGATCAAACCCTTATTCCTCCTTTTCTTAAAAAAATGTTGTAACTCATTTGCCGGATGCAGCGAATCCGTTTCCGGCTGTACCTTTTCATCTCATTAAAAAAACCCTGCTATTTGGTCCCCTTTCTACTCTTTAACCACCAATCAACAATTTCCCTACGATGGAAAAGTATTTGTTCAGGGACGGAACGAATGTGACGAGGGAAGTAGAGTCGAGAAAAGAATTACAGTCGTTGATACAATCATGTCCCGATACGGGTAAGATCAGGATATGGCTATTCAATACAAGCGAATGGATAACACTTGCTGATTTCAATAAGCGATTTACCGTCATCCCTCCTTCCAATGGAAACGTCCCGGCAATTGTACAGACGAAAGCCGAACCTAAGATCTCAAAGACTTTCCCAAACAGGAGCCTGCTGAAAAAAATAATCATTGCTGCTTTGGCGGCAGCCGTCATTTTCTTAGTGTATAATTTTACGAAACTAACCTGGGCAAAAGCTTCCCCGTCAACGATCCTTGCAGCCCGCCCGGCTAATACGCCACCGGTCAATGCCGATTCACTTATAGCAACGGTTGAATCGCTTCGCGGCCAGAAATTAGATAAGGTTACAAGGACCAATCTTCGCATCCGTAATACATGGCCCGACCTGGTGATACTGAAGCTGAATACAGACAGGGACACAAGCCGCGAAGGTTCCCGCTTTTATAATCTTGAATTAGTGATTGACAACGCCACAGGGTACAGGATTGACGAAGCCCTGGTGGAACTCAATACCTGGAAAAATGGAATGGCTGCGGCACAATCATTCCAGTTTATGAATATCGGCTATGCATCGCCTGCCAAAAAGAAGATTGAAGGGACCTTCCGTGGCGACAGTATCACTGTTTCTTTTTCCTCGATAAAGGCGAAGGCTTTCAATTTTTGTTATTCATCGGATAAGAAAAGCAATTACGGGAATTATAATGACAGGTGGTATTGCAGGGAGTGAGAGTTTAGACGTTTATGGGTTGTTGTAAGCAGGAAAAGTAATAAATAGAAGGGCCTGCAATAAAAAGTCAGAGATTAAAATCATCATAGATAGTGAATGTAATAAAAACAAAGAAAAGTACCCGCTGTGAACAACCCTTAGACCCTTAAACGTTAAACGACTTCTATATTACTTTATCAATTTAAAACAACGTTACAATGGCCCTCTACTATTTACCACTACTTATCCGCAGCGACCGCTACTTTATCGCCAAGCTGGAAAGCGATGCCATTCCCGGCAACCGGGAGAGAAGAGAATACAATTTTGTCGTTCCGGCGGATGATCGCGTGCTGGCGCCACTGATCACGATTGAAGACCCGGGGAAAGTAGCGTTGAATCAGATGGCCCCATCCGATCTCCAGGATATATTATTAAAGGAGTGTCATATTTCTTTGGTCAGGCAGGAGAACGGATTTGACCTGCAGATCAGGAAGAGTGATTCATTCGGGGTGGATGCATTTTATGATGAAGAAAGCGGCTTGCGGCTTGACTATTCAACCGATCAAAGGAGAATCATTCTCGGGTATTACCGGTACAGGGTCAACTCATCTTCATTAAACATTAATGTCACGCTTGTCTTAAATGATAAGGAGACTTATTCCGGCCAATTCCAGTTTGCCGTTGCCCATTCAGGTGAATGTAACAGGGTGGTTATAGACTTTGGCAGCGAAGCCAGCCAGGTAGCTTATAAAAACTGCGGCCCCCAGTCTTCCGTCGTGCATTATGATATCCTGGAGAATATCATCAGTCGCCTGAATATTGCTGACGCGGAGAAGAATTATAAGCGGGAAGATTTTTTGAATAATGAAACGGGTCAGCCTTCTTTGTACCGCTCTTTTTATGCCGTAAAGAAAGGGCTCACTAAAAACGAAAGAGATAATTTCCCTTTCAACTTTACCGATGATCTCGCTCATGATGAGATCCGTTTATTCATCACGCGGCAGGAAGTAAGCGCTACGCAGGTTTTCTTCAGGGATAATTATGAGATCATACCCAATCTTAAATTGGGGATAGAAAAAAGCCTGCAGCTATCCATTGACCGCCGCCCGGAAGATTACAGCATTCGTTCCCATAAAAAAGAACTGATCAGCGCAGTATTGCTCCGGCTGCTGCGCGTGATGATCAATTCAAAGCCTGAATTCAGCCAGGGAGGTTTGATCGTCACCCTGCTGGTACCGAATATCTATACTCAGCACGAAGTATTTGAATTGCTGAATGAATTAAGCAAACGTACAACGATCCTTCTCGCATCATTGGGTATCGGGGACGATAAACTCTATATCGAGTATGAAACTATTTCAGAAAGCGACGCGGCGTTTATGGGCTACCAGCAAACGCATGCTTCCGATACCCGGTTGGTCAATGGAGAAATGGCGCTGGTAATTGATTGCGGCAAGGGAACCACCGATATTTCCATCCTGCTGGCAGACGATAACGAGAATTACTCGAGTTTTTTCCGGACAGGTTTCGCGGGCGCTGGCAATGTATTGTCCTATGGATTCGCGGAGGACCTCCTCACATTGGTGCTGCGCACTATCCCCGGTAATAATGATGTAGTCATAAAGGATTTTATCCATAAATATATATTGGACCAGAACCTGACGGTAGATGTGCTGAACTTTATCCAGTTCCTCGAAAGCCAGAAGAAGAGGTATAAAAACCTGGAGGTTGTCGGCATCAATGAATTTTCGCAGCTTACGGAGTTGTCGGAAAGTACGGAACGTACGATTGCCAATCTTTATAAAGATCAGTCAACCTTATTGCAATATGCTGAAGCCATTTTAAAAGGAAGAAGTATACGATGGGATGATGAGATCACCGGTTTGATCAGTAAAGCGACGGATTGTATTGTTCATTGCATCGTTGGCAGTATCAGGGATGTGATCACTAAGGACATTAAGAAAAGAATCAAAGCGGTCATGCTTAGCGGCCGTGGTTTTTATTTTGATGAGCTGAGGCTGAAACTCGAAAAAGCGCTGCGGCAAATTCTCCATGACCATGTAAAAGTTCATACGGTCATCCCGGGGCGGGCGCTGAACAATAAGAATGTGGCCGTTTATGGCGCCTTCAGCGGGGCTTATAAAATAACAGACTTCACCGGCATTCCTATTGATAAAGAAGAAGGCCTGTCGAAAAATAATGACATACTGAATAATAATATGTATCTATACCGCGGTATCAAAATAGAACCGGGCAACGATATACTTTATAATACTTCTATAGTGAGACGGAATAACCAGCAATTAAAATCTTTCAAAAACAAGGCCATTGATATTTATTTCACCCGGGATAATATCTACCTGCGGCTGATGGAAAACCAAAAAGTGAAAGATGTCAGGTCGTTGTACAATATCCTTACTTCCATTGCTGAAGTCTATTCACCGGTACAGGATATGAAAGTTATTTCGATGTTTCCTAATTACAGCGGCGAACTGGCTTCCGTGAATACGGTATACAACGATATCGCCAGGGACAAGGAATTGGCGGAGAACAGCCCGGTTAAAAAAACGAAAGGTATTCTTCAATTTTTCCAGTTTTAATAACCCCTTCACTATGAAATATAAACTACTGTTTCTTTTATTCTTTCTTTCACTGCTTATCCATGTTGATGCGCAGCAACAACCGGAGCGCACAAAGCTTCGCGTTGTTGATACGCTGACGAAGCAGGAGAGAGCTAATCGCAACCCGGTTATCCTGAAAACGGAACTGGATTCCCTTATCCAGTTATACCTGGCGAAGATTCCGCCTGTAAAGCCACAGGAACCGGTCAGGGAAGTGATCAATAAGATTCCGTCCTGGGTTACAGGAGCCGGCATCGGCGCCTTGCTGCTGATCACCCTGCTGCTTTGGGTATTATTCAGGTATCACAAAAGACTTAACCGGGCAATCGCGGATCTGAAACGATTGATACAAAATGTCGAGTTCTATTCCGCGGCCGCATCTGCTGGCGAGAATACGGGTTCCAGGAATAAAACAGCATTGGAAAAAAAGATAAATGAGTTAAGCGCTGAACTCGACAAACAAAAAAAAGCTCACCAGTTTACCCTGCAGGAATATGAATCAGTGAAAAAAGCGATTGCTGAAGTATATAAAGTGAAGAACTATCCGTTTTACGACAAGGCTAAGGGAGAAGGACAGATGATAAAGAACCTGCTGATCACGGAAAGAACCGTGGCCCTGCATGCTTTTGAAAAATTTATGAAGCCGGTGATCCAGATAACCGATGCGAATAAAAATAACCCGGCAAAGATCAGTGCAACGGATAGTGAGAAATTACTTGAACTGCTGGTATCGCTTTCCCTTTATTATATCGAATATTTATACCTGCGCATCAACGATCTTTCTGTAGGCGGCAATATGGTGCAGAGGATCGGGAGCAACGGGAAAGGTATTGATCCCGCTTTATTGAAAAAATTGAATGTGGAGCATGGCAGCAGGGCATTGGTATTGCGAATGGCTTTGAATAAGTCAGGCATCACCAAACTGAGTTATCCTGTTTTTGATGAAACTGACCTGAATAATTTTTAAATACCGCCATGCTCAGGATAATCACAAGTCTTTCCTTTTTGTATGCTTTTGTCATAACGGTATTGCTGGTATACGGTTTATTCTATTACCGTGATTTTGTAAGATCGTCATGGCGGCATAAGAAATTCCCTTTTGTTTTCGGGCTTATTAGTGCTGGCTGTGTTGCTTTTCTCTGGGTAAATATACATGCCACGCTAAAGCTGGAAACATTTAGCAGCCCGGATCATCATTTTATCAGGCAAGATGGCTTTCTTATCAAAAAAAATATTGAGCTTGGAAGATCGGATACTGTAAATTTTAACGGCAATTCCTTCAACAGTTTTGTATTAACGAAGAAAAATGGACAGGTAACCATCCATTCCGGATATTCTGAGGATCCTTTTTACTCGGGAACGGGAGATAAATTTCAATTAGTATCGGTTACTTATCCTGCGCCCGGGCATTCGGTTTCATTTGATTATGATACTGTTTCAGCCACGATTAAAGCGGGCACAGAAGATGGTTTTGAATTGTCCCTGAACGGGCATCTTTATAAAACGGGGATGAAAATCAGGAAAGGCTCCTCACTCTGGAATATCCTCAAAGAAGAGAACTCTTTTATCAATTCGGGTTATTATACCGATGAAAAACTTTCGGCCTGCCTCCGGCATATCATGGTGGTAAGAAATGATGTTTCCCGGAAAGAAGGAGGTGAGTTGAAATTCTTTATTTCAGGCAGAATATTTCAGTACGGGAAAAATATAAGCTATGATCAGCGGCCTGTACGGGCAAGCGATCTTCAATTTAAAAGTATTATTGCCGACAAAAGCCTGGTGGGATGGGGCATTGGGTTCCTGGATAATAGTAAGAATCAGTTCCGGGTGAGTTATTCAGGAAATGATAGTTTTTTAGTGATCAACCGTTATCCTGTTTCTTATCCATTGACAGAGGAGCATAACAATGACTGGTCGGAACACGGAGTAACTAAATTTTTGCTTTCTGATTCAAAGGACATGCTGAATATGGCGGCTGTTTTCAGGGAAGGCTTCCTGTTCCCGTCTTTTGAGCAGGACAGCAGCATGAATTTTTCCCCGGTATTATTAAGCTACCAAAAATCCCCGGGGAATCAACCAGTCCGGTTAAGCGCGAGATGGGTGAATCAACCTTCTTTGTTTGCCGGTATAGATAATGACAAACTGGTTCTTCCTGCGAGGTCAGGTAATTTTAACTGGATCTTTTCTATACATAATACATTCGATTGGGAGTTTGGGAATAATACAATGGCATGGGGAGTATGGCAGTGGTTATTATTCGGAAGCCTGGGCTTTTTTATAGCGCTTATCTTTTTTACATCCCTGGTTACACCGGCTGAACAATTGAGCTGGGTATGGCAGTTGCTTTCTTCGGTAACTATTGTGTTGCTGACTACCCGGTTTTTTCTTTACTGGCGCTATAAGAGTTTTCCGCCTTATGAAGGAATGGATCTTCCTTCGTTGCAACAACTGAATAGTTTTTGGAATTTCGGGATCATCGTTTTTGCCGCGATGGTTCTGGCTATCATTTTTGGTTTTAGGTTTATCAGGTATGCAGGGACCTTCCTTCGGACTCAATCAGCTCTGCTATTAAAAAAAGACTGGAAGAAGCCTGCGGCCATTTCCCTGCCGGTTTATGAAAGGATCAGCGGCTTCCTAAAAAACTCAGCCTGGATAAAACGTTATGGAGCCGGGGCCATTTTCTTTTCCGTTTGGCTCATGATACTTGCCATCGCAAGCGGGCTGGCTTTTATTCAACATTTTGACCCGGGTACCTGTCGTCACCTGGCTATCGGGTTAATGGTTCTGTATTTTATTTTTGTTATTGTTTCCTATCAACGATCGCCATTAGTCGCCGCTGCTGAAAAAAGCTGGTGGAGGATCCATACAGCAAAAAAAGCCGACCTGCTTATCAACAACCCGGTAAAAGTATTGTTGTCTATAAGCCTGCTCGCTGTTTTTGTGTTCATTGATATCGGGTTTGCCATTGTCTTTTTGAATTTCCTTTTATTTCATGAAGCATTTCTTTGTATTAATTATGCTATAGGCGGCTTATCAGCGGGCAATCGCAGGAATGCAACTTTGTTTGGCGTTTCAGGACTTATATATCTCTTACTTTTTACTGTTAACCTTTGGTTCGCGCCCTATATTTTCCGGTGGCTACTCAATTTACCCCAATCATTCTACCTGGCGGCTTATATTCTTTTTGCCATTGCATTAAGTTATAACCTTCTTCGTCTTTTTACCAGCATGGCTCCGGGAAGAAAAAGGCAAACCGGCGCTGTGATCACGGTTGCCCTTTTTCTCATTACTTTTTTCTTTTTTCCCAAAGAAAGGATACTGGAGAAGGCAGCGATGACGAAATACAGGATTGATGTGCTGACGATGCCGGTTGATAAAGCGATTGAATCGGCTTATACCGAAGGGAAAACATACGAACCTGTGATCAGGGCTGCGCAAAACCAATGGTTCATCAATACGCTTACCTATGAAAAAAATAACCCTGCTGTTCAGTCGGTGGGTTTTCACCTGCTTCCTCATGCTCCGCAAAACAAAGGAGCAAAATACAATGCGCAAGCCACTGATCTTGTAGCCAGCCGCTTCTTCCTGGCTGAACATGGCAAGTGGTCGGTATTACTGTATGTTCTGTTACTGATCCTGCCTACAACGATGCTGGCTTCTTTTTACAAACTCTATCCTGATTTTACCAACAGGACGAACAGGACTTATCCCGCTATTATTGCCGGTTTTTCCATATTGAATTACCTGCTTATTTCAGCTTTGCTGGTTATTCTCGCGGCAACCGGCCGTTATATTTTTTTCGGCCAGGACCTTCCTTTTGGCAGTATCTTAAGCAAGCAGTCTATCCTGTTTCCGTCAGTGCTTATTATTACAGTGATACTGTTGTTCCGGGATATTTCTCCTGAGTATTATTCAAACAGGAAAAAAATCATTCCGGGTTTCGCTGTTTTTGTAGTACTGGCGTTGCTACTTTTCTTTTTCAAACCGGGCTTCAACAAGAATAAAGAATTCAATGCAGGCGATTTGGCAAAGAACCTGGACAATTTCATACAACTGCATTTGCAACCGTTGCTGGATAATTTTGATACAGCCCGTTCCACCAGGCGATATTCAATGGCAAAAAAGGATCAATTATTTACTGATTCGGTCCGCAGGATGATCGCGTCGGGCGACTTTGATGGCGAAAACAAATTTTTTACCAACGAGCTGGGCAAATACACACGAAAAAACTTTCCGGGTCACTTGGATGAAAGCAGCATGCTTTATCTCGACCTGTATTCGGGCAAACCTCAACTGGCAGTGAATGAAAATTATTTCCGTGTTGAACCACCGCCTCACCTCCAGCAATCATGGACAGGAAATGTGCTGGGTGATTCAACCCTTTATAATATTGTTTTGTGGGATGGTAATAACGGATCAATGATAAGGAAAAGAGTGACCGGGTTTACCGGCGAACCGGATACCAGGCTGAATGATAAACTGAGCTTATCATTCCGTTTGCCGGCAAGCGGCAATATCTATAAAGATCTGTACTTGGTTAATAAAGGGGCGTCCCTTTTGACTCTTCAGTGCAGCACAAAACAATTGATATTAAAACCAAACGACAGCATCAAATTATTCAATCCTTCACGAATCGTTATTTGCGACCCGGGGATGGAACAGGGAAAAGTTTTGATCGTGGAGCCTGATGCTTATATGGAGAATTACTATGTGAATGGCAGCCGGTTTTATGTGTATCCGCTGGGGAACAGGTTTACCTGGGCAAGAAATTTCGCAGAAAGTATTGCATCCGGTTATGCAGCAGGAAAGGAATCTTCAGCCAATGCTTTTGTTTCTTTTGATTTTGGGTTGATGGACTCGCTGACATCCGGGATACAGGGGATGATGAAAAAAGATACAGCGTATAAGAAAGGAGCTGAATACGGTATTTGTGTCGCCGATGGAAATGGCAGGTTTATCGCGATGGCTGATTTTATCAAAGATATGGTACGCCCTGATCCTAACAATAAAGCAGAGTTTGCCAAAGCCCTTACGGGAGAAAATGGATTTATAGCCCAGTCACTCTTAAGAAAACAAATTGGCAATATTAATTTGCTCAGGCTGAATCCCGGGCCGGGTTCTACTTTCAAGCCCATTGTTTTTTCAGCGATCGCGTCACAATTAGATATGGACTGGGATGCGTTTGTTTCGGAAGGTTTCTCAGAACCGCAACGCTACTATGGTGGGGAAAGAGTAGCTGAATATGATTTTGAAAAAAATAACGGGCGAATCAATAACGTAATTGATTACCTGAAATATTCTGATAATTATTATCATTCAAACGTTTTGTTGCTTGGTTCTTATCCAAAGCAAGACCCGGATAAATTATTATCCAGTGCTTTTGTACAAAGGAACCCGGGTACCGGCCTGCACTGGCCATATTTCACTTATCATGAAACGCAATACTGGCTGAATGGTTTTAAGAACTGGCCGGGTTATGCCGACGGGCAGGTGAACTTTGGTTTGGATAGTTCGTTCACCTCCATCGGGCTTAATAGTAATTACGGTATTTATACCCATGCGGCTGGTAAAAGCTTCGATATGTTTACTTCTTCGTATGATTCATCACTTTTTTTAGATGCGTATAAAAAATCAGGATTTATTTTACCGGAGTATTCTTTATTCGATCAGCAGGGGGCTAATGTGAACAGGAAAATACCCTATGATGTATTTGCAAGTTGTTTGCGCGGTCATGTAAAGGGTAGCAGCCAGGTAATGGTGACCCCGGCCAAAATGGTGGAAGCATTTGGAAAAATGATCAGCCAGAACCGCAACTACGCGCTTACGCTGAACCCTTATGCTACGGGCCATGAGTTCTCTCCCTTTGCTGTTGACCATAGCATAGCTTATAACAATTATCTTTCGCTTATGCGGGAAAGTGTTTTTGCAGGCATGAAAGAAGTGCTGAGGTCAGGAACGGCCGCGGGGCTTGGCGCTTTGCTGAAGAGTAAATCGTCTTATTATTATTATGCTAAAACAGGAACAACCGGTGACAATGAGGCAAAGACCAAATCCAAGTTACTGGCCATTGTTATTTCCCAAAAAGATATAAGCGATCCGGGCTTTAATTTCCGGGACAATAAATTCTATACGATCTATTTTACTTTGCAGAATGGTCCCGCAAAGCAAAATGAACAATTCGAAGCCGAAATCATAAAGTATATCGAACAATCACATGCCTTCAATGTGTATATGAATAGAAAAGATTAGTCATTATCACCCATTTCCCTGTCGATACGGGGTCAATAAGAGCCATATACAGTTTATTAATAAGAATAGCTTCTCTCAATGATTATTTTCCCCATTCCCATAACCCCCATTTGACTGAATCGGGAATTTTTTCGCCACATTGTTTAAGTGTAAGCAGGATATTCCCGCGGTGATGGGATTCGTGGGAGACCAGGTAACCGGTAAAGGGCAGGATGCCTTTTTTAAAGCTTTTCACTTTTCCGCCATCATCCCAGCTCCTCCTGATCAGTTCTTCTATGCCTTTAGCGGAATCTTCAAAGGCCTTGCGCAATGCCTTCCTGTTAAAAGGGGCTTCTTTATCTATCGCTTTGTATTTTTTGAAAATATCGCCGGCGCATGTCTCAAGCCAGGTCATGCGGACATTGTGCATATGCACAAATTGCTGGTATACTGTTCTGCCACCGCGGGCGCTCAGGGTTTTTTCCATGCCTGTATCGGTGATATTATCGATTACAAGGATGTTCATGCGGTTGTTGATCTGCCAGGTATCTACCAGTTGTTCTTTCATAGACTTCTGTTTTGCGGAGACTGCAAATATAAAATCCCCGCACGTGGGTGCAGGGATTTTTATAGTATTGAAGCGATTGTTCTTAATTATTGGGCTTAGCTGGTGTCTGTGCCGGCGTTTGAGTTGCAGCTACTACTTCACCTGTGATCTGTACGATTTTTTCCTGGGTAATGCCTGCTAACTTGATATGAACATCTTTGGTAAATGATCCGGGGTTAGCGGCATTATATTGTACTTTAAGTTTGGTAGTGGCTCCGGGAGCGATGGGCTCAGTTATTTTTTCAGGAGTAGTACAGCCACAGCTTGCATAGGTATTTTCAACTACTAATGGCTTGGCACTTGTATTCTTGATTTCGAAAGAATAAGTTACCGGGGTACCCTGGGGTATCTTTCCGAAATCATGTTTGGCAGTATTTACTTTCATTACATCGTCAGGCGTTGGTTGCCCGTCAGTGCTTGTTGCTGCAGTGGTAGGTCCGGTAACAACAGTTTTGACATCACCACCGGGTGTTTTTACTGCTTCTTTAGTTACTTTGGGTTTTCCTTCGCTTTTTGTCGCTTGCCCCATTACATTAAGGCAAAAAATAGAGGCGGTTGCAATTAATACAATCTTCTTCATGATTATTTTTTTTAGAGTGTTTGTTTTTTAAGGAATTGGACAGAGGCATTGGCAGGAGCTGCTCCTTCAGGCGCTTTCCATACAGTTCCTTTAATTTTTAATTGTTTGCTTTGATTGGAGTTATAAGTGATAGTGATCGTTTTCTCAAAATAACCTTCAGCGGCGGCATTATAGCCTACTTTGATCGGGGCTGTAGTGCCCGGGGCGATAGGTTCATGGCTCCATTCAGGGGTAGTACATCCGCAACTGGCGTGAACATCATCTAATTTCAGAGGCTGTGTCCCTGTATTTACGATCTCAAAAACGTAATAAACCGGTTTGCCCTGGGGAATTTTCGTGAAATCGTGCTCCGTTTCTTTCAGTTGCAACACGTCCTGGGTGGTCACAGGAGCGGTTTGCGCGCCGGCAAAACAAAAACTAGCCAGCAGCACACATAGAGAAAGGGATTTTTTCATAAAAAATGATTTGAAGGTCTCAAAATTAGTAGAAAGATGGAAGATTCCAAACTTGGGTTGCAAGGGCGGGTGGGGATTTTTTGCAAATATTTAATGGGGGGTTTCTCCCTATTTTTGCCCTATGGAAAATCCCACATTGCCTGCCGAAGCAAAACTATCATTCGACAAATTCAGGGAAGAAGTGTTGAATGATTACAGGATTGCTTGTAGCAGCCGGGAAGCCAGCTTGTTAGCCCGTAAGGAAGTACTTACCGGTAAAGCTAAATTCGGCATTTTCGGCGACGGCAAAGAAGTGGCCCAGGTTGCTATGGCGAAGTTTTTTCAACCAGGGGATTTCCGCAGTGGTTATTACCGTGACCAGACTTTCATGTTTGCTACTGAGCTCTCCACTATACAACAATTTTTTGCCCAGTTGTATGCCGACCCTGATCCTGTTCGTGAACCTTTCAGTGCCGGTCGCCAGATGAACTGTCATTTCGCTACCAGGTTCGCTGACGAAAATGGAGAGTGGGTTGACCTGGCAAACCGCAAAAATATTTCATCGGATATAGCGCCAACCGCGGGCCAGATGCCAAGAGCATTGGGGCTGGCACAGGCTTCAAGATTGTTCAGGCATGTTAATGAACTTCAATCTTTCGGTCATTTATCTCATAATGGCAACGAGGTTTGTTTTTGCACTATCGGCGATGCTGCTACCAGTGAAGGACATTTCTGGGAAACCCTTAATGCGGCAGGCGTGATGCAAGTGCCGTTGGCTATATTTATCTGGGATGATGGCTATGGTATTTCCGTTCCCAAAAAATACCAGACTACGAAGGGATCGATTTCTGAAGCAGTAAGCGGCTTCCAAAAAACGGAAGGCACCAACGGTATCAATATATACAAGGTAAAAGGATGGGATTATGCCGGGATGTGTGAATCATTTGAAGAAGGGATTCGTATGGCCAGGGAAACGCATACACCCGTGCTTTTTCATGTTGAAGAAATGACGCAACCACAAGGTCACTCGACTTCAGGTAGTCATGAACGATATAAATCGGCGGAACGCCTGGAATGGGAAAGAGAATGGGACGGCATTAAAAAGATGAGAGAATGGCTGATAACAAATGGTCTCGCGGATCATGAAGAACTGGAAGAACTGGAAGAAAAAGCAAAGATGCATGTGAGGGAATCCAAAATAAAAGCATGGGAAGAATTTCTTGTGCCGGTAAAACAGCAGGTGGCCAGGACGGCTGATCTCATTCATACCATGGCCAGCAGCCTGCCCGACAGGTCAGCCGCATTGCAAAAATGTGCTACTGAATTATTGGCTAACCGGGAACCTCTGCGCAGGGATATTTTGAAAACTTTAAATGAAGCCATTGACCTGGCAGGTAACAGGGATGTTGCGCATTGGACGCAGGATTATTATAATGACCTGGTAGAAGAAAATAAAAAATTATACAATACTCATTTATATAATGAGGGGCCCAAAAGCGCATTGAAGATAGACGAGGTGAAACCGGTAATCATGCCCGATGCGCCCATTGTGAATGGCTACGAAATACTCAATAAATATTTTGATAAGCTCTTTGCCAGCCATCCGAAGGTTGTTGCCTTTGGCGAAGATGTTGGCCAGATAGGTGATGTAAACCAGGGCTTCGCCGGTTTGCAGGAAAAGTATGGCAAAGAAAGAATATTTGATACGGGTATTCGCGAGCTTACTATTATGGGCCAGGGTATCGGCATGGCTATGCGGGGGCTTCGCCCGATAGCGGAAATACAATACCTGGATTATCTTTTATTCGGTTTAGAAGCGTTGAGTGATGATGCGGCGACACTGCATTACCGTACAGCGGGCCTCCAAAGTTGCCCTTTGATCGTCAGAACAAGAGGGCACAGGCTGGAAGGTATCTGGCATAGCGGTTCGCCGATGGGAATGGTGATCAATGCGCTGAGAGGGATGTATGTATGTGTGCCAAGGAATATGACGCAGGCCGCAGGAATGTACAATACTTTGTTGCGAAGCAATGATCCCGCTATCGTTATAGAATGCCTGAATGGTTACCGGCTCAAAGAGCCATTACCCTCCAACCTCACTGAATTTACGGTACCCCTGGGTATGCCCGAAGTGATCAAAGAGGGAAATGATATCACTCTTGTTTCTTATGGGTCTGTATTGCGTGTAATCCACGATGCCGCCATGACGCTGGAAAGACTGGGTATCAGTTGCGAGATCATAGATGTACAAACACTTCTTCCTTTTGATGTAAAACATAAGATCGTTGACTCCCTCAAAAAGACCAACCGTATCGTATTTGTAGATGAAGATGTGCCCGGTGGCGCGGCCGCCTTCATGTTCAATAAGGTAATGGAAGAACAGGGAGGGTACAGGTACCTTGATGTGGCTCCCCGGACTATTACGGGGAAAGCGCATCGCCCTGCCTATGGAAGCGATGGCGATTATTTCAGCAAGCCCAATGCTGAAGAGATTGAAACAGTCATTAAAGAAATGATGCAGGAATAAATCATTATACGTCATGCTCAATGAATTGGAAAAAGTAAGCCTCGTTAATTATGAAAAAAGGCTGGCTTTGCCAAAATGGAAGTACATCCTGCTATTTGGCATAATAGGGTGGGGGCTGCCTGTAGCTATTATTGTTACTATCATTAATATGTTCACGGACAAAAAGAGCCTTGCCTATATGCTGCAGGGCGAATTGTGGATCAATCTCATGGGATTCACGGTGGGTGGAATCGCTTTTGGCCTTGTCACCAGGATGTTCATCCGCAAGAAATACCTGAAACTGAAAGATAAAGAACAACTTCCGGAGTAGTTTCAGACGGTCACAGATTTTAACCGGTTTATTATTAGTTATTGATTATTACGGGGCGGCTTCAGAGGAGTGCAACCATAGCAGTACGACCGGTAATAAATAATTTGACGGATAGGGCACAAATCCGGGAAAGCCCGTTTCATCTAACCCATCCCTGTGCCGAAATAAAGACCAGATAAAACAAAATTTTACAGGGAAAATAAGGGGTATTTCCGGCAAAAAATTCTATTTTTAGTAATACCACCTTCAAATAAAACTGATATGTGCCGCCTTCTTCATGTCCGTAGCCTTTGCCTCGCATTTTTTTTCAGCTTGCTTTTTGGTAGCGCTTTTTGCCAGCCTGATTTTTCAGCCAATATCAGCTCCTGGAAAACGCTTTTCCCGAAAGAAGATATTATCGTTTATTCTTATAAAGAAACCGTGAGTTTCTCTCTTAATGATGTTCCCAAACCGGGAGAAGGCAATGTGAAGGCTAAAGTGGTGAATGAGCTGACGCTGGTGCCGGTCAAAGATTTTATCAAATATGACGATGGTTTGTTTTATAATGACCAGGTATCCATTGATAATGTAAAAGCGGTCAGCCCGAAAGGAAAAGAAGTAACGATACAAAAATTATGCGGTTCTTATAAAGACGAAGATATTTTTCACAGCGATTCCAAATATTGTTCTGTAAAATTTCCATTGGAAGAAAAAGGTAAAGCATTTACTTACCGCTATGAAGACAATTACCGGGATGTAAAATACCTGACCTCTTTTTATTTCCATCTTCACATGCCTGTTGTGGAGAGGGTCATTGAATTCAATATCCCTTCCTGGCTGGAGACGGACTTGCGGGAATTCAATTTTAAAAACAGCAATATTGAAAGAACTTCTGTAAAGGATGGCGATATTACACGGATTACTTTTACGGTTAAAAACCTTCCTTCCTTTCACCAGGAACCTTCTTCTCCCAATCATGCCCTGAGCTATCCTCACCTGATCTGTGTTAATAAAGCTTACACGCAAAACGGGCAGAGAAAGGTCTTATTTGAATCGGTAAAGGATCTTTATGGGTGGTATAGCACCGTTTGCGCCGATATCGGGAATAACCCGGCTGAATTAAAAGACCGGGTGGCAGGTTTGATAGCCGGCAAGAAAACCGATATGGAAAAGATTGAATCGATTTTTTACTGGGTACAGGATAATATCCGCTATATCGCTTTCGAAGATGGTATAATGGGCTTTAAACCGGATGCGGCGCAAAATGTTTTAAAAAATAAATATGGCGATTGCAAGGGAAAGGCCAACCTGCTCAAAGAAATGCTGAAGATTGCCGGTTATGATGCACGTCTCACGTGGATCGGCACTTCCGATCTTCCGTACGATTATTCATTGCCTTCGCTGGCGGTGGACAATCACATGATCTGTACTGTTATCCTGAATGGCAAAAAATATTTCTTAGATGGTACGGAGCCTTTTATCGCTTTGAATGATTATGCACAGCGTATCCAGGGTAAACAGGTTTTGATAGAAGACGGGAAGAATTATATTCTTGACCGTATTCCTGATTTTCCTGCCGAAAGGAATAAAGTAAAAAAGATCACAAAGATCAGCCTGGATAATGACGTTATTAAAGGAACTACTTCAGCAGAGTTTAATGGCGAATCGAAATCCGTGCTGCAATATGTTTATACTTCCATGCGCAGTGAAGATAAAACCACTGCTTTGTCCGATTTTGTTAAACGGGGAAATAACAATATAGTAGTCAGTAATGTTCAGCCTCCCGATTTTAAAGAAAGGCAAAAACCGATCACGGTGAATTATGAATTCAAAGCGAATAACCAGGTAAAGAAAGTGGCGAATGAAATTTACGTGGTCATGGACTGGGACAAGGAATTTTCCGGGCTTGAATTTGATGCCGACAGGAAGAATGATTATGAATTCAATTATAAGTACAATTTCAATATCCAGACTGAACTGGCTGTACCGGACGGGTATAAGGTAGATTATGTACCTGCTTCCTTCAAAAAAAATACGCCCAATTACTCTTTTGAAGGGTCTTATACCAATAAGGGGAAAAGTGTTTTATACAATAAAACAATTATTGTGAACAAACCCATCCTGCTGAAGTCCGAATTTGACAGCTGGAACGCGTTTATAAAGGAGATTAACAATTTTTACAACGACCAGGTGGTATTGGTCAAACAACAATAAATCATTGGTATGAGACAAGTAATATCATTATACCTGCTGCTTTTATTCGTAAGCGCAGGTATTCATCCTGCAAATGCACAGGTTCCTTCATCGGGAGAAACGATTGAACCTGAATTTGCGGTTACGGCTGTTCCTGATAAGTGGAGCAAAGAAAGCGCTGTCGTTATAGGCCAGAAAACCGAATATATTTTTACACGTCTCGCTGCCGGCAAAAGATATACAACCGTTGTACGGATACAGGAGTATGTTCATAAAAGGATTAAGATACAGGACAAAAATGCACAGGAAGCGTTTTCTACTTTTTATTATGTGACGATGGGGAAAGACGGGAAAGCAGAATACCAGATTATCAAAGCGGGTGGTAAAAGGGTAGATATAGATATGAAGAATGCGATCGAAGAAGAAAAAGGAATTCCTGCCATTTACAAGCCTATTTACTACAGGCTTGGTATCAAATACTTCAAGATTGCCATCCCTGACCTGGAAGTAGGCGATATCATTGACTACAACCTTCGTTCTACTATTGACTGGGATATGCGCGAGAATGGTATCGGGTTTACACCCTTTATTTTTTCCCTCGCTAACAATTATTCAACGATGTACCAGCAATACAGGTTTGTAATGGCCAATGGGATGAAAGTCAAATTCAGGGCTTTTAACGGGGCGTCCAACCTGAAGATGGATACGAAGGCTTCTGTTTTTGGCGACAAGGAATCTTATGTTGCCTATTATATGCTGGATCGCGACAGGGAAAAAACAACCGAAGAAAGATGGAGCTATGAACTGAGAAACACCCCCAGTGTGAAATTCAGGGTGATCATGCTGGCGGATAATGACCCGGATTCTAAAGCACTGGGCATGGCCACGGTCGATAGGACATTTATTGATTTGGATGATGTGTATAAAAGGTTTGTCGGTGCGGCACTCTATCGTACTACTACGGTTAATACGCTGGTGGCTTACGCTACTGAATACCTGGCAAAGAAAAAAGCAGATGGCCTTTTGAAGAATGATGATGATATTATCCGCGAATGTTATTATTGCCTGCGTAAGGTTTTCCTGGAAATGTATTATAAGGGCCCGGTCCATTCTGACCTGGAAAAATATATGACAGGGAAGAAGCTTTATAAAAAGATATTGAAGCAGCAGGAAAAAGATGAACAGAAAAAAGAAGAACGGGAAGATGAGATAAGAATAAACAGCGTGGTTTTTGCCACTTCTTTACGTACGGCACTTGCCGCGCAGAATATTCAATCCGAGCTGTATGTCTATATGCCCCGCACGTTAGGAACCTGGCGTGATGCCGTTTTCCTGGAAGAACTTGATTTCGTTATGAAAGTAAAGAGCAAGCGCAAGAGTTATTTCCTGGAAGCCTTTAATAATTTCGATGCGTTTGGTTCTCCCTACACTTATCTTGAAGGATCGGAAGGATACAGCATCGGTTATGATGAGCCGAATAAATATTATAAAACGCCCGGCCCTTTGAGCACGTACCAGGAGAATATTTCCCATAAGGATTACAACGTCAGTTTTATCGATGCGATGGACGATATCAATATTGAGAGGACCAGCGTGCTTACTGGTCACGAAAAAACTGACATGATTGGTATCGCCAACCTGGACAGAGATTACCTGAAAAAGGATTTCGAAAAATATTACAATCCACCCGGACAGAAGGGCAAGAGAAAAAAGGAAGATGAAGTAATTGATATAGCCTCTTCGACCGGCTATGACAACCCTGATAAGGAAGAAAAGCTGAAACAAAGAAAAGAATTGATGGAAAAAGATATCAAGAACGAATTTGACCTGGAAAAATACGGAGAATTTGAATTGTTGAATGATGGCCGTTATGGTGATACAGCTACATTGAAGTATAAAGAAACCTTCTCCCTGAAAAAATTGCTTAGCAGGGCCGGCAAGAATTATATTTTCGATGCAGGCAAATTGATCGGCGATCAGATCAAGCTGGAAGAAAAGGAACTGCAGGGCCGGCAAACGGATATCTGGCTGTCCAACGCGCGTACGATTGAGAATAATATTACCATCAATGTACCGGCCGGTTATTCTGTAGAAGGAGCGCAGGACCTGAATATGTCCGTGGATAATGAAAGCGGCTCATTTACCAGTACGGCAAAAACTGAAGGTGACAAACTCGTCATCAATACAAGGAAAATCTATAAAAAGAATTTTGATAAAAAAGAATTGTGGCCCAATTATGTGGCTTTTTTGGAAGCAGCGTATAAATTCAGCCAGTCGAAGATTGTGTTGAAGAAGAAGTAAGGGAAAAATGGAAAGTCGTAAATAGCAAGCAGAAAGATCGAAGAATTAACGGTGGAGTGGAAATACAGAATGCTTAATTTAAGTCATAGAAAACTTATTGCATGGCGGAAAAGCATTGAACGATTACCTCTTTTGTATAAGTTATGTGAGAAGTTTCCTAAAGAAGAAACTTATAACCTGATCGGCCAGATGAAGAGAGCCGCTTTATCTATTTCCGGTAATTTAGCCGGGGGGCCTCACGAAAATCAAAAAAAAGAAAAGAATAGATTTTTTGAAATTTCAAGATATTCATTAGTCGAAATTGATAATTGTATAGTCGCCAGCATAGTGCTTAAATATATTATCAGAGAAGATTTACAAGAAATTGAACCAGGACTTGAGGAATTATTTAAGATCATACCGGGCCTGATTAGTTCTAATTTATAGGAGCTACTTGCTACTCACTGTTTACTTATTTCATTTTGGTAGCCGTTTTTAGAAGATCTGATATATAAAATATCTTCTTATCTGCACCAGTTAAGGTCTTCCTTTCATCTTTAGTTTTGCCATATTTAATAATAAACACATGACGCTTTATCAAATAGACGCTTTTACCAATAAACTTTTTTCGGGCAACCCTGCCGCCGTCATTCCGCTGGATAAATGGATAGATGATTCGCTGATGCAGGAACTTGCCATGGAAAATAATCTTTCCGAAACGGTTTTTTTTGTACCATCAGGTTCTTCGCCGGAGGCCCCGGCAGGAACGGATTATCATATCCGCTGGTTTACGCCGGCAGCGGAGATTAATTTGTGCGGGCATGCTACATTGGCAAGCGCGTATGTATTGTTCAACATCCTCGGGTATAAAAAGTCTTCTGTTACTTTTCATTGTCAAAGCGGGTCCCTGTTCGTAACCAGGGAAAAAGATATCATCTCCATGGATTTTCCATCCTGGAAACCTGAAAGGCTTACCGGTTATCCTGATGGGTTGGAGCAGGTGCTTGGCGTAAAGGAAATTGTAGGGGTCTATAAAAGCCGTGACCTGCTGGTAGAATTAAACAGCGAAGAGGATGTAAGAAACGCTGAACCGGATTTTACTTTGATAAAGAAGACAGGGTATAAGATTATCATCACTGCGCCGGGGGGAATCCGGCAGGCCGCTGGAAGTTACCCGAATACGCCCACTCGCCCCCAGCGGCCAGATGGATTACAACAGCGACCTGACCCGTCTCCCCCGGCCGATTTCGTTTCCCGTTTTTTCGCGCCAACATTCGGAGTAGACGAAGACCCCGTTACGGGTTCCGCACATTCCCAACTGATCCCTTTCTGGAGTGAAAAACTTGGTAAAACTAAGATGGTGGCAAAACAACTTTCTAAAAGAGGGGGTCATTTATGGGTTGAACAAAAGGGTGACAGGGTACAAATGGGCGGTCAATGC
>JAUZOA010000060.1 GCA_030706685.1 Bacteroidota bacterium
GAAAAAGTGAAAATAAAAGAAATAAGGAACCTGAAATTATATGTAGAGCGGATCAATAAAATTTAAAAAAATAATTATGCAACAAATTCCTGCAGTAACGGCTATCATTGTTCTTTTCGTGATCATTCTTCTGGCCAGCGCCATTCGCATTTTAAGAGAATACGAGCGTGGTGTTATCTTCCGGCTCGGTCGCCTGGTAGGTCATGGTGGAATAAAGGGCCCGGGCCTTATTCTTCTTATACCTTTTATCGACAGGATGGTGAAGGTAAGCCTGCGTACGATTGTATTTGATGTGCCGCCGCAGGATGTCATCACGCAAGACAATGTTTCCATTAAAGTAAACGCGGTCGTTTATTTCAGGGTGATAGAACCACAGAAAGCCATTGTGCAGGTGGAGAATTTCCTTGCCGCCACTTCACAGATATCACAAACCACCTTGCGCAGCGTACTCGGGCAATCCGAACTGGACGATCTGCTTTCGCAAAGAGATAAGATCAATCACAAATTGCAACAGATCATAGATACCAATACCGAGCCCTGGGGCGTAAAAGTCACGAACGTGGAAGTAAAGCAGATTGACCTGCCGCAGGAAATGCAACGCGCCATGGCCAAGCAGGCCGAAGCAGAAAGGGAACGCAGGTCAAAAGTGATTGCCGCCGAAGGCGAGTTCCAGGCTTCGCAACGTTTAGCGGATGCCGCTAAGATCCTGGGCGAACATTCCAGCGCGTTGACATTACGTTACCTGCAGACATTGCGGGAGATTGCTACGGAAAAAAATTCAACGACTATATTCCCTGTTCCTATTGATCTGCTGAAGCCTTTCCTGAATAGCGGGAATAATAAATCAGAATCATAAGCTAAAGCCTGTATCGTTGGTTGGAAAGAGTTGCCGGATCAGCTCAGCCTTATAAGTTTATTCCTCTCCTTTTCGCAGGAAGCCGATCTGTGGTCGGGGAGGTTGTGGAGGATTCAGCAATTTTTTCAGATATTCAAAGATAAGAGTGATGTCTTCATTGTGACCTGCAAGTTCTTTCTCTATTTTTTCCAATTGCAGTAGAATGTCCTTGTGCATCATGATCATCTCTTTCATCCTGGTAAACACCCTGATGATCTGGATATGCACCTGTAAAGCAGTTTCGCTGTTTAATACAGAAGAAAGCATGGCCATGCCTTGTTCCGTGAAAGCCATTGGCATGTAACGGATCCCTCCCCAGTTTGAGGTGCCAAACTGACTCCTCAAGTTTTCAAATTCTTTAGTTGTCAGCTCAAACATGAAATCTTCCGGGAAGCGATCAATATTGCGTCTCACTTGCCTTTTAAGTTGTTTTGTTTCTACCTGGTATAATTCCGCCAGATCCATATCCAGCATTATTCTCTGCCCGCGGATAATATAAATTTTATTCATCACCAGTTTGTCGGGCATTATCAATTTATTCTTTGTTTTTGCCATAAACAGTTTTAAAGTGTGGTATCGAAAATTGCGACTGCTTGTTTTGAACGTCACCAATTATGGGATTCAATTTTTTAAAACCCTTCTGTACTATTTGTAAAACTACCTGTGGATTAAGTAAAGAGATGAATCCCGGTAGCCGTTTTTTCAACGATAAAAAGTGTTTTTCGTCCCTTAGCCGGTTGTAGAGAAGAGCTCTGTTATTCCTCTCATTTTCGCCGGAAACCAATCTTTGGTCGTGAAGGATTCAACAATTTTTTCAGGTAATCAAAAATTAATTGTATGTCTTCATCATGTGCAGCCAGTTTCTTTTCTATTTTTTCCACCTGGAGTAAGATGTCCTTGTGAGTCATAATCATTCTCCTCATCATAGCAAATACTCTTATAATCTGAACATGCACCCGTATAGCTGTTTCGCTATTCAATACACCAGAGAGCATGGCAATGCCTTCTTCGGTAAAAGCATAAGGAAGTTTTCTGCGTCCACCCCAGCTTGAAGTCGCAAATTGCGACTTCAAGTTTTCAAATTCTTTTCTGGTCAACTGAAACATAAAATCGCCCGGAAAGCGGCCCGGGTTTCTTTTTACCTGCTCGTTTAGCCGTTTGGTTTCTACCTGGTACAATTCTGCAAGGTCTTCATCAAGCATTACTTTCTGCCCGCGGATCAGATAGATTTTATTAATCACCAATTCGTCCGGTATAATCTGTCCTTTATATTTTTTTTGGTATAATTCTATCCTTCGTTTGATATTTCAATCTGCAATATCAATCCATCAGGGATCATCCCATAGAAACTTAATGTCACAAATTGTGGCTTCAAGATAACGAAGAACTCTTTTTTAAACTATGTTTAAAAACGGCAGATGAAGGGAAAATTCTCAATACCTCGATGCAGGACAACCCGTTTTCTTTTGCTTTTTAGCGGGAGCAAACCCGGCTATTTCCTTGTATTGATTCAATACTAATCGTACCGTATAAGTGAGGGCGATATAGTAATAAGCGTCTTTGTATTTGGGATTGCCGCGGGTAGTCCCGGCCGGAGGGTAAGGATTGCCCGTCTTTTCATCACCACGCCAGGCCAGGTCTACCGCCGTTTGCCCCCTTGCAGTGAGCAGGGCCGTTTGATCCACGTAATTGGTGCTCACATCATCAATATAATCGGTAAAGGTTTTGTGATACCCGAATTCCAGTCCAAGGCGCATGTCCTCATTCAGCGAATATTCGCCTCCAAATCCGAAAGGAATATTGAATTGCCCGAGTTTATAATTCTTTACCCCGGGTATAAATCCTTCGCCTTCGGTACTGAGCGGCTGCAGGAACACTTTGTTGCCATTGGGATCCTGGGTATAAGGCCTGAAATGAAAATAACCGATACCGGCAAAGACATAAGGCGTCCACCATTTATCATTGAAGCTGAACAGGCTGTATTGCATGGCCAGTTCCCAGTCGAAGATCTTTGTTTTGAAATTAAGGTTACGAAGCTGCATTTCCGCGGTCCCGTTCTTATCATCAGCTTTCAGGGAAGTAAGGGTAAGGTAGCTGCGGGCTGTAAGGTGCTCGCTAAGATCATATCTTGCCCCGATAGAGCCCAGGAGGCTGGACTGTGAAAATGATAAAGATTTGGCTTTCAGGTCGCCCTGGTAATTGGCCATGCCGATCCTGCCGGAAACATATAAATTCTGTGCAGTGGCGAACAGGGGCAGAAAATAGAGAAAAAAGACGAGTTTTTTCATTGGTTTGGAATTGCAGTTCATGGCTAAAACGCTTTTGTGGCAGGTTTATTTCCCCGCCGCCAGATACATTCTTTGGCTGCAAAAAAAAATCCCCTGGTCCGAAGGCCGGGGGATTACGGATCATACCTCATGTGCTCGTCAGAACCTGATTCCAAAACCGGCGGTAAGATTAAGTACGGACATTTTTTGTTCGCTCCTTACAGTAGGAGACCCATCCGGGAAAACCAGGTCGAATTTTGGCTTCATGTAGAGGTAGTCAAGGTTTACCATGATAAACATGCGGTTGCCCATCCCTATGCGAAGACCAGCGCCACCCTGGAATACTGCTGCAGGGGACCAGTCTTCTTTCACTACCGTTTCATTGTCAACCACAGCCTTTGGTGAATTGGCATTTGCCACACCACCCATGACCCTCAGGTCTATTGCCATATTTCCGGCCAGCTTCTGGGTAAACATCGGTCCTACGGATATCCCATACCATTGCCAGTGATCCAGGGCTACATTGCCAACCTGGTCAAGTACAGCTGAATTGTCCATCTTGTTATTGTTATAGAAGATGGAGGCTGTCAGGCCCACATTTTCAAGGAATTCGTAGCCATAAGTAAGGTTTACGTTAACTCCGGTTTTGGCAAAACCAGCCTGTTCGTTATTAATATCGGTCTTTGCAAAGTCTCCGACAGGAAACGAAGGCCCTGCATGTAAAGCCAAGAAAGATTTCGTTGTTCTTTGCTGCTTCTCTCCCTGGGCCATTACAATCCCGCTCATAAGCAGGACAACAATCATTATCAAAATCTTTTTCATAAACACCTAATTTTTACTCTGATCCTTTATCACCGTCAGCTTTATCACGGTGGCAATATAGAGCAACAGGGGCACCGGTATCAATGACCAAAAACCATTAAAATCATGATGGATGTCAGTGGTTTTTTGAACAGGGGACGCCTATTTTTCATGCTTTATTTTAATGCCTTCTATTCTTCCAACGCTTTAAGATCGGTTAGTGACAAGCCGGTCGGAAATATCCCGGGTTTAGCACAAAAAAATCCTGTCAATTAAATTTGTTAAATAAAACCGTTCGGTCTAATTTTAAACCTCCAATTTTGCAGGGCATATGACTAAAGGTGAAAGAACCCGGCAGCTGATCATTGAAAAAGCAGCTCCGCTCTTTAATAAGAACGGCTATGCAGGCACCAGTCTGTCCGACATTATGAAAGCAACCGGCCTGGCGAAAGGCGGGGTGTATGGCAACTTTAAGAACAAGGATGAAATAGCGGCGCTGACATTTGAGTATGCCTACAGTAAGGTCAAAAGCGCCATACTGATGAAGCTGAGCAACTGCCATACCAGCGTGGAAAAATTGACCGGCATATTGCAGTTCTACCGCGGTTATATCACGCATCCCCCGATAGAAGGGGGTTGTCCGCTGCTTAATACCAGCGTGGAAGCCGATGATTCCTTCCCCTTTTTGAAAACAAGGGCAAGAGCTGCTCAAAATGAAATGCTGTCATCATTGGTGCAGATCTTCCAGTCGGGCAAAAAGAACGGAGAGCTCAGAAGCGATATGCAACCGCAGCGGGAAGCCGAAATGATGTATGCCCTGATTGAAGGCGGCATTGTAATGGCAAAGATCAATGATAATCCCGCTATCCTTCACCGTATCCTGGACCGTGTCCGTGATCATATTGAGAACGATCTTGTTTCCTGATATATTTTTTTATTATTTAAAAGACCGATTGGTCTTATTTCATATTGTTCAATTGATGGTTATGGCCAACTATTTACAATCTTTCTATTCCATCCGGTTCGGGGACTGCGACCCTTTTAGTCACCTGAACAATGCCCGCTATATTGATTATTTGCTGAATGCAAGGCAGGATCATCTCAGGGATTATTACCAGATGGACCTTGCTGATTTTTATCAAAAAGGGAGAGGATGGGTAGTGATTCAACATGAAATCGTTTACCTGCGACCCGCTTCTTTTAATGAGCTTGTCTGTATCCGCTCCGGTCTGCTGGATGCCGGGCCTGAGCACCTGAAAGTGGAAATGCTGATGCTCGATTCGGCGCAAAAACAATTAAAAGCATTGATGCATACAAAATTTATTCCCGTCAGTTTAACTACCGGAAGAAAAGAACCTCATACACCAGAGTTCATGGAATTCTTATCGGACAAAGTTTTACCCGGCTTAAAGGACAATGTCCCTTCGCCCGGACAGCGGGTAGAATATTGGCAACAATTACTAAGATCGGCTCAAACTGTATAAAACAATTCATAACCAAACCCGCCCCGATAAAACTATGGCGGGTAATAAAACCAACAAGATGAAAAAATCGTTAACCTTTATCGCTTTTGCCTTATTACTCCACACAGCCACCGTATATGCACAACCTTCTCCCAGCGCTGATCCCACAGGTCAGGTAGTATTGCCGGACAACACTATCGTCAGCGGGAATATAAAAGATAATATCCGTAAAAAGGGGGAAGTGATTGTATTGAACGGTGAACAGAAGACGAAGTATAAAGCCGGAGATATCAGCAGTGTGCAGATCGGCAGCCTCCAATACATCTCCCTGAACTATACTTTTTATGAAGTGATCTTTGCCGGCAAAAACCTTACACTTCTCCGCAAGGCCAATGAGCCGGCAGGTATTCAATACAATGGATCGGATGCCGTGCCCATCAACTCCGAAGGAAATATTGATGATCTCTTTATCAAAAAGAACAGTGACGCCTCTTTACAACTGATCACGAAGAAAAATATAAAAGAAGTATTGGGCTCTGTCTGCAGCAGTTGTGCGGCTACAGTGGATGCGGCAAAGTTTGATGCCGGGAGCGTGAAGAAAGCCGTGGCCGGTTGTGATGGCTGTAAGTAAGAAGATTTTGTCTAAGAGTCTTGTCTCAGCGTTAGCGTTGTCAACCTTGTAAAAAGCTGAGGATGCTGAGAAGGTTGACAACGCTACGCTATGCAAAGACTCTACTGCTTTCTCTGCACCGGCATATAATCGTCGAAATAATGGCTTACTTTCTTGTTCCAGTTATTCAGCATTTCATTTCTTTCTTTGTTCAATTGCTGGTTCAGGTTATTATAATCTTTCAGTGATGTATTGATATCGTTCACTGCTTTATTGTATTGGTCAACATCGCCCTGTGTTCTGTCCTTAGGTCTTTTGGCCTCAAAAGTCTTTTTCATCTTCTCAAAATTCTCCTTCTTCAGGAAAAAATCACTCATAGCCGATGACCGCTGTGCTTCCGATTTGTAAAACTCCATAGCTCCCTGGCAGGCTTCAATCAATGCCGGATCATTGTTATAGCCGCTCAGTGTTTTTAATTTTTCCTGTCCTTCTTTTGCGGCCTTGTCCAGCGCATTGATGCTTTGTTCAACAGCAATCAAATTGCTTTTTCCGATAGCATCTACCAGGTACATATCCTGTTTATACGGCTTGAAGAATATAAGATATACATCATTGTAATGCTTGTTGACCTCGCTGGCGATCTTTCCCTTTTTATCGATCTCTGATTCGCCTTCTATGATATTGACATTGTATTTCGCCGCGAATTTCTTTGACATTTCCACATGCCGTTGCCTTGCCTCTTCCAGTTTTTCATCCGCCTTTTCCTGTGCCAGGAGATAAGCCTCCATCGCATCATAGCTTTGTTCAGCAATATCTTCCATGTTGACGATCTTGGCATAATCCTCATTAAAAACGATATTGACTATTTTAAGAAAAGCTACCGTGGTATCCCTGTAACTTTTATCTCCTTTCCACGGTGGCATCCCCTGTATGGAGGCTTTTGTATTATAAATAGCGTTGATGACATCCTGTCTTCTCTTTTCCACCTTGCGGTGACTCTTATTATGAGCTGCGGCGCTTAGGTAACTCAGGTAAGTAGCCGTGAGATCCTCGTTGGCCCTGGATATATAATCCATATACTTGCCGGCATCCTCAAATACCTGTGCGCCGGCTGATTGGCCCCGGAGCAATATCATGGCTGCCAGGATTGTGGTGGCGATGAATGATAATTTCATATCAACCTGTTTAGTTTGTTTTTTGACTCCTGATGAGATCTGTCATGACCTGGAAAGTTTCCCGGATATAAATATCTTTTTGTATGCTCTTTAGTGCTTCTGCGTTAAGTTCCGCCGCATATATATTATTCTGCAGACGTTCTTTCTCTATCCGGTAGTTGCCTGCGGTAAAAAGATGATGGGTTGACTCGTCTTTTTCATCTATCGCTTTCAGCAACGATTCTTTTTCGGTTATCCATTTTTCAAATGCGGCCGGTTGCAGAGATACTACGACTTTTTTATCCGCCATCGCCCGGGTCCTTAACTGCGTGCCCTGCACCAGTTTTTGAAAGGATGCATCATTACTAACCCGGCGGGCGCTTGCCGCCGCCAGTGAAGCAACAGGCAATGCAGGAAGCGGGTGATAATAATTATTTTTCTTTATCGAATCAGCCGGCAAAACATTGTCTTTAAATTTTTCCCTGAATTCGAGCCCATCAAATGCGTCCGGCAACAGTATATCGGGGATAACCCCATTGCACTGGGCTGTAAGACCGCTGATACGATACAATTTCCCGGTGGTGATCTTAACATAACCATCGGGCGAATTAGCCTGCGTTTTGACGGTGCTGTCCATAGGGAATATCTCCTGCATAGTGGCTTTGCCGTATGTAGGACTTCCGACAATGAGCGCCCTGTTGTAATCCTGCAAAGCTGCCGCCACCATTTCCGATGCGGACGCGCTTTGGTTATTGACCATTACGATCAACGGCCCATCATAAATGGTGCCGCGGTTAGGGTCTTTCAGGTAAACAATCTTACCATCATTTTTACGGGTAGCAGCCAAAGGGCCTTCGTCAATAAAAATCCCGCACATCTGTAAAGCCTCATTCAATGAACCCCCTCCATTATACCGCAGATCCAGGATAAGACCATCCAGGTTTTCCTTCTTCATCTTTATTATTTCCTTTGCCATATCGTTGGCGCAGCCACTACCACTTTCGTTTTCCCATGTTGTATAAAAATCAGGCAAGCGGATATAGCCAATTTTCTTTTCCCCATCCAGCAAATAGCCTTTTACCACATCCTGTTCGGTTTCTATCTTTTCCTTCCGCAGGCTGATCGTACGTACAGTACCGTTCTGTTTTTTTATTTTAATACTCAGGTCATCATGATTGGCTTTTTGTAAAAGCTCATCTGCCTCTTCTGCAGTTATGGTTGTCACATCAACCGGCGGGGTTCCCTTCCATTGCAATTGTAATAATTCATCGTTCTTATGTATTTCCCCCGACTTCCAGGCAGGGCCGCCGGGTATCAATTGGGAAATAAAAATCTTTCCTTCCTTATCCTCATCTATTTCAAATCCAAAGGAAAGATCCTCAGTGCTGAGTCCTGACTGAAAGTTCTCTTTTTCTTTCGGAGAAAAATAATTGGTATGCGGGTCGAAAGATTCAGCAATGGCATTGAAATAAGTCTCTTTCACTTCATTTTCAAATGAGGACGGATCAAGAATTGACTCAAATAGTCTTGCCTGGCCTTTTTTCATCTTCTCCCGGATGGCAATTTCATTTTTTGACAACACAGCACTGAGAGCGGGTCTTGTACTGTCGGCGGAAGCGATGCTGTAAGCATTATTCAGCATGATATATTTAAACCATCTTGTCCATTTATTCTTCAGGGTTTTGACATCCGGGGCAAAGAACTGGGCAGGCTCCTGTGAAAAAGTGATCTTATCATCCAGCGTAAAATCAAGCGGCTTTTCCAGTATTGTTTTGGCAAGGCTATCGGCTCGCCGTAATTGTTGCCGGTATAACCGGGTAGCCACATCCAGGAATTTTCCCCCGTCGCTGTTCAGTTCATTATCCAGCAAATAGCGGTAAGCTGACAGGGTTTTATAATCATCCATCGTGAAAATATCCTGCTGTTCATCCAGCGCTTTTATAAAAGATGAAAATATAGAGGAAGAGAGGCTGTCATTGATGGGTCGCGGACTGTAATGATTTCTCTGAACCTGTCGTTTTAATATGATAGATTGGCGTTGAGTAGCAGAAAGCTGTGACTGCGCCGGCAAGCAACTAAACAGGACTATTCCCAAAATTGCCAGCTTGCAGAATGATTTCATTGATTCGGTTTGGTGTGTTGACTAACTAATTTAAGCGAAACAGGCAAAACGGCAAAAATTATGAGGTTACCGGGCTATTAACCTTCAGAAATTTTCTTAACTAGTGCAGACAATTCTGCTAAGGTCAGCGACTTTGTGACAAACCCGGAATATCGTTAATCTCCGCTGCCTCTTTTATGTTGAAGTATTCTCTTACTTTTTCTTGTATCCCTTCCCTTATCACCAGGATGATTCGCCCTTTTCGCCGGTCTTGCAAAACTTCTTTCAAGGCGCTGCAAAAACCTTCACCCCGCAGTTCCAGCGGACCGATCTCATCTATCGCCAGCCATCCGCTCGTATTCATCGCATCCAGGATAACCTGTACAGCCCTATTAAAATTTGTTTTGCTGAATATAAACCTTCCTACTTTCTGTGTTTCTGTTTCTCCACCCGTTGCTTCCATAGGAAATTGCTCACGGGTATGGGCATTCATAAAAACTCTTTTGCCGTCAACAACCGGCGTCAGTATTCCAAAAACATCGTTTCTTTTTATTGACCAGTTGATCAGCGACGTTGTTTTGCCGGTTTGTACCGGCCCGGTAAGCAGGTATATCTTTTGCTCAGGCATCTGCTGGATGAAAAGTATTTGCCAGGATTATTTTACAACAAAGCCTGATCCTTCTCCATCCTTTTTTCTCGCCCGACAATTGCCAGCTTTTTGTAATGAGTTGTTGCGTAGCCGGTAAGATTTCCAAAACCTGTTGTATCTCCTGTTGCGATCTTGTTTTCCTTCTTTGCAGCCATTTATTCAGCGCCTGCTTCAGCAGCGGTGCTGCAATGAAAACCCAGGAAAGAATGACAATGACTGAACGGATCAGTATTCTTAAAGAGATAGCAGGAGGAAGCAGTGACCGGCCGATGCCAAAATAGGATTGTGCGTATAATAAAATAAGGGCCGCCCATATTATAAAAAGGATCCTCCTTACTTTTTTTCTTCTCTTTACTCTGGGAAAACTTATCGCTGCTGCGGGTTCGTTTATGACTTTGTATTTTCTCCGTACACTCTCTAAAAATGCTATCTGTTGTGGTAATATGCCGGTCCATAAACCAATCAATGCTCCTATCACCAAATGGGCCATCACATACCAGGTGATAATAAAGTAACTATAGTCAGTCAATTCCTTTTGTCCTGTAAGATTATTTAAAAAACTATTAATGGCTTTCCAAAAATCATTTCCATAAACAACAGTCCAGATAAGAATGCGTTGCAAGCCGGACTCCGCCAGGGCCAGCACGGCAAATAACACACAAACAATCCTGTAAAACTTTCGTGGCATGAACAACAATTCGCCCATCAATCCCTGGAAGAATACAGCGATATAAGCTGGCGGGGGCGCCTGGGGGCTGAGCATCATTTTAAATATGGCAACAATAATTGTGGCTTTAATGATCGCACCTTTGGCAGGTACATACCAGGCGATGAGGCAAATACAAACCACGGCGCAACTCCCGACCACCAGGCCGGATACCGGAACCTGTAATCCATGAATAATGCCTCCCAGCATAGCTTCATTCAATATCCATAATGCAATAAGACGGTAATAAATGAGTGAACGCGATGTTATCGCTTTTTCTTTATTCATTTTTAACTAATACAGAGCCTGAAGAATAGCATAAAGGGTACCATGTGGTGACCTTTAGGCTCCGCAAATTATGTTAACTTTAAAGTCAATAACAAAATAGTTTGATACATTTTATACTAAATGAAAAAGAAATAGCAACAGGCCTTCCGCCGGGAACGGTATTGTTGGATTTTATACGCTATCACCGGCATTTGACAGGCACTAAGATCGGCTGTCGCGAAGGGGACTGTGGTGCCTGTACAGTATTAGTAGGTGAGATACATGACGGAGAATTACATTATCAATCCACGACCAGTTGCCTGATGCCGATAGGAAATGCGGAGGGCAAACATATAATAACAGTAGAAGGAGTTAATCCCGCCACTACCGGGCAAAGCATGCCCGGTCTGAGCCCGGTTCAGCAGGCAATGGCGGATGAAGGCGCCACACAATGCGGGTTTTGTACTCCCGGTTTTGTCATGTCATTGACAGGATTTTGCCTGGGCAATAAGGAAGCGACACAGCAAAACGCGATCGCGTCAATAGATGGAAATATCTGCCGCTGCACAGGCTATAAATCTATTGAAAGAGCTGCCGGCAAAGTAGCCGCTATCATAAAAGAAAGAAAAGGAGAAGAAATCACTTCTTTTGTCAGCAGGAAAAAGATATTACCTGAATATTTTCCCGGTATTAAAAAAAGATTGCAACAATTAAATGACGCGGAAAAGGCAAGACATTTGCCTGATCTCGCTTCGTTAGCAGGCAGGCCTCATGTTGTTGGTGGTGGTACGGACCTATATGTGCAAAAGCAGGATGAGATGACCCATGCGTCAATCCGTTTTATATCCGATCAGCCCAAACTCAACCGTGTCATCAGGGAAGGAAACAAATGTATCATGGGTCCTTCTGCAACGGTAACCGATCTGCAGGAATCCCCGATTATTAATGATGCTTTCCCGGATTTTCATCGTTATGCCAAATTGGTTTCTTCCACACAGATCCGGAACATGGCTACTATTGCCGGGAATTTTATCAATGCATCTCCAATTGGCGACTTTACCATTTTCTTCCTGGCGCTGGATGCCCGGGTAATCCTTGCTCATCCCGATAGCTACCGGGCTTCCTCCAAAGAAGCTGGCTTGAGAACCCTTCCATTGAGAAAATTATACAAAGACTATAAACAATTAGATAAAAAACCGGAAGAACATATCGAACAGGTATGGTTTGAGCTGCCGGGTAAAAATAGTTTTTTCAATTTCGAAAAAGTAAGTAAACGCACACACCTGGATATCGCGAGTGTAAATACCGCGATCAGTATGACGATAAAGGATAATATCATTGAGAATGCCGGAATATCCGCGGGTGGCGTAGGGCCAATACCCATGTATTTGGAAAAGGCTTCTGCATTCCTCGCAGGAAAAAAAATAAACGAAGACCCGGTTCAGGAAGTGATCGAAATAGTACAAACGGAAATATCGCCGATAAGTGATGCAAGAGGAACTAAGGAGTATAAGAGATTATTATTAGGACAATTGATAAAGGCACACTTTATATCCCTCATCCGCCGCGCCGGAAAATAGAAAAATTATTAAAATTTGAGAACGAATCCCGCTATAGACGAGAATAAATACAGCCCGCCAGCCGGCGGGGTCGGGGGTAACATAGATTCATACACACATCTCCGCGGCGAATCAGTTTATCTCGATGATATACCGGTTGTGAATGGAACCTTGTATGCGGCCGTATTTGATTCCCCGGTAGCGCATGGAAAAATAAAAATGCTGGATACCAGTGAAGCTTCGAAGATGTATGGCGTAGTAAGAATTTTCACTGCCTTGGATATTCCCGGCGAGAACCAGATAGGGGGTATTGTTCCTGATGAAGAACTGCTGGCAAGCACATATGTTCATTTTTGCGGAATGCCTGTTGCATTGGTTGTGGCGGAAACAGATGAAGCCGCAAGAGCAGCCGTTAAGAAAATTAAAATAGAAATAGAACCTTTGCCCATCATCACTGATCCGAGAGAAGCAAAGGCGAAAGGAGAATTGATCATTCCTCCAAGAACATTTCAAATAGGAGATACAAGCAATGCCTGGTCACAATGTGAATACGTTTTTGAAGGGAGTACTGAGACCAATGGCCAGGAGCATATCTATATCGAAACACAGGGAGCTTACGCTTTACCGCAGGAAAACGGAGCGATTAAAATTTATTCCTCTACACAGGGACCTACCGCGGTCCAAAGAACGGCGGCAAGAGTATTGGGCATTCCAATGCACCGGGTGGAAGTGGATACAACAAGGCTGGGTGGTGGTTTTGGTGGCAAAGAGGACCAGGCGACCACCTGGGGCGTGATGTGCGCATTGGCCACCTTTCATTTAAAAAAACCTGTGAAGTATTCTTTACACCGCATGGAAGATATGCGGATGACCGGCAAGCGCCATCCTTATTCATCCGATTTCAAAATCGGTTTGAATAAAAACTTAAAGATTATGGCTTATGAAGCCACTTTTTACCAGAATGCCGGCGCTGCTGCTGATCTTTCCCCGGCGGTAATGGAAAGAACCTTGTTTCATTGTAACAATTCTTACTTCCTTCCGAATGTAAAAGCAACAGCTTACAGTTGCAGAACTCATTTACCTCCTAATACCGCTTTTCGCGGCTTTGGCGGACCACAGGGAATGTTTGTGATTGAAGCGGCGATAGCCAAAGCCGCGGAAGCGTTGGGTATTCCGGCATCGGATATTCAGCAAAAGAATTTATTACGAACCGGTGATGAATTTCCTTACGGTCAAAAAGCGGAAAGCGAAGCCAATGAATGCTGGAATAAAGCTGATGAATTGTATGACATAAATAAATTGAGAAAAGAAGTAGAAGATTTTAATGCGAATAATACGCTCTTTAAAAAAGGAATGGCTTTAATGCCAATCTGTTTTGGCATCTCCTTTACCAAGACATTGATGAACCAGGCAAGGGCATTGGTGCATGTATATACAGATGGAAGCGTGGGCGTAAGTACCGGCGCTGTAGAAATGGGGCAGGGAGTAAATACAAAAATTCTCCAGGTAGCAGCGAAAGTTTTTTCCATTGATCCTGGTAAGGTAAAGATACACCCCACCAATACATGGCGCATTGCCAACACTTCTCCCACTGCCGCCAGTGCCGCCGCCGACCTGAATGGCAAAGCAACACAAATTGCCTGTATCGCCATCCTGCAAAGATTGAAACAGGTGGCAGCCGATGAATTAAAAATTGATATAAACAGCATTGATATAAACGATGAATGGGTGTATGCAAACGGTAAGAAAACAGAACTGGACTGGAAGAAATTAGTGATGACGACTTATAGTAAACGAATCAGCCTGTCGGAACACGCACACTATACGCCTCCGGGTATTCATTATGATCTCTCCAAAGAGAAGGGCCATCCCTTCGCTTATCATGTATATGGTACTGCCATCATTAGAGTAACGATAGATTGTCTCAGGGGTATTTATGAAGTTGATTCTGTCAAAGTGGTACATGATTTTGGCAGCAGCATGAATTATCTGGTTGACCTGGGGCAATGTGAAGGCGGTATTGTACAGGGCATCGGCTGGATGACAATGGAAGAAATCGTATATGACAAAGAAGGCAAGTTAAGATCCAATGCATTGAGTACTTATAAAGTACCTGATATTTATTCGGCTCCAAAAGAAATATCCATTCACTTTTTAGAAACAGGAAAAGATAACCTGGCTATTTTCCGGAGCAAGGCTGTTGGAGAACCGCCGCTGATGTATGGTATCGGCGCTTACTTTGCTCTGCGCAATGCAATAAAAGCATTCAATCCTTCGGCTGATATTCCATATGATGCCCCGATGACGCCGGAGAAAGTGCTCATGGGGTTGTATAGTCAAATAAAAAAACCAATCCCGGTATAATACTTAGTCCATCACTTTCAGCTTCGATACCATAATGGTAATACAAAATCCAAGCAGTGAAATAACAGCGAATGAATACCGGAGACTTGCCAACTGCGCAATGTAGCCGATAAGAGGTGGTCCCAGTAAAAATCCCAGGAAACTGATGCTGGATACTGCAGCCAGCGCCATACCCGGCGGGATCTTCGTAGCTTTCGCTGCCGTGCTGTATACTGTTGGCACAACGGATGAAACACCGAACCCTACAATCACAAAACCAATCGTGGCTGTAACTAAATAAGGAAACAATACGGCAATCATCAATCCTGTTAAAACAAGTACACCACTCATCTGCAGCATTTTCTTTCTTCCTATTCTCGCTATGATCCGGTCGCCTGCAAATCTTCCGCTTGCCATCATGATCATAAAGGAGGCATAGCCCACAATCACCAATGAGTGCGGGGCTTCTACCACTTCTTTGAAATAAACACCGCTCCAGTCGAACATAGCCCCTTCGGCCGCCATGCTGCAAAAAGCGATAATGCCTAATCGGATAAGAACACCCTCAGGCCTTGAAAAGAATTTCTTTTTTATTCCGGGTTCCGTTGTTCCCGGTATAAGGTATCTTCTTGCGATAAAAACAGCAACAAAAACAAAAGAGGCGATGATAAAGAAATGAATGCGGGGAGAAAGTTTAAGGCCCATCATTAATAATCCCGTCAGCGCACCGGTAAAACCGCCAATACTCCATCCGCCGTGGAAGGATGTCATGATCGGCCGTTCATATATTTTCTCCGCCATCACCCCTTGTGTATTCACCGATATATTGGACATATTGCCGACAAGGCCAAAAACAAACAAGGCAATGGCAAGCTGCCATCCCTTCGTCACCCATCCAAGATTAGTTAATTCCAGCGCATATAATAAAATCGCAAAGGATAATATGGTACGGCTCCCATAACGGGTAACCAACCTTCCGGATATGGGCATCATCAGCAATTGACCAACCGGTAAAGCCAATAATATACTTCCCAATCCTGCTTCGCTGAGGTGCAGTTTAGTTTTTATATCGGGTATCCGGCTCGCCCATGAAGCAAAACACAGGCCCATGCAAAAATAGAAGGCCGCTACGGCAATCCGCATCGTTGATCGCTGAACAGGAATGGGTGAAGCTGTGCCGGTAAGACTATTGATAAAAAGTCGTTTGACGATTGATTGCCGTAGTTCAGTACTTGTTTTTTCCATACTATCGCACCAGGTTCATTTAACAATACTTCATACGGCCCGCAGAGGCCAAAGATACCCCTAAGTTTTCATTTTATAGTGTGCTTATTCGTTGACAAACGTTCCGTTCAATCACTGATAATTTATTTTAATTTGGGAATCATGGTTTATAGATACTTCCTTTTTTATAGATAAATTTATAGACAATTCTACGATGACAACCCTAAAAACATGGAAGCTGATGCGTGAAAGCCTGCAAAATAAATTGGCGGTCATGCTTCTGTATGTACTGGAAAGCAGCGGTAGCAGCCCGGGACGGCAAGGATTTTTTATGGCTGTCAATATAAATGGCGAAATGGAAGGTTCAATAGGCGGGGGGATCATGGAGCATAAGTTTGTGGAAATGGCAAGGGAGAGGCTGTTAGCCCTTAGCAATGAGCCATTAGCGGCAGATATCAAAAAACAATTTCACGATAAGGTCGCGGCTAAGAATCAAAGCGGGATGATCTGCTCGGGTGAACAAACTATTTTACTATACCGCTTGCAGGAAAAAGATATTGTTCCTGTTCAACATATTATCCGTTCGATTGAGCAATACAAGAATGGAACACTGACCCTTTCCCCGGATGGTATCCGGTTTAACGATGCCATGCCGGAAATGAATTTTGAATTTACTTTTCAATCGGAAGATAGCTGGATCTATAAAGAAAAAACAGGCTATAAAAACCAGCTATTCATTATCGGTGGCGGGCATTGTGCTTTGTCGTTGTCAAGACTTATGCGGTCAATGGATTTTTTTATCCGGGTGTATGATGAAAGAAAAAAACTGAAGACAATGCTGGAAAATAATGCCGCGCATGAAAAATATTTTATCAATGATTACTATTCGCTCAAAGAAATGATCCCGCCGGGAAAGGATCATTA
The DNA here is from genome assembly GCA_030706685.1 of Bacteroidota bacterium. Lineage (GTDB taxonomy): Bacteria > Bacteroidota > Bacteroidia > Chitinophagales > Chitinophagaceae > VBAT01. Next base: position 16,964 of record JAUZOA010000060.1, read on the forward strand.
TGTAGTGATCATGACTTTTGGGTACCGGACAGATGATATTGCCCTAAGGGCATTGTTGGGGAAAGGATTCAAGTACCTGGGCTTGCTTGGCAGTAAAACCAAAACAGGGAAAATGCTTAAAGATTACAGGAAAGAAGGGATTCCCGGGGAAAAATTGCAATGTATTCATACTCCTATCGGCCTTGCTGTCAAAAGCCAGACTCCAGAAGAAATCGCGGTGAGTATTGCAGCAGAAATCATTAAAGTAAAAAATGAGTTCTTATAAGATGGTGACTATAGCCTGTTTAATTCTTTACGGGTCAATTCATTCTCGATATTGCCGGTATTCAGTGTGGATGCAGGCTCAAACAGCATGATCTCTACCTCTTCCCTGGCGACCGGCCTATGCTCCACACCACGCGGCATAATTAAAAACTCACCGGCATTAACAGTAATGGTCTTATCCCGCAATTGCATATCGAAGCTGCCTTTCACCACGTAAAATAATTCGTCTTCGTTATCATGATGATGCCAGATGAATTCTCCTTTGAATTTGACCAATTTGACTTGCTGCCCATTGAGCTCACCCGCAATTCTTGGATTAAAATAGTCGCTGAATGAAGACAACTTTTCGGCCAGGTTTACTTTTTCCATAATATAAAATTCCCACAAAGACACGAGGCTCACAAAAAATTCTTTATTATTTTCCTCTGTGCTCTTCGTGGCTTTGCGGGACCTTCACTTACTAATTTACATTCTTCTTAATAAAAAATTGTTCTTTTACGATCTTACCATCTTTTACCTCATATATGAACCCGTAAATTTCTGGGATGAACAGGCTGCCGGCAAATTCATCAAATCAGGAGATAGTGCAACGCTAATAAACCCTAATTTTATTTTTTAAAATGCCCCTTATTGACTTTACAGGAAATATACCAACAGTTCGCGCACGATATCCGGGATACCGGCTGGCTGGAATACCTTGCTGTCTTTTCAGGAATTGTAAGCGTTTGGTATTCCCGCAAAGAAAATATACTGGTCTATCCTACCGGCTTGATCAACACTACCTTTTATGTTTACCTGAGCCTGAAAGGAAGCCTGCCGGGAGAAGCAAGTGTGAATTTTTATTATACGGTCATGAGCATTTATGGATGGGTATTATGGGCTAAAAAAGATGCCCGTCATCAACATGTTGTTCATATCACTTATTCTGATAGCAGGTGGTGGGTCTATCAATTATCTTTTTTTGCTTCCTTTTATGTCATCATCTTTATTTTACTTACTTACCTGAAAAAAGATTTTGCCCCGGGCGCTATTCCCTGGGTGGATGCTTTTGCATCGTCTACGGCATTCACCGGCATGTGGCTGATGACAAAAAAGAAAGTGGAAAGCTGGTACTGGTGGATAGCAACGAATATTGCTTCTATCCCCTTATACTTTGTAAAACATTATGTGTTTACCAGCGTGTATTATTTAGTATTATTCATAATGGCGGTGTTCGGATTAATTGAATGGATCCGGAGAGCAAAAAAAGCGACCCCGCTTTTGGCGGGACCGCTTTCGTCTTTGCAAAATCAATCTGCTTAACTCACTTTGATCTCCTGGCTTGTTGCTTCCTTACCGGTGATAACAGGCAGTGAAACCTGCAGCACTCCATCCACATACTTTGCACTGATCTTTGAGGCATCTATGCTGTCGTCCAGTGTAAAGGTTCTTACAAAACCACCACGGCTGTATTCGCGCATTATCCAGTCGGGTCTTGGAAATCCTTCAGGGGGCGTATAAGTAATCGTGAGTTCATTACCTTTTACACCGAGGCTGAAATTTTCTTTGATCCTGCCCGGGGCGAATACCAGCATTTCAAAACTGGTATCGGTCTTGTAAATGTTTACGGCAGCTCTTTGCATTGAACGGATGAACAGGTGCCGGTTCCTGTTTCCGGAGTAATTGCCTTTTGCGGCACATGACTGATTGTAGTACATGTTACTTTGTTTAAAAGTTAAAAAATGAATATCCCTCTATGAACATCTGGCAGAGATAAAATGTTCAATAATCAACCGGCTATCGTAAATTCGGCTCATGCTGAAAAAGATCGTTATCATAGGACCTGAGAGTACAGGTAAAAGCACCCTTTGCCAGCAACTGGCAGCTCATTATCAAACACAATGGTGCCCCGAATATGCAAGGGAATACCTGTCAAAGAATGGCACGAACTATTCTTACGACGATCTGTTGGCAATTGCAAAAGGACAAATTGAATTGGAAGATAAGACCATACAATCAGCTATAAGCAATTGGCAAACAGCACCCCCCGGCTCATCCCTCACCACTCAACATTCACCCCTCTTTATTGACACCGATATGTACGTGATGAAGGTGTGGAGCGAATTCGTATTCGGCAAGTGTCATCGTTTTATATTAGACCAGGTCATTGAAAGAAAATATGACCTTTATTTATTGTGTAATATTGACCTGCCTTGGGTAGAAGATGAATTGCGTGAATATCCCGACCTGGAATCAAGACAAAAACTTTACCATATCTATAAAGATATAATGATCAACCAGGCGGTGCCCTGGATAGAGATCAGCGGTGATTATGATGAACGTTTACAAAAAAGCATTCTGGCTTCGAGCCAGGTTCTCTGATAAAGACAACTTTATTTTCCCGGCTTTTTCTTTTTATTGTTGAACAAGAGATACCGCGCAGTTTCAAAATAAGCTTCCGTAAGGCGGCGGGAAGAATCTATTTTTTCCGATTGTTCCGGTGAATTGTCAACCGGTTTATTATCAATTACAGAAACTAATTGTTGTTTTCCGTTTTCCAGCGAACGCTGGTAATACCATTTGCTGGTAACCAATCCTATTTTATGAACATTATGATCAATGATAAAGGCGCAATTTTTTAAATTATCAGGATGATTAAGTGCGTTAGTATCCAAAAGATTTCTGCCCAGGGCGGTATTGTGATACGGAATCCCTGCTATGGTAGCGACAGTAGGAAGAATATCTATTTGCGAAGAAACATTATTAATTTTTCCTGGCTGTAATCTCCCGGGTGAATAAAATAATAAGGGCACATGTTCGCTGGTAAGGCCCTGCTCGGTCCATGACTTTGGAAACATATCACCGGTATAACCAGCAATACCATGGTCGCCGACAAAAACAAAAATGGTGTTGTCAAAATATTTTTTCTTTCTCGCCGCTTCGAAAAATTGCTGGATACAATAATCAGCATAACGGAAAGCATTTAATTCTTTGTCGCTTTCAAACCCATACTTTTTTAATGTATCAGTTGGAAATGACTCCTTTTTAAATGTTGCCAGGTCCTCGGTTGGGATAGTGTAGGGCCTGTGATTATCGGCTGTCTGGATAACGGCAAAAAAGGGGGATTTGTGTTTATCCAAAATTTCATTGGCGCCGATGAAAAGATTTTTATCACTGATGCCCCATACATCAACTTTGGAAGCGCTGAAATCCTGCCCTTCATACAAATGAAGCCCATCAATATTGTTCATTAATAAACCGCGGATATTTGCCCAGCTGGTGCTGCCGCCGATAAAATACATTTTCTCATACCCGGTGAAATCATTGATAATAGTGGATTGATCAACCATAGCCGGATTCCGGCTGGCGGTTTCAGGGATCTCAACATCCGGGATGCCGGTAATAGTCGCCCAGACACCTCTTGCCGTACCAAAAGAAGGTGTAAAGCAATGGTCGAAGAACACGCCATTCTTGCACAATTGATCAAAGAAGGGAGTAGCGTTTAACGGATTGCCCCACATGGAGCTCTTATAGGCGCTGAAACTTTCGCAGATCACCAATACGATATTTGGCTTTGTTGTACCCGGCGTATCCGTTCCCTTATAGGTTCGTTCATAGTTCAGGGCTACCGAATCTCTTTGCTGCACGCCCAGGTGATCCGCCATTAACGAATAATATTCTTTTGCTTTTTTGAGATCGTAGGTAGAGTTGCGGAAATTCAGCGTACTGAAAAAACTCTGGATAGGATTTAATGCCGTGTTGGCTTCAAAGTCATTTCGCAACGAAAAAGCATCGCTCCACCTGAGCGGGTACTGGCCGATGCGTCCAAAAATGGCTACGGCAAATGCCAGTCCCCAAAAAATGGACCACCCTAACCTGTTTGCCTTCCTGACTACAAAGACCGACCCTCCAACTTGTTTATAAAGTCTTTTAATAAGCCACAAAAAAGCTGTTGTAAAAATGATCATCCCCAGTAATATTTTTATTACCGGGTAGGTTTGCCAGAGCATCCTGGCCGAAATACTTGTATCCTCGGCATAATTAAGCACCTGGGCATTTAGCCGTTGCGATAAATAACTGAAGTGGGCAAAATCGCTGCTATAAAAAAGGGAAAACCCGAAAATAAATATACCCAGGAACCAGAAGATGATTCTTCGCGATAGCCGGGAGTCAAACGGGTTGCAATGCCTGAAACTGCCGATGACTAATAAGGGTAGCAGCAAAACACAAATGATTCTTGCATCATAACGAAGTCCCATGCTGAAAGCCGGCCTCATTTCATTCCACGGTATATTGATGGGCTTAAAAACAAGAGCGAAAATAATTCTCAGCAGGCTCATTATTATCAGGAACGAGATTCCGATACCCAGGAGCCATCTTAGAAGACGTGATTGTATGTAATATTTTTTCACAGTTGAATATTTAAGGCAACTAATAATTTTATAGCCGCTGCCCGCTTACCTGTCAATTAAATTTCCTTCTTATCGAATCCACGCCGGTAATTAAAATTTCATTTTCCCGATAAGCTTTGAAGAAGTAATTTCAAATATAGATGAAACCCTATTTATACACAAATAATCGGGGTTAAAGCAAAGGTTGAACCCTTAATTTTGCAGCGGGCTCTTTTCATTCAAATTTTTCGCCATGTCATTTTTTGATAAGATTTTGCAACTTGACCGGGATCTTTTTTTTCTAATTAACGACAAGTGGAGCAATTCATTCTTCGACTGGCTTTTGCCCTACACGCGCGATGCCAATACCTGGATACCTCTTTATCTTTTTTTGCTCATCTTCATTCCCCTGAAACATAAAAAAAAGGGATTGCTCTGGGTGTTGCTGGCGGTTGTGGAAGGGGCTTGTACCGATCTTGTCAGCAGCCGGCTGATCAAAGAAAATATTTTCCGGCTTCGCCCTTGCCAGGATCCATCGCTGAAGGATCATATTCATGTGCTGGTGCAGTATTGCCCTCATAGCTCAAGTTTTACTTCTTCACATGCCGCCAATCATTTCGGTTTTGCTACATTCCTCTATCTTACTTTAAAGGAATATTATGGCAAGTGGACAGCGTTAATTTTTTTATGGGCTTTTATTATTTGTTATGCCCAGGCATATGTGGGAGTCCATTACCCGCTGGACCTGGTCGGTGGCGCTATTGCCGGCAGCATCATTGGATATATCTTTTCATGGGTATTCAATAAATATTTGAGATTGAAAAAAGTAACTGCCTGAACCGTTATTTTCTATAGTCAATCACTTTCTGAACATCAGGATCAGGTTCAAGAAAACCCATTTGCTGCACTATTCGCCTCGACTTGGATAAAATATAAGGAGATGGCGGCTTTACCTTAAAGTATCTTGATTTGGGATTAGGCAAACAGGCCGCTATCATAGCCGCCTCCTGCCGGGTTAAATTCTTAGCCGGTTTATTAAAATATTTTTGGGCCGCCATTTCAATCCCGAATATTCCATCGCCCATTTCAATGACATTCAGGTACACTTCCAGTATCCGTTTCTTTCCCCAGATCAGTTCTATCATAAATGTGAAATAAGCTTCCAGCCCTTTTCTTATAAAACTTCTTCCCTGCCACAGGAAAACATTTTTCGCCACTTGCTGGCTGATAGTACTTCCTCCGTGTACGCGACCGGGTTTTCTTTTATTATATTCCATAGCTTTTTTAATGCTTTTCCAGTCAAAACCGCTATGATCGGGAAACAACTGGTCCTCGGATGAAATAACCGCCAGTTTTGCAGTGTATGAAATATTGTTTCGGCTCACATAATCTCTCTTCAGTCCATGCCCCGTGATCCAACTTACAAACTGTGTCATGGTTATGGGCGGATTTACCCATTTTAATAAAATGATATAAACAAACTGCGCGATGAATAAGATGATGAATATCTTTTTTATCCATCGCCAGATCTTTGGAAAAAGTCCTTTAGTTGTCATACTCTTCTGCAATATTAAACAACTAAATCAATTACACTTCTTTCAAAATGGTTTTATTCTCGTCGGGGTAAGATGGAAGTCTAATACTTGTAAATGGAATTTTTTCCCCATTCTGAATTCTTTCCTGGTAATGAGCCTGTAAAATTTAACTCCTAAGTATTTAATCAGTAAAGGCGCATACCCGATGGTGAGCCCGGCAATCAATGCCTCTTTAAATGTCGCCTGTTTGCTGATAGTGAGACCTGCGGTAACAAGGGCTGAGCCTCCGCCAATCACTAGCAAGGTTTTAGCATCTGGAAAAGGAAGTTTGGGTTTTTTTGACAATACTACCTCCCGTACATCGGGGCAACGAACAGGAAAGTCATTAATGAATATAGTGTCGTTTCGCAATAAAGTAACTGTTCCGGCGATATAGCTTCCGTCACGCAGCCTGATAGCGATCGGGTCTCCCTCTATATAGGTTTTTTTCTTTTTAAATCCTTTTTTTACGAAGAGATAGGCGTTCTGCGAAAAACAAAATAAGGAAACCAGCAGAAGTAATAAAGTGATAAAATAAGCCCGCCGGTTCATGCTGCCAAACTTACAAAAGGAGGAACTCATAAATTGTTAATCCTTTGCTACAATCGGTTACCATAGATAAGCAGGCCCCATATCATAGCGATACCGAGTCCAATAAGAATAGCACCATTGACCCGGTTAAGAATATGAATATTATGCGGGGTCAGGCGATTGCGGATCTTGCCTGCCAGCATTACTTTGGCAATATCGCTACCCAGTACCAATACAAGGCAGGTGGTAAAAACGATGACCCGCTGTTGTATGGAATGGTTAATCACAGCCGTCGAAGCGGTAATCCAGAAGATAAAAACAGCCGGGTTAAGCATATTCATTAAAAACCCTGAGAAGAATATCGGGGCATAGTCCCTCTTGCGAAACGCGAATACCTGTTGTCCAGATTCGTTCACTTTTACTTTTTTAAAAAAAAGAAAGAAGACCCCGAGCGAAACAAGGAAAATACAGCCTGCAATGCCGATCTCTGTCTTATAGCTGCTCAGGCTTTTGAATAATTCAGTAAATACATTGCTGATCACGACAAGAGTAATATCGCTGGCGGAAACGCCGATCACGAAAGCCATTCCACCCCTGTGCCCGTTATTCAGGCTCTGCTTGATAATGGAAAACAGGACCGGTCCAACCGAAATACTCAGCAGCAACCCGAATGTCAGTCCTTTCAGTAAGGCTTCAATCATAAATAATAAGTACGAAGTAAGAATTACGAAGTACGGTTTATCATTTTTCTGGTTTCCTTTAATTTTATTGTATTAACAGCGATACAATAATGCTCAGCGTTTTCAATTATCCGGGTAAAAACATTTCTGTTAAACGTACTTAATATTTCGTACTTCTAAATGCTTCCTTTCTCCAGGAAATTGTTCCAGTCTTTCAGCATTTTTCCTTTCATTACCCTTGGGAATTTATGCTGGTTGCCGATTTTTCCTTTTTGTTCCATAAACTGCATGAATTTCTGCTCCGGCAATACTTCAAGGAAAACTTCTTTTAATGCGCTGTCCCGTTCAGTCGCATAATCATCGTTTATCTCTCTTATTGTTTCGTCAATACGTTTTCGCAGTTTTTCCGCATCCACATTATCATTGGTGGCTACATACCACTTATGAGCAAAAAGGTTTTGATACGGGAATCCTACAACAGTATATTCCGGGATACTGATATTGAACTCCTCGCTTACTATGGCAATGGCTTTATTCATGTTCTCCACGCTCAGGTGTTCCCCGACAAGGCTCAGGAAGTGCCGGGTCCTGCCGGTAATCACTACTTCACTTTTTTCAAGGTCAACGAATTTGATTGTATCACCAAGAAGGTATCTCCAGGCGCCCGCATTGGTGCTCATGAGCAATGCGTACTCTTTATCCTCTTCCACCTCATGGATCATCTTTGCCTCGGGCGCATCCACCATTTTACCTTCAATGTCAAAATTTTTATCGTCAAATGGTACAAACTCGAAAAAAATATTATTGTCCAGGATAAGTTGCATGCCCCGGGCGTGTTCTCTTGTCTTATAACCAACAAATCCTTCACTGGATAAATAATTTTCGATATACACGATCGGCTTACCCAGTAGTTTTTCAAATCCTTTCTTATAGGGTTCGAAAGCTACCCCGCCGTGTACAAAGAATCCGAGATTCGGCCATATTTCGTGTATGTTTTTCAGTTTGTAATGCTCAATGACCATTTCCATGCACATCTGGCACCAGGCAGGCACGCCTACTATATAACCAATATCCCATTCTTTTGCATGTTCAACAATTTCCGTCAGCTTTTGATTCCAGTCGCTGATAGCAGCAATACGACCTCCCGGTTTATAGAAAGTCTGGAACCAGAAGGGTCTCTTTTTGGCTAAAATGCCGCTCAGGTCCCCGGCATACCAGCCTGCTTTCCCTTTCTTAAGATCCGTGGCCCCCCCAAGCATCAGGAAACCTTTTCTCATCGACTTTCGATTGGCTTCTTCGTAACTAAATAAGCTCAGCAACTGGCGTACATAATTGACCGTATTACTTCGAAGGAGCTCTTTGGTAACAGGAATATATTTGCTGGCTGCTTCTGATGTGCCCGAGCTTAATGCATAATATTTGATCTTGCCCGGCCAGGTCACATCAGGCACTCCGTCAAGGGTTTTCTTCCACCATTCTTCATAGATTTTATTGTAATCATATGCCGGAACTAATTGCTGGAATTTTTTCCCGGGATGCTGGCTTAGTAATATTTCATCAAAGCGGAATTTCTGTCCGAATTCTGTAAACCTGGCTTTTTTGAGCAGCTTTTTCAGCACTTTTATCTGTTGCCTCCTGGGATCATTGGGAGGAATACGCAATGCTGAAGCAATAGCCCTGGGAAGCTTTATATCAATAATCCTTGCCATTTATCATGAAAAAGTTGGTTTTTAAAATTACGCAATGTTATACGAAAACAATGTGACTACAAATGGTGAATTAAATTTTCAGCTTCCAAGACTCTGGTAGCTCCTTATAATGAGTTTCAGGTCATTGACAGGTGAATAGTCCCGGGCATACCAATAATCAACCATTTGCAGGCTTTCAGCAGGAAGTTGCTGCTTTACCGAAACCGGTATTCCATTGGAAGCCAGTACGGCTTTTCGCAGTTTCGGGAGGCTTTTTCCGGGTAGGGCATATCCTATCCATGTTTTCCGGGCAAGCAATACAGCAAAACAGTTGGCGATAAAAGAAAATGGCTTTTTTACCCATATTAGATGAACAGGGAACGTCGCCAATGCTGCAAAAGCGACCGCCATATCAACCAATCTTTTTAATCGCCGCTTATGCGGATCGCCAAGTTTATACCCATTTTCTTTTGAAACAAATTCGCCGGAGCTGTCTTTTGAATTACTTCCTATGATGCCCAGGCTTCCATTGGCATGAAATTTTATCGCCGTATGTTTTGGCAAAGACTGAACAGATTCGATGATATTGGCAAAAGAAAGAGTTCCTTCACAGAATATAATTTCACGGAAAGGAACAGCCCCTGAAAGCAATGATAACTTCTTCCAGTTACCAATACCCCAAATATCGTTTTCTGTAACAGCTACCCGGCCGAGTACCTTTTCTTTTAAACCGGCATCTTCCATTAATTGCAATGTTTTTTCATATTCCTCCGGGGAACCGGCTATGAGGGTAGCCGGGCTTTCTGCTTTATCATCGTTCTTAACAAGTATTCCCGCCCGGATAAGTACCCATCTCAATATGCTTATCAGTAAAAATGCCAGCAAAGCCCCGAATAAAATAATTCCTCTCGAAAAACGGTAATGCTCCGGCAGCAATGCATAAGCCGCCAGCAATACAATCGTTGCAACAAGTGTTGAACTCACCAGTTCCGACCGCTTATACCACCTGTCATACAATCCCGCGTAATACGCAGTAATAAGATAGAATACAGTAAACGCCGGAAAAGATATCCAGAGAAGCCGGTTTTCATAATGTATGTCCGGTCTTACATATTCATTCCACGCGTTTTTCACCAGCCAGAAAGAAAATAAGATCAGGCCGGCATCAATCAACGGCAACCCGATGCTCCGGATGAAATTTCCAATCGCCGACATCGCTGCCCGGAACCAGATAGCAACATATAAGGAAAAAACAAAAATGCCGGCTTTGCTCCCCGCATAATGTTTTTTTACAAACACACTCATGGCATTATAGAAAAGGCGAACATAGTTCAGGCTGCCCTTCCGTGTACTTTCCCCCTTAAAATGAATAATGCTGCTGCCTGAAAAATAATAATTTTTATAGTTCCCGCCTGTGGCCGGACAGGTTTCCTTTTGTATCCGGTAGCTCAGGTCAATGTCTTCGCCGTACATAAAAAAAGTTTCTTCAAAGCCCCCCGTTTTATCCAGCACTTCTTTTTTTATCATCATAAACGCTCCGGCCAATACATCTACTTCATGGTTTTCGTTTTCGTTTAAGTTCCCAAGATGGTATTTGGAGAATGTTTTGGACCTGGGAAATAGCCGGGCCAGCCCAAATAATTTATACATCGAAGTAAGCGGCGAAGGAAAAGACCGTTTTGATTCTTTCAAAAATTTTCCGCTTCCGTCCAGCATTTTTATTCCCAGTGCTCCGGCATCAGGGTGTGAATCAAGAAAATCCATGCATTTTTGAAAACAATCCTCCGGAACAATGGTATCCGGGTTCAGGAAAAGGATAAATTTTCCTTTTGCCGGTTTTATTCCCTGGTTACAGGCTCTGGCGAAACCAATATTTTCCTGGTTGGCTAAAAAATTTACTGACGTAAAGCGGGGTTGTAAATAAGCAATGCTGCCGTCAGATGAATTGTTATCTATCACCATTATTTGCGCATCGATCCCTGCAACCGCCTTTTGTACTGAAAAAAGACATTGTTCCAGGAAATGACGGACATTATAGTTGACTATGATAACAGATAGCTGCAAAAAAGTAAGATGTATGAAATACGAAGTACGAAGTTTTTAAGAACAGTTCAAAATAGCAGGGAAGTATCTGTGAAATCCTTTCAACCTGTGAAATCAGTGGTTATCTTTGCCCATGCTTAAAAATACCTTATTAGAAGCTGTCATTGCAGGCGCAGGCGAACTTAGTCGTTTTTTCAACCAGTCGTTCAAGATCTCGCATAAAGAAGGCATCAACAACCTCGTGACAGAAGCAGATCATGAAGCCGAAAGAGCCATACTGGAAGTAATAAAAGAAAACTTCCCTGGTCATTATATATTGAGTGAAGAGTCGGGAGAGATAAAGCAGGATTCAGAGTACAAATGGATCATAGACCCCATTGATGGTACGGTAAATTTCGCCCATGGCATTCCCTTATGCTGTGTTTCCATTGCGGTAGAAAAAGAAGGGGAAATGATTCTCGGCGCCGTTTATAATCCCAGCATGAAAGAACTATTCTTTGCTGAAAAAGGTAAAGGCGCTACCCTTAACGATGAGCGTATCCATGTAAGCGACCAAACGGAAGTGATCAAAGCCTGTTTGGTCACGGGCTTTCCTTATACGTATATCAACATACCCAATGGCCCATTGGACGTATTTGCACGCTTTATCCGCAAAGGGGTTCCCGTTCGCAGGCTGGGCTCCGCCGCCATCGATCTTTGCTGGGTGGCTGCGGGGAGATTCGACGGGTTTTATGAACATAAACTGGAAGCCTGGGACAGTGCAGCCGGTTACCTGATAGTGGAAGAAGCCGGAGGCCGGGTGACTGATTTTATGGGTCAAAAATTTTCTCCTTATCAACATCGTATCCTGGCTACCAACGGAAAGATCCACGATGAGATGCTGGACGTGATTAATCAAAGAAAAGAACTGTAAGAAAATACGAAGTACAAAGTACGAGGTATATTTAATTGAAATTTCTTACATATTCATTGAAGACCCTAATTAAGGAAAATTTCATTCTATGCAGGATTTCAGAGAAAGGACATTTCAGTTTGCTGTATCAGTAGGAAAATTAATTCTTGACCTTCCTTATAATGTTGTAAATAAGGAATATTTTAGCCAGCTGGTCAGATCCTCCTCTTCAATCGGGGCAAATTACAGGGCAGCAAAAAGGGCAAAATCCGATGCTGATTTTATCAATAAACTTAAAATTTCAGAAGAAGAAGCTGATGAGGCGGTTTATTTTCTTGAATTACTAAGAGAGTTTAACTCATCGTTTCGGGAAAGAATTACAGGACTAATAAATGAAGGACTTGAAATCCTGAAGATACTTTTTGCATCTATAACCACAACGAGAACCCGAATAAACAAAAATTAAATTCAGAATCGAACGTACTTTGTACTTCGTACTTATAAATAAATGATAAATGGAGCAGAGAACAGAAATATCCTCCCTCGGTGAATTTGGCTTAATAGATCATTTAACCAAAAATATTGAGCTGCAAAATGCTTCTTCCCTTGTTGGCGTGGGGGATGATGCCGCTGTAATAGATCATTTTGGAAAACAGACCGTCGTTACTTGTGATATCCTGATCGAAGGTGTTCATTTTGACTTAACGTATACACCTTTAAAGCATCTTGGATATAAAAGTGTGGTCGTGAACCTGAGTGATATCTATGCGATGAATGCTGTGCCGACACAAATCGTCATTGCCATCGGTATCAGCAACCGTATCAGCCTTGAAGCAATAGATGAATTTTATGAAGGCATATATGCCGCCTGTGAAAAATACGGGGTAGATGTAGTAGGAGGCGATACCTCATCATCACAAAAAGGGTTTATTATTTCTATTACTGCTATTGGTGAAGTGGCCCCGGATAAATATGTAAAAAGAAGTACGGCCCGGAAAGGCGACCTGCTTTGTGTGAGCGGCGACCTTGGCGCTGCTTATATCGGCTTATTATTCCTGGAAAGAGAGAAAAAAATCTTCCTCGAAAGTCCGGGTGTTCAACCCGACCTGGAAGGAGAATCGTATGTAATAGGGCGGCTGCTGAAGCCGGAAGCAAGAAAAGATATTATTGAATTTTTCGCTCAAAATGATATGATGCCTACTTCCATGATTGATATAAGCGATGGGTTAAGTTCTGATCTACTGCATATTTGTAAAGCAAGCGGGGTGGGATGTGTTTTGTATGAGGAGAAGATACCGATTGCAGAAGCCACGAGATTGGCTGCATTTAAATTTGAAATAGATCCGACCGCCTGTGCATTAAGTGGCGGAGAAGATTATGAACTCCTGTTTACGATCCCCCAGTCAGAACACGATAAATTGGTATTAAATCAACAAATTAGCGTGGTGGGGTATATGACGGAGCCGGATCAGGGCGTTACTATTATTACAAAGGGCGGAAGCAAGCATGCTATTACTGCCCAGGGCTGGAATCATATGAAACAATAGGCAATGGGCAATAGACAATCGGGAATAGGCAATAGGCAACTGGCAAAGGATTGCATGCATGTTAAAAAGTTTTTACCGCTTGCTTATTGCCTGTTGCCCATTGCCTGTTGCCTGTTGTTAGCAGGCTGTGGCAGCGGCAGATCATCTTTTTCCCCCTATAAAAAATATTCACCGGAACAGCTACAGAAAGATTATTCTGTTTACAGGGATGTACTGGAAGAAGCTCACCCGGGATTATACTGGTATACCCCCAAAGACAGTATGAATTATTATTTCGACTGGGGCAAACAGCAGTTGAAGGATTCTATGACAGAGCCCGAATTCCGAAAAGTACTCACTTACGTTACAGCAAAAGTCAATTGCGGTCATACTTCAGTAAGAAATTCCAAAGCTTATTCGAAATATATGGATACGGTCGCTATCTGGCGGATATTCCCGCTAAGTATGAAAATATGGGGAGGAACCACAGCGCAAGAGGATACTATGGTGGTAGCCGCTAATCTTAACCGTAAAGATTCCATCTTAAGCCGCGGAACCATCATAACAAAGATCAATGGTAAAACAACCCGGGAGATCGTTGATACTTTATTTGATTATCTTTCTACCGATGGTTACAACCGGACACATAAATTTCAAACGCTGAGCAACCGTGGTTTTTTTGGCTCTTTATATTCTTACATTTTGGGTTATTCTGCCAGGTATGCCATTGAATATCTTGACAGCAACGGGCAAACAAGATCTGTCTCCATACCTATCTACTACCCTTCTTTGGATACAGCTACCCGCGCTTCTATTATTCCGGTTACCCGTGTTCCCCAGCCTTCCAGGAAAGAAAGAAAACAAAGACGCCTGAACTCCGTCCGCCTCTTAAAAATTGATACTGCCAATCATACCGCCTTTATGGATCTTGGGTCTTTTGGCAGGGGCTACAAGCTGAAAAGTTTTTTCCGTCGTTCTTTCAGGGCATTAAAGAAACATGATATCGGTCATTTTATCATTGATGTCCGCGGCAATGGTGGCGGAAGTGTAACCAATTCCACCAACCTCTCCCGCTATCTTTCCAACCATAAATTCAAAGTCAGCGATACCTTGTATGCCATAGCGAAAAGAAAAAAATACAGCCGCTATATCCAGAATGATTTTCTCAATCGTCTTTTCATGACTTTTTTTACCAAAAGGCGGCATGATGGCTATTATCATTTCCGGTATTTTGAAAAACATTATTTCAAGCCGAAAAAGAGAAATCATTTTGATGGTAAAACGTATATCCTGACCGGGGGTAATTCATTTTCTGCCACTACCTTATTTATAAGCTCGGTGAAGGGCCAGGATAATGTTACCGTCGTGGGCGAAGAAACGGGCGGGGGAGCTTATGGCAATACCGCCTGGCTGATACCCGATGTTACTTTACCGGAAACTGGTGTACGTTTTCGCCTGCCCTTATTCAGGTTGGTGATCAATAAAGATATTCCGAAAAATGGCCTGGGTGTTCAGCCGGAAGTGGAAGCAAAGCCAACCGTGGAGGCCATCCGGCAGGGCGCCGATTATAAGCTGGATAAAGTAATGGAATTGATAAAAAAAGATAAAGAAAGAAAAGAATAAAAAACCCGCCATGTTATTGCCGGGTTTTTATTCGTGCTGCAAGGTTGAAACTAACGCTATCTGCTCACCAATCCTGTCTGTAATTGTTTTATCTTTTTATTGTGGCGACACCGTTCGGGTATACTCATTTATTTTATGATTACCATTATCAGTATATAGCTGGTTTACTTCATTCATGCGGCCGGAAGGAGGCGCAACTGCGTTGATACTGATTTGCGTTCCGCTACTATGATAAATTCTGAGCGTTTTGGTAGCCACATCGAGGGTCCAGCCCGGTTGATTCAAATCAGACCGGTGAGGCAAAGCCACCCCATCGGCAGTCACAACAACAGGAGTGAACGCAACATGTAAAACATCTGTAGCACTGCTATCGTATGTTGTATAGTTTATACTGTTGGTACCATAAGTAATCGTTTTGACCACAGAGCTGCTACGCAGTAAATGCGTTTGATTGGATGGCGACCATTCTGGCACTGCCCCCATTCCTGTCATGAAGTGTCGTATATAATCGCCGTAGCCATCAGAAAACCACTGGTTAGCATTACTCTCTGATCCGTATAAGAGGCCATCAATTACCACACCATTGGTTCTGGCCATATAACTTGCAAAATTGAAAGACCTGTAAGCTTTTTCTTTAGCAACCAAATCACCAGTTTTTTCATAAAGCAATGCGTTGACAGAAGCATAACGCGAAGTGTGGCTGCCACACACCCAGGGAAAGACCGGTGTTTGCTCTTCCATGGTTGTAGCACCAAATAAAGTCTGGACAAATATAGATTCTACCCAGCTCAATATCCCACGGACATGGGTTTCCCAGTTAGGATCAAATTCCGGGTGCTGAAGCAGGTAGCGCGCCGTCATATTGGCATCATATTGATTGAAATTGGTATTGTAGGTTTGTTGAACAGAGACATCCTCAAAATATTGCGTCCAGACGTTATTTTGCATCGGGTAAGTCATCAACCAGTTCCAGGCGCTGGTACGTGCAGTCTGGTAAGCAGCAGTATTGCCTAGGCCCGCAGCAATCAAACCATCCAATAAAGAAATCGGTCCGATTACATCCGCACAATAATCTTCTACAACAGTATTATCATGGGCATTGACACGGAAAGGCCAGGGAGATTGACTCGAAGTACCTATCCGAATCTTACTGCTCAGGATATTGGCTGCCTGTATCGCAGCATCTCTGAAACGGGTATTACCGTCATATTTATAAAGTTGCAGCCACGCAAACCCTAATTCCCCAATTTTATCAGGTTCCAGGTTACCTACACCATCTGCCTGGGGTGCACCGCCGTATGTTAGCGAACCAAATCGGCCTTCTGAATAGGGAACATTTGCCCAACTATCGGTAGCGGTTGTCATGCCGTGATCGAGGTGCCAAAGAGCAACATTTTCGGCAAGTTGCATGACACTCGCATTACCCGAATATTGATAATATTTTAATGCTGATTCAGTCAGCATCGCATACATGCTAGCTGGATTATGATCCCAATCCACCACCTGCTGGGTATTCGGATTAAGGTAACTACGGCTATAGTAAGCAGGTTTGCCCGTCAAAGGATCGTTTGGAACACTATTTAAAAGATAATTCCACGCAAGTTTTACCACAGAATCATAACCTTCTGCTGGATTAGGGGTCCACGAAACGATCTTGCCACCGGCATCTGCCAATACAGTGTGACCATTTAAAGTACCCAGTGGAGAAGCGAGATTTGCTACGGTGAAAGTGTTGTCTGTGGATGTCGCTGGGGTTCCGCTTGAATTGCCTGAGATAACCCGGTAATGATAGAGTGTGCCGGGATTTAATCCATTAAGAATCTGGGAATGTGAAGTAACCAAGGCGGAATCGACAAGTGTAGAAAGTCCATACGCAGTGGTTGTACCATAATTTACCTGCGAATTGGCCGGTATATTGGTCGTCCAATTTATAACCGAAGAACCCGAAGTGATTGAACTTACAGAAATTCCTGAGATTACCGGAGTAGTGTTAGCAATTGTTACATTGACATCGGTCGCTACAGTTATGTTCCCTGCGGCATCACGGGCCCGGGCAGACAGGGTATGCATACTACCATTGGAGAGTAAACTGGTATTCCAGGACACAGTGTACGGCGCCGTTAAAACTTCTGTTCCCAGATTAAAACCATCCAACAGGAACTGAACACCCACAACTCCTATATTATCACTGGCATTAGCGGTAACATTAATGGTTCCCGATACATTTCCGGCCACAGGAGCTGTAATGCTAACGGTTGGTGATATGGTATCCGGTGGATTGTTTACTGTAACCATCACTGAATCCAGCGCGGTGTTTCCGGCAGCATCTCTTGCCTTGGCCATTAATTTATAATTGCCATTGGAAACACTGACGGTATTCCAGGAAACCGAATAAGGCGCTGAGATATCTTCCGCTCCGAGATTTGTACCATTCAACAGGAATTGTACCCCTACCACTCCGATATTATCATTTGCATTTGCGGCGACATTAATAGTTCCTAAAACTTCTCCGGCTGCTGGCGATGTCATAGTAACTGTCGGGGGTATCGTGTCCGGTGGATTGTTGAGAACATTCACGATTACCGGTGAAGATGTCTGAATGTTCCCTGCAGCGTCTCTCGCTTTCGCGGTCAAGGTATAGCTGCCGTCGGCCACAGTAGTTGTATTCCAGGTAAATGAATAAGGAGATGTCAGTACCTCTGTTCCAAGATTAGACCCGTTCAATAAGAATTGTACCCCAACCACTCCCACATTATCGGTTGCATTGGCCGTGACACTAAGGGTTCCTGCAACAGTACCTGCCGCCGGCGCTGTAATATTTACTGTTGGCAATTGCGTGTCGTTATTCACTGTAACCAACACACCCGTTGACGTTGTTGTATTACCCGCAGCATCTCTTGCTTTGGCTGTCAATGTATGATTACCGTTTGTAGCCGTAGTAGTATTCCAGGAAACAGAATAAGGTGAACTAATATCTTCTGCTCCCAATACATTTCCATCCAAAAGGAATTGTACTCCCGCTACGCTTACATTATCCGTCGCTGTCGCCGTTACATTGATCGTTCCGGTTACCGGTGAATTATTGGCCGGACTGGAAATACTTACCACCGGCGCCGTATTATCAATTCCGATAGGTGTGTTCATATCGGTCTGTATCTCGGCC
>JAUZOA010000061.1 GCA_030706685.1 Bacteroidota bacterium
CAATCATGAAACGACGCGACTTCCTTACCACCAGCACCTTAGCCACTGCAGGTCTTACCACTTTATTAGCCGCTTCCTGCAATCCCAACCCTTCCAAAACAACAGAGCCGGCAACCACTGCTGATACTCCTCCCGATTTTGAATTAAATGAAGAAAGTATCGGCAGCCTGCAGGAAAAAATGGCTTCCGGCAAATACAGCTCCGAACAAATAACCAAACTCTACTTAGACCGCATTGAGGCTATTGACAAAAAGGGACCTTTACTGAATTCAGTCATCGAACTCAACCCGGATGCACTGGGCATCGCCAAATCATTGGACGATGAAAGAAAATCCGGCAAGACAAGAGGCCCCCTGCATGGCATTCCCATTTTAATAAAAGACAATATTAATACAGGAGATAAAATGCAAACGACGGCCGGCGCTTTGGCCATGCAGGGACATATCGCCCAACAAGATGCGTTCGTGGTAAAAAGATTAAGAGAAGCGGGTGTGGTTATTCTTGGCAAAACCAACCTGAGCGAATGGGCCAATTTCCGTTCCACAAAATCCTGTTCGGGCTGGAGCAGCCGCGGCGGCCAAACAAAGAATCCTTATATCCTTGATCACAATCCCTGTGGATCCAGTTCCGGATCGGGTGTAGCGGTATCCGCTAATCTTTGCACCGTAGCGGTAGGGACGGAAACAGATGGTTCGGTTACTTGTCCTGCGTCCACCAATGGTATTGTTGGTATCAAACCTACTGTCGGTTTGGTCAGCCGTTCGGGTATCATTCCCATATCCTCCACACAGGATACCGCAGGCCCGATGGGAAGAACCGTAAAGGATGTAGCCACCCTGCTCAGCGTAATGACAGGGGTGGATGCAGCCGATGCCATTACCAAAGAAAGCGAAGGCAAGGCTCAGCCTGATTATACAAAATTCCTTGATGCCCATGCGCTAAAAGGAAAGAGGATCGGCGTTGAGAAAAAAATACAGGGCGACAACCAATATATGCATGCGTTGCAGCAAAAGGCGATTGACTTAATGAAACAACAGGGCGCCGAGATCGTGGAAATAGAATACCTGGATAAGATCAACAAGATGGGCGATGCCGAATTATTAGTGATGCAATATGAATTCAAGGATGGACTGAATAAATATCTTTCAACAGCCAATGCCGGCCGGAAAACTCTGGCCGATGTTATTGACTTCAATAAAAAGAATGAAGACAAAGCGATGCCTTATTTCAAACAGGACATCCTGGAGACCTCCGATAAGAAAAATGGTCTTGACAGCAAAGAATACAAAGACGCTTTTCAGAAAAGTCATATTGGATCGAAGCAAATTATTGATGATGTGATAAAGCAAAACAAACTGGATGCTATCTGTGGCCTTACCATGGGACCCGCCTGTAGTATTGATGTAGTATATGGCGACCGCTGGGGCGATGTTTTCCTGACTATGCCTGCAGCGGTAACCGGTTACCCGCATATTTCAGTGCCCTGCGGAATGGTATATGACCTGCCGGTTGGACTTTCTTTCTTTGGTCCTGCTTATAGTGAAGGAGTATTGATCGGTATTGGCTATGCATACGAGCAGGCTTCGAAGAACAGGGTTTTACCAAAATTCAAAAAGGCCTTTCTTTCCTGATCTTTGTATAAGAAACCAGGTAAATGAAAATAAAAGCGATCCTCACAGGCGCCACGGGTATGGTAGGCGAAGGCGTGTTGCATGAATGTTTGCAGCATGATGATGTGGAAGAGGTATTGGTGGTAAGCAGGAAATCCTGCGGTGTTATTCACCCGAAACTGAAAGAGATCATTCACCCGGATTTCTATTACCTCGCTGCTATTGAAAACCAGCTCTCCGGTTATAATGCCTGCTTCTTTTGCCTGGGCGTATCATCTGTAGGAATGAAAGAAGAAGAATTTTATAGACTCACTTATATACTGACGTTGAATTTTGCTACTACCCTTGTCAATCGCAATCCCGGCATGAGCTTTTGCTATATTTCAGGCGCCGGCACAGACAGTACGGAAAAAGGAAGGATGATGTGGGCAAGAGTAAAAGGCAAGACAGAAAATGATTTGATGAAATTACCATTTAAAGCCGTATACAATTTCCGGCCGGGCATTATCAGGCCCACCAAAGGATTAAAAAATACGTTGAGCTATTATAAATATTTTGGCTGGCTGTTGCCCATCATTAAGTTTGTAGCTCCAAAATATATTACCTCCTTAAAAGAGCTGGGGTTGGCAATGATCCATGCAGCGGCCAAAGGATACGAAAAAAATGTATTGGAAGTTAAAGATATTCTTGTGCTGGCTAAAAAATAACTTTAACTCTTTGCCTGACATTAAAGGCCTTTATGGAATTTATTTTGATTCTCCTTGTTGTCTTCTCCTATCGCCGGCACTGATATGACAATAGTTGTTCCTTTGCCCGGAGCGCTTCTTATTACCAGCTTCCCACTCATCATTAATATCCTTTCCTTCATACCGAGCAGGCCAAGTGTTCTTCCCTGGCTAATCCTGGCCGTATCAAAGCCCTTTCCATTATCTGTAACGGTTAAAACGATCTCTCCACTTACAATTTCCAGCGAGGAAGAAACCCGGTCAGCTCCCGAATGACGGGCCACATTAGTAAGTGATTCCTGATAAACACGAAAAAGGCCCATGGTAATGGAAGAAGAAACATCCAGTTGCTGAATGGCCGTATTGAAATGAACCGGTATCGAATATCTTTTTGCAAACTCATCTCCCTGCCAATGCAGGGCGGTTACCAGTCCGAAATCATCGAGGATACTCGGCCGGAGCTCGGAAGCAATTTTCCTGACAGTTATTACCGCGGAATCCAGCAACCCGTTCATTTGATCCAATCTTTCTTCGACCCTATTGGGTTCTTCACGACTCGCGAGTTTTTTCCTTACCCATGACACATCCATTTTCAACCCGGTGATTTGTTGCCCCAGCTCATCATGTACTTCGCGGGCGATTCTCTTCTGCTCTTCTTCCCGTATACGTTCGAGATGAGCGGAAAGCTGGCGCAGCCGTTCATTTGTTTGCTCAAGTTCCATTTCAGCTTTTTTCCGTTGACTGATATCACGGATAAAAACCGATAAACCTTCCGGCGAAGGATAAATATGATTTTCCTGCCAAAGATCAAGCGATTCAAAATAATCTGTATTACAGATATACCGTTGCTCCGTCATTGCCTGCAGAAAAGCGCGGTAGGTTTCCGATCCGACAGCTTCGGGGAATTCTTCCCATACGTTCTTGCCAATGAGCGATGCGGGGTCACGGTGAGTAAGTTCACCTACCTTTTTATTGGCATAGGTATAGCGAAAATTCTTGTCCAAAGCGATGAAGCCGTCGGTGATCCTTTCGAATATACCTGTCAGTTCAGCTGTTTTTATCCTTAGTTGCTCCTGCAATTCCCTATGCTGCTTTTGAAGCTGGTGCTCAAATTCTTCAGTTTGTTTTACCCTGGCTGTTACATCCTCTACGCGGTGAATAATGTATAGAATTTCGCCTGTCTCATCCAATACCGGCTTATTTAAAGGGCTCCAATAGCGTTCTTCAAAAGGGCCATCAGGTCTTCTTATATCATATTTCTGAATAGCCATCCTGTGCGCAGTCTTATTGGCGAGTACATAATTCAGGGAAGCCTTCAGGTTGGATACGCCTGTGGCCGTCAAATCATCGGGGTTGTCGGGAAATACATCGAAAAGATGGCGGTTGAGAATAGTATCCCGCTGCGTCATGG
The DNA here is from genome assembly GCA_030706685.1 of Bacteroidota bacterium. Lineage (GTDB taxonomy): Bacteria > Bacteroidota > Bacteroidia > Chitinophagales > Chitinophagaceae > VBAT01. The sequence goes on from JAUZOA010000061.1 coordinate 3,747, forward strand.
TAGCGGCAAGATAAGCATCACTGGCAGCAACAATAGTAAGGTCTTGCAACAGGATAAGGTAAAGTCCGGGGGAAGATTCAAATAATTGCCGGAAACGAATTTCATTTGATAGGTTCATGGAATTGTTATTACATCCATTTTTAAACAAAAATCTTTCGCCCACTCATACAATACACACTCTTAAAGGGGCATAACCGGTATGACAATAAAATTGTCTGCGATTAAAGTTCGTAAAATTATTTTTAATAACATATAAGGGGATAACATTATCCATTGGCGATATTTTTCCCTATGGCCATTTTCATGCTTCCGGGGTTGCCATAAATAAATGAGACCATTTGATATACCGCACACACGGTATTGCCCTGCGCCAAAGCATCACATACTTTTAGTATTCAAAGACCCGGTAGTGACTCCCTGTTACGAAATTATTGCAAAATGCAAAGTCCTTATTGACACATATTGTAACCCCGCAATTCATCATTAAATTATTTGTCATGATCCATCCTCTTGAGCAGCGTGTAATGCAGTTAGAGAAAAATATCCGCTTCTGCCATTTTTGCTTTGCCGGTTTAGTGCTTGTCTTAGCAAGCTTTATCATCCTGTCATTTAACAACAGGAAGTCCGCTCCTGATGTAATAGAAGCGAAAGCCTTTCATGTAGTGGATGAAAGAGGCAATACGCTGGTAGAATTGAATAAGGAAGACGGCAATGGTCAAATAAGCACTTTTACACCTGCCGGTAAAAGATTGGTCAGCCTGTTCACTACCGATGGTGGCACGGGCGGCCTCAATACTTTCGATAAAAATGGGCAGGTGCTTTTCAAAGTTACCAATACTACAGAAGGGGGCGGTTATATGGCATTGTTTAACTCAGAAGGAAAGGAAGTGACAGAATTGGGTGTGACCGATATCGAATCCGGTTATATGAAACTGAATAACCGTTATGGCAACAAACTGGTGTGGATGACCTATACACAAGACGGGGGTGGCTACCTTTCATTATCGAAAGAGGGCCAGGAGATGATTCGTCTTTCCACGCCGGCGATAGGTGGAAGAATGGGCATCTACAACAATTCAAATACGCGAGTCATTTACATGGGTACACAAGACAATAAAGATGGAAATGTGACTATCTGGAACAGCGCCGGCACACGTTCGGGCGGGCTGCCACAATAAATTTCTTAATTCACGGGCATATTACCCGGAGACTCCGGCCTGAGGACCAGGCCCGGAAAACGAACCGGGCTACCCAGGGCTTTGGCCCGGCGAGCCGGACAGCTTTATATGAATTGGGCCCAATAGGTTAAAACCACACTCTGCCATATAAGAGGGATAGAGGAGGAATAGAGACACCCTTTAGGCGGGTCTCATTAGGGTCAGGGCAGGGTCAGGTCAGAGCCAGGTGAGGGTCAGGTCAGGGTCAGGGAAAAGTCAGGCAATAATCAGGCAAAAGTCTCGTGAAAATCACGTAAAAAGGAGAAGAATATTGGGGGAAAGACGGTATAAACTTTCCTGCCGCTCGTTCCATCTTTCAATATACAAAAAAGCGGGGCTATAACAAAGATTAAACCGGGAATTATTTTCAAAATGAGTTACTACCCGAAAGCCTTTGTGTTACTTTTAGCGTGCCGGGATTGTAGCTAAAAGAGGCTCTTTGAAAAGGTGTTTATTTCCCGCAACGGCGTCACGGCTTACTATTCGGAAATTACTTCTTTATTCTTTGCGGCGCTACGAGAAATTCTTCTTTTCTGATCTTTTGAGACTACTTCTTTTATTATTCACCCGGCAGAGCTTTTTGACCCTTGCCCGAAGCAGGATCCCGTTTGATCATATTATTAAGAAAGAAAAGTGAAAAAATGATGTTCCGTATCCAAATCCTGCAAATTTTGAGCAATTTACATTCAGGTCAAAACCTATAAGATTGACCGGGAGCCTAATACAGCCAGCCTTGCAGGTTTTGGTATTGATTTTGCACAAAGCAGTCAATTCTGTTTATTTTTACAAGCCAAATATTTGAAACTGAGGAAATTCAAGAAAATATTATTATGGTTCTTTCTCTCATTGCTGTTTCTTATCATAGCATTGTGGGTCTTTATTCAAACTCCGTTTGGCCAAAATTGGATAACCCAACAGGTAACAAGTCGTCTTTCCAAAGACCTTCATACAAAAATTAAAATAACGCATGTTGACTTTTCTCTGTTCAACAAAATGAAGTTGCAGGGAGTATTGGTAGAGGACCGGCAGCAGGATACTCTTTTGTATGCAGGCGAGGTACAGGTTCACATTACAGACTGGTTCTTTTTCACGAAAAACGTAGAACTAAAATATATCGGTCTTGAAAACGCGGTGATCAACCTGCAACGTACTGATTCAATATGGAATCACCAGTTCCTGGTAGATTATTTCTCCTCTCCTTCTTCCGGCAATAAAAAAGAAGGTGGCACCCAGTTAAGCCTGAAAAAAACAGAGTTAAGAAATGTAACCTTCCGGCAAAAAGATGGATGGCGCGGCGAGGATATGATAATTACCCTGGGAGCACTTGACCTCGACGCAAAGGATATTAATTTTTCAAAAAAGAATATACTTGTTAATTCCATCACGATTGATAAACCTGTTCTCAATATCTATAAATACCAGGGGAAAAGACCTGAATTGCCGGAGGGAGATAATAAACCGGCGGCTGATTCTCTGCTCCAATGGAATGCTGACGGATGGGTGGTACAGGTAAATAAACTCGAGATAAAGAATGGCGATTTTATCGCCAATAAAGAATCGCAGGAACCCCTGCTTGCCTCCTTTGATGGGCAGCATATTGACTTTAATAAAATCCAGGGCGTATTCACCAACTTACGCTGGGAAAAAGATACGATCACTTCGCATATTGACCTCCGGGCAAAAGAACGCAGTGGTTTCGAAGTAAAAAACCTGGTTGCCAATGTAAAAATGACGCCGCGGGAAATGGCGTTTGCTGATCTTAACATCCGGACCAATAACAGTACCATCAAGAATTTTTTCCGGATGAGTTTTAATGATTTTGACGACATGGGCGATTTCATTCGCCTGGTAAAAATGCAGGGTGATTTTGATGGTTCTGAAATAGACAGTGATGATATTGCTTATTTCGCCCCCTTTATGACCACCTGGAAAAAGAAGATAACATTAAAGGGCAATGTAAAAGGAACAGTAGATGATATGATCGGCCGGGGAATGCTGATACAGGCCGGCAAGAATACTTTATTAAATGGAGATATAAGCCTTACCGGGTTACCCGATATCAACCAGACCTTTATTGATTTCAAGGCCAATGATTTCCGGACAACCTATGAAGATGCTGTCGCGATCGTTCCGGATATACGTACTGTAACAGCTCCTGATCTCCGCAAACTGCAATTCATCCGCTTCAACGGAAGCTTTACAGGTTTTATCCGCGACTTTGTAACATTTGGAACTATCCAAACAAACCTCGGCACGGTAAAAAGTGACCTTAACATGAAATTGCCTGCCCACCAGGATCCTCTCTATTCAGGTACTATCTCCACTGATTTTTTCCGGCTGGGAGAATTTATCAATGACCCGGAGATCGGCTCAATTGCCATGAACGGCTCATTACAGGGAAAAGGCTTTAATGAAAATAACCGCAACGCGGTTGTTGACGGTAAAATCCGTTTTGTTGATTTCAATGATTACCGGTACACTAATATTACCGTAAAGGGGAAACTCGACAAGAAATTATTTGACGGCGCCGCTTCCATCGTTGACCCCGAAGCCGAACTGGCCCTGAACGGCCTGATCGACTTCAACAGCGAAGTGCCCGTATTTAATTTCACCGCCGATGTAAAGAAAGCAAACCTTAAAAACCTGAAATTGACGGATGATGATATCGCTTTTAACGGGAAGTTCAACCTTAATTTCACCGGCGACAATATTGATAATTTTCTTGGCAATGCCCGCATTACAGAAGCATCGCTTACCCATAATGGCAACCCATTGCCCTTCGATTCACTGGTCGTTTCTTCTGAATACGTCAATAATATAAAAAAGTTGAGCGCCCGTTCGAATGAATTTGAAGGCAGCATCAGCGGGAATTTTAACATACGTGATCTGCCCGATGCCTTTAATCTCTTTTTAAATAAGTATTATCCCGCCTATATCAGGCCGGCTAAAAAAATACCTGAAAACGAATCATTCGGTTTTGATTTCACTACGCAGTATGTTGATGATTATGTGAAACTGGTAGATTCGGCTCTTTCAGGTTTCAACAACAGCCATATATATGGGTCGCTGAATACGGCCAATAATGAACTGGTGTTGAATGCTGAAGTTCCTCAATTCAAATTCAAAACTTACAGTTTTGACGATGTGAAATTATCTGCCAAAGGAAACCGCGACAGTCTTTCACTTTCCGGCGGAGCCGCTAATATCAGCATCAGCGACAGCGTGAATATCCCTTTAGCCTCTTTTCATATCCGTGCACGTAACGATTCTTCCAGGGTATTGATCACAACCAGTACCAACCAGGCCATTAACCAGGCCAGCCTGAATGCGCAAGTGCTTACTTATAATAATGGCGTGAAGATCGAATTTAACCGGTCCTCTTTTGTGATCAGCGGAAAGAGATGGACCATTGATGAAAACGGAGAGCTGGAATTCCTCAGTAATGTTCCGGCCAGCGGCCAATTAGTGCTCCGGGAAAGCAACCAGGAAATAAAAATAAAATCAAGACCTTCTGAAATTGGCGACTGGAATAATCTTGCTGTCGAATTAAAAAAAGTAAATGTCGGCGATTTCTCTCCCCTGCTCCTGCCCAACAACAGGCTCGAAGGGTTGGTATCGGGGAATGTATTGATAGAAGACCCGACCCGTAACCTGCATATCACCTCCAATAATATACTGGCGGAAGGAGTACGCCTCGACAATGATTCGCTTGGAAATGTCCGGGTTACCGCTGATTATGACGGTAAAAACAAAGAACTAAAAGCAAAAGGTAATACAGAGAACCAGGACAATAGTCTCGGATTTAATGCGGATATTTTCTTTGACAAATCAAAAGAAGCTAATAATGTCATTGCCTTAAAGGCAAAGAACTTCCAGTTAAAAGTATTGGAACGTTTCCTCGGCGATCTTTTTTCAGACATGCAGGGCTATGTAACGGGTGATTTTGATATCCTCGGTGATTTTGACCAGTTGCAGGTAGTCGGAAAAGGAAGGTTAAAAGATGCGGGCCTGAAAGTCAATTTCACCCAATGCTTTTATAAAATACAGGATACCGATGTGGAATTAACTTCCAATGAAATAAAACTCGATGGTATTGTACTGACCGATCCGGTTACAGGCAACCCGATCTATATCAGGGGTGGGATCCAGCATTCAGCCTTTAAAAACATGTTCTTCGATGTGACGGTATCCACCCAAAAACCCAATACTTCAGACAGTAAAAACAATAAGCCGGTTTTATTACTGAACACGGGCTACAACGACAATAAACAATTTTATGGCAGGGTGAAAGGAACGGGATCATTTTCATTATCCGGATCCCAGTCGGAAATGTTCATGCAGATCGCTGCGGTGGCCTCCACAACGGATACCAGTTCTATTGTCATTCCATCATTCCAGAGCCGTGAATCCGGAATGGCCGACTTTTTAGTTGAAAGAAAATACGGGCATGAAATGGTTGACAGCGGTTTTTCAAAAAATGCCACCAATATAATATATGATGTGGATGTAACCGCCAACCCTAAGCTAACGGTAAGAGTAGTATTGGATGAAATGACCGGTGATGAAATAAAAGGGAAAGGTACCGGCACACTGAATATTCACTCGGGCACCACGGAACCTCTTACCATACGGGGAAAATTTGATATTGAAGAAGGCGAATATATTTATACTTTCCAGCCGCTATTGCCCAAAAAACCATTTAAGATCAGCAAAGGGGGCGACAATAATATTTCCTGGAGCGGAGATCCTTACAGCGCCAAGATAAATTTCGAAGCGGTGTACACAGCAGAAGGAGTAAGTTTTGCGCCATTGGTAAATTCATTAAACCTCAATGAGTCATTGTCGCGTCAAAGAGAAGATGTATATGTCAAGATACTTCTCACCGGCGACCTGTTTAAACCAAGATTCAGTTTCAAGCTTGACTTTGCTCCCAACAGCATATTCAAGAATGACTTCGTGGTAGCAGCCAACATACAGCAGATGGAAAAAAATGAGAACGAGATCAACAGGCAGGTAGCCTACCTGATCGGTTTTAATAGTTTCGCTCCGCTGGAAAATACCACCGGAAATATTGCCGGTACGGGCAGCTCTCCTATCAATGAACTGTTTAATACTACTTTCTCGAGTCTCTCCGGTCTTATCTTTAATGAAATAAACAGGAAACTGAATACCGAGCTGGCGAAAATTTTAAAAACAGACAAAGTCGGTATTAATTTCAGCGGCTCAGTCTATAACCGTAACCTGCTGAATAATCAAACAAGTAATACTAACTTTGGTTTCAACCAGAGTAATTTTAATGTGACCGTTCCCATCTCGTTATTTAAAGACCGGTTTATAGTCACGCTGGGAAGTACGCTCGATGTGCCCTTGCAAACCACCATTCAGCAAACCGTACAGTTTCTCCCGGACGTAACAGCGGAATGGCTGATCAATGAAAGCGGTACCATCCGTGCCAGTTTCTTTTACCGTCAGAATCTTGACTATCTCACCGGGAGCTCTACCGGTGCCGCCCGCACCAAGCGTTCAGGCGCAAGCATTGCCTATCGTAAAGAGTTTGATACCCTGGGCGAGCTTTTCAAAGGCAGTAAGGGCAGCAATAAAAACAAACGGAAACAGCAACCTCCTTTACAGCCTCCACCTGCAGATACCTTGCAAAGAACGACTACTATTTTACCCCCGCGCAAATGAAACCCTGGTCTGTGAAACTCCTTGCGGGCAACAACAAGTTCTCCATTATTTGATTTGAGCCAAAACAAAAACAGGATCAGCAATCATACTTCAACTATCTGGATATTATTTCCGCAGGTATCATCGAATACCGCGATCGTAGCAGGTCCCATCTTAGTTGGCTTCATACTGAATTTTACACCCGCTTCCACTAATCTTTCATATTCTTTCTGAATATCGTTCACGTGAAATGCCGTCAAAGGTATGCCGGCATCAAACAATGCTTTCTGGTAAACCCTTGCAGGCTCAAACCCCATTGGCTCCAGTAATAACTCAACCCCATCCTGTTCTTCTTTGGAAACAACGGTCAGCCATTTATGCTCACCCATAGGTATTTCCTTTTTTTTGATAAAGCCGAGTACGCCTGTATAAAATGTAAGCGCTTTATCCTGGTCATCTACCATAATGCTTGTTATTCTTATTCGCATAAATAGTCATTTGTTTTTTGAAGATTAATAGCTTCAGCTTTTTGCAGGTTCAATCGTCATGAAACACCCAATCTATCTTCCGGGCACCCTTATTTATTGCTAAACGGGTATGCCGGAACAGTAAAAGCAACGATCTTTTGCACAGATAACATTTTAAAGATCCGATTGCACAAAGGTGCATGGAGGAACTTTATTATGCTTCTTCAAAATTGCCTTTTTTGACCGGATCTTTTTTTCTTTTGAAAAACAAAGGGGGTAGTCCCTGTAATTTTTTTGAAAAGCCCTGTAAAAGAGCTAACACTGTCGAAACCGACTGATGCGCAGACTTCGGATACAGGCATACCCGATTGCAAAAGCTCTTTTGCGGCAGCCATTCTCACTTCAGTGAGGTATTGATAAGGAGTCCTGCCATAATTTTTTTTGAAAAGCCGTATGAAATGAAATTTTGAGAAACAAGCTTCTTCAGCCATTGAGTCGAGGTCAATCGGCCCGGAATAAAAATTATCCATGAATTGCTTTGCCCTCGCAATTCTATCGCATAAATCATCATGAGGAAAAACCCTTTTTTTGATTCTCAGTACCTGTTGGTGGTAAAAGGTCAATGACGCAGGATTAACCGGTATATCCTTTAAGGTAATCATTTCCATTCATGTCCCAGTTTATCTCTTTTTGTCTGCAGGTATTTTTCATTGTGCGGGTTCGATTGTATAATGATGGGAATATTTTCAACGATCTCCAGCCCGTACCCGATAAGGCCTACCCTTTTCTTCGGGTTATTGCTCATTAACCTGAGCCTGGTGATCCCAAGATGCCGCAACATCTGTGCGCCTACGCCATAATCCCGCTGGTCTGTCTGGAAGCCAAGGTGAAGATTGGCCTCTACTGTATCCATTCCCTGTTCCTGCAACTGGTAAGCTTTTAGTTTATTAAGCAAGCCAATTCCCCTGCCCTCCTGGTTCATATAAAGTATAGCGCCCTTGCCTTCTTGTTGCACCATTTGCATGGCGCTATGCAACTGGTCGCCACAATCGCAACGGAGTGATCCAAGAATATCGCCGGTAAAGCAGGATGAATGTACCCTTACCAGTACCGGCTCATCCTTTTGCCATTCGCCTTTTATGAGGGCCAGGTGTTCATTGGCAGAATTTTTTTCACTAAATGCCACCAACTTGAAATCACCATAGAGGGTGGGCATATCTACCCTTACTATCTCTTCGATCAATGAATCCGTTTTGAGCCTGTACTCTATCAGGTCTTTTATGGAAATGATCCTGAAATCGAATTTTTTAGCTACTTCTACCAGTTCGGGTAGCCTCGCCATGGTTCCATCATCATTCATGATCTCAACGAGCACCCCGCCATGCGGAGCGCTAAAACCGGCAAGTCTTACAAGGTCAACTGTCGCTTCTGTATGCCCGGATCTCCGTAACACTCCCCCTTTTTTGGAACGTAACGGGAAAATATGTCCTGGCCTTCCAAGGTCCGCAGGAGTTATTTTTGGATCAATCAGTGCCTGGATGGTTTTGGCCCGGTCCTGGGCTGAAATACCCGTAGTGCAACCATGGCCCAGAAGATCTACAGAAACTGTAAATGCGGTTTCGTGCAAGGCTGTGTTATTATTAACCATCAGCTCCAGGGCCAGTTCTTCACATCTTTCTTCCGGCAGAGGAACACAGATCAGGCCACGACCGAATTTGGTCATAAAATTGACAACATCAGGGGTAATATTAGCGGCGGCTGTAATGAAATCGCCCTCGTTTTCACGATCTTCATCGTCTACTACAATGACCAGTTTTCCCTCCCGGATGTCGCGGATGGCATCTTCAATAGCATCAAACATGATTTGCAATTTTTTCCAAAGATAGAAACAAATAAAACCAGTCAAAGGTTGCCTCGGCAGACGCAGCAAACAGCACAAAGAGGCTGTCCTTTAAGTGACTAATCATAGGGTGACGATTTCTTAATATTTATCTATATTTATTTTTGGAATATTCCCTTTCTTTGCACTTAACACAGAAAACTAACTAATATGCTTAAGAGAATTACACTGACCCTTGCTATGGCATTTATAGCAGGGCTGTTTGTATCGGCCCAGGTTACTACCAGTAGTATTACCGGGTTTGTAAAATCAGATAAAGGCGGCCCTCTCGAAGGCGCCACCATTACCGCGATTCACCAACCCTCTGGTACAAAATATGTTACGATAAGCAAAAAAGACGGAAACTTTACCATACCCAATACCAAGATCGGAGGACCTTACACTATCACCGCAGAATTTGTCGGTTTTTCGCCCAGCAAAACCGAAAATGTTACCCTTAGCCTTGGCGAGCCTTTTGTAATTGATCTCACTCTTAGTACTAAAACGACTTCTTTAAGCGAGGTGATTCTTACTTCAGCAACAGCCAGGAGTAAGGCAAAAACCGGCGGCGCCTCTACTAACGTCAACTCCCGGATGTTAAACACCTTGCCCACTATTTCAAGAAGCATCACTGATTTTACCAGGCTGACACCGCAGGCTAACGGAAATAGTTTTGGAGGCAGGGACGGCAGGTATAATAATGTGACTGTAGATGGAGCCAACTTAAATAATAATTTCGGGTTAAGCACTGACCCCTTGCCGGGCGGTGGCGCTAACCCGATCTCCCTGGATGCCATTGAAGAAATTACTGTAAACATTGCCCCCTATGATGTGCGGCAGGCAAACTTCACCGGCGCCAATATCAGCGCCGTTACAAAAAGCGGAACCAATACCTTCCATGGCAGCGCATATGGCTATTACCGCAATGAAACATTTGCCGGAACTAATGTAGCTGGTTTTAAATTACCTCCGCCTGCAGTTACTTATAATAAAATATATGGCGGAACCCTTGGCGGCCCCATCATTAAGAATAAATTATTCTTCTTCCTGAACGGGGAATATGAAGAAAAACCGGCTACACTTGCATATTACACGCCTCTTGGCGGAAGCGGATCGGGTAATATTTCCCAGGTGCCGATTGATTCCATGATAAAACTTTCCAACTATTTAAATACAAAATATAATTATGATCCGGGAGCTTATGATAATTTTCAATCCAGCACGGTCGTAAAAAATCATAAATACCTTGCAAAATTAGACTGGAACATCAGCACCGTCAATAAACTCACAATTAAGTACAGCGACTTCCAGAATTCACAGAATTTTCTCCCCAGCCAAAGCGGCGGTATAAACGGGGCATCCAGCCAGTCTGGTATCGTGACGTATGGACCTAAATTCTCCACCACGGCTATGGCGTTTGGTAATACCGTTTATGAACAGGTGGATAAAGTAAAATCAGGAAGTTTTGAGCTGACCAGTAATTTTCATGGAAAATTTGCCAACCAGTTGCTGGTAACAGCTACTAAAATCAGTACAGACAAGAATCATCCCGGCGCGCAATTTCCATTTGTAGATATCCTGGGTTTAACCGCCGGAAGCAAAAATAATTACCTGAGTTTCGGGAATGAGCCCTTCAATGGTAATTACAATGTTGTGGTCAATGACGTATATACCGCGACTGACAACTTTAGTTATTTTGCCGGCAAACATACATTGACCGCCGGTGTTAGTTATGAATACCAGAAAGTAGGAAATGGATTTATGCCCGGCAGCCAGGGTTACTATGTATATGGCTCATTAGATGATTTTATCAATAACAGGGCGCCCAAATTATTTTCAATTACCTATTCTTTGGTGAAAGGTCAGGATGCTGTTATTTCAGCTAATTTGAAAATTGGCCAGGCAGGCGCTTATATCCAGGATGAAGTAAATGTGAATGATAAATTAAAAATTACTTATGGCCTGAGGATTGACAAGCCGGTTTATCCTGAGCAGCCACTGCCAAACAATGCAGTTAATGCGGAGAACCTGTATGACCACAGCGGAGCTATTACCACTTATAATACAGGAGCATGGCCTAAGAGTTCTCTTTATTGGTCTCCGCGTGTCGGCATGCGCTGGAATTTGCCCGAAGAAAAAATTGTTATCAGGGCCGGAACCGGATTGTATACCGGTCGTATTCCCTTTGTTTATTTGACGAACCTGCCTACAGGTGTCGGACCCTACCAGTTTGGTACTTTGATCACTTCCAACCTGCAGAATTTCCTGTTTAATCCGGATATGCATACTTACAATCCTTTTTATAATACTTCTTTGAATCCTGCCCAGTTTCCAACCGTAGGCGGTACGGTTGTTCCAACCGGTGCTTATGCCTTAATTAGTCCAAACTTTAAATTCCCCCAGGTTTGGCGTACCGACTTCGCTGTCGACAAACAACTGGGAAATGGCTTTGTAGCGACATTAGAAGCATTGTATACGAAAGATATCAACGCCGTATACATGTTTAACGCGAATCAGAAAGCTCCGGATATTACAATGTCAGGACCAGACAACAGACCTATTTATTCCTATATTACCCAAAATCTTAGCGGGGGCGCGTTAACGACTGCCCGCAATAATGCTACAAAGCTCAACCTGGCTTCCGGTAACGCAGTTGTCTTAGACAACACCGCAAAAGGTGAATCTTTTTCGCTGACCGCCCTGCTCACCAAGAATTTTGCAAAAGGATTTTACGGATCTGTGGCCTACACTTATACAGCCGCTCTTGATGTTACAGCCAATCCCGGCAGCCAGGCCACTTCAGTATGGTCAGCTAATCCTACTTCCAGAACACAAAATGACCTGGAATTAGCGACTTCGGCTTTTTCAGTTCCTCACAGGGTTATTGCGAGTTTATCTTACCGGTTTGAGTATGCTAACCATTTGGCCACTACCGTTTCAGCTTTTTATGAAGGAGCCATCCAGGGTACTTTCTCTTATATTTACAATGGAGACGTGAATGGAGACGGAAACTCTGCCGACCTGATGTATATTCCAAGAAACCCATCAGAAATTCACTTTGTAGATCTGCCGGCCTCAGGTAACACACCTGCTTTTACAGCGCAACAAGAATCAGATGTTTTCTTTAAGTTTATCGCGCAAGACCCCTATTTACGCAAACACCAGGGCCAGGTCGCGGAAAGAAACGGAACGCAGCAACCCTGGTACAACCGGGTGGACCTGAAGTTTGCCCAGGACTTCTTTATTAAAATAGGCAGCCACAGAAATACACTTCAGTTCACAGCCGATATTCTTAATTTCCCTAATCTTATCAATCATGACTGGGGTATTAAGCAATTCTTCATCGTCAATAATCCATTGAAAGTCGTCAGCTATACAAATGGACAACCTAACTTCCAGTTAGCAACTTATATACCTGTCGGGACAACTACCGGCACTTTAATAGACAGAACCTATATTCATAATAACTCTTTGTCCAGTACGTATGCCATTCAACTTGGGCTACGTTATATTTTCTAATAACTCATTTTTCAATACTTCATTCAAGACAGTCCCGCCTTCGCGGGACTGTCTTTTTATAGTACCTGCTCACCATTTCTTTAACTGGTCGTTTCTAAATGTCCATTCAGGTGTCACGATTGCAGAGAGGCTGTCTGCCTCATACCAGGGCGACAGCTTTTCATTGAGCGGGTTCTTCACTATATGAATATCCTGTGCCGGCATATAACTTTGCGCAAGCATAAAAACCTTTTTCCCGGCGCTGTTTACCGCAACATCCATCACTATCATCGCATGACCGGGTGATCCGCCTTTTACAAACACATCACCGGGGTTTATACCCAAAATATTTTTGGAATGCATTTCATGGCTTAAGGATAAGGTGCCGCAAAAAGAAAAAACGGTCTCGAGAAATGATTCCAGGCTGCCACGGAGATCAGTATCGCTGCTACTTTGTTTATAAGCGACCAGCCTGTTACCGGCAAGCCTGTACCGGGTTCCTTTGAGCCAATCAGTAAAGGACAAAACTGTTCCATCTGTTGCCTTGAATATAATTTGGCTGACTTGGTTCTGATCGAAAAAATATTCTGCCCTCAAACGTAATATCGCGTCAGCGCATTGTTGCAGATCTTTTGTTCCTATGGTAATATCCAGTACAGCATATTGCGCCGATTGGTTCGCCTTTAGTGAGCCGTTGTATAAATAAACCCGGTTATCTTTTTTTAACCGGACATTTCTCAGCCATTCCCCAAAAGAATGAGCCACCAATTCTACCCTTGTATAACCCGCAGGCGCTGGAATGTCCGATTCTTTTTGGAAAAGATTCAATTTACCTGTTTGTTGCGCCATGAGTTTTTTATCATTATCCCAATGGCATGCCATAAGAATAAAAAAAATAAAAGGGATGTATAGCCGGCTCATAAAAGTTGGGTTTGAGCCTTAGAATCTTCACCGCCTATTTTCCATATACCTGTTATTAAATTCTACTGTTAATCATTTCAAAAACCTGCGGCTCATGAAGCCGCTATAGGTACCGGGGGGCCGGACTTCGTACTTCCGGCTTCATACTTCTGACTTCTTCCCCACTCCCCTATCTTTGCCGCTACAACTCACTCATACCATGAACATTGAATTCAACAGGAATGAAGATGCTATGAAAATGGCGCTCAGCGGTATCAGGCGAAAACTGGAGAAGATCTACCAGGGTGGCGGTCCAAAAGCTATCAAAAAGCAAAAAGAAAAAAATAAACTTACTCCCCGGGAAAGAATAGAGTACCTCATTGATGCCAATAAGCCTTTTATTGAGATCGGCGCCTTTGCGGGTTTTGAAATGTATGAAGCCGAGGGGGGTTGTCCTGCGGGTGGAACAGTTGCAGGCATCGGGTATATCAGCGGCCGGCAATGTGTGATTCTTGCCAATGACCAGACAGTAAAAGCCGGCGCCTGGTTTCCTATCACGGGTAAAAAAAACCTGCGGTTACAGGAGATTGCCATGGAAAACCATTTGCCTGTTATTTATCTTGTTGACAGCGCCGGTGTTTTTTTGCCCATGCAGGATGAAATATTCCCGGATAAGGAACATTTTGGAAGGATATTCCGAAACAATGCCCGGATGAGCGCAATGGGAATAACACAAATAGCCGCGGTGATGGGCGCCTGTGTTGCCGGCGGCGCTTATCTTCCCATTATGAGTGATGAAACATTAATGGTGGAAGGGAATGGATCTATCTTCCTGGCCGGTCCCTATCTTGTCAAGGCCGCAATAGGGGAAGATATAGATATTGAAACACTCGGGGGAGCTGTCACCCATACTGAAATTTCCGGCATCGCGGACTATAAATTTAAAACGGAGCAGGAATGTATGGATCATATCAAAAGAGTAATATCCATGCTCGGTAAAAAAGAAACGGCAGGGTTTGACCGCGTTGCCCCCAAATCTCCCAAAAAAAACCAGGAAGAGTTGTATGGCATTTTTCCCGTTGACGGAAAGCCATACGATATGCTTGAAATTATTGAAAGGATAACCGATAATTCGGAGTTTGAGCAATTCAAGGAAGACTATGGTAAAACAATTATCTGCGGATATGCAAGGATCGAAGGATGGGCAGTGGGTATCGTAGCTAACCAGAGAAAAATTGTAAAAAATAAAAAAGGGGAAATGCAATTGGGAGGGGTTATCTATAATGACAGCGCCGATAAAGCAGCCCGTTTTATTTTGAATTGCAATCAAAAGAAAATACCGCTTGTCTTCTTACAGGATGTTACCGGTTTTATGGTCGGCAGCCGCAGTGAGCATGCGGGAATTATCAAAGATGGCGCTAAACTCGTCAATGCTGTTGCCAACTCTGTGGTTCCCAAGATCACTATTATCATCGGCAACTCTTATGGCGCCGGAAATTATGCGATGTGCGGCAAAGCTTATGACCCGCGTTTTATTTATGCCTGGCCTTCCGCAAAAATTGCTGTCATGGGAGGCGACCAGGCTGCTAAAACTTTATTGCAAATACAAGTGGCTTCCATGAAATCACAGGGCAGGGAAGTTAGCCCGGAAGAGGAAAAAAAGCTTCTGGATGAAATAAAAAACCGGTATGAAAAACAAACTTCACCTTGTTATGCAGCTGCCAGGTTATGGGTAGATGCAATCATTGATCCTGCTGAAACGAGAAAAATGATTACCGAAGCATTAAATTCAGCTAACGAAAATCCATTCCTTCCAGAACTCAAGCTGGGCGTGTTCCAGGTGTGATTCATGTTAAATAAAAGGCAGCGTATCAGAGAGTTTTTTTGTCTACTTTCATGAATAAAATATTTGAAAGCTTATGAAAAAATTTACTCTTGCCCGTTTCGTTGCTATACTCTTTATTTCAATCAGCGTATTACAATCCTGTAAAAAAACAAAAGATACGGTACAAGCGCCTGCACCGGTTCCCGATCAAACCTATACACAGGAATTCGATAACATCGCTTCCGCTACTTCGGCAGGATGGAAATTTCTTAATCTTAGCGAAACACATACAACGGGTACAGTTGGCTTTGTAAATGGAGCAGGGTTTCCCGCTTATTCCGGCGCCGGTTTTATTTTTGCCGGTTACCAGGCTAATAACGGAGATGGTTTGATCAGCGTATGGGCCATTTCACCAAAAGTAACTATGCAAAACGGTGATAAGATCACTTTCTACACGCTTTCAGTTAATGATTATACGGATCCCGCCAACGTTTATCCCGACAGGTTGCAACTTCGTGCATCGCTATACAAAGGAGATGCGATTAAAGATGATCCGACAGACGTAGGGGGCTTTACTGTTAACCTCGTTGATGTTAACCCCACCTTATCGGGTACGCCCCCGCAGGCTTATCCAAATACCTGGACAAAATTCGAAGGAACTATATCCGGACTCAGCAAACCTGTAGATGGTTATTTTGCTTTCCGTTATTTTGTAGCCGATGGAGGAACTAACGGAGCTAACAGTAACGGCATTGCCATAGATAAAGTCACTTACACGAGCGTGAATCATCAATAGAAAAGAGATAAGTCTTATTTGCCAAGAGGATTTCCCAAAAGGTGTTTATTTCCCGCAGCGGGCGCTAAGATTCCCTATTTGGAAATCGCTTTTTTATACTTTGCGACGCAGCGAGAAATTTTTCTTTTCTGACCTTTTGAGACACCCTCTTTGTTTTTTACCTGCGCAAAGGTTTATATCTTAGTTCTTTTATGTCTTCCCATTCAATTACAATGTACACCGACGGGTCTTCCCGCGGCAATCCCGGTCCCGGCGGTTATGGCGTCATCCTGATTTCGGGCCATCATAGAAAAGAATTATCACAGGGCTATCGTCTTACCACCAATAACCGGATGGAGTTAATGGCAGTCATTTCGGGATTGGAAGCTTTGAAAAAGGACGGTAGCCGGGTGACTATCTATTCGGACAGCCAATATGTAGTAAAAGCAATAGAAGAAGGATGGTTAAAAAACTGGATAGCTACCAATTTTAAAGGAGGCAAAAAAAATAGGGACTTGTGGATGCGCTACTATCATCTTGCACAAAAACATACGATCCGTTTTAAATGGGTAAGAGGCCATGCGGATAATCCATATAACAACCGTTGTGATGAACTGGCCACCCAGGCAGCTGATGGTAACCATCTATTAGTTGACGAAGGATATTTGCAGGATAAGAACAATCTTTTTCCTTAATACCCATTGGATGATGCGCATTAAAAAATCCTGCTCATGGCAGGATTTAATTATCATCAGCGTTTATTCTTTTAAGCAAGCTGTGGCTTTGAAATTGTAAAGACCTTAGTAAGCAGGGAATACAATCCGTATATGATAAATCCCCAGATCATATCACCAAGAATAAAATTGGCGGCAAACCCTTTTATTAATCCGAACTGGCGATAAAAAGCTATCCCGTCTCCATAGCAAAGCAGTAAACCGTTCCATGTATGTGGCCTGCCAAGACCCTGGCCCACTTCCCAGGTAATATAATTGGTGATCAGGAAAAAAAAGACAGAACCTGCTATGGAATAAATCGCCACATTCAGCATGTTTACCTTTTTCATTAAAAAACCGAAACAGGTAATAGCAATAAATGCCAGGTAAATAACCCATTGACCATCATAAAAACCAAGCCTGCCCGTAAGACCCGCCTGGTTAAGAAAATAAAAGGCCAGGTCAGAGATGAACAGGGAAAGAACGGGAAGGATAAAAGCCCATTTTTTATCTTTAATAATTGCGCCGCCCAATAATGCCATCGCCATCTGCGGTGCAAACCCTTCAGGCTTATTAGGAATGAGGCGATAAAATGCCGCCGCCGCGAGGGACAACAAAAAGATGACAACAACAGGTCTGTTAAGTTTCATATTCATTGAGTTTCATTGCAAAAATAACAAGAATTCGTTTAACGAGACCGGGTATTTATTCATTGCTGCCAGGTGGTACCCCAGCCCTGAATACAAGTGAAGTCTCTATGGCTGATAATTGTATATCATTTCCGGGGAAAATGACCGCGGAAGGCGAGCCTTTTTTCAGACCTACCTTTTCATTGCCTGACTGGATCGAACAATTCCCCTCTATGAGTAATAATATCTCCGTCGTGCTTGCCTTTAAAGGAACGCTATCTCCTGCTTTAAGAGGGTAAGCCCATAATTCAAAGTCAGGAGCCGGTGTTTTATAGACAATGCCATTGCCCATCCGGTCTCCGTCCAGTATATTGACGATCCCCGGCTCGCATTTAACGTGTTTGAGCAGCTCCTTTACATCAATATGTTTAGTGGTCAGGCCACCGCGTAAGACATTATCGGAACTGGCCATGATCTCCACATTCTGTCCTTCAAGATAGGCATGAGGTATGCCTGCGTCCTGGAAAATAGCCTGCCCTCTCTGTAACTGTACAAGATTAAATAAATAAACAGAAAAGATTCCCCTGTCAATTTTTTCCGGCTGATTAAAAGTAAGCGCAGCTCTCGCCGCCCAGAAATCTTCCTGCGATTTCTTTAATTTTCCCGCATTGTACAAAGGAATAATACGATCCAGCACAGGTTGTAAGATAACATTCACCTCTTCCTGCGGCATTCCCATTACTTTTTGATAGACCCCGCTATACCCGGATCTTTCAAAAACGGGTAAAAGGAATTTCAATTCATCAATACTTTGGAGCATGCCGGTGAGCTTCGCTACGGGTTTAAAACCATGTAAAAGCCAGAATTCACCCATGGCGACCATCAGTTCCGGCTTATGATTGTCATCTTTATAATTGCGGTCAGGCGCATCCAGTGGAATGCCCTTGTTATTTTCCTCCGCGAAATTCTTTTCTGCCCCGCTCTTCGACGGATGAACCTGTATGGACAGCATATCCTTTACATCCAGCGCCTTCAACAGGTAAGGAAGATTTCCAAAACGATGATAAACATAATGACCCAATTTCTCCAATGGAGCGAAACGGATAGTATCACGTAATGTCGCGGGAGACACACCTTCCATGATCACCCTGCAATCAGCCTGGGGATGCACACCCAGCCAGTATTCCGCAAAAGGTTTTTTTTCCTTATTTATGACGTCAAGTAACGAAGGAATAAAAGAAAAACCTCCCCAATCATAGTATTTTACTGTTCCGGTTAATTGAGCAATTCCAGGCATAAGCTCTTACTTTGAGTAAAGATAATACATGGCTGAACATAACAAATTCGGTACCGAAGGGGAAGTCCTTGCCGTCAAATGGCTGGAGGAAAAAGGCTATAAAATACTGCACCGCAACTGGCGGCATTCCTATTACGAGATCGATATCATCGCGATAAAAAATAAAATGCTTCATATCATTGAGGTAAAAGCGCGGAACTTTTCGAAGTTTGGGCATCCCGAAGACAGCGTTGGAAAAAAGAAATTTAAGAACCTGCAGCGTGCTACCGACGAGTTTCTTTTTCTTAACCCGGGCTATCAATGGATCCAATACGATATATTGGCCATCACCCTTTTTAAAAATAAGGATCCTGAGTTTTTTCTGCTTGAAGATGTGTTCCTGTAGGGTGAGTGGTCAGTGGTGAGTAGTGAGTGATTAATGGAAAAAATAAATAAGGTGCTTAAGGCTGGATCTTCAGAACTCGTAACTCACCACTCACTACTCCCCCAACCGTTCCATCATCTTTTCCACCAACTTAAAAGTCGCAGGGCATAAATCTATATTCTGCTTATGCACATGCATATAATCCGTCATCCTTTTTTTGGATAAATGCGGGAAGCCGGCGCAATCAGCAGGGCGAACTTCATAGATCGTACATTCATTTGTTCCGGCGTCCAGGAACTGGCAGGGAGTAGTTTTATTGAGCCAGTCACCGGTATTTTTTTCCTTGCGTAACCATTTCTTCTTAAAAGCAGCCGCTGTCATCCCCTGGTGTGCAGCAATCCTCCTGATATCCTTTGATGAATAAACAGGCGTCATGGTCTTGCAACAATTCGCGCAACTCCTGCAATCCACTTCGGACCAAACTTCTTTTTCCGCCAACGCAGCCAACCCGTCCAAACCACGCGGCCGCTCCTTTTCAAGACGGGTGAGAAATCTCCTGAATGACCTTTTACGAAGACTTGCTTTTTTCCAGAAGTACCTGAGATTGTATTTTATGATCGAAGCCATCATTCAAAGATACTGCATCCACTAACATATACGGAGGTTAAAAGAAATTTGCGCACAAATCTTTTCATTGGTTATTTTTGCTCAACTCTTGTATAAAACCACTCCACTTCTAATCTAAATATAATATCTATGAGAATGCTTTTTATCATTGTTGTTGTTATGGCTATCCTGGGACTCGCTTTTACATCCTGTAAATCATCATCCGGCCCCCCCACGTTTTGTGATACCTCCTGTATGAAGGATTCGCTAAAGTTTACCAGGCAGGACAATCGTTTTAAACCCTATGTGTATATCAGCGCGAAGAATTGCATGGCCGATACCGTTACCTGGAGCTATGACGGGATGGGAGCCAACCGGAAATTGAGCATCCCCGACCTGGTGGGCAAAGAAGTGCATCTTAACAAAGATTTCGTACGCTGTACTATTAATGATACCAGCTATGCCTGGCTCCTGTTCAACGATTGCAGCAATGGAAGAGGTTATTCCATCAAAATACCCTTTGATAAGAAAAAACCACTGGGGCCAAAGAACAGCGCTGTCAACAGCATTGATCCCAAATTTTCAGTAGCGGAGGGTATGGTCGCTTATACCGACCGGGGAAATATTTTTGTTGAAGAAATGGCTACCGGCAAAAAAGCCATGATGACTTTTGGCCAGGATATCAGCCCGGATTACAACGCTATTCATGAGACCATTGATTCCGTTAATATTACCCCAACAAGGATATGGGCGAAAGTAAAGATCAAAGACGAATGGAAGGAGTTGGAGAAAAAAATTACATTGCAATGATCCCGGAATTCCGGAAACGGGATAAAGATACCCGGATGGGCTTTGTTGTTGCTCCCTGTTCAATTTTCCAATTTCCCAATTCCCGAATTTCCCGATTTCAATATGTGGGAACCTTATAAAAAAGGATTCAAAGCTTACCTGCAGCTGGAAAAATCATTATCCGATAATTCCACGGAGGCTTACCTGCGGGATATTGATAAGCTCACCGAATACCTGCAGCAGAGCCATTCTTTAAAAGCTCCTTCAGAATTAAAGCTGAAAGATCTTCAGCAATTCACTAAGTGGATCGCTGAATCAGGGATGACACCGTCTTCGCAGGCAAGGATTATATCCGGCATCCGGGCGTTTTATAAATATTGCCTGCTGGAAAACATTTCCAAAACCGACCCCACGACCCTTTTGGAAGCGCCCAAATTAAAACGGGCATTGCCCGATGTATTGAGTTTTGATGAAATTGAAAAGATCATTTCGCAAATTGATCTTAGCAAGCCGGAAGGAGGACGTAATAAAGCGATACTGGAAACGATGTACAGTTGCGGGCTTCGTGTAAGCGAGGTAGTAAACCTCAGGATATCACAACTCTATTACGAAGCAGGTTTTATACGCGTCACGGGTAAGGGCGATAAAGAGCGATTAGTGCCCGTCGGCAGAAGCGCTGTAAAGTATCTGAAGATTTATCTCAAAGATATCCGCGTACATATTCCTGTAAAACCGGGCAACGAGGATATCGTTTTCCTGAATAAGCGGGGCGCCAAACTTTCACGGGTAATGATATTCCTGATCATTAAAGAATTAGCAGGGAAGGCGGGTATTCAAAAAACAGTTTCACCCCATACTTTCCGGCATTCATTCGCCACCCATTTAATCGAGGGTGGCGCCGATCTGAGGGCAGTACAGGAAATGCTGGGCCATGAAAGCATTACCACTACTGAAATATATACACATCTTGACAGGGAGTTTTTGAGAAAGACGCTGGAGAATTTTCATCCTGCATTTAAGTCCCAGAAGGCACACGGATAAGACGGATGAAACGGATTTTCACGGTTTTTTCTTTCCATCCGTAATCTTCAATGACCGGCTTATTACTGACTGAGAATTCGTATAAATAAATTCGTCCTATGAAATAGAATAAGGTCTGGCTGATCTTTCCTATCCTTGTTCCGGGATTATTGAATGATTATTTTTTCTGTGAATTTTTTACTGCTGACCTTATTAGTCAATTTTAAAAAATAAACTCCTGCTGCGACAGCCGGGATATCAATATTTAACACCTGCGCTTCCGCGTCAATCCATGTCTGCCTGTTAAATACTTGTTGTCCTGCTTGATTGAATAGCTGGATGCTATAATACCCTTCCTTCAATTTTTGACAGCCGACATTAATATTAGTTCCTGATTGTACAGGATTGGGGTAGACTTTTATCATAGGCTGTAAATCAGGTTCAGGTTTGATTTCTTTGGTTTCTATCTTATCGTTTACAGATTCCCCCATTATTACGCTGCCCATGACACTCGTTACACTGCCTGTGACACTTCTTTTTAGCATGGTAGAATACCCAGTGACTATTACTTCATCGAGGGGTGCATTGGTATCTAATTGAATAATTATATCATTTGCGGCATCAGTATATCCTGGAATGGTTATTTCCTTTGTCTTATAACCCGCAGATGAAGCATCTAACACGATCCCTGTTTTTAAACCCGGCACCTTCATCTTAAATACCCCGCTACTGTCTGCTGCTATAGCTGTCTTTGTTCCTTTTATCGTTAGGGTAGCAAAAGGGATAGGATCATTATTTTCATTAATTATCCTTCCCCTGATGGAATTTGCATTAGAACCCGGTTCTTTATTTAAATTGACCCGCCCTTTCAGTAACTCAGCAGTCCCGTCTTCTTTTTGAACCGGCGCAAAATATGTATCCCCCACTATGCCCCTTCTATTCATCCGGCCTGCTTCACCTATCCTCTTTGCACATGAAGGCGCCGGCACGGCATGTGAAGCTGACGCTACTTTTACTTTTCCCTGTGCTGTAGCTTTCATAGAAAACAAAAAAGCAGGTAAAGCAAATTGAAAAAAATATTTAACCCATGGAATACGCTTCCCGGGTATTTCAATATCCCTGTCTAATTGATCCTCGTAAAACCTGCCACAGACAGATCCCGCCGATGGCTTTTTGAAAAAAGCGGCTACTTGTGAATCACTCATACCCGTAAAATCCATTACTTGTTTTTGACAGGAGGCACAGAAACGGCCTTGTTCAGCTTTTGTCATCTTATCCCAGTTCTCATGACAGGGATCGGCAATAGTGAGCTGAATATGTTTACTCATAATAAAACTATTGAACCATTAATTTTTCCTGCCGGATAAGCCTTCCCTTTTCATTGCGCAACTGAACAATATAAATTCCTGCCGACCATTTGGCCTCCGCAGTTACTGACAGATGATTTAAACCTTTATTGACTTTTTGTGACTGAAGCAAAACTATACTTCCATTCAGGCTGGCAATACTTAACTGCATTGTCTCATCCCCGCTGTTTTCCAATTCCAGGTTGAAAACATTATTTCTTTGAACA
Organism: Bacteroidota bacterium; assembly: GCA_030706685.1. Classification (GTDB taxonomy): domain Bacteria; phylum Bacteroidota; class Bacteroidia; order Chitinophagales; family Chitinophagaceae; genus VBAT01. The sequence continues at coordinate 26,966 of JAUZOA010000061.1, forward strand.
GGATTGGGGTATACAGGCTTTACAATACCTGCCGCTTTGGATTCTAACCCGATTATTTCCCCCGCTTTTGATATTGTACATAGGCTACTGTGACAGCACCCCCCGCAACGGGTAACAGGGTAAGCGATCATGATGACGTTGCCATTTTCTTTAATATCTCTTTCTAATAATATTTCCTGCTCTTTTCCTTTTACCCCGGTAGTGAATGTTTTATATCCTGCGGATGAAACGGTTATATCGTACTGTACTCCCGGCTTTAATTTATCGGCAACCACTATTCCACTATCATTAGCTGTAAACACTATTTTATCTTTTTGGGAGATAAAGGATACTGTCGCGAAAGGAATATTAGCGCCACTCAGAAAATCTTTGATAATAAACTTCCTGGTCGAAGCGGTTTTTGTAGTGATGATGATAACTCCCTGTGCAGCCCGGCAACCATATATAGCCGACGCGGTTGCATCCTTTAAAATATCTACCGAAACAATATCACTTACTTTCAATTTCCGGAAATCATCCATTTCACCTGCTATTCCATCAATTACAACCAGGGGCTCGTTGCCGGGGATAATAGCCCGGGCCCGACAACTGAATGGGATCGGTGCGCTATTTTTTTGTGAAGGCTGTGTAAGAAGAGCAGGGAAAGATTTTACGGGAATAGAATCAATCGCTGTACCCGCAGCATTTATCTTACTAATAAAAAAGAAGGCGATAAATGTAAAAATCAGTTTCACAAGCAAAGGTTTTAAGCTTTAAAAAATGTGGAGCCGGTAGAAACCGGCTCCTTATCACTAACCGGCTGTTAGTATAACTGTCGTATTATGTTGGCTGCCGTCACGAAATAGCTTAATTATGATTGGTTCTTCACTGTACGCAATGATCTCCTGCCCCCTCTTTTCCTGCAATTCTTTCAAAGAGATGAGCCTTTTTTAGCAATTGCATAAAGCCAAGTCAATTTTTTATTTATTATTTTTAATGCCTGTGGCCTTTTTAAAGAAAATATCACCCAACCCGCTAACTGATAAAGAGCTGGTAGCCCTCTACAAGGAGTCGGGTGATATGGCCGTACTTGGCGAGCTCTACCAGCGCTATATGGAGCTGGTATATGGCGTCTGCCTGAAGTATTTTAAAGAGCCTGAAGCTGCCAAAGACAGTGTGATCCTGGTCTTTGAAGAACTGGTATCAAAACTGAAAAAACACGAAGTGGAGAATTTCAGGGGCTGGCTGCACCAGGTGGCTAAAAACCATTGCCTGATGCAATTACGGACTCCTAAAAACCTGAAAACCGTTGAGTTCAAGGCAGAATTTGTGCAAAATGAAGAAAATGTGCATCTGAATGGTGTTCTGGAAAAAGAAGAGAATTTTCAAAAACTGGAACACTGCCTTGGTACTTTGACAAAAGAGCAGCAAGAAGCGATCCGGCTCTTTTACCTGGAAGGAAAATGCTATAACGAGATAGTTGAGATAACCGGCCAGGAATGGAACCATGTAAGAAGCTTTATCCAGAATGGCAGAAGGAACCTGAAGATTTGTATGGAAAGTCGCGAGCCCGGATTGAAAGAAGCCTCAAAAGTCCCATCTATCGGAGGGGATTTGGGAGAGATCAAAAAATTATGAATTTTGCAATAGCCCATAATGGCAAATGAGACTAACATAAGATCCTTTACCGCAAATGATATAGAAAAATATCACAAGGGGCTGCTATCGGCAAAAGATATGCATGCCCTGGAAAAAGCGGCGCTGGACGATCCATTCCTGGCAGACGCGCTTGAGGGATACCTGGCGCCCGGAATTGCGATTGACGCGGATCTCGCAGAATTGAGAAAAAGACTAATTGCTAAGACGGAAAAGGGCAAAGTCATACCCCTCGGTACAGGGGGCAACTGGTCATTCCCCTGGTTGCGGATCGCTGTTATGATCATATTGATAGCCGGCGCCGGTTTATTAGCCTACCAGTTCTTATTCAAATCCCAATCCCATGAACTCGCGCAAGTCAGCGCAGACAATAAGAATAAAGAAGTAAATACACCATTAAAACCAAAGGACACTGCCGGCAACACACCCCAGCCCGGTGAACCAGGCAGTACTGAAAGCCTGAAAGAGCCTGTTAACAGGATTAGTACGCTTGCCAATACTGATAATACCGTTGCCAAAGGAAGAACAACAGAAGATAAGTCTTATAAATGGGAATCAAACCAGGAAGGAATGATTGCCGGGGATTCCGCCAATATCAATAGTGTAGCCGGCACTGCCAAGACTCCGGCGATACCTGTTCCTGCAAAAGCCAAAGAAGAAAATATAGTTCAGGGCGTAACCGCAGATAATAAGACCTTAAATAATATTGCCGCCAATAAGATTGACAGTACTGCAAACAAAAATTTTGGATATCAAGCACCTGCCCCGAAAAAACAAGTTCCCGGAAATGAAAATGAGGCATTGGCCATGTTGGAAAAAGCAAAAGCCAATGCTCCGGATAATAAGGAGAATATCAATCAAGATGATGCCTTCTATCGTAATCCAAAAGTTTTCCGTGGCCGTGTTACTGATGCCAATAATAACGCCCTCCCCTTTGCCAATATCACGAATACCCGGGATAATGTAGGCACGTATAGCGATGCCAAAGGATATTTCGCCTTGTTATCAGCCGATTCTGTTATGAATGTGCAGGTAAAAGTCGTCGGGTTTGAAAACAAAAAAATTAACCTGCAAAATGGAGTGCTTGCTAACCAGGTAGTGATGCAGGAAGATAAAAGTGTAGCGGCAAATGTGCTCGATACCGTTAAACGAAATTATGCCCGTCGTTCCAGCGATGCAGCCATGACATTTGAAGAACCCGAGCCTGCAGACGGATGGGCTTATTATGATTCCTACCTTGCCAACAACCTGCATGTTCCTGAAACCTTAGATACCCGGAAGAAAGATGGTTCCGATGCAGTGGAAGTTTCTTTTGAGGTCAACAAGAATGGTGACCCCATTAACCTGAGAATAGAAAAATCGCTTTGCGATAAATGCGATAAAGAAGCTATACGCCTGATCAAAGAAGGCCCGAAATGGAAAAGAAAAGCAAAGAAGGGAAAACGGGCCACTGTTACCATTCCGTTTACTAAAACTGACTGATAGTTTTATCTCCCCGGTCACTAATAGAATGCTGAAGTTGTATCTTAATCTGCCTGTTTTATAATTATTCGAAAGTTCTGTCGTGTAAGCTGGAATATCATTGAAATATCCCGGCAAGGGATAATAATGATGAAAGATCTGACCTGATCTCAGCCATTTTTCCAGGCAGAAGTTTCCAAATTTTTGATACAGGTTCGATTCTTGCTGGGGCTACTTCAGGGCGATGAATGCAAATAGCCATCGACTATCCTTTGGACTGGGCATGCCAGATAATGATTTTGCATCGTATATTTATATGTGTGCAATAATGTTATGACAACAACTACACGGCAATCATACCTTGACCAATTAAGTGAATTTGAAACCACCCCCTTGTTTTTAACAAACAGGACAGATTCTATTGAAAGTGAAATTCATAATAACAGTGTTTTCATTGGCTTGACCAAAGAAATCGCCAAACAGGTCTCAATTAATGATTTTACAGACTTTCTTGCTAAGGTAAAATTGAACCGACGAGACCAACTCTTCAAAAGCTACCTCAACATAGATTTAATTTATTATTTGTGGTTTGACGAAATGGCTGGACAACTTCGACTTAATTTTATCAATTCAAATCATGTAAGTCTGCCTTTCAAATGCAATCTTATATTTGTCGACACAGAACAGCAAATTATTGACGCCTTTCTCAATTCAAGCTATTTAGAGGGAATACCCTTTGACGAGCTGACAGATGTCGAAAATAGTGATGAAGAAACTCACGACAATGCCTCTCCACATAATTTGAAAATATATCGGGAAACTATAGCGAGAAAGATTTCAAGGTGACCGGCCTTAAAAAGGCCGTCATCATTTAAAACATGAAAAGTTGCTGTCATAAGCCGTTGATCCGCAATAAATCTTCCAGACAGTGGTTCGAACTACGTCTTGTTTGGGCTACTTGGGCAGAAACAGAAAGAGAGCGGGAATGCGCGCACTCTTTCTCTTTCTGTTTCTCCTTTGAGCTGTTCGCGCCTTTTATAATTCGCTGATTTTTACTAGATCTTCCAAATAGTGGTTCGAACTGCTCTTGTTTGGGCTACAAATGTTTTAACAGGAAATCCCTGCGATGAAGATCGCGAACAATTTATAGCCGTAAGCTGGTTTCGAGATATGCAACAAATTTTGCAAATGCTGCCATATTGATTATCAAGTGGATTGGTTTTAGCGGGTGAATGGTTCATGTCGTATATTTATGTTTGTAGGCTATGACAACACTCAAATTCATATCAAGCATATTTATTCTGACACTTATTGGAATTTCCCGCTCCTATAGTCTGGCAAACCACGTATACGTTATGAAAGCGAGCATTGATACCGCTTACAATATCTCGACAAAACAATTAAAGGGTGACAGGATTCCTGATAGCGTTTTCTGGATGATCAATCTTAGGCATCTATCAGTTACTGGAATGGATTGTGACAATGGCAAGCCGAATTGCTGGATGATAAAAGAAATTCCTAAAGAAATAAAAAATCTTCGAAAATTAAAAACACTAAGACTCACTCTTAATGCAATTAGCGCAATTCCTAATGAACTGGCTGAATTAAAAAGCTTAAACCTCGTTGACCTGACAGATAATGGGGGGCTTACAAACATTGACAACATTGCAAAAATTCAAAGTCTTGAGTATTTATATCTGTATGGCTGTGGATTGACAAAACTGCCAGGCAACATTGGTAGTTTGAAAAAATTAAAGGAATTAGGGCTGGTCGGCAATAACCTTGACAAAGCAGAACAGGCTAGAATTAGAAAGGCGCTCCCAAACTGTAATGTAAAGTTTTAACAATGGGTAGAGAAGCATAAGCCTAAAACATAAGGTTTGCTACCAGGACGGCTAAGGTTAGCAGCTCTCACCTTAATTTTTGGTACTCGTCGCCACCAGCATCTACAGACATGACATCAATGGAAAGTATGGAATTATTGATGATAACAAAAGAAGGAATGATGCTTGTTCCATAATGCACTACTCCACCTTTTCTTCCGTGCCAAATGGTATCTGCCAACGTGTAGCTACTGCTCTCGTTCAACTGTCCATTATTGTAACGCAAGTATGTTGTATTGGTAAATTCTATTATGTTACCATTGCCCGCAGGATAGCTCGTCGTCGTCCCAAAACCACCAAATCTCGTCCGCAATTCCCATCTTCCGATTATCTGGTCCTGGAGAGTAAGTTCTTTCTTGCAACCAATGAGAACGAGGAGCAGTAAGTAGTAGATAGGTTTCATATCATAATAAACGGAATGTATCCTCACAAAATTGCGACTACCGGCCAGAACTTGAAGAATGAATGAATTTAGCATTACAGGCAAAGGAGCTCCGAGCTACCCCAGATTTCGGTTGCCTCGGTTCGTGTCTACTCTCGAACCAAGACGTAGACATGGGGTAATTGAAATCATGTTTATTTTTTATATCGCAACTTGTTAATCCATGCATTCTCCGGACTTATTAATTCGCTGATTGGTGCTCTTTTAAAAAAAAGATCTTTAGGCTTTTTTAAATTGTCAAACAATGTTCCATCTATCGCATAAGTAGGGTTTTGAGGAAATGGGGGCACAAGATGCCAGTTTAAAATGGTATCCCTGTTTTTTAAAATACCTTGAAAATTACAGATTAACCGTTGAAATCTGCCATGGAAATTTAGACCCATACCAAAGACGAGGTATATTTCAGCCCTGATGGTGTCTTTTTCGATCTGATAAACACCCCAATCATTTATATAAGACTTTTCCTGCGTGCCAAATTTTATTTGGTTATTAACAAAACCAATTGAATCAAAATATAACCTGTAGGAATAAGCAACGAGCCCATTACTAAAAAACAATATTGGTTTATCGGCATAAGGGGTATCTATATATCTTGTTGGTAAACCATTTTTATAATCTGTACCCAGGTGATAATTCGAATCCCTTATATGGTGATAAAAGCCGGAAAAATTAATAGTTGAAATTTCATTTGAAGTGCGCTGCTCTCTGATAAAACTATCTGGTTTCTGATGATAAATAATGCCTGAACATGACAATAAAAAAGTAGCCATTAAAACATAAATTATAAACGAAACTTTCATATCAGTAAATTATGTCGCTATTGCTATAACTTCCAAAATAACGCCACGGTTTTGAAGGAAGATGGGTATCCCCGAAATGCCAAGGGGTATCAAATATATGAAATGGAGAATGGTCATGTATGAAATTTTGAACTCCATGTAATAACCTTTCGCTATTTACACCCAAAAAAGAAGCATGCCCCTATAGATTACACCACCATAAAGCGCGTCACTCCTGTATGGATAAGGCAATTCTTTAGCTGGAACTGTAACATTTTTACCTGATTTCGGATCCTTGACATCTGAATATTCATTCCTGTCTCCCGTTATGGCAGCAAAACCCACTGCAACTGTTACGTCATTATTAACCCAGTTCTTCGTAGTGTTCTCCTCTTCGATCCAGCAATAAAGATATAAATTATAGGGTTGTTATGTTTCGCCCCGGCCATAGGTGCGGGATAAATATTGCAACGAAACATCGGCCTCAAAGAGCTAATCGTTACCCAAATTTGCCGGCGGTGGTTCCAATAATAAAGTTTTGCCTCTTGCTGGAGCGCGCTTAGTTTGAATAAATGAAGCCTGTTGTGGTTTTCGTCATGCTTTGCACCAGGTAGATGCTGTGTTACTTTCTTTTCTTAAAAAAAGAAAGTAACCAAAGAAATTCAAGGCCAATTCAAAGTATATATTTCGCTATTCGCAAATTCCTCTGTGAATTGGCCGTCCGAACAGTCCTTTAAACCGAAGGGCTTAAGGACGAAGATTACAATTCGTGCTATGCGCACACCCGGGAGGCGCTAATGTTCCGCCTTAGTTTTCCGATAGAAGAAAGTTTATCAAAGCAGGACGGAACAAGGCGCTGGAAGACCCATAGGCAGGGGGTGAACTATCGAATAAATGATTTTAGGGTATAATTGACTGCTTCCCGGTAAGGCCCAAGCAGATTTTCATGGTTATCAATATTTATTTGAGCGATCCAATATTTGTATGCAATGTAAAATAAATTGGACGAAGCTGTCTTTATTAGCCCGGTTATCCCGAAACAAGGCTGACAGATAGTCTTTACGAAAAATTTTTCAATGTAAGGATAACTACTGTGCTGTGGGTCTTCCAGCGCCTTGTTCCGTCGTTGTTTAGTAACAACTCATCTTTTAGAAAACCAGGACGGAACACTAGCGCCTCCCGGGTTCTCCTGTAACACGAAGCAGAGTCATCATCCTGAGGCCGTTCGATCTTAATGACTGTTCGAACGGCCAATTCACAGAGAAATTTGCTGATAACAGGGTGTATACTTTGAATTGGCCTTGAATTTCTTTGGTTACTTTCTTTTTTTAAGAAAAGAAAGTAACACAGCATCTACCTAGAGAAAAGCATGACGAAAACCACAACAGGCTTCATTTTTCAGACATAATTATTCCGCAAGCAGTAATTGGTAAATTTGGGTAAGGACTAGCTCAAAGAGGCCGTCACCTGTAAAACACGAAGGTCGGCCATCA
>JAUZOA010000062.1 GCA_030706685.1 Bacteroidota bacterium
GCCCGCTATCGCTATAGGTGGCAGATTGGGCGGTGTTACTGCATTGACCGTCACCGTTACATCATCGGTAGCTGTCGCTCCGCTGTTATCGGTTACCGTCAACCGGAATGTATAAACTCCCTGTACCAGGTTGCTTAATGTTGTTGTTGCCGCATTGGGGGTGCCTATGGTAAAGGTTGCCGGGCCGCTTATTTTACTCCACGCGTAACTGGTTATCGTTCCATCGGCGTCTGTGCCGCTGCCAATTAATGTTGCCGTGTTTACCGGCAAGGTGATCGTTATATTACTTCCCGCATTGGCTATCGGGGGTTGATTCGGCGCTGCATTCACTGTTACTGTTACCGTATCGCTTCCTGTTGCGCCGCCATTATCGGTCACCGTCAGTTTGAATGCATAAACTCCCTGAACAAGATTACTTATTGTCGTTGTCGCTGCATTGGGCGTGCCCAGTGTAAAGGTTGCCGGGCCGCTCACTTTACTCCACACATAACCCGTTATCGTTCCGTCCGCATCTGTGCCGCTGCCAATTAATGTTGCCGTGTTTACCGGCAAGGTGATCGTTATATTATTACCTGCATTGGCCACCGGCGGTTGATTGGGCGCCGCATTCACCGTTACCCTTACTGTATCGGTACCCGTCGCCCCGCTGTTATCGGTTACTGTCAGTTTAAATACATACACTCCCTGCACCAGGTTGCTTAATGTCGTTGTCGCCGCGCTGGGTGTTCCCAACGTAAAAGTGGTCGGGCCGCTCACCTTGCTCCACGCGTAACCCACTATCGTTCCGTCAGCATCCGACCCGCTGCCTACCAGCGTCGTCGAGTTGGTTGGCAGTGTCAGCGTAATATCGCTGCCCGCATTGGCGGTAGGCGGTTGATTCGGTGCAGCATTCACCGTTACCCTTACTGTATCGGTACCCGTCGCTCCGCCATTATCGGTTACTGTCAGTTTAAATACATACACTCCCTGCACCAGGTTACTTAATGTCGTTGTCGCTGCATTGGGCGTGCCTAATGTAAAGGTTGTTGGGCCGCTCACTTTACTCCACGCATAACTCACTATCGTTCCGTCAGCATCCGACCCGCTGCCTATCAGCGTCGTCGAGTTCACCGGCAAGGTCAGCGTTATATCACTCCCGGCATTGGCCGTAGGCGGTTGATTCGGTGCAGCGTTAACCGTTACTCTTACTGTATCGGTACCCGTCGCTCCGCTATTATCCGTCACCGTCAGTTTGAATACATACACTCCCTGCACCAGGTTACTTAATGTCGTTGTCGCTGCATTGGGCGTGCCTAATGTAAAGGTTGTTGGGCCGCTCACCTTGCTCCACGCATAGCTGGCTATCGTTCCATCGGCATCCGTTCCGCTGCCCACCAGCGTCGTCGAGTTCACCGGCAAGGTCAGCGTGATATCACTTCCCGCATTGGCCGTCGGCGGTTGATTCGGTGGCGTTATTGTTGTTGAAGGCGCCACATCCGCATAGGTGGCAAGTTGACTACCTACCCTGAATTCATCAACATAAAAAATTCGTTCCGTAACCGTAGAAGAATTGGGATTATCGAACCATATAAATTTATTCATCCCTATTTTCATGTATTGACCCAGTGAGGAACTCGTTCTGATATTGACTGTATTGTTGCTGGTTCCTGATCCCATTTTCTTGACCCCGTTCAGCCAGCATTCAATCAAACCTGTATTGCTGTTTGTCCATTTTATATGCAATACCAGATCCATCCAGTTACCCTGGTAAGAGGTTACCAATCCTAAATCATAGTTGGTAGCATTATTATTAATATTAACCCTTCCCCAGATATGGCCGTCAAAAATAAGAATGGCGAATGGGGGGCTGGTGTTATCGTTGTCGTGCCATTGCAGTATGGACTCTCCAAATCCATCCTGTGTCCATGGAGATGGCAATAACCAGGAACCGCCATACCATCTTTCGCCTTCTGTCGGAGAATCATTGACGGTTCCGTCTACTTCAACTTCGGAACGATAGCTACTTGAAACAACAGGATCGGTTTTTCTCAAATCAAATTTTGCGGAGTAGGTACCCGCTTTGGCATAATCAGCCGATTGTGTCAGCGAATAGGAACAACAATATTGATGACCCGCTAAACTAAGCGGGGAACCAAATGGATTGCTGCCTTCAAATGTCGCTTCCAAAAGAAGATTCTGACGCTGTGCAAATACTGCATCTGTACTGAGAAGAAAAAATGAAATGAGAATTAAGTGTAAAAGTTTTACATAGGGTGTTTTGGTTTTCATAGCTTTTTTAGTTTTCAAATAAGTATTGGATTCGGAAGAATTAACCCTAGTAGCAATTACTATTTGCCACACTCGTCCAGGAAAATTCTTATTATAACTTTCACAAATATTATACCGGCCGGGGAATTATTCTTAATAAACGACCATCAAAAACTACGTGTGACAATGAAATCGGGTAAAAGTGATCGAAATCAATGCGAAATACGCAGGAAGAATTACGCAGCTCATCCTGAAGATTCAACTATGTGCAAAAAAATAAACCGGGTTGGTAAGGGAAAACAATTAGAGATGATTGGAGTCTTTTTGTAATGCAGGATTCCTTATTTGTTTGATATAAATGAGCATCCCGTCCGCTATAGCGGGACGGGATGCTGCTGGGTACAATTTTTGGTTTTCCGTCCGTATGTAAAAAAGTAATATTTAAAAGCTCATATCAACTGCAACCTCCCTGGTTACCGCAATTGAGACATTTATAGCAAGTACCGCTGCGCATCATGATATGGCCGCATACATTGCATGCCGGCGCATCGCTCTGCATGTTTTTTGCAATTGCATTTACAGCATCCATGCCGGTATCTATCTTAATGCTCTGGGCTACACGCTGATTTTTTGATGGCTGATTTGAACTGCCGCCGGATGAAGGTGTAATTCTGACGCTGGATAATTCCGGCTCTACGTATTCGAGGTTAGAAGGGATATCATCCCAGTCATCTGCTCCTGTATTCAATACTTCAGGTTTATCCACGACATGTACAAGATCGGTGCGGCCGAGATATTCATATCCAAGTACACGGAAGATGAAGTCAACAATAGAAGTAGTGGATTTGATATTAGGATGTTCTACAAATCCTGAAGGATCAAATTTGGTAAAGGCGAATTTGTCAACAAATTCTTCCAGGGGCACTCCGTACTGCAGGCCGATGGAAATAGCAATGGCAAAACAGTTCATCATGCTACGCATGGTAGCGCCTTCTTTTGCCATATCAATAAATATCTCTCCTAAAGTACCATCACTATATTCACCCGTGCGAAGGAAAACAGCCTGGCCATTGATCTTGGCTTTTTGTGTGAAGCCGCGGCGCTTGGCCGGTAATGAACGACGTTCTACTATGCTGGCTAATTTTCTTTTTAGTTTGGTATCCGGGGAAGCCTGAACTCTTTTTTGTACTTCATCCAGCAATTCATCAACCGTAAGTTTACTCAGGTCAACAATATTGGATTGATGAATTGTTGTTTGCTGCACATTGTTTGCTTCTTCGAACTTCGGGCTTTCTGTTTCCGGCTTCAGACTTCCTTCCTCTGATTTTTTCTTTTTGTCTGATTTATTACTGAGTGGTTGCGAAAGTTTGGAACCATCGCGGTATAAAGCACAGGCTTTAAGACCCATTTCCCAGCTCATCAGGTAAGAATCAGCGATTTCTTCTATAGTAGCTTCATGGGGCAGGTTGATCGTTTTAGAGATAGCGCCACTGATAAAAGGTTGTGTGGCGCCCATCATACGGATATGGCCATGCGCATGGATATAGCGCTCGCCTTTCTTTCCGCATTTGTTGGCACAGTCAAAAACGGGCAGGTGTTCTTCTTTCAGTCCCGGGGCTCCTTCCAGCATCATCGTACCGCATACATAATCATTAGCGGCTTCTATTTCATCTTCGCTGAATCCAAGAGCTTCCAGCAGGCTCCATTCAAAATCATTATATTTTTCGGGGGTAAATCCAAGACGTTGCAGGCATTCCTCTCCCAATGTATATTTATTGAAAACAAAAGCTATATCAAACGCAGAAGCAACAGCGGCATCTAATTTTTTTATTTCACCGGCAATGAATCCTTTTTCACTCAATGTCTGGTGATTGATAAATGGCGCGCCGGCGAATGATGCAGCGCCGGCAGCGTACTTAATAATAGATTCGGTTTCTTTGTCACTATATCCCAGGTTCTTTAATGCAACCGGCACGGATTGGTTAATGATCTTGAAATAGCCGCCACCGGAAAGTTTTTTAAATTTCACCAATGCAAAATCAGGTTCAACACCGGTAGTATCGCAATCCATTACCAGGCCAATTGTACCGGTAGGCGCGATCACGGTTGCCTGTGCATTGCGATAACCATATTTTTCCCCGAACTCTACAGCGTCATCCCATGCTTTACAAGCGGCTTTCAGCAGGTAGTCAGTGCAATATTTTGCTTTGATCCCCTGGGGTTTCAAACTGAGTCCTTCATATTCATCGGCGTCATAAGCAGCCAAACGATGATTGCGCATGACCCGCATCATATGTGCTTTATTTTCTTCGTAACGTGGAAAAGCACCAAGAGCCTGCGCCATCTCTGCTGATGTTCTGTAAGCTGTTCCGGTCATGATAGCGGTAATCGCCCCGGCAATAGCTCTTGCTTCCTCGCTGTCATAAGGAATGCCGCTTACCATTAATAAAGTGCCAAGGTTAGCGTAGCCCAGGCCAAGTGTTCTGTACTCATAGCTTAATTGTGCTACTTCTTTGGAAGGAAATTGCGCCATTAATACAGATACTTCCAATACAACTGTCCACAGGCGGCAATTGTATTGATATCCTTCCACATCAAAATGATTTTTTTCTGTATCATAAAACTTCATGAGGTTGGAAGAAGCGAGATTGCAGGCTGTATTGTCGAGGAACATATACTCCGAACAGGGATTGGAGGCCCTGATCTCGCCCCCCTCAGGACAGGTATGCCATTCATTGATTGTAGTATTATATTGCGTACCCGGATCAGCACAGCGCCATGCAGCATAAGCAATCTGGTTCCACAATTCATGAGAAGGAACTTTTTTCATCACGCGGCCATCCATGCGACCAGTGAGTTCCCAGTCTTCGCCTTCCTTTAATTTTTCAAAAAATGAATTGGGAATACGAACCGAATTATTGGAATTCTGCCCGCTTACCGTTTTATAGGCTTCGCCTTCATAATCGCTGGCATAACCCGCATCAATCAATGCACCTACTTTCTTTTCTTCTTCTACTTTCCAGTTGATGAATTCAACGATCTCCGGGTGATCAAGATCAAGACAAACCATTTTGGCAGCCCTTCTTGTTGTACCACCGGATTTGATAGCGCCGGCAGCGCGATCACCGATCTTCAAAAAACTCATTAACCCGGATGATGTGCCGCCACCACTTAATTTTTCTCCTTCACCGCGAAGATTGGAAAAGTTAGTACCCACACCAGAACCATATTTGAATATCCTTGCTTCACGAACCCAGAGATCCATGATACCGCCATCATTCACGAGATCATCGTTCACACTTAATATAAAACAGGCATGAGGCTGGGGGCGTTCATAAGCGGAGGTTGATTTTTTTAATTCGCCGTCAACAGGGTCAACATAATAATGTCCCTGCGGTTTTCCCTTAATGCCATAGCTCTCATACAACCCGGTATTAAACCATTGCGGGGAATTAGGCACACACATTTGGTTCAGTATAGAATACACTAATTCTTCGTAAAATACCTGTGCATCGGCAGGCGAAGCGAAGTAGCCATATTTTTCTCCCCAAACTTTCCAGCAATTGGCCAAACGATGAGCGACCTGCTTGGCTGAGGTTTCTCTTCCAAGGCTTCCATCGGGCTGGGGAACTCCGGCTTTGCGAAAATATTTCTGTGCTAAAATATCTGTTGCTATCTGGCTCCATTGTCGCGGCACTTCTACATTATTCATCTCAAACACGACTTCGCCGCTCGGGTTACGAATAACAGAAGTACGGTAATCGTACTCAAACATGTCAAATACATTAATTCCATCTTTAGTAAAGTGGCGACGAAATTGCAATCCGCTTTTGGCGGGTGCGTATTCCATATTTAGCATAACAATAAAGAATTTATTGGGTTATTGGCCTTGGTTCCAGACAGCCTCTCTGGCGAGAGTCTGTTTACGAAAGTATTTTTTGATTTCATTATTTCAAACTTTCAAATATGCACATTGTGTGGATAAGGAATGTGAATAATCCCGCAGCCCTTTCTCCTGCTGACTTAGCGGATTTCTTCACAATGCCTTCTTATTTTTTTGATAAATTTTTTTGGAAAATTCCATCCGTAGCATTAAAAAAATATTCCCCTCATTTTGTTTTTCTAAAAAGCCAAACGGGTAAGGATTACAGGATTTAAATCGGCTGAAATTGGCTACCACAGCATGTTTTAAAAGAAATAAACTCCGAAACGCCCGGCTGGCTGGTAATTTTGCCATCATATAATGATAAAAATTTAATAATGCAGTTATTGGACTTTTTTCTGTATGCAAAAACTGAGCCCTTAATGACTGATCGTTGATCTTATCTATTATTTTTTTGTTGAAAGAAGAACTCACCGAACATTGCATACAGGATAAAATACCCGCTATCCCGGATTAAATTAACGCGACATCCGTTAGAAAAAGGCAACAAGTCCCTTCGTTATTTATTATCTTAATTCCATAAAAGAAAATTCATTCGCGGTATATATAACTGCTGTGATCGTTGGTGCGAACGATGCACTTTTACCGGCCGCTGCCGGAATTATGAAAGCCAGGCAAGCTAAGCCCGGAATAACCGGATAGAAACAACAAGGCTTCCGGGATCATCTTTTATCCAATTTTCAAAACACCCTTATACTTTTGCACAAGGCTGCCCGGGAATATGGCTTCGATCTCAATATTCCGATTACGGCAGAAGAGGAAACGAAATACAAAGAGAGGGAGGATTACCTGCATACAACCGTAAAACAACCTGCACTTTCCAAACTCTGCAAACCATATCAGCGCATTGTAAGGCCTTTTGCTGAAAAAAATGAAAGCAGCCATAGAATAATAAATGAGCCTGCAGGTTGCGCTTGTTTTATCAAAACCGGTCACTATTAAAGATATCCGGAAAATCCGGATGCAAATAGACAGTATGTGGTAAATCTTAAAAATCTTTGTTTCCCCATACCCAATTACCTCCCCGACAAAAATTATTGGAACAAAAAATACAAGAAATTGCCGGGGGCGCTTAGCCCCGGTATATATTTGCAGGAGTAAAAGGGGCATTTTCCCGCGGTAAAATAACTAAAAAGAAGCTTTTTAATCCGCCGGAATCGTCTGTAACTCAAAAAGTTTTCGCATTTTTGCACTTACCAAGATCTTACCGGATGAAGATGCATATTTACTCATCGCTGGCCGAAAAAAAGAAGCAGGGAAAAAAATCCTTTGCCGTACTGATTGACCCCGATAAGGTCAATGACCTGCTCCTGGATGAGTTGATCAGGTTGTCGCTTGCAGCAAAAGTTGATTATTTCCTCGTCGGCGGCAGTCTTGTTATTTCCAATCACCTGGACCAATGCGTTCAGCATATCAAACACAATTGTCATATCCCGGTGATCCTTTTTCCCGGCAGCCCTTCACAGATCAGCAAATACGCGGATGCACTCCTTTATTTATCCCTGATCTCCGGACGCAATCCAGAACTGCTGATAGGGCAGCATGTAGTATCGGCCCCCTTTGTCAAACAAAGCGGGCTGGAGATAATGCCTACAGGGTATATTGTCGTCGATGGCGGCGCCCCCACTACGGTATCGTATATCAGCAATGCTACACCGGTACCGGCTGATAAAAATGAAATTGCGATGTGCACCGCCATGGCCGGTGAGATGCTCGGCATGAAACTGATCTATATGGATTCGGGCAGCGGCGCCAAAAGACCCATCACCGAAAGCATGATCAAGATCGTAGCGGATAATATCGAAGTACCCTTAATCATTGGCGGCGGTATCATTCATCCTGAAAAAGCTTACCTGAACTGCAAAGCCGGCGCTGATGTGATCGTAGTAGGTAACGCTATTGAGAAAGACGCTTCATTAATTAAAGAAATGAGTGACGCGGTGCATTCTGTTCCGGTTAAAGTATGAGCCCGGCAGGCAATTCTTCCCTTATCAGTTATTTTTCGGTAACAGGGAGGGAGCAATCCTCCACGGCGTTTGTTTCCCGTTGATCAATGTTCCTGCCGAAGCTGCAATGGCCTTTATAATATGTGTCATATTGGGAATATCAATACGGCGTACTTCATCACAGGGCTGATGATAACAAGGGTCATCATCATCGCTGGCCATGATGGTATGGAAAGGCACGCCATTGACAACAAAGGAATAGTTATCGCTTCGTGAAAAAAGTTGTTTCTTCTCATCGGGGTCATCTCTTACATAGATCCCGTTTTTCCGAAGGCTCCTTCTTAAAATATCCGGCAGGTTGGAATATCTTTCGCCGGTAATAAAGACTTTGTTATGTCCAAATTGCGGGATACCGATCATTTCGATATTGATACCAGCGATTATTTTCTTCAGGTTGGTGAGGGTCGTTACAAAATCCTGTGATCCCAGCAGTCCAAGCTCCTCACCAGCAAACGCACAAAACATAATTGTCCGTTCATTATCGTTTCTTTTCGAAAAATAATTCGCCAGTGCAAGTAAGGCGGTAGTTCCTGACGCATCATCATTCGCCCCGTTCATAATACTATCCGGTCGGGAACCATAAACACCCTCATGATCATAATGCGCTGAAAATATAATGACTTCATCCGGTTTGGATTTTCCGGGTAATATACCAGCGATATTATATTCCAGCATTGAATACAACGAAGTATTCCCCCGTAACAGTAATGAGTCGGGCGTTTTTTCTGCATATACCAATAATAAATTATGCTTTATTCCCCCGGGAGGCATTTCGATCATCTCCGGAAAAAAACTTTTACCGTTTGCCTGCTTTCTATTTGTCCAGATAAGAAGTGAAGAGCTGTCACCCGAAAATTGTTCCAATATATTTTCTGAAAAAGCTGAATCAAGCTTTATCACACGGAAATCCCGAAGATTTTTCTCAAGGTAATTGCCTGGTACAGGGTGAATATATATAAACTGACCAGGTGGAGTATAATTTCCGTTCCAATATAAGCTGTCCCCTACTGCTTTTTTACTCCCTCCAAATGGCCGGAAGGGAATAAAGTATTCCGGGAATCCCGGCAATGGCTGTAAATTATTTTTCCTGAATTCATCCCCGATAAATTCGCCGGCCTTTAACAACTCCGGCCGGCCATTACCCCGTCCCTTCAATGAATCAGATGCCAGATAATGAATGATCCGGCTTACCTCTTTTTCAGTGATCGTATCCTTGACCTGGGAAAATAAAAATGGTTGTGATCCTGAGAACACAACCATCATTATCCATATTTTTTTAATCATAGTTACCAATAGGAGCAGCTCATTTCAGTTCATCTGTTTTCACTCTTGAGGGAGTATCTTTCCCGCTGATAATCGTCCTGCTGCTGATAGCGATCGCCTTAATGATCTCCGCCATATTATTCATATCCAGCGTTTCCACCTGGTCGGTCACTTTATGATAATTCGGTTCATTATCCATTTTAGAAGTGGATATGGTATGCGCCGGCACCCCCTGTTCGGCAAGCGTAGCGTTATCACTCCTGAAAAACAGGTTTTCCCTGGGATAGGGATCGGGTTCAAAATGAAACTTTGAATCAGCCAGGTTCTCTTGTAATATTTTTCCCATATCCGTTCTCTCATAACCGGTAATATAGGCGCTGTTGGTTCCCCATTTGCTTTCCGTACCGATCATTTCAATATTAAACATGGCCATTACTTTAGCTGGATTCATTTGCTTGCTGAAGTACCGGCTGCCAAAACCTCCGCTTTCTTCCCCGGTAAAGGTTACAAAGACAAGCGTGCGCTCATTATTTTTCAACTGGCTGAAATATTTCGAAAGCATAATGACGGCGGTACTGCCTGCCGCATCATCATTGGCGCCATTAAAAATGGAATCCATGGCCGCATTGGGTTTACCGACACCCAGGTGATCGTAATGGCCGGAAAAAATAACGTATTCATCCTTTTTACTTTTACCCGGTAATACAGCCACTACGTTTTTCAGTTTCTGTTCTGTCAGTTGATTCTTTATATGCAGGTCAATGGAAGCAGGATCAAGATTGGTCGTTAAAATAAATACCTGCGAAACACCTGAGGTGAATTTCGCATTCCCCGTGAACCGCTGCATACTTTGAAAGCGCCGTGTATGGGCGGTATCCACCAATACCAATACATTCTTTTCAAGATCAAATACGGGAAAAACAACCTTGGAAAAATTGTCGTCTTTTTTTACTACTACCACCTGGTAATCTTTCAGCGAAGTGATATTTATTTCCGCTGCTGTGGTATTCGCAGCCACGTTATTTATCGTTAAAGGCTCAGTGCCCAGCATACCTTTTACTTCTATAGGCTTTGCTTTTACCATGGCAAATTCCTGGAAATAAGATTTAGCATCACCAAAAAAATTCAACTTACTTTTTGCAAACTCCGAAGCAATGAAGTCCGCGGCTTTGTCTATTTCGGGACTAAAAACCTTTCTGCCGCGCATGGCATCCGAGGCCAGAACATTTTCTATCCGCCCCGCTTCAGCGGCATTAATAAGTCCATCAACATCTGTTTGCGCCCATAAAAAAGAGGTTATTGACAACAATAACCCCGCAAGAAGTAGTTTCTTCATGTATTTATTTGGTTAGTTCTGTATTATTTTAATGCTGTTTGATAATCCGGCTTAACAGCTCATAGCTAATAGCTGCTGCTACAAACTCATCATTTCCTTAAACTTCACCGTCTGCCTCCTGCTCACTTCGATTTTTTCCCCACCTTTCAATTCGAGCAACAACCCGCCGTTGAAATAAGGTTCTATTTTTTCGATCATGCGCAGGTTGACAATATGTTTGCGGTTGGCCCGGAAAAAGAATTTTTCATCCAGTCTTTCTTCCAGGGCATTCAGTGATTTTAAGATCAGTGGTTTGTTGGGTCCGAAAAAGACCTTTGCATAATTACCCACACTTTCAAAAAGTCTGATATCGCTCAACTTCACAAACCAGCAACGTTCGCCGTCTTTTACAAAGACCTGGTCGTTTTCGTGTAAAATACTGTTATTAATATTTTCCGTTTCGGGCTTTATTTCCCTGCTTTCTCCAAGTTGCAGCTTCTGGATAGCATCGGCCAGTCGTTTCGGTTCAACAGGCTTTAGCAGGTAATCCAACGCATTTACTTCGAATGCCTTTAAGGCAAACTCGTCGTAAGCCGTTGTGAAAATGACATGAGGAGAACGTTCCAGTTCTGATAGCATGTCAAAACCCGTTTTGCCGGGCATCTGGATATCCAGGAAAATAAGATCGGGACGCTGGCTTTCAATTTTTGCAATCCCTTCCTCGGCGTTAGCTGCTTCATCTATTACTTCAATCTCCGGGAAGTCCTGTAACAGTTTTTTTAATTCAGCCCTGGCCAATCTTTCATCATCAATGATAATTGCTCGCATGTGAATGATTTTTTAACGAATGTCAGTTTCAAAAGGTATGGATACTTTGGCTTCTACCAGGGAGGGGGTAGCTTGTCTTATTTCAAATTTAGCTTTATTTCCGTATAAAAGATTCAGGCGGTCAGTTGTGCTGGATAAACCAAAACCGTCACCTTTCACAGCGCCGTTTAAATAACCGGTATTTTGTACAGAAAGCTCATGATATTGATCGGTGAACCCGGATATCACCCTGACCACTCCCCCATTGATCTGTTTGCTGATACCGTGTTTGATAGCGTTCTCTACCAGGGTTTGCAGCATCATGGGAGGGACAGGCTGCCCTAGGGTATCTTCATCTACCTGGTACTCGATCCTTAACCTGTCTTCAAACCGCATATTTTCCAATGCCAGGTAGTCTTTGACTATGTATAACTCCTTTTCCAGGGTTACCGTTTCTGCTTTATCTGCCTGCATACTGCTACGAAGTATATTGCTTAGTTCGGTGATGGCTTTTCTTGCCCGCTCTGGATTTTCATCCACCAGGGCCCTGATACTGTTTAGCGAATTAAAAATAAAATGAGGATTAATATGCGCTTTGATGGTTTTCAGTTCCAGCTCCTTTATCAAGGCTTCCAGCTTCAGCGTATCTACCTGTTGCCGGCGGCTTTTTTCTATATAATGATAAATAAAATAAATAGAATTCCACATGAAGAGATAAGCGAAGGATGTAAAGGATTTGTCCAGGATTTTCTTAACCATATAGGAGGCGGTTCCATAGCCGGGCTCCTGGGGCAACAGGTCAAAAAGCTGCTGGGAATACGTTTCAAAAATGCCTAATAAGACAGCAAAAACCACGGTGATCAGCGACAGGTTAATGATCTGGCTTTGCAAAGGTTTGATCAGTACATTTGTCCGGTGAATGACCCAGCGCATGAAATGAGTGAGCACAATACCCATTCCTATATATAAGAATAACCGGCTGACGAATTTTTGATCTAATTTATCAAAGACGAAGGCGAAAAAAAGATAGATAAAGGCAAATAGCCCCCACCCGATAGCCTGGAATAACCAATATCTTGGATTACGTGACCGCATAAACAACAAAACTAATCGTTTCCAACCCTGTTCAGCCCCCTAAATATACCAGTGGACAATAAGTTTTACAAATGGGAGTTTTTATAAACATATTGCTAAAAAGACGGGTACAATGGCGGGATTAGTGGCAAATGGCTTGTTAAAACAGGCTGAAATAGCCGGGGTGAGGGGAAAATATTACTTTTGCACCGTAAAATTGCAACATGGAAATTATTCCGGGTCCACTTTTGAAAACAATCGATTCCCCGGCCGACCTCAAGAAGCTGCCAAGAGAGAAATTGCACCAGGTTTGTGATGAACTTCGCCAGTATATTATTGATGTGGTCAGTGTGCATGGCGGCCATTTTGGCGCCAGTCTCGGTGTAGTGGAATTAACTACCGCTCTTCATTATGTTTATAATACTCCTTCGGATCAATTAGTATGGGACGTCGGTCACCAGGCTTATGGTCATAAAATTCTTACCGGTCGCCGGGATAACTTCGCCACCAACCGGAAATACAAAGGCTTAAGCGGTTTTCCCAAACGCAGTGAAAGTGAATATGACAGTTTTGGCGTCGGTCATTCTTCTACCTCCATTTCGGCCGCTCTTGGGATGGCGATGGCGGCAAAATATAAAGGAGAGACCGACAAGAAAGTCGTTGCCGTAATAGGCGATGGCGCTATGACAGCCGGACTTGCTTTTGAAGCGATGAATCATGCAGGCGTCGCCGATACCGACATCCTTATTATTCTAAATGATAATTGCATGGGCATTGACCCCAATGTCGGTGCACTCAAAGAATACCTGACCGATATTACCACATCCCCTACTTATAACAAGGTAAAGGATGATGTATGGAAATTGCTTGGCAAATTGCCGGTAGGAAAAAACTTCAGCCGGGCCATGGGTCATAAGCTGAGTGAAGGATTAAAAGGTATGGTGAGCAGCAGCGCCAACCTGTTCGAAGCATTGAAACTCCGCTATTTTGGACCTATTGACGGGCATAATGTAGCCAAGCTCGTAGATACATTAAAAGATCTTCGGGAAATACCCGGCCCCAAACTTCTTCATGTTCTTACTGTAAAAGGAAAAGGATACGCGCTTGCCGAGAAAGACCAGACCAAGTGGCATGCACCGGGACTATTTGATAAGGTGACCGGCGAAATCTATAAAAAGAAATTTGACACCCCCCAGCCTCCTAAATACCAGGATGTGTTTGGATACAGTATTATCGAACTGGCTGAGCAAAACTCAAAAGTATTTGGCATCACCCCGGCTATGCCATCCGGGTCATCCCTGAAATTTATGATGGAAAAAATGCCCGACCGTGCTTTTGATGTAGGCATTTGTGAGCAACATGCTGTCACGCTCAGCGCGGGCCTGGCTACACAGGGAATGAAAGTTTTCTGCAATATCTATTCTTCTTTCATGCAAAGGGCCTATGACCAGGTGGTACATGATGTAGCTATTCAGCAATTACCGGTGATATTCTGTCTCGATCGTGCGGGCCTGGTGGGCGATGATGGTCCTACGCACCACGGCGCTTATGACATCGCTTACATGCGTTGTATCCCCAATATGATCGTAAGCGCGCCGATGAATGAAAGCCAGTTGCGCAACCTGATGTATACAGCCCAGTTGCCTTCTACTAATTTTCCTTTTGTTATCCGCTATCCAAGAGGCGAAGGCGTGATGCCCGAATGGAAAACTCCTTTTGAAGAAATAGCTATCGGCAAAGGAAGGAGATTAAGGGAAGGTAAAGACATCGCGATTCTTTCCTTTGGCCATCCCGGCAATTTTGCCGCTTCAGCTATCCGGGAATTAAAGAATGATGGTTTGAATCCCGGCCATTACGATATGCGTTTTGCCAAACCATTGGACGAGGAATTATTACACGAAGTGCTTCAGCGATATGAAAAAATAATTACCGTAGAAGATGGAACGGTACAGGGAGGCTTTGGCAGCGCGGTACTGGAGTTCATGGCGCAGTATGGTTATAAGAATGAAATCAGGATACTGGGTATTCCCGATACCATTGTTGAGCATGGCACGCCGAAAGAACTGCAACATGAATGCGGGTATGACGCGGCCGCCATCGAAGATGCCGTACGGAAAATAATGAAGGAAAAGATAGGCGTCAATATCCTTTCATAACGTTTATTTTTCCCCGCTCATCATAATTCCAAAACCAGCAATTTGTTTTGACTTAAAATGCGGAAATTTTGCCCTGCGGAAAAGCTATTTTTTACTTTATATCCTGCATTTCGTTAAAGGTCTTTATCATGAAAAGAATACTACTTTTTTTAATTGTCCTGTTTTTCACAACAGCTTCTTTTTCCCAAACCAGTTTAACCAAAGAAAAAAAGAATGGCTGGCACTTACTCGACAAAGAAACTGACGGTTACAGGGGCATCAGCCTGCAAAAAGCGTATGACCTTCTGAAAGGCAGGAAAAGCACAACTGTTATTGTGGCCGTCATTGACAGCGGCATTGACACGGCGCAGGAAGACCTGAGAGGAATATTATGGAGAAATGAAAAAGAAATAAATGGTAATGGTATCGATGATGATGGTAATGGCTACGTGGATGATATTTATGGGTGGGACTTTGACGGCGCAAAAAATGGCGAGAACCTCGCCCGGAATTCGTATGAAACAGCAAGGGTTTATCATGGCTGGAGAAAAGAATTCGAAGGCAAAAGCGAAAAGGACATACCGGCTGATAAAAAATTTCTTTACCACCAATGGGAAAAAGCAGCCGCCATCATCAATAAAGATTATGATGACGCTCTCAAAGAACAGCCAAGGATCAGTAATATTATGAATGCGGTAGAACGGTCATCCAAAGTCATTTGCGATCATTTAGCCGTAAAAGAATTTGCCTTTGCAGACATAAAACCGCTTTTAAACAATCCGGATAAAGATATTGTCATGGCAGCCAGCCTTTGGTCAAATCTTTTTTCACAAGCCAATGATCCGTCTGTAAAAAATACTGCTTTTGTACAGGAGCTAACCGATTACAATGGTCAGCTGGATGGCAAGATAAACAGGAAATTAAAAGAACCGCAGGACTGGAGAGGTGAATTGGTAAAAGACAAATACACGGATATCAATGATCGTTATTATGGCAACAATAATCTAAAAGCAGGCAGTGGCAATCATGGAACGCTGGTAGCCGGTACTATTGCAGCGATACGGAATAATGGGATAGGCATGGATGGCATTGCCGACAATGTACGCATCATGGCTATCCGCGCCGTACCCGGGGGTGATGAGCATGATAAAGATGTAGCCCTGGCTATTCGTTATGCGGCGGATAATGGCGCCAAAATCATCAATATGAGTTTTGGTAAACCGGTATCGCCTTACAAACAATTTGTTGATGATGCTGTGAGGTATGCTGCATCCAAAGGAGTACTCCTCGTGCATGGTTCGGGCAATGATGGGAAAGATATAAGTAAAGACGTTTTCTATCCTAATCCTGTTTTCATCAATGGTGAAAAAGCAACGAACTATATTACTGTTGGCGCCAGCGGTGATGAAAGCACCGGTGGACTGGCGGCCCCTTTTTCCAATTACAGCCATGATTATGTAGACATCTTTGCGCCGGGAATGAATATCTATTCCACCGCTTCCGGCAATGGTTATGAAAGCGCGGATGGTACCAGTCTTGCGTGCCCGGTCGTAACCGGAGTAGCGGCATTGTTAAAATCTTATTTTCCCGATCTTACACCCCAGGAAATCATTTCTATCATTACTACTTCCGGCAAACCCATAGACGATGAAGTGAGCTTGCCTGGCAATGAAGAAAAAAAAGTGAAATTTTCCAGCCTTTCTTCCAGTGGCAGGATCATTAATGCTTATGAAGCGGTAAAACTTGCTTTGGCCATGGAAGAAAAAAAGAAATGATGCAGTAATAATTATTGATTATTACCCGGGCATCTTCTCCTCCCGATAAAATTTTTAGAAGTAAATTTAAGCATGCAAAAAAAGGCACTTCTTGTTGCATGCTTTTTTATTTGTACTGGCTGCTTTGCACAGCAGTATCCCTTTGTACATTATACGCCCAGAGACGGCCTGGTCAACTGCCGTGTCCGCAAAGCTTACCAGGACAGCAAGGGCCGGATGTATTTTAGCACTTTTGGCGGTTTAAGCGTGTACGACGGTGCACGTTTCAAGAATTATACCACGCAAAATGGATTATTGTCTGACCTTGTCAATGATGTAGTGGAAGTAGGCGATGATTCATTGCTGGTTGCTATCAATACCTGCGGCTTAAATGTACTCGTGCGCGGCAAAATGAAAACACTCAATACAGGAAAGAACAATTGCCCTATCCTGAACCATTTTTTAAAAAGCAAAGATGGAAACGTATACGCCAGCGCGGACGATGGACTATACAGGATAAATAAAAACGGTTTTGAAAAACTCTCTGTTGTTATCCCGGAACAGGCAAGGCCGGTCATCTACCTCGGCGACCTGGCAGAATACGGGGATTATATTGTCTTTACCACTAATGACCTTGGAAATTATGCCGGGCTTTTCCTGTATAGCAAAAAAAAAGATACAATAACAGATGTCCTGCGGCAAGTCACCATCCAGGGATTGGCCAGTGATCACAGGAATATTATATGGGTAGGTACTACCGATGGAATGCATAACCTGGATACGGCTGTTCTCGATGCAGGCAAACTTGCGCTGAGACAACCTTATATTGCTTTGCCCCGCCATGAATCTTTTATAACAGGTAATATAAAATTCAACCTGGAAAATGAGCCCTTAATCGCTTCTGATATGCTGGGAATTATTCATTATAACAAGGACGGATCTTCATCCGTCATTTCTTCTTCTGAACTTCCTAACAAGTTAATGACGAATTTCTTTGTTGACCGCGAAGATGTATTGTGGATATGCCATGATGGCAATGGCGTATATAAACTTTCCAATACAAAACTTCAATCCACGGGGCTTTTTATCCCGGGAGACCAGTCGGGAGTGAATAATGCTAAAGCTTTTTCGCAAAATATTGCATGGATTGTCATGAATGACCGGAAATGGGTACTGCATACACCCGCTAAAAATAAAATCTTTACTATTACCCCGGATATGGATCTCTCTCCCATACAATACGATAAAACATATCTATATGCCGGGCAGCTCAACAATCTTTATATAGCTCCGTTGCCAAAAAATAACGAATCAGTCATTTCCTTTAAAAAAAATATGACTTTGCCGGATACCGCTAACTTCGGAGCTTTCTCCGTCATTGACCCATCTGGCAATATCATCCTGTTTGAAAACCGTAATATTTGCGTATTGCAGGATGCAAAGCAGATAGCAACTTACCCGCTCAATGCCACTGACCTGGCGCAGGGAATGTATATTGATAAAAAGAAAATGCTGTGGGTGATTAACCGAAGCGGCGGTTTAATGATCTTTTCTCTTCACCCGGATGACCCCATCCACTACCTCCAAAAAGAATTTCAGTTTGTCAAAGAGTTTGGAAACGCATCGCCGCGATGCATGACAGTTGATAAAAACGAAACCCTTTGGGTCGGCACCCGGTATGATGGGCTAATGGCTTTTGAATATAAAAATAACCAGTTGATAAAACTGCGCCAGTTTCAAACACAAAACGGGCTAACGGATAATTTTGTTACCACGCTCGCCTGTGATGAGAATGACAATATTATTATCGGTACACAAACCGGCATGGATCGCCTGGTAAAAGAGAAAGAAACCGGTTATCGTTTGGAAAACATCACGAAGAGTAATAATATTTTTGCCTATATCCGGTATATCTGGACAGATGTCAATAATGCGGCTTTTGCATTGACGAATGCAGGTACTATTTACCGGTTGGAACCCGTTCTTCCGCCCAAAGCTATTGCCCAGCCGCAATTAATTGTTGAAGAAATGAAAGTAAACGGGAACCCGGTTTCAATGAACTTATCGCCCGTAAAGCTGAAATATTACCAGCGCAATATCAGTTTCAGTGTGGCAGCGCCCACTTTTATTGATGAAGGACAGGTTCAATATAGTTATTCATTATCCGGCAGTGGCAATAGCGAATGGAGCGATACCAGCTCCGTAGCAGATATTAATTTGCTGAACCTCTCGCCGGGAAATTATGAGTTGCAGGTGAAAGCTTTTTTTCCTTCCACATCCTATTCATCCCGGGAGATCAAATTTCCTTTCCGGATTCTGCCCCCCTGGTGGCAGACCTGGTGGTTCCGGATAGCGTTTGTTTTTTTCCTGGCAGCTATTTCAATAACAGGAGTAAGGACCTATTATCGCCGCAAACTTGAAAAACAAAGAATCCTCCTGGAAAAACAACAGGCTATTGAAAAAGAAAGAACCCGCATCGCGACAGATATGCATGATGATCTTGGAGCCGGCTTATCCCGCATAAAATTCCTGAGTGAAACCATTGGCATAAAAAAACAAAAACAGCAACCGATAGAAGAGGATATTACTAAGATCCGTGAGTATTCCCATGAAATGATTGATAAGATGGGTGAAATTGTATGGGCGCTGAATGAAAGGAATGATTCACTGAGCGATCTTCTTTCCTATACCCGCTCCTATGCCGTGGAATATCTTGCACAAAACGGGATTGCCTGTACGGTGAGTTTACCGGAGCAACTGCCCTCTTCATTTGTAAGCGGGGAATTCCGGCGCAATATTTTTTTAGCCGCAAAAGAAATTTTACATAACGTGGTAAAACATGCCCAGGCGGATCATGTGACGATTACGATGCGTGTTAACCATACTCTTTTCATTGGCATTAAAGATAATGGAACCGGGTTCGACAGGGCCAATATAAGACCCTACAGTAATGGACTAATCAATATTGAAAAAAGGATGAAAGATATGGGAGGAACCATGAATATTCAAAGCAAGAACGGAACAGCCGTAAACCTGGAAGTCCCTTTATCTCCATAACTTTTGTTCTATTGATTATTAAAAACCCAGCGATTACTTTCGAAAACCGCATGAGTATAACATTAGCCATAGTGGAAGACCTCGATGAAGTAAGAGAGGGTTTGGAGCAATTTATTTCTTTGAACCCCGAATTTGTTGTCCAGGACACCTACAAAACCGCGGAAGAAGCTCTGCACGAGATTCCCCGGCAAAAACCGGATATCGTGATCATGGATATCAGCCTGCCGGGTATGAGTGGTATTGAATGTATCCGCCAGATAAAAAACAAGGTACCGCAAACGCAGTTCATGATGTTTACGGTATATGAAAACGATGAAAAAGTTTTTGAAGCATTAAAAGCCGGGGCATCCGGTTACCTGCTTAAAAATACCGGGTTGGTGCAGATGATCGAAGCATTAAAAGAATTGCACACCGGTGGCTCGCCCATGAGCTCCAATATCGCCCGTAAACTGGTTACTGTTTTTCGGGGGCAGGATACTAATGCGCCCCCTGTTGAAGCATTAAGTAACCGGGAAAATGAAATCCTGCAACTGCTTTCAAAAGGGTTATTATATAAAGAAATAGCCGAACAGCTTTCCATTTCTACCGGAACCGTTCGCCAGCATATTCATAAGATCTATGAAAAACTGCATGTACAGAACCGGACAGAAGCAATTAATAAAGCATTCGGGAAAAATTAATGCTCTTTTCCCCTCCGCCAGAACTTTAAGTAGTGGATCAGTTTGAAATATTGAAATTGCGATGTTGCCAAATAATTACCGGTTGAATTGTTGCCATAGTTGTTTTTTTTTGTAAATTGAAAGATGGAATCAACGGCAGGAAAGTTGACGCCGTGTTTTCCAATATTCTTCTTTTTTGTACGTGATTTTCACGAGACTTTTGCCTGATTCTTGCCTGACTTTTCTCTGACCCTTTCCTGACCTTGACCTGACCCTCGCCTGACCCTGTCCTGACCCTGATGAGATCCTCCTGTATGGCTCCTCCATCCCTCCTGAATACCTGCTATATGGCTACTATCTGCGGGTAATGAATGGAAACCATAAGAGACTACTGGTTTGGAGAAGTGAAATACTAACCCGCTTTGGGGGGGATTTCACACTGACCCACGACCCCCACATTCATATCAACTTATACTCCACGGCAAACCGGATCAGCATAGCCGTGTTCTTTACATTCAGCTTCGCAATAAGATTTTTGCGGTGGCTGTCTACCGTGAAAGGGCTTACAAATAATTTTTCCGCGATCTGGGGGTTGGTATACCCCTCTGCTATCAGTTCCAGCACTTCTTTTTCACGACGGCTTAAAGCCGGCAACTCCGTCCCCGAGGTTTTTTGATATTGCTGCAGCGCCTCCCCTACTTCGCCGCTGAAGTAAATAGAACCGTCGCATACAGCGTGAATAGCTTTCAGCAATTCATCTTTGGATGAATTTTTTAAAATATACCCGGATGCGCCATTCTCCATCATTTTCTTTATATACAATCCCTGGTTGAACGTGCTTAAGCCCAGTACAAAAATGCCAGGGTACTTTTCTTTTATCACAGCGCATAAATCAACGCCATTTGTATCCGGCAGGTTAATGTCCATGAGAATGATATCAGCCGTATTATTGACAAAGAATCCAAGACAGGATTGCGCATTCATGGCCTGGCCCGCCCATTCGATATCTTTTTCATGCTGCAATAAAGAACGGATGCCCTCAATAACAACCGGGTGGTCGTCTACAATAAATACCCTGATCATATTTTATACATTAAATTCGACGGAAACAGAAGTCCCCTTGTTTATTTCGGAATGAATATCCAAATGACCCTTCAGGTATTCTACCCTGGACCGGATATTCGTCCAGCCCGCTCCCCTGTTATTTTCCAGTATGGCTGTATTAAAGCCCTTGCCATTATCTTCTACCAGTACATTTAACCGGTTATCCTCCCGGATCATTTGTACGAGTACTTCGGTAGCAGCAGCATGCTTCAATACATTGTTCAGTAATTCCTGTACGATCCGGTAGATAATAATTTCTGCGGAACTGTCAACACGGTCATTCATGCCGAAGGATTGATATTTTACAGTCAGCAGCTTTGTCGCTGTCACAGAGTTACAGTATTCTTTCAAAGCCTCATCGAGTCCAAACTTAGTAAGCATTTCCGGCATCATATTGTGGGCCACGCGCCGCAACTCTTTTATAGAAGCATCAATCATATCCAATGAGCGCTCAAACACCGCCATATTATCGGGTGTTATAATCAAATTGTCTTTCATATTGTTCAGTGAATATTTTACACCTGATAACATGCCACCGAGTCCGTCGTGCAAATCCTTTGCAAGGCGGCCCCTTTCTTCTTCCTGCCCTTTCAGCATAGCATCTACGGCCATCAATTGGCGATCCTTCTCCAGCTCACTGATCTTTTGTTGCTGCAACTGCTGTTTTTGCCGGTAATTCCGGTATATCAAAAAGCCCAGCACTAACAATCCTGCCAGGGAGCCTACTAATATATAATTAAGCGTGGATTTTTGTTTGATGGATAAAGCCTGTATCTGCTTATCCTTTTGCAGTTGAATAATCTCCTTTTCTTTTTCAGCCGCCTGGTATTTATTTTCAATTTCCGCTACAGCGGCTTTTGATTCGATAGTTTTTAAGCTGTCATTGATAGCATCAGCCTGTTTCAGGTAAATATAGGCCTGGGCAGGATGATTGGTTTTGTCTTCAACATTTACCAGGTTTCTTAACGTTTCCAGTTCTTCTTTCAGGTAATTATTGGCAACAGTTACAGGCAAAGCAGTTAAAAGATATTTCCTGGCTGAATTATAATCATCAAATTTCTGATAACATTCAGCAATCGCCCGGTTGATAGCACAAATATTGAACAGGTCGTTACCTTTTTCTGCTTCGGCCAGGGCTTTTTTATAATAGAAAACAGACTGGTCGTAATCCTTCTTGTTCCGGTAAATAGCCGCACTGCGGCTAAAAAAGTAATAATTTAATTTATGTTTGTTGAGTTTTTCTGCCAGCGGTTTTGCCTGCTGCACATAAAACAATGCGGAATCAACCTGTGAAAGCGAAACTAAATCATCACTCACATAGAAATACGTCATAGCCAGCATTTCCTCATTTTTATCCAGTAACCTGTAAGGGATAGCCGCTTCATCGTATTCCAGGGCTTTCTCCGGTTGTTTGAGATCATAATAAATGGTAGAAATGCTGCCGTAATAATTGGCAATAGCTTCATTCTTTTCCGGATCATCGGACAATTTCCAGGCTTCCACCGCTTCCAGGAAAAGGGGTATGGCTTCTTTGTACTTTCCCTCCTTACTTAAAATAATTCCTTTCTGGCTTTTACAGGTAGCGATAGAAAGCTTCGATTGCTGCACATCGGATAAGGATAATTTCCGGGCCATATTTTTCTCATAATAACTAATAGCTGTATCCAGCAAAGGCATTACATCCAATTTACTTACATTAATAAATAATTTGGCTTTCATTTCATAATAATTAGCCACCTGGAACAGGTAGTGCATTTTTTCCGCCTTTGTGTGCCCCTGCTCAAGATATTGCATTGCTTTTGCCGTATCATACCCATAATACTCTTCCGCAAGATTATAAAGGAGTGTTATCCGGGAAGTATCATCTTTTGGATGCTTCAAATCATTTTCCATGCTATCAATGCGGCGGTTCTGGGAAAAAGCAAAGAGTGAGCATTGCAACCAAATACTTAACAGCAGTATATTATTTATGCAAGAACGAAACATGTAACATCGCTGTTTTAAAAGCAGTGGCTTAAAATTACTCTTTCCTTTTACACAGTTCCAAATACCCGGTAAAAATTCACCTTTTCCGGTGATTTTTTGAAAGACAGGCACAATCCCTGTTTCAGGGGATTGACCTGTTATCATCGTCCTGTTATTTTTGGTTTATCATTCTTAGTTACTAAAAATAGATAAGCTCTTACCCGGCATACCCGGATACATGGAAGAAGAATTATAAACGAAACCGGAGTACAGGAAGACTAACTTTCGTTCTATTGACAATTATAAAAGGGTCATTTATTTTCATTAAGCCCAAATGAAATCAATCAAAAATTTATATGAAACAAATTATTTTTTTCCCGGTCTTTGCGCTGGCAGGATTATTTGCTGCCGCTCAGGAGAGATGGCAGGCCGACGTAAGTGTTACTTCGGTAACCCTTGGCAACGCCACCATTACAAAGCAGCCTCCTATTCTTAACAATCCGAAGATTCCCGCTGCCACAAACAGCAGCACTACAACGCCGGCCACTTCTTCCAACCTGAAGTGCTCCATTACAGTACATAATGAAAATGATGACGACGCATACGGAACCACATTGGTGGTGGTATTACCGGTGGAAGTTTCTGTTATTTCGATGTCGCCCGGCGGAACGACTCATACTGCCAGTACCGGCAATCAATATATCGCCTACATCACATTCGATCTCGGTCATATGACGGTAGGCCAAAACAGTACCGTGGAAGTCATATTTACCAAATCAAAATACACCAACAAAGTAGGCGCATTCGCCTATAGCGGTTCGCCGGATCCTAACCCGACCAATAATTATAAGGATACGACTTTCTGATAAAGAAAAGAGATAAGATATTCCGTTGATGATAGGTAACTCTTTCTAAAACTATTTTTATGAAACAGGTATTTTACATGGTTCTATGTGTTTGCTTTTTCAATATTGCCTCAGGCCAGAAACTGACAACGCCGCCTCCCAAAAAAATACCGGCCGACCTGAGTATTGTTTCAATAACATTTGAAAACGCCACCATTACAAAGCAACCTTCTATTATTCCAGGCCCGAACGGAACTCAGCCGGCTAATAAACCAGTTACTTCACCCAACCCGGCTGTTAAATGTACCGTGGTGATCCGCAACGATTATAGCGACTCCTACTATGTAGTATTGGCTGTTTCATTTCCACCCGATGCAACCATCTTATCAAGACCTGTAAGCAGCAGCATCCCAGAGAGACAAGGTTCATTCCCGCAGGTTACGATGAACTTCGGGCACATGACAGCAGGACAAACTGCATCAGCCGAATTTGTTTTTACTCCTTCGAAATATAAGAATGCTGTAATGGCGAATATTATAAGCAGCCCGATGGATGAGGTTACCGGCAACAACTCTAAAAGCGCATTATTCAAAAATTAAAAACTAATACAACGATTCATTAAGCTGAGATCGCTCAAATGAATCTTTCAAAATCAAACTACTAAAAGCATTTTATGAAATATATTTTAATTTCCGCTTTAACGCTTTTTATTCATTATAACTTGCAGGCACAAGTCTTTTCCTGCGGCGGAGCGTCCCGTTATGACGCTGCCTTTTCAAAAGCCATACAACAACTTGAATACGCCTCGATAAGTTTGAAGCAAGTAAAGACAGTAAAAGTCACGACAGAGAAAAACCCCGGCTCCGCCAGTAGCTATTATGCGGTTCAGGGCGCTGCTTCTCCCGTTCAGTTTACTAGTTTGGAGGCAAATATTGGTTTCAATTATTGTACAAAGACCCCCGTTCTTGAACTGTACAAAACACAGGTACAAAATGGTATGCGCACATTCACCATACCTGCGGGCAGCAATGGCAATACCGCTGTAAATATCCCTATCCAGGTATTATATCCTCCGGGTTGGTCGCCTGAAAGAAAAGGACAGAGTTTCATTAAAATAAAATTTACCAATGGATACCTGTCTGCCGGTGAATACGTATTGATTGATAAAACCTCATTAACCACTGATGGAACACAAATGAAGGGAATTGCCTTTTCGATAAAATAAAAAACGACACGGACAGTAATGAAAGTTCTCCTTTCACTTATATGGATAGTAATGGTCCAACCATGGATAATGGCCCAGAACCCCCGTTCATTTGGGCAGCTTTCATTTACTGAACCGGTCAATTGGACTTTTACAGATAACGGGGCTTACTGCACTTATTCTGTTGTAAATAATACCTCCAATATTTTCTGCATTATTTCCGTATACAGCAGTGATATTTCATCCGGAGATCCTGACAAGGATTTTCGTACAGCATGGAAGGGCATTGTAGCCGGCCATTTTACCGTAATAAAAAACCTGAAGCCGCAGCAAAATACTTCAATCGGCGGGATAAATTACCTGCAGGATGAGGCCAATGTATCCAACAACCAGGGAAGTTTTTTAGCACGGCTCCTGGTATTTAATCTAAACGGAAAAACACAACCTGTTTTATTCCTGTCCGGGAATAAAAACAGCATGGCCCAATACCAGGCCGACCTGGATCGCTTCGTTTCGTCCCTCCGGCAAAATAATTCAGCAACAACCGTATCAGTTATTAACGCGAATGATACAACAAGCGGTATGAATAGCATCACGGGTAGCGCTAAAACTCTTACGACCCCTTCCGGGCTGATGCATTTTAATCATATGCTCTTTAAGATACCACCGGGATGGAAAACCGCACAGCAGGGGAATCTTTTTATGATGACACCTCCTGATCTTGAGCCTGATGAGATGCTGAGTTATATTTTTCTGCCATCGGTTACGGATACAAGCTTCAATGATGTGGCTGTTTCCACCCTCAAAGAAGTAGCGACCGGCATGAATGGGGAAGCAGTGCAGGAGCAAATTTTCGGGAAGGGCCCGTTGTACATACAAGAAAATGAAGGAAAGTATGGAAAGGGTTGGGAGTTTTCAAAAGGTCATGGAACCATACGTTTAGCCTACCCGGATCCTAACAGTCCGGGCGTCAACAAATATGAGTTTTACAGCGCCGGTGTATTTCTCGCAAAAATTCATTCACGCATTGAAAGAGTAATCTACATAAGCAAAGATATCCGTCGCGGCTTCAATGAAAACAGCACTTACAGGAAACCCACTTATGAATCCATCATTAAAAATTTCTTTTTTGACTTAGACTTTGATGACTGGACAAACGCCAAAGTAAACCCGGGTAAAATAACCCATACAGGCATTTCCCATCTATGGGGAGGCCTGGCTTATTTTGAAGGATCGCTGGGACAAACATTTTTTGAAGGGTCGGTAAAAGCTACTTATCTCGTTTTCTTTGATAATGGGCAGGTATATTATAATAAAGAACTGCCGAAGGAAGGACTGCTGAACATAAATACATTTACACAGGCGGCCATTTATCCCCGTTGGTGGGGCACTTATACTTACCAGGACGGTGCAGGAGTTATCAAACTTTTATATGTTACGATTCCTTTCACCCTGAAAGATGGCAAAGTTTACCTGGATATTTACCAGAAAAAAATTCCCTATGATCTGCTGCCCGCTCCGGATGATATGAAGTTAAACGGCACCTGGTGCGAACATGCTGAATATGATGGCAAAAAAGCCTGTATCAGTTTTACAGGCAACGGTCAATTCACCGATAACGGAGTAATATCAAGGATAGAACACCAGATAAATAACGCTTTCCATTCCATTCCCGGAAGCGGGCAGGGCAATTATGAAATAAAAAACAATTCCATCATTTTTCATTACAGTAGCGGGCTTACTTACCAGGCTGCTTTTTCAGGATTGAATATACAAAAGGGAAATCCTTCTCCCAATGAAATTCATCTCGGGTATAATGATGATGTATTTGAGAAACAATAAGATCATGAGAAAAACTATATTGATTTTTTTATTGCTGGTTGGTAATTACCGGCTGCCGGCACAAAGCAAAGTTCTATTTGACCGGCTTTCCTTTACGGAACCTCTCAACTGGACCCTGACCGATAAAGGAACGTACCGGACTTACAGCCATGTAAATAATGCGGGTACTACTTTTTGCATTCTTTCCGTCTATAGCAGTACGCCGTCATCAGGCAATACAGAAAATGACTTCCGGAATGCCTGGAAAAGTATTGTGACTTCCAATTTTACAGTAATTAAGAATGTAAAGCCGCAACAAAAAATAAACTCAAATGGTATTTCCTACCTGCAGGATGAAGCCAATGGTATCAATAGCGGCAGCAATTTTTTTCTCCGTTTACTTGTTTTTGATCTGAAGGATAAAATTCAGCCGGTCCTGTTTATGTCGGGCAACAAACAAAGCCTGAATCAATTTGATACGGATCTGGACAATTTTATTACGTCTATTCAACAGGGCTCTTTATCCAATACATTAGCAACTACCGGTGAAACAGGCGCTGCACAAACTACCGGCGCTTCTGCTGCAGGCAACAATAATCAATCAAACAGTACTAACCTGTCCAATAGTTCAGGTCTCACTCATTTCAACCATTTCCTGTTTGTTGTACCAGCGGGCTGGAAAACCGTTCAGCAAAATGGTATCCTGCTGATGGCTCCCGGTGATCTTGCCACCAATGAAATGCTGAGCTATATGTTTTTGCCGCCTGTAAACAGCCTTTCTTTTGAAAATGTGATCCAAACCACTTTGGATGATATAGCGGGCAATCTCGGAGGCGCCTTAATGAATGAAGTTTCCCCGGGCCCGGGTCAATCCCAGCATTTTGAAAAGGAAATAGAAGGCAAATCATTTAAAGGCTGGGAGTACTGCAAAGGGTATGGCCACGTAATGGTACCCCACGGGAATACTGATCCTTATGGAAGTGACAAGTATAAAATAAATCTCTTCCTCGTGAAAGTCAATTCACGTATGGAAAGACTGGTATGGCTGAGCAAAGATGTACATGAAGGTGTAAAAGAGAGCACCACCGACCAAAACCCGAAATACCATGATGTCATAAGAGAATTTTGTTTCTCGCTGAGATTTGACGATTGGACTGATGCGCCGGCCA
Organism: Bacteroidota bacterium; assembly: GCA_030706685.1. GTDB lineage: Bacteria > Bacteroidota > Bacteroidia > Chitinophagales > Chitinophagaceae > VBAT01. The sequence goes on from JAUZOA010000062.1 coordinate 28,369, forward strand.
TCGTTGGCAAAGTAACCCGCAAAGGTATCTCATCTGTATGGTCAGGCCTGAATATGTATGTGAACGGGACGCCTGTAATTTTTACCAGCACGGTACAAAATACCTATCTCATTTTTTTTGACAACGGCCAGGTTTATTTTAGTTCTAAATTCCCTTACCGCGGACTGGACAATCTTAACACACTGATCGAAGCAGAATGGAGTCCCCGTCTCTGGGGCACTTACACTTTTCAGAACGGGTCGGGAACTATCAAACTTCCTTTTGCTACCATGCCTTTTAAATTAAATGGCAATAAACTGGTAACGGATTACATGAAAGCAAATCATGATTATGTTCAATACCCTTCAGTTGATAATTCGGTGTATACTGGCAACTGGTGCGGTAGCGGCGAAGTTTATGGCACGAATGCCTGCATCTCCTTTACCACTGATGGCAAATTCACTGACCAGGGAGTGGTTCGTGCCCTGGAGCATTCACTGAATGATTATTATGTGGCTACCCCCGAAAGCGGGAATGGTATTTATGAAATAAAAAATAACAGCATCATTTTTCATTTCAGTACCGGTACTGTTTTCAAAACCGCGTTTACCGGTATGTATTACCAGGCAGGAAATCCGTCCCCTCATGAAATTCATCTCGGGTATAATGAGGAGGTATTTGAAAAAAAATAAAAAAGGGGATATGAAACTGACTAAAACTATATCTTACTTATTCGTCCTGGCCTGGCTTGCAGGCATTTTTTTACAGTGCAAAACAGTTCCCGTCACCAACCGCAAAGAATTAAATCTTGTTCCCGAATTTCTGATTAAATCTATGTCTTTTACAGAATATGATTCGGTGATCCGGGTAAGTCGTACGCTGCCCGCCGGGAACGAACAAACACAGTTGATAAGGCGTGTCGGCGCCCGTATCCAGAAAGCAGTAGAAGATTATATGAACCAGAATGGATTTAGTAAAGAATTGAAAAATTATAAATGGGATTATAACGTGATCGATGAAAACATTATCAATGCCTGGTGTATGCCCGGCGGAAAAGTAGTGGTGTATACAGGCTTGCTGCCTGTCACGCAAAACGAAACGGCGCTGGCCATTGTCATGGGTCATGAGATTGGCCATGCTATTGCGCATCATGGCAATGAAAGAATGAGCCAGGCTTTACTGATCCAGTTGGGAGGGTTGACGCTGGAAGAAGCATTAAAACAAAAATCGCAGCAAACACAGGCCATTTTTCTTTCCCTGTACATGATAGGCGCCAATCTCGGCTTTGCATTACCGCATAGCCGGCTCCAGGAATCTGAAGCAGATAAACTGGGACTGATATTCGCCGCTATGGCAGGCTATGATCCTGAAGAAGCCATTCCTTTCTGGAAAAGAATGGCAGCGTCGGGCACCGGGAATAAAATCCCTGAATTCCTTTCTACGCATCCTTCCGATGAAACAAGAATAAAAAAATTATCTGCCTTGATCCCGGAAGTAAAACAGAAATATTATAAACAATAATAACCGTTTTATGATAAAGAAACTGTTTCTTATTATTCCAGGCTGCGCGTATTTAATGACTGCTTTTTCGCAGAATGATCCTAACAGTGTGCTGGCTGCAGCCCAACGCAAACTGGATTCGGTGATGAAGAATGATCCGAACATAAAAAAATATGCAAACAAGAATAACTCCGCCAACGCGGCTGCAACTATGCCCAATGTTCCTGCAAGCATTCCGGCCATAAATCCTTATGCAAAAAAACCAGACACGGCATTTCTTTCAAAAATTAAAATACCTGACCGCAACGCCAAAGCCCTTGCTTCTATTCCGGTAAAACCCATGACAAAAAAAGAACTCACAGGATTTATTGGAGATATGAAGCATAAAATCATGACCGCTATGGCCGGTACAACCGGAACCAGCCCTTTATCTGTTTCCACGTTTGACGCGGATGGACTGGGAAATGCTTCTGTTCTTTGCTGGTATGCAGGAAATGCTGACAGGGCCCTTGAAGCGGCATTAGATGCGGCTGAAAAAGATCCTGATAATATGAATGTGTTGAACAATCTTTCAGGCATATTAAATCTCTGTGGCTTTCCATACAAAGCGGTTCCGGTTTTGGATTACATCAGCCAGCAGGATCCTGATAATTCAACGGTAAATAACAACCTGGGGCAGGCTTATATAGAAATGGGCGATGCGCAAAAAGCAGAACTGTATTTGAAAAAGGCGGTGGCTCAATCACAATATCACCCCGAAGCGAATTATACTTTAGCCTGTATTGAATACAGAAACGGGAATAAAGGTGCCGCGCAGGGCTATTGCGAAAACTGTTTGAGGGGAGCTTATATCGGCAATGCCTGGGTGATGCTCAGAGCTATCAATCCAAAAGCAAAACTTATGGATTATGTTCGTCAGCGATACAAGCAGCCTGATTTTTTTAACCCCAATGCATATCCTTTGCCGGAACAATGCAAATCGGCCGACAAAGCCAAAGCTTTAACAGTTGAATATGCGCAGTATAAAAACATGCTTTTGTTTGTAAAGGATAAATATGAACATTTATATAAAGCAGAAGCGGACTATATCAAAAAAAATTTAGCTGCCCAGGTAATGAAAGCCGTGAATGAAAAAAAATCTCCGTTTCGGCCCTTTGGCGAGTTTGCTATTACCGTGCTGGGTGATATTGACGAAACGTATGGCGAAACAATCTTACGCCTAAAAAAATATGATTCGGTTTATTCCGGCAGGATGAGGACATTAAAAGACAATTACACCCGGGAACTAAAGCAGGTTGATGAAAGCTTTAAGGATCGTTCAGACAAAGTCGGTGAGGGAAACCCTGATCCTACGCTGGAGGAAGAAATATGCAAAGCGGAGAACGGAGTGGCCAATAAATACCTGCCGGAGTTTGCATCATTAACAGAAGATCGCCAACGGCAATGGCTCACACTTACAAAAGATTATTTCAATGATTATGCTTATTGGTGTTATGTCGCTTCCCTTGATGACCATCAATATCATCAACTATTTTATCAATTGGCGATTGACTATCTGAACATGTTGTATAACCTGGCTAATACGGAACTTCTTTCCTGTAAACAGAATTATACTTATACAAAAGATAAAAGCCCGGAATTTGAATTTGAAGAAGGCAAATGCCCGTTCAAGGCAAACATTGATGTACAAGTAAAAAATGAAGAAGGTAAAACAGAAAAACCTGCAAAGTTTGAAATCGACTGTGAAGAATTTTCCGGGGAATTGGAGATGGAGGATGGCGTGAGTTTTCATTTTAAAACAACACCTTCCGGGCGAACCACGCTTGCCTTTAGCGGCGGGCTTGACAAAAAGGGGAAAATCGCCAGGGTGTTACCCGTCTCCATCAGCGGCAGCATGGCCTTTTCACTCACTTTCGGCGGAGGTCAGCCTGCTGACGTGGGAATTAAATGGGATTACGGCATGAAGCTGCCGGGTGCTTTGGGAGGGAAGAATTCAGCGGGCTGGAGTGTAAGTATGAATTCCGGGGTTGAATTCCATGGTGATGGCAAATTGGTAAATTATTCATCAGCGTGGGCAAGCAAAAATATTTTTGGGCTCGATCCTCCTGCGCAACAAATGAATTCCAATATAAAATTGTATAATCATTAAAATGTCTGTAATCCAAATATGTATAGCATAAAAAATTATTACTGGCTGATCCTGTTACTTTCCTGTTGCTCAAACTCGTTAGCACAAACTACCTGCACACAGGACGATTTGCTGAATAAGATAGGGACCTGGAAAAAAAACGAAGACTATTTATCTCCGGGCAAAAATTATACGGAAACAATAAAACCGGAAATTGTCAAGCGTTTGGATAAAATTCAACAGATCATCCATGAAGCCTATCCCCAGCCTAAAGGAATGGAAGTAAAATGGAAACATCAAATTTATGGCACTCCCCCCTTCAAAAGCGGTACGGTGACTTATTCTTTCTGGGCACAGCTATTTGAATATGGTTGCGATGCCATCACTCATAAGCCGGTACTCTATGATGAATCGGATGATGACATTTATGTTTTTGTCAATCACTTTGACCGGTTCGTACTATATGATACTTCTATGCGCGTAGGGAATTTGTATGTCGCCTTAATGTTCCCGCGGGTTGGAAAGCTGAAAGATGTTGATCTCTTCCAAATCTCCCTTGTAAGGGGTGATGAACGTTTTATTATTATTTCGCACGATGGCCAGTTGCCCTACACGCCACTCACACAGAAACAATACCTGGCTGCTTTAAAACGCAAACTGCAGAATGAAGAGAACAGTATCCTTGACCGTTCATTGAAAGCCGCAAAAAACGATGAACAAAAATCAAATGCGGAAAAATACTGGACAAGCCATTATGATCCTAAAATAAAATTGATAGATGATTATCTCTCTAAAACCAGTGAAGAGGAATTAAACCAGGTAGCCCTTGTCAAAGATATGATGGATTTTAAAAAATTTTATTCAGAAAAAGAAGGTGGAAGAATGCCGGTGATCCTCAATACAAATTATTTTAACTCCAAACAACCCCCTTATTGGCCCCAGTTCTTGCTCGTATACTGGACCTGGAATGATGGAGAAGGACCTGCCGGCGGATTACTAAGACCCGTTGCGCCGGATATGAATGTTTGTTGTCCTGTATCAAAATATTTTAAAGAGAGCATGGAACAGAACCTCGATGTAAATGCACTGCGCCAATTACTCAATAAATAAAAAATAATCATCTCCCAAGCCATTGATATATGAAACAGTTCGCTTTTTTGCTTACCCTTCTTATTCTTCTCATCAACCTTTCTTTCGCACAGGTAAAGCCGCTAAAGCAAAGGGCAATTCAAAGACTCATTCCGCTGAATACAACAGTTACTCCCGGCCCAACCGGGGCTGTTATACAATCCTGCAACTGGTGGAAATATATCATTCCTACCAACGTAAATAATTTTTCGGCTTTTTCAAATATCAGTCCTTCCAATTATGATGCCGGCATAGATGCACTGATGGCGGCGATCAAAGGAACGCCTTCATTCCAAAAACTACTTATTACAGGAACAAATATCACGGCAGCCAGGAGACAAAAACTGCCGGCTAATGGAATATCATTCGTTTATTGATGATCGCAGGCAATGATTTTTTTAGTCGTATTGCCGGCGCAAAAAACATTATCTCTTTTATATGAAAAAAAATTTATTCCTGCTACTTGTCCTTTATCATTTTACTGTCTCGGCACAGGATGATTCCGTGGAAATAAAATTTGCTCCCACGCTTACCGAACCGGGGAAACCTGCGGGAGAAAAAATAAGCCAGAAAATTGGTAAAGATGGCGGAAAACTAATCTCGCCCGATGGGCGAATGGAATTAATCATACCACAGGATGCGGTATCATCAAAAACAAATATCAGCATACAGCCTGTGGTCAATACCCTTTCGCCGGGAAAAGGAAATGCCTACCAGTTGGAACCGTCGGGTATCACGTTTCAAAAACCGCTGCAGATAATTTTTCATTACACCGCGAAGGAGGCCGAAGGGATGATGCCGGAATACAAAGAAATAGCCTGGCAGGACGATAAAGGGCAATGGTACAGTCTTGAAAACCCGGTGGTTGACACGATAGCCAGAACTGTTACCGGCAGTATTACCCACTTCAGCACCTGGGTGTTTTTTGATGCGTTTATTCTTCAACCGGCGAAAGCGAAAGTGAGAGTAAACAGGCAACTGGATATGTTCGTTGTATGTACAATGCCCAAACCCGGTACTGCGGGAGGAATGATTACCGACGAAACAATACCAAAACAGATCAGGTTTTCGACCTACGTGAATGGCATAAAGGGCGGCAACGCTGTTGCAGGAACTGTTTCTTCTGTATATGGCCAGGCGATTCGCAATGTCAGATACACTGCTCCAGCCAATATACCCGACCAAAATCCTGTTGCTGTTTCAGTTGAAACGTCAAATGTTAAATGGAATGGGAGATCGCATCCCAGGCTGAAACTGGTAAGCAATATTACCATTATCGATAAATCGTTTGAAATAACCGTAACCGGGTACAACAAACAACATGTA
>JAUZOA010000063.1 GCA_030706685.1 Bacteroidota bacterium
CTTTATGGCAAAAATGGAAAGCCTGAGCCTCGTAGAGGAAGAAATGTTTAAATTCCTTCGTCGCTCATTCGATGTTGGCGCCAAAGCATTGAAACCCGAGTTTCAAAAGTTGCTGGCTACATTGAAACAATATGAAGGAAATCCCAGGGAGACAAGAGCCTTTGCCTATCTCGATGTGATCTCCTGGCTGGAGAGTAAAATAAATGGCGTAGACGTACAGGATGTGATCAGGGAAAAATATAAAAGAAGAAAAAAGAATTTATTGCCTGAAGTTTGATTGGCAGCACAGCAATCAGTTCTTATTAAAGAAGAAGATTCTCAGGAACGCAAGCAGGAAGATAGCAGAAGAGATGACCATGATTAGCTCGCCATGAAACCGCTGTGTTTTACTATAGGCATATATTTTTTGGCCATCCGGTAAAGTTTTTTTGGCGCAGAGCAGCATATAACCCAGGAAAATACCAACAGGGAATAAGAGCAGGGAGCAGAGATAGCCCATAATGATAGATGTATATTCTGTCTTCTCTGGCTTTTTCAATTCCTCCAGTCTCTTTTTTTTGAAATCATCCAATTCCCTCGCCGTAATTTCTTTGCCCCGGTTCTTTAATATCTTTTGTGCGAGCTGGTAATCCAGGCCTCCCCATTCATCAGGTTTGGCGAGTATTTCCATTAATTCTTCATCAGTAAAATCATACAGGTAATAATTTTTGTCTATCGAGTCAACATAGCCCTTAAAAAAGTTTTCAAAAGCCGCGTTGGCTTCTGTAAAATCCCTTTGCCTGATCTTTAACCGGTAGTCTTTATTTAATGGATGATTGGCGTAACTTGGATCGAAATTATAAGCATCTTCTTCGACCTTGAAAGGTATGCTGTACTGGTTCAGTACTTCGGCAAATTCAACCGCGAGAGCCGGGTCAGTAAATACTTTGTAGGTGATAAAGGGTTCCTGCATAAAGAGAACAACGGTCAAAAGTAGGATAATCGCAAATGTGAATTAATTCCTTCCAAAAGAACGTTTTCCTTCTTACTTTTGCGCACCCGGATCCCGGGATTTTTTATAAAGACAGACTACAGAAAGAATGACTGAAAAGCAACCCCCCGCCATTTTATTACTCGCCGACGGAACCGTTTGCTACGGTAAGGCTTTTGGAGCTATTGGCACGGCTACCGGTGAAATTTGTTTCAATACAGGAATGACCGGTTACCAGGAAGTATTTACCGACCCCAGTTATTATGGGCAGATACTCATCATGAATACGGTACATGTAGGCAATTACGGGGTGAAGGATGAAGATGTAGAATCCGATAATGTAAAGATCAGCGGATTGGTTGGCCGTAATCTTGAAGACCAGTATTCCAGGAAGCTCGCGAAGGGTTCTTTGGAAGATTACCTGAAAGCCAATAAAATTGTTTCAATAGAAGGAGTGGATACAAGAGCGCTGGTAGCGCATATCCGTACAAAGGGCGCGATGAACTGTATTATCTCGTCGGAAATACCGGATATCGACCAGCTCAAAAAGAAACTGGCTGAAGTGCCCAATATGGACGGGCTGGAACTGGCTTCCCATGTAAGTACCAAAGAATCCTATGAGCTGGGTAATAAAGATGCCGCTATCCGGATTGCTGTCATGGATTACGGGGTAAAAAGAAATATCTTGAATTGCATGGTAGAAAGAGGCGCTTACCTGAAAGTATTTCCTGCCAAAACATCCTGGGAAGAAATAAAGCAATTCAATCCAAGCGGTTATTTTATTTCCAATGGCCCCGGTGACCCGGCGCCGATGGATTATGCGATCAAAACACTGAAACTGATCTTACAAGAAAACAAGCCGGTATTTGGTATTTGTCTCGGCCACCAGTTGCTGGCGCTTGCCAATGATGTGCCTACTTTTAAAATGCATCATGGACACCGCGGGTTAAATCACCCTGTTAAAAACCTGGCGACAGGTAAGTGTGAGATCACTACACAAAATCATGGATTCGGAGTTGACCCCGAAGCAGTAAAAAAAGCAACGCATATTGAAGTGACCCACGTTAACCTGAATGACAAGTCTATTGAAGGGATAAAAGTAAAAGGCAAACCGGCTTTCTCCGTGCAATACCATCCCGAGAGTACACCCGGGCCGCATGACAGCCGGTATTTGTTTGACGAGTTTATCTCCCTTATAAAGTCAAAGAATTAGTAGTGCCCTGCTAATGCCGATCAGGCTGATTAACGCTGGCAAAATCCGTAATCATCCGTTATATCTGCGCTATCCGTGTTCCATTCATTATCTTTAAGTAAAAATCCAGCATGCGGATTGCGATAATAAATGGGCCTAACCTCAACCTCCTCGGCAAAAGAGAAACCGATATTTACGGCAACATGCCTTTTGAAAAATTCCTGGGACAATTGAAAACAAAATACCCGGCCATTACTTTTTCTTATTACCAAAGTAATGTAGAAGGAGAACTCGTCAACGAAATTCAGCGGGTCGGCTTTGATTATGACGGCATCATTATTAATCCCGGCGGATATACCCATACCTCTGTTGCCATCGGCGATGCCATAGCGGCGATAAAAACCCCGGCTGTAGAAGTTCATATATCGAATGTCCATGCACGGGAAGATTTCCGGAAATTATCCCATGTATCCGGTAAAGCGGCGGGAAGCATCTTTGGTCTTGGATTAAAAGGATATGAACTGGCTGTGGAATACCTGTTGTCATTGAGATCATAGGGACCGGCCGGGTTACAAACAATTTACCGGGGATTGCCCATGGCTCATTTTTATTCTGATCATTTCGCCCTATTTTGCTATCAAATTTACTACTATGCACAGGCTTCCTCTTTTGCTTTTATTCTTTGCCATTCCCTTTTGTTCTTTCTCCCAGATGACGCCGGTGCAGATTGCCGAACGGAATAAGCCGGGCACGGTGATGATACTGGCAACATTTAAAGGAACGGTCAGTATCATACAGGCAGTCACCAATACGCCTGCTATCGAGGAATTGGTAACTGGTATAAAAGGGCAGGTAGACCAGGGAATTATTTCACAGGATGAATTCTGGCACACTTATATTATGGCCTTCTGCAAGAATATCGATCAATACATGATGAAGGGAGACGAAGTAATCAAAAAAGACCTGGATATTACGATGCTGGGCTCCGGGTTTATTATTACCCCGAATGGAAATGTGGTAACCAATTGTCACGTAGTGGATGAAAATGACGATGAAACAAAATTGAATTTCGCCACCAAGACTTTCCAGGAGATCATTGAAGATGATATCAAATCAGTAGAAGAATCAATAGGCCGTAAATTGACTGCCGAGGAAACGGAGGCGCTGACCAATGCGAATAGCTGGTATTTTTCTCAAACAATGGATGTGAGCGATATCGAAAAAGATTTTAAAGTAGTGATAGGCGTAAGCGGTAAAGATGGCAAGATCGTTCCTCAATCCCTTAAAGCGAAACTGGTCACCAAGGGCGAACCGATACCGGGAAAAGATGTAGCGATCCTGAAACTGCCGGAAAGGGATGATTACCCGACGATAAGGGTGGGTGATGATAAAAGCATACGCGTAGGCGACCAGGTTTTTGCATTAGGATACCCGGGTGTGGCAACCTTTAACGACCTGATCTCAGAAGAGTCTATATCGGAAGCTACATTGACAAGAGGGATCATCAGCGCCAAGAAAAACATGAAAGGCGGATGGGAAGTATTGCAAACCGATGCGGCGATCACGCATGGAAACAGTGGCGGCCCGGTTCTTAATGAGCAGGGGGAAGTAATCGGCCTTATTACTTTCACCAGCGTAGACCAGGAACGTAAACAGGATATCCAGGGTATGAATTTTATTGTGCCTACCACGATCGTGGATGAATTTATTAAAAAAGCGGATATCACTCCCCACATGAGTGAAGCTTCCCAGTTGTATGAAGAAGGAATGGACCTGTTTGATAAGGGGTGGTATAAAAAAGCGATCACGAAATTTGACCAGGTAAAAGGTATCAATAAGGCCTATCCTTTTGTTGATAAATATATTGCCGATACAAAAAATAATATTGACAAAGGATTGGATAAGGAGCCGGATAACCGGACCTATTATTACATTGGTGGCGGCGCCCTGGTTGTTGTGATCCTGCTTGCCGTAGTTCTTACGAGGCCAAAAAGAAAGATAGCATAGTTGTCAACTTGCTGGTTTTACAGGCCAGGCAAAAACTACAAGTTATACTGGAGTTATACTGGAGTTATACTGAAGTTATACTGGAATTATACTGGAGTTATACTGGATATGCTCCGGGTATACTCCGGGTCATCGCAGGGTCATCTCCCTATATACTTCCTATATAAAGCGTCTGTAACCCGGATATGAATCGAATATGACCGGGAAACCTGTGAGGGTTCTTCTCATTTTAGTCCCTTAGAGGAGTCTAAGTGCTTACGGTTTATAAACACCCCGGAGTTTTGAAATCACAATTCCCTGATTGACACGCATGGATATTCATTTAACCTTCAGTAAGAATAAATTGGTTTGATTTACAGGATATGATCTATGCCGGATTATTTTAATTTTGTGCATAAATCCGGCTGTTTTTCCGTTATTATCATACTCTAAATCATTGTATATGCGCTTCCTGTTTTGTTTTATTTTGTTCATTTCACTGAACAGTTTTGGCCAGTGGAAAAGTTATACCATGAGTGTCAGAGGTGATACGCTTAACCGGGTGGATATGAAAGGCCGCAAACAAGGGCCCTGGTTGATACATATAGATGGCCTCCGGGGGGAAAAGGGATATGAAGAGGAAGGATATTTTGAAAACGATGTAAAAGAAGGCACCTGGAAACGCTATTCCCTGGAAGGAATAAAAATTGCTGAAGAAAACTACCACTGGGGCAAATTAAATGGCGTTTCAAAATATTATACTTACAATGGCGGGCTATTGCGTGAAGAAAGCTGGCGGGCCATGGACCCGGCCAACCCTTTCGATACCGTAGCTGTATACGATCTGCACGATCCTACAAAGATCAAAGAGAGAGTAGTCGTAAAAAACGATGGAATTGCCCTGAAACATGGCGTCTGGAAGTATTATGATCCTGCAGAAGGAACTATTGTGAAAACAGAAAAATACCAGTTGGACAAGCTGATAACGGATAATGGCGAAACTGTAGATGATGACCTGAAACCAATAGGATTTGCCAATGATGGAAAAAATAAATCTGACACAGCAGGGAAGAAGATGGCCAAACCACAGGCCATCATCGATTATGAGAAAAAGAATTCAGGCAAAAAGAAAATAAAAGTAAGAGACGGGCAGACCGGTAATTAATTAAAAGCGATTCGCTTAATTCTTCCTGTCAAAAAAAGTTTTAAAAAACAGTAGCTGGTATTTTACAGCATTAGCCCAGTAAACCCAGTTGTGACTCCCCGGTCTTTCAATATAATCATGCGGTATTTTCAGCTTCAGCATTTTTTCATGCAATGCATGATTGCTGGTATAAAAAAAATCCTCTGTACCGCAATCAAAAATGATTGCCAGTGAGTCTTTTGGGTAATTTTCAATAATAGTCATGACAGAATATTTTTTCCAGTTATCAGCGTCCCGGATCGTATCTCCAATTCTTTTTATGACATCGAATTTATTCCTGGAATCCTGCAGGTTCACTCCGCCGCTCATACTGCCGCAGGCGCCGAATACATCCGCGTGCCTGAAGGCAAGGAATAAGCCGCCATGCCCGCCCATGCTCAAGCCCGTTATTGCTCTTCCTTTACGGTCTTTGATGGTTGGATAATGCGCATCAATATATTCAGGAACTTCTTTGGCAATATAGGTTTCATATCGCATGGAGGTATCTACCGGGCTGTCGAAATACCAACTGCTGTAATCCCCATCCGGGCAAACGATCATCAACTCATATTCATCGGCATATATTTTCAGTTCGGGCACTTTGCTGATCCAGTTGCTGAAATTGCCGCTATAACCATGTAATAAGTAGAGCACGGGCAATGGAGCCGGTTTTTCCTGTAACACCACCGGTCGTATCACTACGCATTTTATAGTCTTGTGCATGGAATTACTGTAAATGCCTGCTGTATCTACGGTGGCCGCATGGAGGGTTGATAAACAAGTGACTGCGAACAGTAAGGAAAAAAAGCGGCGATTCATGACAAAATGATTTTGAGATTTCAAGATACTAATATAATTTTGATATCAAATTGATATCAAACAATTTTTTATATGGAAAAGATCGTTAAACCAGTTTCAGGATATCTGGCTCTTTTATTGGTCCTCGGGGCATTGGCTGCTTCCGTTTATTTTTTTACAGAAGTTAATGAACACCCGGTGATGGTAACGGGCGCTATTATTTCACTGCTGGTCATGTTCTTTCTTCTGAAAGGCCTGATGATCGTTCAGCCCAATCATTCCAGGGTATTGAATTTTTTTGGGAAATACAGCGGTACCGTGAAGGCGAACGGTTTGTTTTTTATTAATCCGCTTTACTCTACACAGAGAATAACCCTGCGCGCGCACAACCTGCAGGGACAAACCTTAAAGGTCAACGATAAGATGGGAAACCCCATCGAGATCGGCGCGGTAATCGTATGGCAGGTAGGTGATACCTATAAAGCGGCTTACGAAGTAGATGATTACGATGAATATGTAAAGATCCAGAGCGAAGCGGCCGTTCGTCATTTGGCCAATAGTTTTCCCTACGATAATCTTGAAGACCAGCACGCGCTTATTACCCTGAGAGATGGAGGGGAAAAAGTGAATGAAATCCTGGAAAAGGAATTGACGGAAAGATTAGCTCCCGCTGGTATCGTTATTAAAGAGGCGAGGATCAGTCACCTTGCTTATGCGCAGGAGATCGCGGGGGCCATGCTGCAGCGCCAGCAGGCTACGGCTATTGTCGCGGCGAGATTTAAAATTGTGGAAGGCGCGGTAGGCATGGTTGAGCTGGCATTGGAAATGTTGTCCAAAAAAGAGATCGTTCACCTGGATGAAGAAAGAAAGGCGGCGATGGTCAGCAACCTGATGGTAGTTCTTTGCGGAGAAAGAGGCGCTACACCCGTATTGAATACAGGAACGCTCTACCAGTAAATCCTGGTTGTTTTTAGTAAACAGAAATAATCAGTAATGAAGAAGAACAAAAATGATATCAGGGGAAATATAGAATTCAAAGAGGTACAGCAGATGCCCGGGGGCATACTTTGGATAATGACGGGCATAATGTTTTTGGTCGTCATAGGCCTGGCGGTCGGGGCTGCTGCCGGTGATAAAAAATCAAAAAATGATATCCTGCTTGCGCTGGCGGTCGTACTTCCCATACATGCTATCATAATTTATATTATGAACATTGTAAGATTCGAAACAATCGTAACAGGAGAAGAAATTTATTATCGCTGGAGACCTTTTTTCAGGAAATTTTCAGTAATCTCAAGGGGAGAAATCGCGACAGTGAAAGTGAGAAACAGCCCTTTTTTACAATATGGGTATAAAAGAATTCCTGGCTGGGGCACTGTGCATAATCTCAGCCGGGGTAAAGGATTACAATTTGTGTTGAAATCCGGGAAAAAATATTTTATCGGGTCGCAAAAAATAAACGGGTTTCAACGGGCCGTGGAAAAACTGGCCGGCATATCTATGCGATAACTACTATGAAAATTTCATCAAAATATATGAGATGGAGCCGCATAAAAATTGGCCGGCCGCTAGCCTTAGGGATCGGCGGAATCTTGTTATTTTTTATCTTGTCTTGCGGGGGTACCGCGTCTGAAAGATCCGGTAAGGAAGCCAAAAAAGTCCGGTTGGTTCCCGAAGACAGAAATGACATGTATTGGCAAAAAGGTATTTTTCTTTTTTGGACTTTTTCCCATTTATGGTGTATGGACAGGGATCAGTGATTATAATATTCTATTGTTAATGGTAAAGCCATTGTTTTGAGCCAGAAAAAAAGTTTTGTCATACGAATTGATAATGATACCTACAAGGCCCTGGAAAAATGGGCCGCCGATGAGTTTCGCAGTGTCAACGGCCAGATCGAATGGATACTTTCGCAAAAATTAAAAGAAACAGGAAGGGTGAAAGAGAGTGCATCGAAGACAAACAATAAGAAAAATCTATAGGGTTTGTATAAGGGTTGAAGATGATAATAAAAAAAACTGCTTCTTATCCGAAGCAGTTTTTTTTTATTTATTTCTTTTTAGCGGGGAGTATCAGAACGCTTTTTTCTCCTGTGCTTTTTGCATGGGATTAGCGCCCGGCTGCTGTTGCCCTGCTCTTGGCGCGCCAATTCTTTGTTTGAATAATGTGAATTTGGATGGTTGCGGCATCGTATTCCAGTTATTATTACTTTCATTGATATCCGCTGTTTCGCGGTAGGGATCGAGTTTGATAGAAACGACTTCTTTGTCCTGGATAAATGTTTTCACCACTTTATTCTCATTCAGTCTCCAAACCTGCGCGGGGATACGGGTTACTTCTTTCGTTCCGTCTTTATAGGTCCATTCAATGATGATGGGCATTACCAAACCTCCCTTATTGCTTAAGGTTAATTCATACATATACCGGTTGCGGTATTTATCTTTATCCGCATCACTCAGCGCTTCAGGTCCACCGGCAGGTATTTTAATTTCATATTTCGTCGTGTCATAAGGTTCAATGCCGCGTGCGTACCTCCAGTAAAAATCCCGGAGGCTGGTATCCGCATCCGTGGCAAAAGTGATTTTCTTGTCCTCCCGGTTACGTACTTTGGAAATATCATCATAGTCATTCAGCCTGGGTTTATCAACGCTGCGCCTGATCGTCCTTTCCGCTGTTTGTTGCGGTACAGCGTCGACATCGGCCCTGGCAACTTTTACCGAATCGAGGGAAATATCACAGGCGTCTGTGCCATAGAACCATCCTCTCCAGAACCAGTCAAGATCTTCCCCGCTGGCATCTTCCAGCGTACGAAAGAAATCAGCGGGCTCGGGATGCTTGAAAGCCCATCTCCTGGCGTATTCTTTAAAAGCATAATCAAATAATTCCCTGCCCATGATTGTTTCGCGGAGAATATTCAGGCCTGTTGCCGGTTTGGAATAAGCATTCGGGCCAAACCCAATAATGTTTTCCGAATTGGACATGATGGGCTCTAATTCATCTTTGGGAAGTTTCATGTAATCGGTAATAAGGTAGGCCGGACCTCTTCTTACCGGGAACTTGTTGTCAAAAAGTTCTTCCGTCAGGTATTCCACGAATGTATTCAGCCCTTCATCCATCCAGGTCCATTGGCGTTCATCGCTATTAATGATCATCGGGAAGAAATTATGTCCTACCTCATGAATGATAACTCCCAGCATGCCGAATTTAGTGGCTTCGCTATAAGTTCCGTCTTTTTCCGTGCGCCCGTTATTAAAACAGATCATCGGGTATTCCATGCCATTACTGGCCTCCACGCTTTGCGCTACAGGGTAAGGATAGGGTATAGTGAACTTCGAATATGTTTTGATAGTATGCGCTACCACTTTGGTAGAATAGGGACGCCATAAGTTATATGCTTCTTTCGCATAATAGCTCATGCACATGATTTTTTTCCCTTCGACGGTAACAGGCATCGCGTCCCATACGTATTTACGACTGCTTGTCCAGGCAAAATCACGGACATTGTCGGCTTTGAATATCCAGGTTTTTGTTTTGGTGCTTTTATTTTTTTCGGCTGCTTTTGCTTCCGCCAATGTTACTACTTCTATCGGTTCTTTGGTTGTTTGCGCTTTTTGCCAGCGGCTTAATTGCGCCGGGGAAAGATTGGCGGCATAGTTCTGGCACTCGCCTGTTGCACCGACCACATGATCAGCCGGCACGGTCATTTGCACTTTGAAATTGCCAAAGGTCAATGCGAATTCGCCACGGCCGGTAAACTGGTGATTTTGCCATCCCTGGAAATCGCTATAAACACAAAGGCGGGGATACCATTGAGTCATAGTAAAAAGATGATTGCCATCTTCCGGAAAATATTCATAGCCGCCACGGCCTCCTTTTGTCCTGCGGTCGGATATTTTATAATTCCATTCTAATTTAAAAATAAACCGCTGTCCTGCCTTAAGTGGCGCCGGCAATTCCAGCCGCATCATCGTTTTATTGATGGTATAGGTCAATGCTTTTCCTGTTGCGTCGGTTAGTTTCAGGATATTAAAGCCATAACCGTTATCGCTTTTCGCCTCGTCCATTCTTTCAACCTGCTGCTGGCTTACCTGGGGAGTCATTGAATTGCTTGATTGGTAATTTGCGTTATTGACGCTACTATGCTGGTTTTCGTCGAGCTGAAGCCATAAATAGGTAAGCGTGTTGGGTGAATTATTGAAATAAGTAACCATTTCATCGCCGTTCAGTTTCAGGTTTTTTTCATCCAACTCGCATTTAATATCATAGTCGCAGCGTTGCTGCCAGTATTTGGGACCGGGTGCGCCACTGGCTGTGCGGTATTCATTGGGCGTTGGCAGGATACTGCCTAATTGTTCAAATTTGTTACCGTGATTGCTCCCGGGGTTGTTTTGAATATTCTGCGCGGGGGCTGAAGAGCCAATGCCTGCAATAATGAATAAAAATAGTGTTATCTTCTTCATGTTAGTATGGTTTATAGTACTTGAATTCTTTCAATAGCCATTTTCATTGCCAGGCTAAATACTGCCGCTGATAAAAAGATTACCCATTCCCGTCTTTTCACTTTCAACAGATCCAATATGATCTTTCCAAGGATCAATAAAATAATAACCACCACGATCTGCCCTGCTTCAAGACCGGCATTAAATCCAAACAGGCTCCATCCAATACCCTGGTCCCTGGCCAGCATTGGGCGTAAAGCGCTGGCAAAGCCCATTCCATGAATCAGGCCAAAGAAAAGAGCCAGGAAATAATTGATACGGATAGTCCTGGTTGTAAATTTTTTCTGAAACAGGTTACTGATCGCGGTGACAACAATCGTACAGGGAATCAGGAACTCGACCCAGTTTTTATCAAATCTCACTACATCGGTTACGCTTAAGGCAAGGGTAAGGGAATGGCCGATGGTAAAAGCTGTGACGAGAATCAGCACCTGTTTCCAGTCGTTTAATATATAAATAGCCGATAATGCGGCGATGAATAGCTGGTGGTCAAGGGCCTGGTGGCTTATGATATGCTCCCATCCTAAACCAAAATAAAAGCTGAAGTCCTGCATCTTCATGTGAATTATGGCCGTCCTGCTAATAGAAAAAAATTAAAAGGAGCCGCCATTAAAGGCTTCAAAATAATCCAGACTTTTGCAAATGGACAAAATATTGTTGCCAATGGTTACATCCGTCAATAAATGGTTGCTTGTTTCTGCTTTTATCTTGCTCACCGGTTTTGTAGGGTATTATCCACCCGGGACGACAGGAGTGAACCTTTCACCTGCCAGCAAAGTGAATCATCCCTTTCATATAAGCACCACGGAAATCAATCACAATGCGACGGATAAATCGCTGGAAATAAGCTGCCGGATATTTACCGATGACTTTGAAACCTGTTTGTCAAAAGCCTATCATACAAAAGCAGACTTGTCGTCGGCCAATATGAAAACCGCCATGGATACGCTTATAAAAAAATATCTCCTCGGTCATTTACAAATTAAAGCAGACGATAAACCAATGGCTGCGAAGTACCTGGGTTTTGAAAAACAGGATGAGGCGATATACGTTTATTTTGAATCTGGTAATATTCCCACGGTAAAAAAAATAGAGGTTACTGATTCGATCTTATACGACTTATATGACGACCAGATAAGTATCGTTCATGTAATAGTTGGAGGCAACAGGAAAAGCACCAAATTGGATTGCCCCAAAAAAGAAGCACATTTTGAATTTTAGCCAGTAATCAATAATTATTAATAATTGATTATTGGGGGACTTCTTACTCTTCCATTTGTTCTCTTAATGCGGGGCTTATCTTGACAAGAACTTTATCAATTCTGTGTCCGTCCATATCAATGATCTCGATAGAAAACCCCTTCCATTCCAGTTTATCTCCTGTTTTGGGAATACGTTCCAGCCGGTGCAGGATAAAGCCGGCGAGCGTATCGAAACCCTGCTCGCCTTCATTCATCCATTCTGTTTTCTCAAACTTGGAAAGGAAATCATAGAAAGGTATTTGCGCGTCTACCAGGAAACTGCCATCCTCCCTTTCAATTACTTCGTAATCTTCAATGTCCGGCTGGGGAATCTCGCCTACGATGGCTTCCAGGATATCATTCAGGGTTATTAATCCAAGTATGCTGCCATATTCATCCACAATAAAGCAGGAATGTATCTTCGATCCTTTGAATTTTTCCAACACCTGGTAGGGGGAATTATTTTCCGGAACAAAAAGCGCAGGCTGCATAATATCCTTAAACAACAGGTGATCCGGTGTGATATACAGGTCCTTAATGGAAACAATCCCTTTGATTTCATCAATGCTGCCATTGCAAATGGGGTATACCGAATGAGGCTCCATCACGATCTTTTCTTTTATTTTTTCTTCGTTGTCATCGAGGTTGAACCAGATGATATCGCTGCGGTGCGTCATCAGGGAGGTAATATTGCGGTCGCTTAGATGAAATACCCTTTCGATGATTTGCTGTTCCGCTTCTTCAATGGTACCGGCTTCCGTTCCCTCGGTAATCATGGTTTTAATTTCTTCTTCTGTTACCGCATCATCCTTCATTTTTTTGATATTAAAAACACGGAAAAACAGGTTGCTGATCTTATTCAGCAGCCATACGATCGGGTGAGTGAAACGGGCGAATAAGTTCATAGGCCCCGCCACCAGCTTGGCAATGCGTTCTGCCTGGAGCAGCCCGATGCGTTTCGGAATGAGTTCCCCAAAAATAATGGATAGAAAAGTGACGATGATCACGATGATCGTCACAGAAATGGTACCTGCGTAATGTTTCAGGAAATCAATTTTCTCAATAGTGGGTTTCAGGAAATGAGCAAATCGTTCGCCGGAATAGACACCTGTAAGAATGGCTATGAGTGTAATGCCTATCTGGGCAGCCGACAAAAATATCTCGGGGTTGTTCGAAAGTTCTAAAGCTCTCCGGGCATGGGTATCGCCTTTTTCAGCTTCCGTTTCCAGTCTTGCTTTGCGGGCAGAAACCAGTGCGATCTCAGACATAACAAACAGGCCGTTTATGAAGATCAACACCAGCAGTATAATAATGTCCATTTAAGCAACAGGTTGATTCCCGAAGATAATAAATCCATGCCGCTTATTGAACAGTTTGCCTGATAATAAACCTACAGTTAATCCAAATAAAACTCCTGCAAGAACACTCAGCGGGTAATTCACTCCTGTGTACACCTGAGCGTAAGCAATTAAGCCTGCCCATACAAAACCTATCCATAGCCATTTTTTCACCATGGGCCGGAACGTAATGAAAAAAAATGCGGCCATGCTGAAATAATTCGCGGCATCATTGGAAATAAACCCGGATCCCGGAGGGCATTGTTTTAGCAGGAGTCTAACCTGAAAAAGAAGACCCGTATCCCGGCAGGGACGGAGACGGTCAAAAAAAGAATTGAAAAGCCAGGTGCTTCCCATATCCGTTATGGCAATGGTGCAGGCAAAAAATAATATCCACCATCCGCCATTGCCTTTAAAATTGAGCAATACGAAGACAGCAAGAAATAAATATAATGGCGCCCAGTATGATCCGTTGCACAGAACCCGCATTATGCTGTCAAATACAGGGTTAGTAAGGTCATTATTCAATTTCATGAACCACCATTGGTCCCACTGTTTGAGTTGCTGCCAGAAATTTACCTGCAAAAGGAGAGACATATCCTGCAAAAATACCGATTGAGGCGCAATAAGCCGGCCATTTCGGCATCTAAGACTACTGTAAGCCCTGTTTTGTTAAAGCGGGATAATTTGTATTCTTTTGTATTCTTTTGTTGTCTTTTGTCACAGGCCTGGTGAATGATTATTAATGCTCGAAAAGTATAAAATTCCTAAGACCATTTTGTGGGTGATCAATCTTTTTTTGATCTTCCTGCTGATTTTTACGTTATTCAGGTTTGTAACTTTTTTTGCTTTTAAGCCCAGGGGACTTTCTTTTTTTGATTTGATCCCTTCTTTTTTAATGGGAACGCGCTATGACCTGCGCTGGATCTCTATTATATTACTGCCGGTAATTGTATTCAGCATGTTGCCGCAACTATCCCCTTTTCATGCAGCGCGAACTAAAAAATGGTGGACCTGGTACCTGGCAGTTGTTACATTTATTATTTTCTTCTTTTTTGCTGCTGATCTGGGAAGTTTCTCTTATAACCGGACAAGGCTGGACGCAGGCGCCATGAACTTTGTAGAGGATCCCGGGATATCTATTAAGATGATGTGGCAAACTTATCCCATGGTCTGGATGATACTTGGGCTGATAGTAGCGGTAATGCTTTTTCGCTGGATGTATCGCGAGAGCCATTGGCGGATCATCAATAAAACAGATGGCCGGGGAATACCGTATCGCCGGAAATTTTTTATTATAGCTGCTTTTGTACTTGGGATCTTTATTTACGGCAGATTATCCGGACCACCACTTACCTGGAAACAGGCATTTGTTTTCAGGGATAGTTTCAAAACATATCTTGCTTTAAACCCATTGCAAAATTTTTTTGCTACACTAAAACTCAGGGCGCCTGAGTTCAACGAGCAAAAAGCAAGAGAATCTTTCCCGCTAATGAAGGAATGGCTGCAACTGCCGGCTCAAAATGAGTTTTCGTACCGGCGGGTGATTGCGCCCGGAAGTAAGGCGCTGGAAAGCCACCCGAATATTGTCCTTGTGATGTGTGAGTCATTCAGTATGTATAAAAGCAGCATGAGCGGCAATCCCCTGAATACGACTCCTTTTTTCAAATCAATGACAGAAAAAGGCATCTTTTTCGATCATTGTTTTTCTCCGCATTTTTCTACAGCAAGGGGTTTATTCGCTATTGTCACCGGTATTCCGGATGCACAACTGTTTAAATTCTCTACCCGCAACCCCCTGGCGCTGGAACAGCATACGATCATTGATAATTTTGAAGGTTATGACAAGCATTATTTTCTTGGTGGCAACCCGGAGTTCAACAATTTTGAAGGCTTGTTGAAAAATATTGATAACCTCCAGATGCATACGGAAGGAAGTTCTGTATCGCCAAAATTGAATGTCTGGGGCATCAGCGATAAAGACCTGTTCATGCAGGCTAACGAGGTTTTCAAAAAAGAAAACAAACCTTTCTTTGCGATTGTGCAAACTTCCGACAATCACCGGCCTTATACAGTGCCCGAAACGGACACAGACTTTGAGAAAATAACAGTTCCCGAAGAACAATTGCAGAAATACGGATTTGAATCGCTCGAAGAATTCAATACTTTCCGGTACTCGGATTACTGTTTTAAAAAATTCATAGAGGCTGCAGAAAAAGAAGAATATTTTAATAATACAATTTTTGTATTTGTCGGCGATCATGGGGTAGCGGGCAATGCGGAAGCCATTTACCCGGCTGCCTGGACCGATCAACGCCTGACCGATGAGCATGTGCCTTTATTATTTTTTTCGCCCTCTCTATTGTCGCCGCAAAAAAGAAATGAAGTAGTTTCACAGATTGATGTATTGCCTACCATAGCAGGAATGGTGCAACAGCCATACGTCAATACTACGCTTGGTCGTGATTTGCTGGACCCTGCCAAGAAAAATAATTTCGCCTTTATCACCAATACAGCAGGTAAGATAGGTATCGTAACAGATGATTTTTATTTTACCAAAAACCTCAACTTTCCTGACGAACAACTGGCGCCCATTAAAGACAATGGTTTTTCTTACACAAAAGTGCAAAAAGATTCTATCCGGAAGAAAATGTCGGCATTCACTTCGGCTTTTTTTGAAACAGCGAGGTACATGCTGATGAATAATAAGAGGAATTGAAGGGGTTGGAAGGTTTAAAGGTTTAAACGTTTAAGGATTGCCTGATAGCAAAGCGACCATCGTTGTAAAAAATCTTCCAATAGCTTTAAACCCTTAAAAGATGCTTATGTGAGCGCATCGGTAGCTCTTCCGTCGCTATACAATCTTTTTTCTTTGTTGCCGGCTTCAGCATGGGTTTTCCTGGCAACAATGATCAGCCGGGGCGTCTTCCTGACATCGTACCCGTTCAGGTCATAATCGCCGAAGAGCTCTTCTACCTGCATGCCCCGGTAGCTAAGCATTTCATTAAAATCACCGGGTGAGAATTTGGTCACTTTCTCGGTGAATTCGAGAGGTTCATTTAATGAAGCATCTGTAATTTTTATTGTTTTATAAAAATGCGATTCATCATCCCACTTCCTGATGTCGTAGGTAGTACCGTTCAAATATTTGGTAAGACCGGGCAATAAATGATCCTCTGCATAATGTGTATTCAGGTAATCAATCACCAATGTGCCACCCGGCTTGAGGCTGCTGGCGATAGTGCGAATAGCAGCATCATGTTCCCTCCGCGTTCTGAAGTAGCCGAAACTCGTAAAGAAATTAAACGCATGATCGAAATAATTAACCCAGAACGGAAGCCGCATATCATGTAAAAAAAAGTGAAGATTATCCGTTTCAAACTGCCGGGCATATTCAATGCTGGAAGGCGATAAATCAATGCCTATAACATCAAAACCAAGCCGGGCTAATATTTTACTGTGTCTTCCTTTGCCACAGGCCACATCCAGTACCCTGCTGCCGGGCTTTAACCGGAGATGAGCTACCAGTTTATGAATAAAGGCTTCCGCTTCTTTTTCATCCCGCTCAAAATAAAGTTTATGATAAAAAGGAGAATCAAACCAGTCCCTATACCATTCTTTCTCCGGCATAGACTATTTTTTCAACAAATGTAGGAAGTTGATGGTGGGTAAATTGTGCCGTGGGCAAAATAACGGAAAGGGCAATTGAACATGAAAACCGTATTTTTGCTATCCCTAATAAAATTACCACCAGTGGCATTGATCAAGAGTATATCCGGCATCCGGGGAACCATAGGAGGAGGTCCCGGTGAGAACCTAACCCCCGTTGATATTGTAAAATTCACGGCAGCTTATGGCAGCATTATATCAAAAGGCGGGAACTCCAGGATTGTTATTGGGCGTGATGGCCGTATCAGCGGTTCCATGGTTCGTGACCTTGTTGTAAGTACCTTATCAGGCCTGGGTATTGATGTTATCGACTTAGGGTTGTCTACAACGCCGACCGTAGAACTCGCTGTAAAAATGGAAAAAGCCGGAGGTGGCATTATCCTCACTGCGAGTCATAATCCCAAGGAATGGAATGCACTGAAGTTACTCGACCATGAAGGAGAATTTATTTCTGCCGAAACAGGGGCACAGGTCTTAAAGAAAGCGGCCGCTGAAGATTTTGTTTTTGCCGGTGTTGATAAGCTGGGAAAAGTCACTTTTAATAATGATTACCTTCAAAAACATGTTGATGCGGTAGTAAAATATCCATTGGTCAACGCGAAAGCTATTGCCAGGCAGGGAATGAAAATTGTTGTGGATGCCGTCAATTCTACCGGCGCTATCTATGTCCCTGCATTGTTGAAGGCGCTTGGTATCAATGAAATCATTGTTTTGAATGGGGAGGTGAATGGCAGGTTTGCTCACAATCCTGAACCCCTCCCTGAACACCTGGCTCAATTAAGCAGCGAAGTAGTAAAGCAAAAAGCTCATCTTGGTATTGCTGTTGATCCGGATGTAGACCGTCTTTGTTTTGTGTGTGAAGATGGCAGCATGTTTGGTGAAGAATATACTTTAGTAGCTGTTGCTGATTATGTATTGAGCAGGAAGAAAGGTAATACAGTCAGCAACATGAGCAGTACCAAGGCGCTTAAAGAAATTACGGTTAAGCGCGGAGGTGAATATTTTCCTTCGGCAGTAGGAGAGGTAAATGTGGTAAAAAAGATGAAAGAAGTAAATGCCGTGATCGGTGGTGAAGGAAATGGCGGCATCATTGTTCCTGATTTTCATTATGGACGTGATGCCCTGATTGGCATTGCTTTATTCCTGACTCATCTGGCTGAATACAAAAAGAGTATTAAATCATTGCGCGGTACATATCCTGATTATTTTATTTCGAAGAATAAGATCGAACTCGAAAACGGGTTTGACCTGAAATCAATTTTTGAAAACATACAGAAAAAGTATAAGAACAATCCTGTCAATACGGAAGATGGTTTAAAAATCGAGTTTGACAATGACTGGGTACACCTCCGTTCTTCCAATACGGAACCCATCATCCGCATCTATGCTGAAAGTGATTTTGAATCCAAGGCGAATAATATTGCGCTGAGGCTGATGCAGGATATCAGGGAGTTTATGTAAGAGATTCACTGGTTTATGAAAGATAGATAACCTGCCTTATTTTTTCCAACAGGTTAATGAACGAATTGATCACCCCGCTGATAATGCCTGCATCCTGGTAAGAAGGGTTCTCTGCGTTCTCGTCGGCTAATTGCTCTTCCCCGTAAAAGTCTCCTATCCGGGTATATACAGATCCCAGTAGTTGTACCTGCGGATGTTCGGTCATCCTCCTGAGAACTTCATGAAGAATAGCCTCTTCATTTTCATAAAGATCATTGAGCCGTTTTCCTTCCATTTCATCCATTTTCTCAATTTCTTCAATGTCAAGAATACTTTTCAAGATATATTTATTGTTATAGGCTATCCATGTACTGTATACCAACTGAATATAGAAATCCTTGCTGTCATCTTCCACCAGGCTGTCGTAATAATTTGCAATGTAGGCAAACAGTGCCGGCTGTGCTTCGGCGGCCTTGCGGGCTAATTGTCCAAGTTCGTCATCCGTTAAGCTGATATACTGCTCTTCGGCTGCACTATAATCCTGCTCTGTGATCATATTTTCTTTGATTTAAATGAAAATGCTTTCATGCACTCCATGAATGTAAATACGACGGAACTAAATCAATTTGTCCGGCGTGATCGGCAGTTCCCTGATTCTTTTTCCCGTAGCATGGTATACGGCATTGGAAACAGCGGCTGCAAATCCTACCAGGCCTACTTCTCCCATCCCTTTAGATCCAATCGGGTTGAGAATAGGATCAGGTTTATTGACAAAAAGCACTTCTATATGCGGAACATCAGCCTGCACGGCGACATGATAATCCGCGAAATTGTTATTGACCCAGCGGCCGTAACGGTGATCTACTACTCCTTCTTCCATCAATGACATACCGATACCACCCACTACGGCGCCAATGATCTGGCTTTCGGCGGTACTTTCATTTACTATTTTACCGGCATCAACCGCCGATACCACCCTGGCTATTTTTATTACCCCGGTAGCGGCGTGTACCATTAATTTTACAAAATGAACGGCATAAGAGAAAGCTGAATAACCGTTCATCGGGTTTCCATCCGAGGATTCCAGCAATTCGAGTTGTTTCATTCCTGCATCTTTTAATGCATCTCCATAGCTGATCTTTTTTGAATGATCGGAAGCGAGTATCATATACCCGTCTTCAAACAACAGGTCTTCGGGTTTTACAGTATGAACGATTTCTGTATGAAAAATGGAATTGTCCTTGATTAAATCCGCCAGCTTTTTTTTCATATTCACACATACATTATGTACCGCTGTGCCCAGCGAGGAAGTAGTTCCGGACCCGCCCTGGAAAGGGCCCGGTGGCAGGTTGGAATCTCCCATTTCGAATTTTATATTGCGCGGAGATATGCCAAATATATCGGAAGCCAGTTTGGTCATAGCTGTAGCAGTGCCCGGGCCCATATCTGTAACTCCACTCTGAAGTATCAATGTGCCATCCGGCAACAACCTGGCCGCCACTTTTGCATCCCCTCTCCAGGCTCCGAACGTTCCTGTTCCTGTGCCGTAGCCGATCATCCAGTCCCCTTCCTTCATCGAACGAGGCTCGGGATTGCGATCCTGCCACTTTATTTTTTCAGCACCCAGTTGATAGGCTTCTTTTAAAAATTTGCTCGAATAAGGTTTGTTATTTTCCAGGTCTGTTTCCGCATAGTTGCGCAGCCGGAATTCAATGGGATCGAGATGAAGGGCATCGGCCAATTCGTCCATGGCCGATTCAAGAGCATAAGCGCCGGTCGTTTCACCCGGGCCGCGCATCCAGGTAGGCTGGCTAAGGTCGAGCGGGTAAACTTTATATCTTGTCGTTACATTCGGGCAAGTATACAATGATCTTGACGCATTAACGATGCCTTCTGTAAATTCCTGGTAAGAGGATGTCATCGCTGTTGCTTCATGGGTTATGCCTGTCAATTTTCCATCTTTGGTAGCGCCCATATTTATTTTCTGAATGGCTTGCGGACGATAACCGACAAGAGTAAACATCTGGCTTCTTGCCAGCATCAGTTTTAATGGCTTGCCAATTTTTCGGGCGCCGATCAGGGCGGCCATCGAATGTGGCCATGTATTGAAGGCAGAACCAAAAGCGCCTCCGACAAATTGGGTAATCACTCTTACGTTTTCTTCCTTCAGGCCAAAGGCCCGCATGATATTTTGTTGTGTAGTCTTTAAGGTTTGTGTTTTCTCATATACCGTTACTTTTTCTTCCCCCTCCCATACCACAGTGATGGCATGAATTTCCATCGGGTTATGTACTTCGAGCGGCATCCTGTATTCGGCTTCAATCTTTACTTCGCTGTTTTTCCAGGCATCGGGTTCTCCGCGAACATAATCTTTATAAGGATTGCCTTCGAGGGCTTTCCCGTTTTTGATGGCTGCATCCAGGTCTGTCTGATGCTCTTCCTCCTTGTATTTTGTCTTCACCAAAGAAGCGGCATATACAGCTCTTTCATAAGTATTGGCGATCGTTAATGCAACAGGTTGCCCGTTGAAACGAATGATATTGTCGGTGAATACATGGTAACCTCTTTTAGTTTCCGGGACATTGGCCTGGATGGCGGTTTTTTTATATCCCGGCAGTTCGGGTGAATTGAGATGCGTAACGACGGCCAATACACCCGGCGCGTTCTCTGCCGCTTTTGTATCCATATCAACGATGCTGCCCTTTGCAATAGTACTGCCCGTTAATACAGCGTATACAAGCCCGGGGAAATCATATTCCGCTGAATACTTTGCAGCGCCGGTCACTTTTTGTACACCATCTACGCGATCAATAAAATGCAGAGCGTTGGTTGAGAATTTTTTATCCATATATCAAGTGTCTGATAAATAATGTCATTATTTTTTATTTCCGGCTTCACCTCTCATCTTCTTCTCCAAAGGAGCGGGAGCAGTGCTGCAAATCTTTATATCATCATTTTTGAAGACCCCGGCAAATTTTAGAGCCTCCAAAAAGGTCCGGCTATGCCGGGATCAGATCTTAGCCTGCTGCTTTCATCAATGCTTCAACAATCGCTGCAGGCGCCATTTTTAATTTGAAATTATTATGCCCGTAAGCTTTTGCTCCCTTCATCGCGATTTCCGCAGCCTGTATGAATGTTTCTTTCGATACACGTTTGCCGGTTAAAAACTTTTCCGCTTCTGTCAATCGCCAGGGTTTATGCGCCACGCCACCCATCGCCAGTCTTACATTCTTTACGGTCTCGCCACTTAATTCTAATGCAGCGGCAACCGATACCAGGGCAAAAGCATAGGAAGCTCTGTCCCGAATTTTTAAATAATAAATATTTTTTATAAAATTATTTTCGGGGATAGTAACACCCGCGATGATTTCACCTTTTAATAAGGTATTATCCTTGCCCGGTGTATCACCCGGCAAACGATGAAAGTTGGTAAATAAAATCTTCCGTTCACCTTTTGGCCCGCTGATATGCACGGTTGCATCCAGTGCCGCCAGCGCTATGCACATATCGCTTGGGTGAACGGCGATACATTTGTCGCTGGCGCCAAAGATGGCGTGCATGCGATTATATCCCTGCAAAGCGCCGCAACCGCTTCCTGGCTCACGTTTATTACAGGGCATCGCCGTATCATGGAAATAAGTGCAGCGGGTTCTTTGCATTATATTGCCTCCCACGGTTGCCATATTCCTTAATTGCGCGGATGCTCCGGCCTTTAATGCCATAGCCAGTAAAGGATATTTTTTTTGCACAATATCATTCTCCTCTACATCACTATTGATGACCAATGCTCCAATGCTCAATCCTGTTTTCGTTTCTTCAATTTGTTTTAATGGCAGGTTGTTGATATCAATTAAACGGGAAGGGGCGGTCACACCTCTTTTCATCAGGTCAATCAAATTAGTGCCACCGGCAATAAAACTGCCTGTCGGATTTTTTGCTAATACATCAATAGCTGCTTTTACTGATGATACCCGGGTATATTCAAAATTGATCATAATTCATACCCTCCATTTTTTACTTCTATGATTGCATCCGCGATATTGGGATAAGCGCCGCAACGGCAAATATTACCACTCATGAATTCTCTTACCTCGTCTTCATTGTTCGCATGCCCTTCTTTGATACAGGCAATTGCCGACATGATCTGGCCAGGGGTACAATAGCCGCATTGAAACCCGTCGTGACGGATAAATGCTTCCTGCATAGGATGCAGTTTGTCACCTTTGGCTATTCCTTCAATCGTCGTTATTTTTTTTCCTTCATTCATCACAGCAAGAGAAAGACAGGAGTTGATGCGTTTGCCATCCGCGTGTACCGTACAGGCCCCGCATTGCCCATGATCGCATCCTTTCTTGGTGCCGGTAAGATGCAGGTACTCGCGCAGGAAATCCAATAACGTAACTCTTGGCTCAACATTCAGATTATGGGCGATGCCATTCACTTCGATTTGTAAAGGGATTTTCTCAAACCAGGCGGCAATTTTCTCATCGTCCTCCGCTGCCTTTAGAATTGCCGGCGACGCGACAGCTAATGCGGCAAGGGCTGATGATTTTTTCAGGAAATCACGACGGCCTTCATGAAGACAAGAATCGTTTTTACAGTGGATGATTTTTTCTTTGCTCATTGGAGAAGAATTGATCAACTAAATTTACCCTTTCCCCGGATGGTAGAAAAAAATTATTGGTGGGATAGCCGAAAAGTCCGGAAGTCCGAAAAAATTTCTTTGGTTATTGTAAAGTCATTTTAGTCCGAAGACGGGTCTTCCGGACTTTCCGGCTTCTTCCAGCCTATTGATTAACGACAGAAGCCTGTGAAGAAACTACGCTTTGTAATGGAGTATTGTGGTTGGTATTGGCGCCTATCCTTAGTGCTTTTAGCCCATTGACACCCTGCAATTCTTCCAGCTCAGGGTATTCGAGGTCATCATTCAGTATTTTTTTCTCCTGCAAGTGGTGAATATAGGAAATATATTCGCCGGCATCTTTCTGGTTAAAATAG
The DNA here is from genome assembly GCA_030706685.1 of Bacteroidota bacterium. GTDB lineage: Bacteria > Bacteroidota > Bacteroidia > Chitinophagales > Chitinophagaceae > VBAT01. The sequence goes on from JAUZOA010000063.1 coordinate 23,314, forward strand.
ATCAGCGCTATTTTTCCCGGCTGGTCAATCGTTCACGGGAGGTTTTGATATTTACTGCATCCATTCTTTTCTCGATAATATGGTATCCTATATTATATCCGCCTTCTGCATCAAACCTTCTTTCATTATTGCGAAAACTGATATCAATCGAATTGGAATAGATGAAGATGAGCTGTGTTGTTTCCAATGGCACTTTCACTTTTGGCAACAATGAATTCGGGAGTTTGGCAATGGCGTTATCGCTATAAGAAAACCCTTTTCGTTCAATGGGTAATGATTAGCGATCCGCGCGGCTGCTTTTACTACATGCTGTGTATGATCAAGATTATGATAAAAGAAAGTTTTGTCCTTTTGCGAATGAAAAAAGGATAGTACATGATCCTGAACTTTTCTGGATAGCGCCGGGTAATTCACCTGGTAAAATATTTGCAATAAATGTAACTAATGTCTGCGTATCCGGGTAAAAGCGCCCGGTGTCCACCCCGGTACAATAGCTGTTATTTCAGCAGTTCCAGGTGCAGTACTCTCCTGATAGTTAACGGAATTTCCGCCTCATAGGTTTTCAGGTCTTCGGAAGAATTGTACCGCATTCTCAGGCTGAGCTGGTTGATCATCTCTGCTTTTAATAGCTGTCCTGTGCGGTTATCTAATGTGGAAGTAATGATAAATTGCTCAACTCCCCAGAGCAGGTTCACTTTATTCTCCGCTCCCCGGCGAACCATTTGAAAATTATTCGGGACATTGAATAATTGTTTGCCGATCGTATCAATTAACGGGGTGATGCCTGTATAAGAAGGCGGGAGGAAGGAGGTTTCAACGATAATGACATCGTTATCTCTTACTAATAATTTTTGTGTTACTTCTATGCAGTCCTCACCTGCCAGGATTTGCTGATGATCCGCGAAATTTCCTTTCAAAACAGAATCCCGGAAGGAAAGATAGTTGGGGCCGAGACGTTGAATATGCAATGCAGGGGAAACGGCGGTATAGAAGGTATTCAGGTCGGTGATCTCACCCGTCATTTCGGGGATACTTAAAGGAGGAATTTTCAATTGTGCGCCCGGTAATAAGGATAACAGGTAAGCGGGGACTTTTTTTGCCACTGAATCAAGGCGGAGGGTATCCTTTGTTGTAATAGATTTTTTACCTATCCATTTTATTTGCTCGGCAAGATTACCGGCGGAATCTTCAATAACCGTATGGGATGAAACAGATATGGTTTTGATATCCGGTTGATTATTCCTCGTTGATTCGGTGGTCAGTTGATAGAGGAAATGCTCACCTTTCCTGTATTTCCTGAACTTGATCGTTTGTGACCAGCCCATTGCGGGAACAATACATACCAGCCAAAGCAATCGTTTCATGTTTGTGTATTGAATACAAAATTATGCAATTGTACCTCGTATGGATGGGTTATTGTGTTCAAAAGCAATTCAAAAACAGTTCAAAAGTATATAGGTTCGTAAGATTTGCTGCAAGGAGTAAAAAGAGCCTGCCACACGGGCGTACCAGTAAGATCGTAAAAGATGCAAGGATGAAAAATATGTTTTCCTATACGCTTATCTTAAGACGATTACTACATATTCCCTTTTGCTTCATTTTCAGCAAAAATTTTAAACCTGTCCAATGTTTTTTGGACCTGTTTTTTGAAAATGCCCGGCATCAGCAAAGCCATTATCTTAGGCATAAACCCGATAAATTTCGTGTACTCAATTTCCGCATCATACCTGGTTTTGTTTTCTCCTGCAGGGGTAAACCGGTTTGACATGGTATTCACCATGTGTTTATGTTCATAGAGGCCTTTCATTTCAGCGGGCAGGTTTTTTGAGAGAATTGTTTCTGTTAGTTCTATGACATGTTTGCCGGTATCAAAGACTAATCTTGATTTGGATCCTGCTTCGCCCGGGATTCCGCTGATGAGCTCATCGCTGACCAGCCCCTGTTGCCATTTGCCCAGATTATCCCGGTTGTTGAATATACTCACGGTTGTTTGAAGGGGAAGGTCAACTTCCGTTGTGCATGTAAATCTCATATAGAGAGCAGTTTTTTGGCTTTATTACTGAGGAGCCCCGTTAATTTCTTTCAAAAGGAAACGGCCTTCTTGCTATTAAATATAATCTATTATGCCTGCTGTTGATCTTTAATGTTAACGTAAAAAAAACCGCTATGGTTGCGACCCGTTTTACATGGAGAGGCCTTTTTTCAAATACAGGGACGGCATTATTGCTTATCTTTGCGCCGCTATTTTAATCATTTAAAAGGGCCGGACCAGATGGCCCGGGAATTATATCCTGAATTTCAATTACAATGGATCGCATTTATTTTGATAATGCTGCTACTACCGCTTTGGACAAGGAGGTGCTTGACGCGATGCTTCCTTATATGACCACGCATTTTGGGAATCCGTCTTCCATTTATTCTTATGGAAGGGAATCCAGGCTGGCTGTTGAAAATGCGCGCAAGATTGTAGCGAAATTATTGAATGCTCATCCCGGTGAAATATTTTTTACCTCGGGAGGAACGGAAAGCAATAACACCGCCATTTTATCTGCGATAAGAGACCTGGGTTGTAAGCATATTATCACTTCGCCCATAGAACATCATGCGGTGCTTCATACGGTCGAGCATTATGATCATACGGATAATGTCACCAGCAGTTATGTAAAATTATCCCCCGACGGGCATATTGATCTTGGTGACCTTGAAGAACAATTAGCGGCACAGAAAGAACGCTGCCTGGTTTCACTCATGCATGCAAACAATGAGATCGGCAACCTGCTTCCTATTAAAGCCGTCGGTAATCTATGCAATAAATACAATGCTATCTTTCATTCCGATTGTGTGCAAACCGTGGGGCATTACCCGATTGATCTGAGGAAGATACCGGTACACTTTATTTCAGCAGCCGGTCATAAATTTCACGGACCCAAAGGGGTTGGTATATTGTATGTCAATGACAATATCAGGATCAAACCTTTCATTTTTGGAGGCGGGCAGGAGAGGAACATGCGGGCAGGGACGGAAAATCTCTATGGTATTGTAGGTCTGGCCAAAGCGCTGGAACTGGCTATGACCAATTATGATAAAGACAGCCAGTACATTCAATCGCTGAAAACTTATATGATCGGGGAATTGAGAAAAAATATTAAGAGTGTTCAGTTCAACGGCGACCAGGAAGGGAAATGCCTGTATACGGTTTTAAGTGTCGCTTTTCCTAAAACAGAAAAATCCGAGATGATCCTTTTCAATCTCGATATTCATCATATCTGCGTATCCGGCGGCAGCGCCTGTAGCAGCGGAGCAGATGCAGGTTCCCATGTGATCCGGGCTATCAACAACAATCCCAATCTTGTTACTGTCCGTTTTTCTTTTAGTAAGCATAATACAAAGGAAGAGGTGGATGCGGTAGTGGCAAAGCTGCAGGAGTTGATCTGATAAGAATACAGAACGGCCAAAAGTCGGAAAGCCGGAAAGACTATTTCTTATAAAAGAACTTTTACTTCGTTATGGATGTGTGGAGATGTCCTTTTCAATCCTAAGATAACTCTTCTGAATTCAGACTGATTCTTTCGGCCATTCCGGCTTATGGTCTTTTCGGACTTCGTTTCCAAAATAAATTTGGATCTCTACGAAATTTCCGTAGATTTACGAAAAATTCGTAGAGATGGAAAAATTAACCCATACTGAAGAAGAAGCCATGCAGGCTGTTTGGCGTACCGGCGAAGGAAATGTCAAATCTTTTATGGAAAACATGGATGAGCCGGCTCCTTATACCACGGTAGCTTCTGTTATCAAGAACCTGGAAAAAAAAGGTTACCTGAGCAGCCGCCTGCTTGGCAATGCTTATCTCTATAAGCCTGCTGTCAGCGAAGAAGAGTATAAAAAGAAGTTTATGGGTAATGTCGTGAAAGAATATTTCGATAATTCGTATAAAGAATTGGTCAATTTCTTCGTGGAGCAGAAAAAATTGTCCGCCAAAGAGCTGAAGGAAATCATTAGCCTGATTGAAGGAAAAAAATGAGAGACACGAGTATATATAATCATAGCAGCGTATGATAAAAAAAAACCTATTGACATCCCGGGGAGCCTGGAGTAACGGTATTTTTATCGCTAGGATATTTTCTGCCATCATGCTTCTTCCTTATGGGCTGGAATTATTTAGCGATCATAAAATGAATGACCTTACCCGGTTTCCAGGTGATGCGAAGGTTCCTTTGCCAGTACCAATAGGTTACCTGGCCAGGATCACTGAATTTTCCGGTAGTACATTATTGGCAGCTGGCCTGTTTACCAGGATCATTACTGTGCCTGTGATGATCAGCATGGCTGTTGTTATTTACCTGACGGGTAATGGCAATATTTTTAATACGGAAACTCCCTTTTTGTTCCTGCTCTTATTTTTTATTTTTTTTCTCAATGATCCCGGCAAATGGAGCCTTGATTATTTTCTGTTCGATGGTAAGAAAATTAAAAATTAATCAAACTCAACCTGATGCCTATAGTAATACAATACTTTTTAAAATTATCCATCTACCTGGCGCTCGTATACCTGTTCTATCAACTTGTATTGCGCAAACTGACCTTTTATACTGCCAACCGGTGGTATTTACTGGGATATTCCCTGTTATCATTTTGGATCCCTTTTATTAATATTACTCCTTTGCTCCAAAAAAGTGAGCTGACAACAAATAGCGTTGTTCAATTCATTCCTTCTTTTGAAGTGTATACTACGGCTTTTGTCAATGCTGCAGGTTGCCCGGTTCAGCCAGTATCATGGGACAAGTGGGATTGGATGGCCCTGGTTGGTATAACAGGTATGATTCTTTTCTTTGTACTTTTCTTTACCCGGCTATTTTCTTTTTTTTATATGCGTCGCAAAGCAAAATTGCTTACAAATGACGGAGTGAAGTTATACCAGGTAGATAAGGAAATTATCCCTTTTTCTTTTGGCAATTCCGTTTTTATTAACCGCCACCTTCACAGCGAAGAGGAATTAACAGAAATCATCCGCCATGAGTTTGTTCATATAAAGCAAAAACATACAGCAGACATTATCTGGTGTGAGTTGCTTTGTATCCTTAACTGGTATAACCCCTTTGTATGGTTTATCCGCAAAGCGATCAGGCAAAACCTGGAATTCATCGCCGATGATAAAGTGCTGGAAAACGGCATTAATAAAAAACAATATCAATACCTGTTGCTGAAAGTGATCGGCAACAATCAATTTAGTATAGCGTCAAAGTTTAATTTTTCTTCATTAAAAAAACGTATAGCCATGATGAACAGATTTAAAACTACCAAATTGCATTTATTCAAATTTTTATTTGTGGTGCCCTTGCTGGCGGTAGTATTATTGTCATTCAGGAGTATAACAAGAAGTTTTAGCTCCGGGGAAGCCTATTCCCATTCCGTAAAAGACACACTTCCGGCCATTACTATTAACCCGGCGCAGATGCAAAACCAAATCGATGAAATAATTGCCTTTACAATAAAAAACCCTGCGATTGCTCTATTGTATTCAACGGAGGATAAGGCAAAGCATATCGTTTTTCTCAATGACGGTACTATTGAGAAATATGGATACCCGGGGACTCCGTCACCCGAAGAACTGGAAAAGAAATATGGAACACTGCCGGCTTTGTATAAAGAAACGCAGTACGATTATTCCGCTTATGACGCGGAATGGAATCATATTGCTGAAGAAGCGGCTAAATATTTCAATAATACCGGCAAAAAAGCAAAAACGATTATTTTTCCCGGGGATAGCAGGGTGTTGGTACAACTAAGCAATAACCGGGTAGAAATATATGACATGGATTATGATAAAGACAGGAGCCAATTTGAAGAGGTATTTGGAAAATTACCCGATTGCGTACCGCCTCCTTCAAGGACAGATGATGTGCCTGCGGAGGAACGGTCACTGGTTATAAATGATACTACGCCTGTTCCCCCGCTTCCGCCATCACCGCCTGTTCCCCCTGTTCCTCCTGCCAATATAAATGATCCGGGAGTAAAAGCTTTCTTGAAAAGGAATCCCGGGGTAAAAGATGTTGGATGGGTTTATAATAATGAGAATGGGCAAGTGCTGACCGTTATCACTAAAAAAGATGGCACTACGGAGCAGTATTACCTGGATGATCCCGCCGAAAAAGCTAAAGCGGAAAATAAGTATGGGAAGCTACCAATAGCGCCTCCACCACCACCGCCGCCTCTTCCTCCGACTCCTCCCGCTAAGGGACCCGATGCTGAACCTAATGCGGCCATAAAAACCAACAGGAGTAATGTCAGCGGTGATTTTGAAATAACCAATAAGAAAGCAGTGATGCACCTGAAAAACGGGAAAACAGAAATCTATGATCTTACCAATTCGGCACAACGGAAGAAATTTGAAGACAAATATGGCAAGATCATCGATGTTACTGCAACTGTCAATGCGGATGCTCCAACTATCATTACGCCAATAACAGGAGTGACAACAAATTTTTCAGCAACATCTGTTTCAGCCCCGGAGGTTTCAGTTAAAAACGTTGGTTCTACTTTTGTAGCCACTCCTGCAGTGACCACTACAGTTCAAGGAGCTACTGTTATTTCACCGGTATCGGCCATCGCCGGGGGGATGGAGGGTGTTACCATAGCAGATGATGACGGGAATATGATCACTGGTAAAGAAGAGGTAATGATTACCATTACCAAAAAGACCACCCCGGATCAATTGGAAGAATATAAAAAACAAATGAAAGAAAAGGGAATTGAGTTGAAATTTGACGACACCCGTTATGAGAAAGGAATATTAACCCATATCAGCGGCACAGTAAAATTTAAAAAAGGATCCGGCAGTTTTTCAGGGAGTGATTTTAATAAATTGATTCTTGCTGTATTCAAGGACGGCGAAAACATTTACCTGAAAGTAAGAACAACTGACAATAAAGAGGTCATCTGAGCGGACAGATGGTTAGTAGGGAGTGGTCAGTTGTGAGTGAGCTGCATTGACAACTGACCGCTCACTATTCACTATAAATAATACCAGGGATTTCTTTTTGCTGCCTTCATGTAGTTCCGCACATTGCGCCAGAAAGCCAGGATCATATAAAGAATAATCGGGGATCCCATAGTCAGGAGCGAGGCATACATAAAATACTGGCGGATCTTGCTGGTGGCTATTCCAAGTCTTTCACCGATAGCGGAACAAACACCAAAGGCATTCCATTCAACAAAGCTTTTGAATTTGTTCATAACCCTAAATTAAACAAAAGTCTTTAAGAATGCAAGAGTGAAGCCGGCAGGTCAGTAAAGTCCGGAAGCCGGTAAGACCTTTCCTGATAATAGAAACTTCCCTTTTTGCCTGTGACGCGTAAAATATTCTCTTTACGTATAAAATAATTTTTTAAAATTCAGGCTGATTCTTTCCATCTTTCTTCCTTTCGGACTATTCCTATTTTTTTTAAGATTGCATTTAAGTAACTTCGCAGCACTTTAAGGATTTATAATTGAAGATGTAAGAGCGAATATTTGTGAAACCTCCCGGGTTCAAATAGGCTCCCTGGCATCTTCACTATTCAATATTAACCAGTTAAATTCTTCACTATGGTATTCGACCTGGATCTTATCAAAAAAATTTATTCTGAAATGCCCGGCAGGATCACTGCTGCCAGGAAATTGACGGGCAAGCCTTTAACACTCTCCGAAAAAATATTGTACTCGCATCTTTATACTCCTCCCGGCAAAGCTTATACAAGAGGCAAAGATTACGTGGACTTTGCACCCGACCGTGTAGCTATGCAGGATGCAACGGCGCAGATGGCCCTCTTACAGTTCATGACCTGCGGCCGCGACAAAGTAGCCGTTCCGTCTACAGTTCACTGCGATCATTTAATACAGGCTAAGATTGGCGCTAAAAAAGATCTTCAGCTGGCTATTGAAACGAATCGCGAAGTATATGACTTTCTCGCTTCGATATCCAACAAATATGGTATTGGTTTCTGGAAACCAGGCGCAGGCATTATTCACCAAGTAGTATTGGAAAATTATGCTTTCCCCGGTGGCATGATGATCGGAACAGATAGTCATACCCCCAATGCAGGCGGCCTGGGCATGGTGGCCATTGGTGTTGGTGGCGCTGACGCAGTGGATGTAATGGCCGGTCTGCCCTGGGAACTGAAAATGCCAAAACTTATCGGGGTAAAGCTTACCGGGAAAATGAGTGGATGGACAAGTTGTAAAGATGTGATTCTCTGGGTTGCGGGGCAATTGACAGTCAAAGGAGGAACAGGGGCGATTGTCGAATACTTTGGACCCGGCGCCGATAGCATGAGCGCGACAGGTAAAGGAACTGTATGTAATATGGGAGCTGAGATAGGGGCTACCTGTTCTTTGTTTGCTTATGATGAAAAAATGAGCGCTTACCTCAAAGCGACAGGTCGTGAAGAAGTAGCCAAACTTGCAGATGGTATCCGCGAACATTTGCGGCCAGATGCCGAAGTATATGCCGATCCCGCTAAATATTATGACCAGGTATTGGAACTGGATCTCACTACGCTCGAGCCTTATGTTAATGGTCCTTTTACTCCCGACCTTGCTACGCCTATCTCCAAAATAAAAGAAGCCGTAACAAAGAATGGCTGGCCTGAAAAATTAGAAGTAGCGCTGATTGGTTCCTGTACTAATTCTTCTTATGAAGATATCAGCCGTTCGGCTTCCATAGTAAAAGATGCCGTAAGTAAAGGATTGAAAACAATTTCTGAATTTACAATCACGCCGGGCAGCGAGCAGGTACGCTATACGATAGAAAGAGATGGTTTCATCAAAGAATTTGAGGATGCAGGCGGTCTTGTATTGGCTAATGCCTGTGGTCCCTGTATTGGTCAATGGGCAAGGCATATTGATGATCCGAATCGCAAGAATACTATCATTACCTCCTTCAACAGGAACTTTGCCAAACGTAACGATGGCCTTGCTTCCACACATGCTTTTGTAGCGAGTCCTGAAATTGTAACAGCGATGGCAATGGCGGGAACTATTTCGTTTAATCCTTTAACCGATAAATTAAAAAACGAAAAAGGCCAGGAAGTAATGCTGAAAGAACCGACAGGTTTTGAATTGCCCCCGAAAGGTTTTGCTGTGGGAGATGCCGGGTACCAGGCGCCTGCCAGGGACGGCAGTAAAGTACAGGTAGCTGTTGATCCTGCTTCCAAGCGCCTGCAGTTACTGGAACCATTCCTTGCATGGGAAGGTACCGATCTCTATGGCTTGAAATTGCTGATCAAAGCGAAAGGAAAATGCACTACCGATCATATCTCCATGGCTGGTCCCTGGCTCAAGTTTCGCGGACATCTTGATAATATCAGCAACAACATGCTGATCGGCGCTGTCAATTTCTTCAATGATAAAACGGATACGGTAAAGAACCAGCTTACAGGTGCTTATGGTGAAGTGCCTGCTACCGCCCGCGCCTATAAAGCGGCAGGTGTTGGCAGCATAGTAATAGGAGATGAAAATTATGGCGAAGGTTCATCAAGGGAGCATGCAGCTATGGAGCCGCGTCATCTCGGAGTAAGAGCTATCCTGGTAAGGAGCTTTGCAAGAATCCATGAAACTAATTTGAAAAAACAGGGAATGCTGGCATTGACTTTTGCCAACAAGGAAGATTATGATAAAGTGCAGGAGGATGATACCATTGATATCCTGGGCCTGGTAACCTTTACCGAAGGACGACCGCTTACCGTTGTACTGAATCATGCCAATGGCAGCAGTGATGAAATAACGGTGAACCATACTTATAATGAACAACAGATAGAATGGTTTAAGGCAGGAGGGGCACTCAATGTAATAAGAGCGGAATTCGCGAAATGAAAAATGCCCGCATAGTAAATGACTATCACCCCGGCCTTAGAACCGGGGTCTTTTTATTATTTAAATTACGCACCTTTTGGCTTGCTCCTCTTCCCGTCACTAAGGTGAAAGAATGATGCTTGTCTTCATTGCTGGTACTGCTCTTAGAAACAATTTTGATTCCTCCGTTATTTTATATTTCCTGCAACCTTTGGATTGGGTATTTCGTTATTATAAAGAACTAATTTTCAGTTCATCATTCAATGACTCTATTTATTTTAGATAGTAACCCACCGGTAGCAGGCTTTGGCCTGGTTAGCCGGACAACCCTGGTTTCCAACCCGGAATTTGCAAGGCGGGAGAACGCCTTTACTCTACCAGTTGAACGCTTTTACCTTGTAAGAGGGATGATACCTGAACGCCTTTACCCCCTTAGCATATTGACTCCTTAATGCTATCATACTGCTACTTTACCGCTATCTCGCCGCTATCCCATAGCTCCAGGCAAGCATCCGTATAGCTATCCAGTTACTCTTAGCACGCAGGAGAGTCGGGCTGTGCTATGTCGGACAACCCTTAATCCTGAATCTGTAAAGGGGTATCACGCAAAGGGAGTCTTATTCTTTGCTCTTTTTGCTCCTCAGCGTTCCTGGTGTGAAACCTTTTTATTACAAATCATATTTCACGCAGAGGCAAAGTTAACGCAGCGACAAAGAGAGTCTGATACTTTGCGTCCTTGCTTCTTAGCCTTTGCGTGAAATAAAAAATTATAGGAAATATAAATGCCGGTAAGGCGGAAAGACGGGAAGTGATGGTCTTTAATTTGTCTTTTTCTTGTCGTCTTTCCGGCAAATACTTTCTTTTTAGTCAGCCACTCATAGGTTTTTGATTGTACGTCTTTTACTTTAAAAAGAGCGGGAGACCGGATTTATTTTTCCACTCATGCAGTTTTTTCGCCCCCAACCGCATTTCTATATATAGGGGCTTTTCCTTTTTTTATTCATTTTAAAACTTTTTATATGGC
>JAUZOA010000064.1 GCA_030706685.1 Bacteroidota bacterium
AAATACCGGGTTCAGCTAGTAGATTAATTTGCCGGGAAGACAGGAAAACAATAAAAAATGGTTGGTCAATCAGGCCCTGCCGTCTTCCTGGTTATTTAAAAGTTGATACCACTCAAGTTCATAAAGTAAGCTATTCTTTTATTATTGAATAAAGCCACAAACATGCCGGATAATAGTCATAGCCACGAGTCACATGAATGACCACAAAATACCCGGCTTATTGGTCTAATTCATTTTATTCGTAGCGATGATGAATAATTTGTTCATAAAAAAAATTGACTACCCGCGTAATACACCGTTTTCAAATCATCCAATAGTTTAGAAAGATTAAAACCGGTGTTTAACCGGGCAGGCGGTTTCGCCTATTTATTTGAAGGGTTCTCATTTTTGCCTTTGGCGGTTTGTGTTGAAAGAAATTGAGAATTTCCACCCTTATCCTGGTTTTTTAATCCCTGGTATACAAGGATTTGCAAAACAGAAAAAACCTAAATTATTGATATATAGAGAGAAAGACAAGGTCTCCGTATTGTTCCCGTATGGCTACCGTATCATTTCCGTATGGTTTCCGTATGGGAGAGGTATGCCAGAGGTATCCCGGAAGTATGCCCGAGGTATGGGAGACGTATCGGAGAGGTATGGCAGAGGCATACCATTTTCATACACGCGGTATACTAAAAGTATGGCAGAAGTATCACGGAGCTATGCCAGAGGTATGGGAGAAGCCACCATCTATTTTCTTTTTTGCTTCATTGCAATCATAATCCCCGGTTGACATACACGATAGTCATTTAAAAAAATATAAAATAAGAAGAAGAGTATTGTCTCAATTTTAATAATTGTTATAAGTTATTTTTACAAAAAACTAAGCTCAAGGCTAACAGTTATTCGTATGATTTCAATCTAATAATGTGTTTGATGAACACCAATCAAAAACAAAATGCTATTTTTGGGACTTGATATTGTTAGAACGACTGCTGCTTATCTTGCTGGCCTATTTTAAAAACAGTTATTTGCACTAATTAATGGCAAAAAAAGTTACCCGGATCGGAGTTCTTACATCAGGAGGTGATGCCCCCGGTATGAATGCAGCCATCAGGGCTGTGGTACGAACAGGCATTTTTCATGGAATGGAAGTCTATGGCATCATGCGCGGATACCAGGGCATGATAGAAGATGATATTATGAAGATGGAATCACGTTCCGTAGCTAATATCATTCAACGGGGCGGCACAATCCTTAAAACGGCAAGATGCAAGGACTTTTATGAAAAAGCGGGCCGGCAAAAAGCTTATTCCAACCTGAAGAAAAGAGGTATCAATGGCTTGGTGGTCATTGGCGGTGACGGATCCTTTCGCGGGGCTGTTAAATTCGGCCAGGAATTCGATATTGCCTGCATCGGTATCGCCGGCACCATTGACAAGGATATTTATGGCAGCGATTTTACCATCGGCTTTGATACAGCAGTAAATACCGCTATCCAGGCAATAGATAAGATCAGGGATACCATGGACGCGCACGACCGCATCTTCATCATTGAAGTAATGGGCCGTGATGCCGGTTATATCGCGTTGCATAGCGGTATCGCTACCGGCGCAGAAAATATCCTTATCCCGGAACGAAAGACGAATATTAAGGACATTATCGAGTCCTTGCTCGAAAAAGAGCGCAGAAAAAAATTAGTGAACCTTATCGTAGTAGCTGAAGGGGATGAGTTTGGCGGAGCCAATGAGATACAAAAGATACTACACGAAAATCTTCCGAAGGCTGAGATAAGAGTTGCCATTCTCGGTCATATACAACGCGGTGGTTCGCCAACAGGTTTGGACAGGCTGATCGCAAGCCGCATGGGCTACCACGCTGTAGAATGTCTTCTGGAAGGGCGTCACAACGTTTTTGTAGGCATCCTGAACAACAAGATGCATTATATTCCGCTTGAAAAAGCCGTGAAGAATAAAGGCAATATCGGCGGCGAATGGATGAAGATCGTGAAGATACTTGCATCGTAATGGCATGACAGGGAAGGAAAAATAGAAATCAGAAAGTACAACCAGAATCCAATAAAGCTATGACTAAAAAAGCAGAAAAGTATTACCATAAAGATATGGACAAGACCGCCGGTCTTGTTCATACGCATCATCGTACTAAAATTGTGGCCACCGTTGGCCCCGCCTGCGACACTTACGAAAAACTGCTGGAACTGGTAAAGGCAGGTGTCAATGTTTTTCGTTTGAATTTTTCTCACGGCGCACATGAGGATAAAGCAAAGATCATCGAGCATATCCGCAAGATTAACAAAACAGAACCTTACAATATTGCCATTCTCGGCGACCTCCAGGGTCCCAAGCTCCGTGTCGGAGAGATCATCAATAACGAATTGCTGATAGAACCCGGAGACATTCTCACTTTCACTAATCAAAAACTGGTTGGCACCAAAGAAAGGATCTACGTTTCTTATCCTGACCTTCACAATGACGTGAGGCCGGGCAACGTGATCATGATTGATGACGGTAAACTGGAAGTAGTCGTAAAAAAGATACTGCCCAATAATGACGTACAGGTGGAAGTGACCATGGGAGGTATATTATCCTCGAAGAAAGGAATTAATCTTCCGGATACAAAAATTTCTTTACCCGCGCTGACAGAAAAGGACCTGGTGGACCTTGATTTTATCCTTGAGCAAAAGCTTGACTGGGTAGCCCTTTCCTTTGTACGGAAAGTAGAGGATATTACCGGGCTTCGGGAAATCCTGGATAAACGCAAAAGCAAGACCAAGATCATCGCGAAAATAGAAAAGCCTGAAGCCTTAACCAATATCCGCGATATCATCATCGAATCAGACGGCATTATGGTGGCCCGCGGCGATCTCGGGGTAGAATTGCCGATCGAACAGGTTCCCCTGATCCAAAAACAACTTATCCGCAAATGCCTTCACCGCGCCAAGCCCGTGATCGTGGCTACGCAGATGATGGAAAGCATGATTGACCGCATCAAGCCCAACCGTAGTGAGATCACGGATGTGGCCAATGCAGTACTGGAAGGCGCTGATGCTGTAATGCTGAGCGGCGAAACGGCTACCGGCCAGCATCCTGTGCTGGTAGTACAGACCATGTGCAAGATCATACAGGAAGTGGAAAAAACAGATTATCGTTATAATTTGGAAGAAGTTTTGCAACCCCAGCCCCACTCTCCTTCCTTTCTCAGCGATGCCATTTGTTACAATGCGTGTAACCTTGCCAAAGATTGCAATGCCGAAGGATTGGTAGGTATGACGCAAAGCGGTTATACAGGTTTTATGCTCAGCAGTTATCGTCCCAGGTCTCCCCTATACATTTTTACCAAAGAAAAAACTTTAGTCAATCAATTAAGCCTTAGCTGGGGAGTAAGAGCCTTTTATTATGATGAAGAAGACAGTCTCGATGATATCTTTTTTGACCAGATTACTATTTTGAAAGAACGAGGTTTTATTAAACCCGGTGATACGATTGTAAGTACCGGTAGCACGCCGGTGCATTTGCATTTACCTACTAACGTACTGAAGATCACTAAAGTTGATTAAGTAAGGCGAGCGCTTTTGTATTTCCGAAGCTTACGATACAGTTTAGTTCATTATTCTGTTCGCTTGCTATTCGGCTTTTAACCAAATAAACATAGGCACAACTTGTCCTGCCAAAGGCGTGGATAGCTTGCACATAAGAAATATACTATGTGAAATTCTATGCCTATTTTTCTCCTAAGTGGTTCTATTTCGTGAGCCAGTTTCTCACCCATTTGCTGCAAACCCTTTGAAATTGAATAAAAAAAGTTCCAAAGACTTTTGCATCCAGCCTTTGGAACTTATTAAACCTTTTGAACTCCCCGGGCTTACTTAGGCCATGCCGCGATAATACTACCGGCAACTACACTGCCTATGATATTGTAAAGACCATTGATGAGATGAAGACCCGTTGGCTTTTTCTCATACAAATAAGAAATGGAAATAGCGGTGGCCGAAAAGCAAATACCGGTGATCAATCCTGTTTTGCAGCCGGTCATCCAGCCGGATGACCCGATGCGTGCGATAAGGATCGCAAGACCAATACAGGCAACGATCATTAATACAAATGATGCCAGCATAATCTGGGCAGCTCCTTTTTTGGCGTTTGGGTCATTCATGTTGACACCCGATAACCTGACCCAGGAATTTGCAAATAAAACTTTGGAATACCACAACCCACCGATGGCGAAATAAGCAACGGCAGCTACTAATACGGCTAGCCAGTTGATGTCTGAAAATAATGCAGTGTTCATAACAGTTGGTTTTTTGTAAATAGAAAAGTAAACCATTTCTGGGGTAAATACAACTGCTAACTTCCGGGATGATCTGTTTTCCGGGTTATGATAAAGAATATATCTCAAAGGTCAGAAGAGAAAAATCTCTTCCGGCGCATTGGTGTAAATAAGGCTCAACGCTTGAAAATCATTTCTTTATTCTCAGCATTGTGGCACTATTACGGGAAATATTTACTTTCAGACAGCTCATGAATAAATAGCGAGCTTCATACTTTCCTGGCGGGTCATTATCATGAGCCTGGTAGCTGTTCCTGTTTATAATCTTTTAATCCTGATATTCCGGAACCAAACCATACCACCGTGATCCTGCAAATCTATCTTGCCCTTCTTGAAAGTGCCAAAGCCAGGCCATTCTTTGAACTTACTCCCTGCTACCATTTTTGTCCAGTTATCATCCCATAATGGGATGGATACAACATTCTCATCATTGAGATACAGGTCCAGTTTTCCATTCAGGCATTTTATTTCCGCCTTGTTCCATTCACCTGCCGGTTTTACTGTTTCCTTACTGCAGGAGACCAGGTCATAGAGATCGCCGGCCTTATGCTTAACGATTTTTCCATCAGGATGACCGACATTATCCACCACCTGCATTTCAGGCCCGGATTCATAAGGCCTTTTATATTTAACGGTATCCTCATTTACATAAAACATGATTCCACTATTACCACCTTGTGAAATCTTCCAATCCAGTTTCAGGTCGAAATTATCGAAGTCTTCATCAGTAGCGATATCGCCGCCACCTGCAATTTCCCCGTTTGTTTTGATTGAAGTGTCGAGATAGATAGTCCCGTCACTGATCTTCCAGGCAGTGCCAACGGGTCCGCCGCCGTATTTATGCCAGCCCTTGGTAGACTGACCGTCAAACAGCAATTGCCAGCCTTCATTTTTTTCCTGGTCAGATAATGCATTGGTCACAGGCCCCATTTTAGCTTGCGTAGAATCATTTGTTTTTCCCGAACCGGCGTTATTGTTACACGCTGTTAAAGCCAATAAAATAATGCCCCCGGCCAATAGTTTTATCATAAAATTTATTTTTTAAGTAAGAGGATATATTTGACAGCCGCTTTTGCATCATCTGCCGACAAAGACGCATGCGGTAACATGGGTATCTGTCCCCACACGCCCATGCCCCCGCTTATTATTTTTTTTGACAGGTAATCCAGGACACTATCACGGTTCGGTATGACGGCATACTTGTTGGCTACTTCCCGGTAAGGAGGCCCTGTCAAAGGTTCATCAATCTTATGACAGGTGAGACAATCATTTTTAGCAACGATGGCAAGCCCTTTCTGGTAATCCGGGTTCCCGGTAATATCATTAGCGTCATTTTTATCCTCCTTCGCAGCATTACCGCCGCAGGAAGTTAAAGCAATAAGAACAAGCGATACAACAATTAATTTTTTCATGTTAGAATTCTTTAATCAATAGTTTAGTTATTTTAATCCAAGCACAGAACGGTTAAAATTATCATCCATTTTGGTACCGGCAAAATCATCGAATGCTTTTTCCGTTACCCGGATAATATTTTTCTGAATGAATTCGGCTCCTTCCCTGGCGCCGTCTTCCGGGTGTTTTAAACAACATTCCCATTCCATCACGGCCCAGCCGCTATAATCGTATTGGGTGAGCTTGCTGAAAATAGATTTAAAATCTACCTGCCCGTCTCCCGGTGAACGATAGCGGCCCGCACGATTTAACCAGCTTTGGTATCCGCCGAATGTGCCTTGCTTCCCGGTGGGATTAAACTCGGCATCCTTCACATGAAAAGCTTTGATACGCTGGTGATAAAAATCGATATATTGAAGATAATCCAGTTGCTGCAGTACAAAATGTGACGGATCATAAAGCAAACAAGCCCTTGGGTGATTATTTACTTTCTCCAAAAACATCTCGTAGGTTATTCCGTCAAACAAGTCTTCACCGGGATGAATTTCATAACAAACATCCACTCCGCATTCATCAAAATAATCCAGGATCGGCAACCATCGTTTTGCCAGTTCCCTGAATCCCTCTTCTACCAATCCTGCCGGTCGCTGCGGCCAGGGATGAAAAGTATGCCAAAGCAAAGCGCCGCTAAAAGTAGGATGAGCCGTCACTCCTAAGTTCTGTGAAGCTTTTGCACCATATTTCACCTGCTGTATGGCCCATTCCATTCTTGCTTTCGGGTTACCCCGAAGAGGTTCAGGAGCAAAACTGTCAAACAATGCATCGTAAGCCGGGTTTACGGCTACCAATTGCCCCTGCAAATGAGTGGAAAGTTCTGTTATTTCGAGCCCGCAATCATTAATGATCCCTTTTATTTCATCGGCATAGGTTTTACTCTCTGCGGCTTTTTGAAGGTCAATGCAGCGGCTGTCCCATGTGGGTATCTGTACTCCTTTGAAGCCGATTGATTCCGCCCAGAGACAAATGGAACGAAGATTATTAAATGGAGGATTGTCGCCCATGAACTGGGCTAGGAAGATGGCCGGGCCTTTAATAGTAGTCATTAATTAGTAATTAATAATTATTAATTATATCGTAAACTCTGTCCATTTCTCATTACTCTTTCCATTCTTAATAACATTTTCTATAAAAGCCATTCCCCGCACTCCTTCTTCTATGCCCGGAAAATCCAGCCATTCCGGTTTCAGTTTTTCTCCTGCTATTTGCCCTTTTACGCTCAAAGCAAAGTTCCGGTAAAGGTTAGCGAATGCTTCGAGGTAGCCTTCGGGATGCCCGGCTGGTGTCCGGCAATTATGCGAAGCATGTGAACTAAGATAACCTGTGCCTGCACGCCAGGTCTCTGCGGGCTTATCCAGCCACTTTACCAATAAAGTATTGGCATCTTCCTGCTTCCATTCAACACCCCCCTTCTCTCCATATACCCTTATCTTAACATTGTTTTCTTCACCGGCTGCAATCTGTGTTGCGAATAATACTCCGCTGGCTCCATTATTATATTTTAATAATACAGCCCCATCATCATCTAATTTCCTTCCTTCCACGACAATGTTTATGTCAGCACAGAGCTTTGTCGTTTGCAGGCCGCTCACATATTCTGCCAGGTTGAACGCATGGGTACCAATATCACCCATCGCCCCGGCCATACCGCTCCGGGATGGATCGGTTCTCCATGCCGCTTGTTTCTGATCGGAGCCTTCCAGGAAGGTACTCAACCAGCCTTGCGGATACTCCACATATATCTTTCTTATTTTTCCAAATTTGCCGCTCAACACCTGCTGTCTTGCTTCTTTTACCATCGGGTAACCGGTATAGGTATGAGTAAGACAAAAAAACAATTGACTTTTTTTAGCAATTGCTTGTAGTTTTTTAGCTTCTTCAAGATCAAATGTCATCGGCTTATCCAGCACTACATGAAACCCGTTTTCCAACGCAAGCTTTGCCGGGTCAAAGTGAACATGATTGGGAGTAACGATACTGACAAAATCCATTCTTTCATCTGCCGGCAATTCTGTTTCCCTCCTTATCATTTCTTTATAGGAACCGTAAATACGGTTAGCAGCCAGGCCGAGCATTTCACCGGTTTGCCTTGATTTTTCCGCATCACTGCTGAAAGCGCCGCATACCAGTTCTGCTTCTCCATCCATATTGGCAGCGATGCGATGAACAGCGCCGATAAATGCCCCGGGGCCTCCCCCGATCATGCCCATTCTTAATTTTCTTGTTGTCATCGCCCTCGTTTGAAATGAATTAAAATTACGTGAGCCAAATCAAATATGTGTTTAAAAATAGTACATTTAGTTTTTTAAACGTCTTTTTACAAAACTAACGAATCAATAAACAAGCTTGCGCATGAAATTAACAACCCGGATCCAGCTCTCTCTGATGATGTTTCTTGAATTTTTTATATGGGGTGCATGGTTTGTGACAATGAATAGTTACCTGTCCAGCATTGGGGCTTCTCCTTCCCAAATCGGGCTTGCTTACGGAACACAGGCTTTGGGAGCAATTATAGCTCCTTTTATCATTGGCCTGATTGCCGATCGCTTTTTTTCAGCTCAGCATATTTTAGGTGTATTGCATATCGCCGGCGCTGCATTGATGTATTATGCTTCCGGCCGGCCCGACTTTCAATCATTCTATCCAATCATACTTATCTATATGATATTGTATATGCCAACCCTGGCATTGGTAAATGCTGTTTCCTTCAGGCAGTTGAGCAGTCCTGAAAAACAGTTCTCATTGATCAGGGTATTTGGCACTATCGGATGGATAGTTGCCGGATTATTGGTAGGATGGCTTGCGTGGAAAGAAAAAGACCTGTCCAACACATTTGTACTGGCAAGCGCTACGTCAGCATTGCTTGGCTTATTCAGTTTTTTTCTTCCTAATACACCACCCCCTAAAAAGGGAAAATCCACTTCTATTGGCGACATACTTGGGCTTGATGCATTGAAATTACTAAAGGATAAAAATTTTGCAGTTTTCTTTATAGCATCCATGCTTATTTGCATTCCGCTGGCATTTTATTACCAAAATGCCGAAGCTTTTGTAAAACATTCCCTGAACGTCAACAATGCAGCAGCACAGATGAGCCTCGGACAAATGTCGGAAACAGTATTTATGTTTCTTATGCCCTTGTTTTTTTTACGGTTCGGCGTGAAGAAAATGCTGCTTTTCGGAATGGCAGCCTGGGCATTGAGGTACCTGTTGTTCGGGTATGCCGATGGCAATGCCAATGCCTGGATGCTTTATGGAGGAATACTGCTGCATGGCATTTGTTATGATTTCTTTTTTGTAACAGGCCAGATCTATACCGACGAAAGAGCCGGTGAAAGAATACGATCTTCGGCGCAGGGCATGATTACATTAGCAACCTATGGTGTAGGAATGTTCATTGGGTTCTGGGTTGCCGGGCAAATTGGCGAACATTATAAAATCGGGGAAAATGAATTCATCTGGAAAAATATCTGGCTTATACCTGCCAGTATCGCTGCTTTTGTATTATTACTTTTCATGATATTTTTTAAAGACCCCAAAAAATTAACTGTAAAGTAAACCCGCTATTAACACCTAACTTTAGACGCAGTGAGACATGAATAAAACAAACCGCAGGAAGGCTCTGAAACAAATTGCACTTGGCTCCATCATGATGGGCGCCGCTCCTTCCCTCGCCTTAGCTAATGAAGCCATGGATGAACAGGATTATAAATTAAAAGGCAATATCAACCATTCGGTTTGCCGATGGACCTATAATTTTTTATCTGTTGAAGAATTGTGTGTTGCCGTAAAAAAAATCGGCTTTTCGGCCATTGACCTCGTGGGGCCCAAAGACTGGCCCATACTGCAACAACACGGTATTTTTTCCAGTATGTGCAACGGGGCCGAGATCAACTTAGTGGATGGCTGGAACCACAAGGAATTTCACCCTACGCTTATAAAAAATTATACCGATCATATAGAATGGGTGGCCAAAGCCGGTTATAAAAACCTGATTTGTTTCAGCGGCAATCGCCGGGGCATGGATGATGAAACAGGGCTGAAGAATTGCACAGACGGGCTGAAACAAATTATTGGTCTCGCTGAAAAAAACAATGTGATCATTCAAATGGAGCTGCTGAACAGCAAAGTGAACCATATTGATTATATGTGTGACAAAACTCCCTGGGGTGTTGAATTGGTGAAAAGAATCGGGTCGCCGAACTTCAAATTATTGTATGATATCTACCACATGCAGATTGATGAAGGCGATGTGATCCATACAATACGGGATAACCAGCAATATATCGGCCATTACCATACAGGCGGCGTACCGGGAAGACATATTATTGATGAAACACAGGAATTGTATTATCCCGCCATTATGAAGGCCATATTGGAAACGGGATTTAAAGATTATGTGGCGCAGGAATTTGTCCCGGACCAAAAAGACAATGATGCAAAAATCGCGGCGCTGGAAAAAGCGGTGAGGATTTGTGATGTTTAAGAGTGAATGGTGAGTATGCGGTGAATTTTTGCTATTACAAATTATACTGACCACTGATCACTCACTACTCACGAATTAAAAACTATAAACTATAAACTTACAATATGCCCGATAATACGTTTGATGCGATAGTAGTTGGTTCCGGCATCAGTGGCGGATGGGCCGCCAAAGAGCTTTGCGAAAAAGGATTAAAAGTGCTGCTGCTCGAACGGGGCCGTGATCTTGTGCATATAAAAGATTACGCAGATAGCAACAAGCCTTCCTGGGACTATTCACACCGCGGAGGCCGCACACAAAAGATGATAGAAGAGTACCCGGTCTTAAAAAGAGATTACCCTTTAAATGAAAGAAATCTTGATTACTGGGCAAAAGACAGTGAATGCCCTTATACGGAAATAAAAAGATTTGACTGGTACCGGGGGTATCATGTAGGAGGACGCTCGTTGATGTGGGGACGTCAAAGCTATCGCTGGAGTGAATTCGATTTTGAAGCCAATGCCAAAGACGGGATTGCCATTGACTGGCCAATCCGTTATAATGATATAAAAGACTGGTATACCTATGTTGAAAAGTTTGCAGGCATCCAGGGCTCTGTTGAAAATCTTCCGCAATTACCCGATAGTCATTTTTTACCGGCCATGGAATTGAATGTTGTAGAAAAAGATGTCGCCGCCAGGATAAAAAAATATTATGATAATAAAAGAACCCTGATCATTGGCCGTACAGCCCATATCACTGCCAAAATACCGGGAAGAGAACTTTGCCAGTACCGCGACATGTGCTGGAACGGTTGTCCCTTTGGCGGGTATTTCAGCACGCAATCTTCCACCCTGCCTGCTGCTGTTGCAACCAATAATCTCAAACTTCGCCCTTTTTCAATCGTTACAGAAATCATTTATGATAAGGATACCCAAAAAGCAAAGGGGGTAAAAGTATTGGATGCCGAAACCAACCAGACTTATGAATATTACAGTAAAATAGTCTTTTTATGCGCTTCGTCGTTTAACTCGGCCTGGGTATTGATGAACTCAGCAACGAATATCTGGCCGGATGGCTTAGGCAGCAGCAGCGGAGAACTGGGGCATAACGTGATGGATCATCACTTCCGTGTCGGCGCTGATGGCGATGTGGAAGGTTTTGACGATAAGTATTACTTTGGTTACCGGCCTACTGGTTTTTATATCCCGAGATTCCGGAATTTATTTGGTGAAAAGAGAGATTATATCCGTGGATTTGGTTACCAGGGCAGCGCCAGCAGGCAAGGCTGGTCACGTGAAGTAGCTGAATTGAATATAGGCGCAGAACTTAAGGATGCGCTCAGTGAACCCGGTCCATGGCGGATTGGCGCCACCGCTTTCGGAGAAATGCTTCCTTATCATGAAAATAGGATATTCCTTGACAAAAGCAAGAAAGATAAATGGGGCCTTCCTGTTTTGGCAATGGATATCGAGATAAAAGACAATGAAAAGAAAATGAGGGTAGATATGATGAATGATATGAAGGAAATGCTGGAAGTATCCGGGATCAAAAACATAAAGACTAACGACAATCTCTATGCCCCGGGCATGGGTATTCATGAGATGGGAACGGCGAGAATGGGAAAGGACAAAAAAACATCTGTACTGAATGCCCACAACCAGGTATGGGATTGTAAGAACGTGTTTGTGACCGATGGGGCCTGCATGGTATCCGCTTCCTGTGTAAACCCCTCATTGACTTATATGGCTATGACGGCAAGAGCGGCTAATTTTGCTGTAAGCGAGTTGAAGAAAAAGAATCTCTAAGTTAAAAGCTAACAGCCAATAGCTATTAGCTTTTAGCTGTTGCAAACTATAAACTTTCAAACATGGATCGCAGAGAACTTTTAAAAATGATCGCCCTGGCTACCGGCAGTGTTATGATCGGGGGTGAAGTTTTCCTGACCGGTTGTAATAACCCGGATAAGGTGTTTGGCTCCGGCGTCTTTACCGAAGATGATATCGCTTTTCTGGACGAAGTAGCTGAAACCATCTTACCTAAAACAAATACCCCCGGGGCAAAAGAGGCTAAGACAGGTGAGTTCATGAGGGTAATGGTCAACGATTGTTATACAAAAGAAGATCAGCAGGTATTCCATAACGGCATCGGGCAACTAAATGAAGCCTGCAAAAAAAAGCATGGCCATGATTTTATGAAAGCAGATCCCGCCCAGCGCAAGGAACTGCTTATCACTCTTGATAAAGAAGCCAAAGAAACGACTGAGAAGAAAAAACAGTTCGATAAGGAACAAAATGAGAAAGAAAAAGAAGAACTGGCTAAAGGGAATAAATATGATAAGAAACTCATGGCCTCTCACTATTTTACCATGATGAAACAATTGACGCTCCTGGGGTATTTTACATCCAAAGAAGGAAAGACAGGTGCATTGAGATATATACCCGTTCCGGGTAAATATGACGGGAATCTCGATTATAAAAAAGGAGATAAAGCTTTTGCAGGATTAAATTGACACGCTAATTTTTTAGTCATGAATTATAAAAGAAGAGATTTTTTAAAGATTGGAACCAGTCTTGCCGCCGGAGCAGTTATTGCGCCGGGAGCGTATAAACTTCTTTCCGGGTATAAGGAAATGGAAGAATCAAAAAAATTAAAAAAGTTTGGGCTGCAACTTTATTCGGTGAGGGACGATATACCCAAAGATCCAAAAGGAGTATTGAAGCAGGTAGCATCATTTGGCTACACACAAATTGAAAGCTATGAGCACAAGGATCTGGGCATGTTCTGGGGAATGAGTAATACCGATTTCAAAAAGTATATGGATGGGCTGGGCATGACCATTATTTCAAGCCATTGTGATATTGCCAGCAACTTTGAAAAGAAGGCAGCCGAAGCTGCGGCCATTGGTATGAAATACCTGATGTGCCCCTGGAAGGGGCCGCAGAAAAGTATAGATGATTTCAAAAAATTTGCCGACGAGTTCAACCAGAAAGGCGAGATATGCAGGAAGAATGGGATACGCTTCGCTTATCACAACCACGACTATTCATTTAAACTACAGGATGGACAGTTGCCGCAGGATGTGATGATGCAAAATACCGATCCAAAATTGGTAGATTTTGAAATGGATATTTACTGGGTGGTGACCGGCGGGCAGGACCCTGAAACATGGCTGAAAAAATATCCCAACCGTTTCCGGGCCTGCCATATTAAGGACAGGATAAAGAATTCATCCGAGCATGATGCTACCTGTGTATTGGGAGAAGGAAGTATTGATTTCCCAAAAATTCTGAAGACAGCAAAGGCCAACGGTATGGAATATTATATAGTAGAACACGAACGTTATGACAACACAACCCCGCTTAAAGCGGCAGAAGCTGATGCTGTCTATATGAAAAAACTCAAAGTATAGGGCAAATCAAATAATTTTCATTAATTTATCTATTGCATCACCAAGGCATTCCCCCTTGCTTAGCTTTTCTGCCAACGGGCGCATATTAACCTGCATCTGGCGATACTCATTTTCTGAAAGATTCTTTATCTTCTCTCCGATCTCATCAGGACTGTTGATGGTAAACCCGATCTTATATTTTTCAATCAATGGCGCTGAGCCAGCCGTTGCCGGTTCGATAATCGGCAATTGGCTCATAATATACAACGACAATTTATGATGAGTAATGAATTGCATATAATGCCCAAGACTACCTCCCGGCTTATCAATACTGTCACCATCCCAGAGAAGCCCGAATGAGCCGTTGACCTTTGCCGGGAGCTCATAAGGTTTTTCTACCCCGTAATAGGTCACATTTTTTTGAGAAAGCATAGCATCCGTCGGCCACGGGCCATATAAGTGAAAACGCAGGCCGGTATCTTTCCCGGTCAGCCGGTGCAGGTTTTCCAGGAAAGTACTTTTCCCAAGGTTCCCCGCAAAAACGATATCCGGTGAAAGATGTCTTTCCCGGAGCACAGGTTGGGTGAAAAAATCAAAGAATTCGACTGCTTCAGCAAGGCAATGCGGCGACACATTGGTATAAAGCCATTCTTTCATTTTTTCATTATGAACAATGAAAAAATTGAATTTCCGGAAAAAAGAAATTTCCTTTTTCAATACCGCTCCATCGCCGTCCTTTATGCCATTGATATCAGCAATATAACAAATTATCTTAACCCCCTTCTTTTTCATCAACAGGTTCAGCAATAGCTTATTTATCCTGGCATAAACGGGAAATATAAAAACCAGTACAGAGCCATTTTTAATTTTTAAAAAAGTTCTTAGCAGGAAAATTATCCTGCCGATCTTGGCTCTCAACGAAAAATCCTGCTGGTAAGGAAACAGTACAGGTTCGAATCCTTTTGCCAGGAATACTTTTTCAGCATCCACACAGGTTATTCCGCCATGCAGGTATTCCTCCTGCAGGTATTGTTGTATAAAATATTTTTTTTCCACCCGTTTCCCGGCTTTTATTGATTACCTGATAAAGATAAGGCTATACAACATATGCCCAACCTATAACTCCCGCGAGGTATGGCATACCTTTTTGATAATTGCAATATATCGTTTTGCTTATATTTACATTATAACATGACGAATACATTCTGCACCATAATTACGGCTGATTATTACCCGAAAGCGCTCACCCTGTTCAAATCGCTGATTCAATTCAACCCTTCTGCCCCGCTGCAGGTTTTGGTAGCCGATAATAAGCCGGTGTCTCCCGCTATGGAGCGACCGGATCTCATCAGGCTTATACCTGCCAGTAATCTCGCCGGCTATTCCTTATGCGATGACCTTTATAAAAAATATGCGCATAACGATATGGATTCTTTCCGGTGGTCGTTAAAACCTGTATTCATAAGTTATTTGCTTGAAAATGGATTTGACAAAGTACTGTACCTGGATTGCGACATGTTCTTTTTCGGGGATTATGATTTTCTTTTTTTGGAATTAGACAATGCTTCGGTCCTTTTAACACCCAATTGGATAAATTCCAACCCTCTTCTTGATAAGGATAGCTTCTTTTCACTTTTTACCAGCGGCTTTTTCTCCGCGGGCTTTATCGGCGCCAATAAGATGGCATTGCCCGCTTTAAAATGGTGGGCGGGCGCCTGTCATTTTATGATGGGCGCTCATATTGAGCATGGGATCAGGGCTGACCAGAAATATCTCGATGTATTTCCGGTAAAGTTTGAAACGACTAAAATAATCCGTCACCGGGGCTGCAATATCGGAGCCTGGAATTATGAAGAATGTAAAAGGGAATTGGTCAACGGCAAGGTACTGATCAATGCCGAATTCCCCGTTATCTTCGTTCATTTTGACGGAATGTTGATCCGTGGCATTCTCCGTGGTCACGATAAGTTGCTGGCCCCCTACCTGGAACTTTATAAAAAAGCTTTTGAAGAAACGGGCGCCATTCTTTCAGATTTCATGCCTGACATAGATACCCATGTAAGCGCAGGTACGATTACACGCCTGAAATGGAGACTAAAATTGAAAACGCGTATCAAAAAGATGTTGTACAATCTCTCGCAAAAATTATAAAATAACCTGCTTCAATCAACCTCAAAGGGCTGAAGGAACAGGGTGATCGTAATGAAACACACAATTAAAAAATTTTTGATCAAAAAAAATCTTTATTACCCGCTGAAATACTCAGTTTCTTTTCGCCTGTACCAGCGATTGTTTAAACCCGAAGAAATAAAACTCCGGCGGAAGGAAATAAATTTTTACCAATCTTTTTTGCCGCCCTGCCAACTTATTTTTGATATTGGCGCCAATGACGGGCATAAAACAGAAGCATTTTTAAAAATAGCCGGAAGAGTGGTTTGTTGTGAGCCGGACAACAGGAATTATACCATTTTACAAACACGTTTCAGGAATAAGAGGAAAAAAGTTTTCCTGGAAAATAAGGCCCTGTCGGACAAAGAAGGTTATGCTGAATTCCATATTCATCATCCCGGGTCCGCCTTTAATACTCTCAGCGATAAGTGGATGATGCTCCTCGAGGCCGATAAAATGGAAAAATGGGATGAGTCAATTAAATTTACGGGGAAACAAGCCGTAGGAACTACCACGCTCGATCACTTAATTGAGAAATATGGAATCCCTGATTTTATTAAAATTGATGTAGAAGGATATGAGAAATGGGTCTTAAAGGGCTTGTCTCACCGGGTCAATTATCTTTCGTTTGAATCATTGCTTCCGGAATATGCGGGTGAGTTACACGAGTGCCTGTCTATGATCACCCATCTTGATGATTCGGCAATTTTTAATGTAGCCAAAAATGAAATGTTACAATTCCGGGATTTTGTACAGCGCCAGGAACTGGAAAAATGGATCAATGAAAACCAAAATGCTCTTAGCTTCGAGATCATAGCAAAAATGTCTGCATGAAAATCGCCATATTTGAAACTGAACATTTTGAAGGAGCTTTCCCGGTCATTAAATTGTTTGACATGCCGGGCAATCATATTACCGTTCTTACAACACCCGGCACATACCGGCGGTTCCGGGATCTTTTCCTGGATAAAACGGATCGCTATCACTGGATACTTCTGCCGGTAAGAAGCAAACCTGGTTTCTTTTATTCCTTGTATCGCCATCTTAAAAAAGAAAAGCCAGACCTTTTTTACATCAATACCATCAGCGATAATCACCTGCTCTATGCCCTGGTGCTGAAATTATTGCCCCTGAAAAGAATTGTGCTTACCGTCCATGATATCAACTGTCTTTTTGAAAGCCGCCCTTCCTGGAATTTCAGACAGGCAGTCATTCACCGGGGAAAAAAATGGCTAACCAGCCGGGTGAATGAATTCAATGTTGTGGCCGGTACAATGACCAGCTATCTGCAGACAAAGACCGGGCAAAAAAAGACGCACAATATTCCCGGGGCCATATTTGAAAATCGTTATTCACCTCAAACCATCAACGATTTTTTGAGAATAGTTGTTCCCGGTTCGTTGGATAAACGAAGGAGAGATTATGACCAGGTCTTTGACCTGGCAGCTACCGCCGATAAAGAGAAACTACGGGTACAATTAATTCTGCTTGGCGGCTGCACGGACGACTATGGAAGAGGAATTATTAACCGGGCCGGTCAGTTTCAATCCGGGTATTGCAAAATAATTTTCTATAATGTCATTACCGTAAACCAGGATGAATTTGACCGGCAAATGGACGCGGCCCATTTTGTTTTTATACCCTCTGTAATTCAGACAGCGATATGTGGTAATATCCCGGAGATATATGGCATAACCAAATCATCCGGCAATATATTTGATGTAATAAAACATGCCAAACCATTTATAGTTCCTGCCGGTCTTACCATTTCCCCCGACTTGAAGACAAGCTGTTTTACCTACACCGCCACGGATGATATCGCCGGCTTGTTTAAAAAACTGGTTGCCTCACCGGCCGCTTATGAGCATTGGCAAAAGCTGGCCCTGGAAAATTCCCGCCACTATACGCTTGAAAAAATAAGAGGGAGAAATAATACTTTGTTTAATCCCTAGACCGGCAAACTTTGATATACTTCTTCAAGTGACACGGATTGAATCACTTCCTGCTCACAAGAAGTAGAGTAAAAATATTTGGCCAACAATGGGCTTATGATTTTTTTCAGCAGTCCATAATCATATATTTCGTTCGGGCTGGTGCAATTAAATATAGCTGTACAGGTCTTTTGGTACGCAAGCGCTATATGCATCGCCAGGGTATCCCCTGAAACAATATGGTTGCATTCAGCGATATCAGCAAGGTAATCTCGTATATTATCCCGTTGTTGAAAGACCCTGACAGGATATCCATTGGTTCTAAGCCTGCGGACAAGTTCATCGTATCCCCACCATTGTTTGTTGGGCCATTGTTTGCCCGACCGGGCTTCAACACCGATCAGTTTATTTCTGTTTTGTGATTTAGCCGCAGTAAATATGCAATAAGGCTCACCGCTGAAATGTTTCCCGGTCATTCCAAAAATATGATCCTGGTAAGTCCGGGTATTGGCGGCTTTTAATTCATTGGCTTTTGTGAGGCCCAGGCGCGATATGCGGCTCATATCAAACCAGGAAGCCGAATTATCTGTATAATTGATCTTTCCTTTACTAAAATAAATACCTGTGAGGTCTTTTGATTTTATTTCAGTAGCCAGTTTCGCGCAATCTTCATTTTCTTCCAATGATATAAGTCGCGAGAAGGATATTTTCTTCAACGATTGAAATGCTTCTTTCACAGAAAATACTTTCAAGACGGCTATATCATCCGGCAACACCGGCTTGCTTTCCTCGGCTGTAACCCAGTAGATATTTCCTGCCAGCACATTGAGTAAAGCGGTTGTTCGAACAACATCGCCGATAGCGCCTGTTTTAATGATCAGTATATTTTCCATGCACAAAGGTGAACCGCTAAGTTAATTATCCTCCCGGTGGCTTGATCATACAGGAGTAATCTGGATAAATTCTTTACGGTTGATATAATAAAAAAAAAGAAAATAAAGAATGGGCAGGAAGCTGGTGAGCTTTAAAATAAAGACACCTGTCAGAAAGCCCAGCAAGTATAAAATAATCAGCAATAATGAGCCTGCCACGAGTTGCATATCATCAATCACACAGATCACTTTAAAATAATAAGTATGCAGGTGATGATAGACCAGTTCTACCGGTTTTGTGAAATGATAGCCATCTGTAACCACTACTTTCGGGTTATTCTCCATCACCGTGATCGTTACAGGCCTGCTGTCAGGAAGTGGGTATATATCCTTGCCATTCACCACTACCCTTATTTTCAGGAAGCTCAGCAGTGCCTGGTTCTTCCTGGTAATGACGATATAAAAAGGGCCCTGTGCCAATGACTACTTCAATGATTGAATGATTTGAATAAATTCAGCAGCCACCAGGGAAGCGCCGCCGACCAGGCCGCCATCCACATCCGGACAACTGAATAGCTCTTTCGCGTTATTTGCCTTGACGCTGCCTCCGTATAAAATTGATACCTGTTCAGCAGTTTCGCTCCCGTATTGCGCTGCCAATACAGAACGCAAATGAGCATGCATTTCTTGTGCCTGTGCGGTAGAAGCGGTTTTCCCCGTTCCTATCGCCCAGATAGGTTCATAGGCAATGATAATATCCTTTACCTTATCAGCGGGCAGGTGAAACAACGATTCTTTTAATTGTGTTGCCACAAATTCATTCTGGGTTCCTGCCTCGCGAACCGGTAAAGCCTCGCCGCAACAAAAAATCGGCGTGATGAGATTTTCCAGGCAAAGATTTACTTTATCAGCAAGTATAGTATTGGTCTCATTAAAATATTCCCTTCTTTCGCTATGGCCTACGATGCAATACGGAACGGCCATTGAATGAAGCATTTCTGCTGACACTTCACCGGTATAAGCGCCTGATTTTTTATGATAACAGTTTTGGGCTGCGGCATAATAATTACGTTCTTCCTCAACCTCGCTGCGGGTCAGGACGAGATAAGGAAAGGGAACCGCGAAAATTGTTAGTTGGTACGATGAAAGCCTGATCTTCGCATCTAATATGTCATCCAGTAGTTTCTCCCCCTGTTGATATCCAAGATTCATTTTCCAGTTAGCGGCTGCGATCTGTTTTCTCATAGCTTGTTTGTTCATTTATGGTTTTGAATTTGTTTAGCCGGGAAGCCGGGAAGTCCGAAAGAACTATTCATTATTATGGAAAGGTCTTTCGGACTTCCCGTCTTTCCGGCTTTTCAGACTGCTTCCTCATCTAAAAATTATCAAAAATATATTTCAATACACTCTTTTCATTATCGGTAAGTGTACGCTCTTTTAATTGTTTCCATGCTTCAATATCTGTCAAAGCTTTCTCAAAATCGTAGCGGTCAATGCCCTCGCTGCCCCAGGAAAAACCGGGAATATACTTCGGGGTCAATCCATTTCCAAAGACATTACAACAAACTCCTATCACGGTGCCGGTATTAATGGATGTATTCACGGCGGTTCGTGAATAATCACCCATCATGACTCCGCATTTTTTGCCGGCATTTATCTTGCCACTGGGTATCCACAATCTTATTTCACCGGCATTATTCTTAAGATTGGAATTGGAAGTACCTGCGCCGAGATTACACCACTCGCCAATCACAGAATCGCCAAGATAGCCATCATGAGCTTTGTTGGAATAACCAAAGAGAACAGAGTTTTTTATTTCACCTCCGCCCATACAATAAGGCCCAAGCGTGGTAGCACCATATACTTTTGTCCCCATTTTTAATAAAGACCCTTCCCCCATCGCAAATGGCCCGCGGATCATGCATCCTTCCATTACTTCCGCGTTTTTGCCGATATAAATCGGTCCGGTTGAAGCATTGAGCATACAATGTTCGACCGTGGCGCCTTTTTCAATAAATATCGCCGAAGGTTTAATAACCTTGTTCGTTTTAGAAATTGACTGTGATTTTCTTTTTTTGGACAGCAGGTCAAAATCCTGGCGGATGGCCCAGCCATTCAACTGGAAAATATTCCAGGGATATTGAATCGCTACCGGCTCTTCCCGGATCATCACAGCTTTTTTGACCTTGATTTTATGCTGCTCCTGTATCTCATTTTTTGTGAACCGGAAAACGATGCCTTCGCTTCCCCTGACGGAAAGAAACTCACCGTTCTTAAGTTTCCGGGCAGCTTTTACCAGTTTGATGGTTGGCAGTACATTTCCATGTATCATATAACAGACACCGCCATCTTCAGCGGCATCGCTGATACTGATGGAACGGTCAAGGTCTTTGTAATCATCTTCCTTCTTATCATAAGAAGGAAGACCCAGCATTTTCTCCCATTTTTCACGAATGGTGAGAATGCCCACCCGGATATCCTGTATCTGCCTTGTCAACGTAAACGGATGCAGGTTTTCCGGCTGGCAAAACTCTTCTGTAAAGATGATCTTGTCCATTTCTTAACATTGTCAATTTTTCAAAAATAAAGAAACTGTACTATCTTAATCAGATAAATTAAACGAGGGCCTGTTTTTGCGTTATGTTCACCCTGTCCATTAACAGGCCCCGGGAAAATGGGTAACCCTCACTATAGTTGATATTGTTTCAATAAAGATTTTTTTGCTGATATATATGTAGCAAAACCTCTACAGGAAGCGAACTAAAATCATTACATAGAAATAGGTACATACTCTATTTTTTTACGCTGATTTCCGTCGTTCCTTCGCTCTCTCAACCCGATCAGCCAAAACCCAATTCTATGAGTATGCGCCAGCTAAAGATTACCAGGTCCATTACCAACCGGGAATCGCAAAGCCTTGAAAAATACCTGCAGGAAATCGGTAAAGTAGACCTGATCTCCGCCGAGGAAGAAGTGAAATTATTCGGGAAGATCAAAAAAGGAGATAAAGCGGCACATGACCGCCTTGTCAAAGGTAATCTCAGGTTTGTAGTCTCAGTAGCCAAACAGTACCAGGGCCAGGGGCTTTCGCTTCCGGACCTTATCAATGAAGGAAACCTGGGCCTGATAAAATCGGTGGAGCGTTTTGATCCTACCCGCGGCTTTAAGTTTATTTCATTTGCTGTGTGGTGGATCCGCCAAAATATCCTCCAGGCCATTGCAGTAAATGCCCGGACAATCCGCCTCCCGTTAAACAAAGTCTTTTTGAACAGGCAGGTCCAAAAAGCTCATTCATCCCTTGAGCAACGGCTGGGAAGGGCTCCGTCGGTGGAAGAAGTGGCCGAAGCCCTGAATATGGATCCCGATGATATAACAGATAGCATTGCTATGAGCAATCGCACGGTAAGTCTTGATGTCCCCGTTTCGGAAGAGGAAGAAACCACTTTGCTTGATACCCTGGAAAACCCCGATGCTAAAAGAACAGACGGAGAGCTTCATCATACCCAATCCCTCAAAATGGAAATAAACCGGTCGATGCAAATGCTCACCGAGCGGCAAAAACTTACCATCTGCTATTTCTTTGGAATTGGCATAGAGCGCCCGATGAGCCTGGAAGATATTGGCAATATATTCGATCTTACGACCGAAAGAGTAAGACAAATCAAGGATAAAGCTATAACTAAGCTAAGGACCGCTAAAACCTTTAACCTGTTACGCAGCTACTTAGATGCATGATCTCTTCAGGATTACATTGCTTTTCTTTCTTTTCGGGCTATCTGTCAAACTGATACCTGCTCAAAAATGAAAACCTCCCGAAGAATCAGGAGGTCTTAAAGTATAGCCATGAAAAACAAACTCTTTACCACATCTGCCTGTTGGCAGACAGGCATAGAGCTGTATCACAATTTAATATTATTCTGCCTTTTTAGCATATTTCTTTTTGAACTTGTCAATACGCCCGGCGGTGTCTACCAATACATTCTTACCGGTGAAAAAGGGATGAGAGGTATTGGATATTTCCAATTTTACTAATGGATATTCATTACCGTCTTCCCATTTTGTGGTTTCCTTCGTAGCGGCAGTAGAACGGCTAAGAAAAGAATGACCGTTGCTCATGTCTTTGAAAACCACTAACCGGTAATTCTTCGGGTGCAAATCTTTTTTCATAATTTCTTGATTTATAATATCGTACGGCTCACTCCCTTAGCCCGGGCATGGCTGTACTTTTATTGAAATAATTAATAAGTCGGCAAAGGTAGGCCGGAAAGCAGTTTTATCCAAATTAAATTGAGGAAGAATGATACCCGGATAAAAAACGAAAGCATCGGATTTTGCTCGTATACTTTCTTTCGATCATACACTTACTAACCTGATGCTTTCAAGAATTGTATCCACTTTTGACAGCTTTTACAATTCCCGTTGCAGTTCTTTCGTTTCCAAAATCCCTGCAACGATTGTAAAAGGAAGGTACAGTAGCGGTGCTACCGTTTCCAAATTTTTTAGGGCTATGTTACGCACCCTTTTCGCACTGGTTTATCCACCGGTCAGTGCCTGTATTCACAGTTTATCCATCCTCTTAATCGCGCATATTCACATATTGGAGGGGAATTCCAAGGTTGGCATTTTTGCAAAGCTGGATCACGGCCTGCAGGTCATCAATTTTTTTACCGGTTACCCGCACGAGGTCATCATTGATGGAAGCCTGTACCTTCATCCCGGAATCTTTGATCAGTTTTACTATCTTTTTGGCGTCTTCCTGTGCCAGCCCATTTCTTACTTTTACTTCCTTTTTCCAGGTTTTTCCACTCTGGGCTCCTTCCCTGGAAGTATCAAAGGCCTCGGGCGCTATACCTTGTTTATGCGCACGGCTGATCAACACATCGACTAACTGGCGCATTTTCATGTCATCCTCTGTTTCAATTTTTATAACGAATTCTTTTTTGTCAAGATTAATTACCACATGCGAGCCTTTAAAATCAAACCGGTTGGTGATTTCTTTGGTGGTTACATTTACGGCATTGTCTAATGCCTGTGCTTCTACTTTGCTGACAATATCAAATGATGGCATGATAACATCGTTTAAGTTAAAAGTTTAAAGTTACAATTTTTGCAGAGTTGCCAGTTTTTCGGGAAATCCTGGTAGTGTTTCATTTTGAATTGTATAAGCGCCTGCTGGCTGTTTTGCAAATCCATTTTGCAGATGCCTAAATAGGGACAGAAAGGGAATTGTGGGCTCCTGTAAAGCCATAGCAGTAATAACCCCGGTAAAGGTTTTTCAGTATAAAATAAGGCATACCAGGTAATTCATGCCCGGGTTCGGGTATAGTTGAGTAATAAATAACCCGTATATAAGCCGTATTTAACCCGTATATAAGCCGTATATAAGCCGTCCTTTATAGATACGGCTTATATACGGGTTATATGCAGCTTATAAGGAGCTAATAAGCAGGTTAAAGCTATTGGAGGCTCAAACAAGCCCTGGCTGATTATGGGCTTTGACAGGAATAATCCCGGGCGCGACAACTCGTCCCTGTTGTAAAAGCCGGGATAAGACACTAGCGAATTCTTTACTATAAATGCGGCACTTGAGAAGTTGGCAACCCTGCAAAAAAGAGTCCCCCGTGAAAACGGGGGACGAAGTTCACATGAGAAAACTAGAAAGACTTATTAATTAGCACCGCCTACCCTGTTCTGTTCATCCTGTGTAGCGTTGTTGCGGCGGCGGGGCTGATTTTGCTGTGTGCTTTTTCCAAACCGATAAGTAAAAGTGGCTGTAACCTGGCGCGACTCAAACCGGTTATGGATCTGTACATCAATATTGCTGTACCGGGTGACACCGGTGTATTTCATCCATGCAAAGGGGTCCCGGATATTCAATCGAACTGTGGCTTTGCCCTTCATAACTGTCTTTTGTCCTCCCAGGCTCATCTGGTATAGAGGCTCACCGATATTTAACTGGTCTACTCCTTTCCCGCGGTAAAATCCACTAAGTTCAAAAGTATATCCATGTTTCACCGTAAATGAGTTGGTCATATTCATCATGAAGGAAGTATAGGCTATATCAATAGGATCTCCGTTGTAAACCCCTGTATAATGGTTCCTGTAAATATTGGTAAAGAAGTTCAGGCTCCACCATTTTGTTACGGGGACGGGGGCCGTAATAGAAATACCCATATTGGTGAATTTGGCAACATTGTCTGGCGTAAAAAAGACAATTTTACTCTGGGGGTCCTGTTTGTTTATCTGGGAAATGACGTCGGCCGTAGTACTATAATTCAGGGTAGTGATCAATTTGCCTTTGTATGAATGTGACAGTTCTACACTATGGGTGAACTGCGGCAACAGGTATGGATTGCCGATGCGGTAAGAAAGCGAATCCAGGAAAAAAGTAAAGGGATTCAGATCCTGGTAATTCGGCCTGGTTATCCTGCGGCTATAGGAAACAGTCAAAGAATTGCTTTTATTTATTTCATAGCTTATAAAAGCACTGGGAAATAAATTTGTAAAGTTTCTTTTAAACGTAGAATCGTTGAAAACCTGGAAGCCTTTGGCAACGGTATTCTCAATTCTCAGCCCGCCCTGCAAACTCCATTTTTTGATCTGCTTGTTCACATTCACATAAGCAGCATTTATATTTTCATTATAAATAAACTGGTTAGAACGCGCGTCATTAAACCATTCATTGCTGACAAGGCGTTTGTAATCGACCAGGCTATTATTTTTTACAAAACTTGATTTGATACCTGCTTCGAGGCTACCTCCTTTCTTAAACGGGTGGGTATAATCAGACTTGACCGAATAAATGCTGATCGTTGAAGGTAAATGACCATTCAGCAACAAGGGGTCCGCATTCTGCTGACCAGCTCCATCATAAGAATCCGTTGTCAACAGCATGTTTGCGGTATTATCATAAAATACATAGTCCAGGTCAACTGTCAATTCACGGCCCGTTGTATCAAACAAATGCCTGTAATTAAAATTAGAAGAGAAGTTTTTGAAATGAATCCTATTCTGTGTTAATGAAACCAGGCTGAATTCAGTTTGGTGGTTATCATTAGAAACCGAAGTCGTCGTAACCGGTGTAGGGTGCCCGTTAAACATAAACCCGCTTACTACGACACCAAATGTATTTTTTTTATCAACAAAATAATCCATTCCAAGTTTGAGTGTATGATTATTGTTGCCGAATTTGAATTGCGTAAATACATCCGAATAGCCGGTTACTGTACCATTATTATCAATAAACTTCCTGTTAATGGTTAAAAGACCTCTGCCGCGGAAATAATTAGGGTTATAGTTGCCGAAGAAGTTGAATTTATTTTTCCGGTAGTTGAAATTAAAACTGTTTTGTGATTTAGGGATAACATAAAAAGTTTCCTGGGGTTTGTATAATCCAACGGTAGCTCCCACCATAATGGAACCGTTAAACCCGTCGGCCTTCCCTTTTTTTGTTTTGATATTGATCACTCCGGCATTGCCTGCCGCATCATATTTGGAAGAGGGATTGGTCATGATCTCGATCTGCTCCAATGCAGAAGCGGGCATATTTTTCAACAGGTTGGCCAGGTCGGCAGAAGATAGATAAGTAGGCTTGCCATCAAGCATTACAATCACACCCGCTTTTCCCCTCAGGCTGATATTGCCATCGTTATCTACGGTTATGCCCGGCGATTTTTCCAATACTTCCAGCGCGGTAGATCCGGCACTGGTGGGTGAAGCATCTACATTTACGACTGTTTTATCAATCTTTGTTTCAATAAAAGGTTTTTTTGCAGTAACCGTAACGCCCGAAAGACCTTTAGCCGTCTCGGTCATGTTTATCGTGCCCAGGTTTATTTCAGGCTTTGATTCAGTAATTTCAAAGGAATTACTGAAGGCTTTATCATAACCCACCGATGTGACAGTTACTATATATTTCCCAAGAGGAATATCTGCAAACTCGTAGTTTCCGTCTTTATCCGCTGTTGAAAATTTTATAGAAGAAGAGTCTTTGGCTCTTAACAGGGAGATGGTAGCTGCTTGCAGGTTTTTTTGTGAGCCATCTTTTATACTGCCGTTTATCTTACCCTTTATTGATTGTGCCCTGACAAACATTGCCGTACTTAAGAAAATTGCCAGGAATGCAGCTATTCTTCTCATAACGCCGGTTTAGAATTTAAAGATGCCCAATCTTGAATTTATTTAAGACAGAAATATGACAAGTTTCGTAGTTCACATGACAAAGGGTAATAATCACTTACCGATACACAGGCGGCCCGATTCCCTTATGAAAGAATGAATTTGTGAAAAACTGTTAAAGGAAAGAGCAAGCCCTGTGCAGGACCTGCTCTCATGTTTCATGGTTAATGGCTCTAAGACCTTTATTTAATTACCGCCCACTTTTACACGGTTGGTTTCATCATCCGCGCCACCGTTTTTCCTGTTATTGCCTGCTTTTAATTTGCCTTTATTGAAACGATAAGTGAAGCTAATGCTTGCTGCACGGCTGTCATTCACATTTCTAAATTGCGCGTCTACAACACCATATTTGCTATAGCCTTTGAAAACGCCGCCGGCAAATATGTCGCGTATATTCACCCGTATGCTGCCTTTCTTCTTTAATACTTCCTTGCTGAAACCCGCATTCACCTGTCCTATCGGTTTGATGAAGATCACACCTTCGAGGCCTTTAGACCTGTAAAAGCCGCTTACTTCTGCGCCCCATCCTTTACCCCATTTGAATTGCTGCTGAACCTGCATCATCACACCGGTCACTCCAATAGAAATCGGATCTGTATTAACCACGCCTTTGAAATGATTGTTATAAACATTCAGGTAGATATTGCCACTCCACCATTTTTTTATTTGTTTGTAAGCGCTGATGGACAAGCCTACCTGGTGAAGGCTGGCAATATTGGCTCTCTTGATAAAGGTTTCGTTAGTGCTTTCATTTTGTTCCAACACCTGCTGGATGATATCATGCGTGCTGCTGTAATTAACCGTAGTAGTTAAAAACCCTTTGTAAGTATGGCTCAATTCAATATTATGACTGAACTGGGGTTTCAGGTTCGGATTTCCCTCTTCGAAAGTATAGCGGTCAAGAAAGTGAATAAAAGGGTTCAAGTCTGCGTAATCAGGACGATTGATCCTTCTGCCATAATTGATAACGAACTGGTTCTTTTCATTGGCTGAATACTGCAGGTAAGCTGTCGGGAAAAGCTGTGTGTAATTTCTTTTGAATGTTGTATCAAAAGGAACAAACTTATTCAGCGCAGTATTAAACTCATAGCCGTTTGAGTGCCCGTTCGCGTTGGTGTTTTCCAGGCGCAATCCCAGTTGGCTACTCCATTTCTTACTCAATTTCCTGCTATAATTAACATAGGCGGCATTGATATTCTCTTTATACTTGAAATAATCACTCCTTGCGCTGTCCAGTACAGGTTGCCCGTTAAACAGGTCATTATAGACGGCAT
The DNA here is from genome assembly GCA_030706685.1 of Bacteroidota bacterium. Lineage (GTDB taxonomy): Bacteria > Bacteroidota > Bacteroidia > Chitinophagales > Chitinophagaceae > VBAT01. Next base: position 28,053 of record JAUZOA010000064.1, read on the forward strand.
TATTATCTGTTGTAACAAAACTTGTTTTTATGCCTGCTTCAAACTTTGCATCCTTCTTCAAAGGCAAAGTATAATCCATTTTACCACTATATATCGTAATGTTCTGCGGAAGATCGCCAAGTAATGTATCGGGAGCCTGTGAAGGGGCGCCGAACCTGTCATAATAATAACTGTATAATGGCTGGGTGCTGGTTGACCTGTATTGAATATAATCAAGATCACTGGTCAGCTCCTGCCCTGCTGAATCTAATGTTGTACGGAAGTTTAAATTAGTGCTGAAGTTTTTCCATTTTTCATCATTTCTTGTGTAGGCTCTTGTTTTGCTGCTTAAGTCGCCATTGGGTTGATAAATGGAAGTATTGGTACTGCTTTCCCAGGTGCTGGGATTATAAAATCCATTCAATACAATTCCGAGCGTAGTTTTCTTACTGGCATTATAATCCAAGCCTGCCTTGGCGCTATAGAAATTGTTTTGGTTTACCATGCCGGAGGTCTGGTCAAATATGGAAGTCACCTCTTTGGTTGTCGCCTGGTGAAAGTTCCGGGTGATATAAAGTTCTTCACTGCGATGGTTACGGTTATAATTCAGATTGGAGAACAGGTTCAATTTACCATTACGGTAATTGAAATTGAACCCATCATTAAATCTCGCATATCTTCCTTCCGTATAGCCGCTGGTGATGCTGCCGTTGTAACCAAACTGCTTATTCTTTTTTGTTTTGATATTGATCACGCCCGAATTACCGGCGGCATCATATCTGGCCGGGGGGTTGGTCATGATTTCGATCTGCTCCAGTTGACTGGCATTCATGTTGCGCAGCATATTAGCCAGGTCAGCGCCGCTCAGGTAGCTAGGTCTGCCATCAATATATATTTGCACGCCCTGCTTTCCTTTCAGGCTGATATTGCCATCTTTATCTACTGAAATACCGGGGGATTTCTCCAATACTTCAAGAGCGGAACTTCCGACGTTGGTTAATGAAGCTTCCACATTCACGATAGTCCTGTCAATCTTCTGCTCGATTAAAGGCTTTTTGGAAGTCACCGTTACCCCTTCAATGGATTTAGCGACTTGAACCAGCTCAATGGTCTTTAACGTGATGGCTGAATGAGCTGAATTAACCTCAAAAGTTTCTGAAAAGCCTTTTTCGTGGCCAACAGCTGATATGGATACAATATATTTTCCCTCAGGCACGCTTTCAAAAACGAATTTGCCCGTCTTGTCGGCAACACTCATTTTGGCTACAGAAGAATCTTTTGCCCTCAATAATGTAATGGAGGCTGATTCGATGGTTTTGGTGCTCCCGTCAATGACTGTCCCACTTACTTTACCGGTTGTTTGCTGTGCGAAACTGGCCAGGGATAAGGTGGTAAAGGCGATGGTCAGCATGGTGATAAATTTTCTCATTTCACTCTGGTTTTATTGATTAGTACTTGTTTTTAGTTATTACAGTTCAAAAATAGGTACTTTGTAATGCAAGGAACATTGTTTTCAATTGAACGGCTGTATTTATTGATGATCGGCTGATTAACATGACCCTCATGTGACGCGAGGCTCAAAAGAGGGTTACATATTTTCCGGCTTTTCTGACGAGTGGCAAGAATTAGAGATAGGTGGATAAGAGGGCCTAGCGATTCATTTTCTGAGCCAAAAGTAGCTTCCGGGGGAAAACCAGGCAACGAAAACCAGCCGGGTTGCTGTTTTTAGACTGCCAACTGAAGATATTGTTATGCAGACGGTTCAGAGACCAAATTCGGAGCGAATTTCGTCGTGGTAAGTACGTCCTGAGGAAATCCGGGTGCTTGCCTTATCATCCATGATAAAAAGGTAGCGACTGTTGAAATGCCGGTGCATTTCTTTTATCTTATCCTTATTGATAATATAAGATTTATGTACACGATGGAACTGGGAAGGCAGCTTTTCTGTAAGGGCAGTGAGCGTATGATCGGTCAGATGCTTGTCTCCCTCGACTGTGAAAACAAAGACATATTTATCATGGGCTTCCAGATAGGCGATCTTCTCGTACCGCAAGAGAGTTATCTTATCACCCGTTTTTATGGGCAAAGCTGTTGCTTTTTGAGGGGTCTTTAATTGCTGAATGATCTGCTGAAGACCAGGAATATCAATGGGCAGTGGCGCTTTTCCAAATTGCTTTAATTTTTCTATACTTTTCTGAAGCCTTTCCTCTTTGATGGGCTTCAGGAGATAGTCAATAGAAAATGTATCAAAAGCCTTAATGGCGTATTGTTCGTAGGCTGTTGTAAAAATGATATTGGGTTTGTGAAGCAGTTTCTCAATGACCTCAAAGCCGGTGAGATCGGGCATTTGAATATCCAGAAAAATAAGCCCTGGTTTCAACTCCTCAATTTTTTGGATAGCTTCTCTCCCATTACCCGCTTCCGCGATCACTTCCACCACATCTTTGTGTTCCTGCAACAGGTTTTTCATGAGCCTGCGGGCGGCGGGCTCATCATCAATCACGATAGCTTTAAACACCTGGTTCATTTTTCATTAATTTATGAATATGAATAGAGACCTGTTTCCCGGGATGGTTGCTGAAATAGATTTCATATTGTCCCGGGAAAAGAAGGTCGAGTTTGTCATAAATACTTTTCACACCGTAGCCGGGGATCAATTCATCCGGGAAGGCCGGCCCATTATCAGCTACATTAAGCTCGAAGCTTCCATTATTATTCTTTGCTTCGATATTTATCTCCGTCATCCTGCCTGTAGCTTTTAATCCGTGTTTTACGGCGTTTTCAACGACCGGCTGCAATACAAAGCGCGGAACCAGGTAATGATTGACGTCTTCAGATACCCGGATGGAATAATTCAGCTTGTCCTCGAACCTGATCTTTTCAATCTGGAGATATACTTCCGCCATTTCCACTTCTTCCTTCACCGTTGAATAATTATGATCGCTGTAATTAATACTATAACGGAAAAGATCAGCCAGCGCAATCGTCATTTTCCTTGCTTTTTTACCATCGGTGACAGAAAGATCGGCTATCGAGTTGAGCGCATTGTATAAGAAGTGAGGATTGATCTTGGAATGAAGGGCATCCAGTTCGGCTTTTGTTTTCAATGCCATCAGCCGGGTCACTTCCAGTTCTTTTTCATTCAGTTTTCGTTTACGATCCAGCTCTACGTAATTGACTGCCGTATATATCAGCCCGGTAGCAACACCATTGAAGTAGGCGTATATCAGGGCGCCATGGAGGTTTTCAAATTTCATCCCGTGGCCAACATAATTCAGTATAGTATATATAATAATAGCCGACACAACGATTGATGCTATTACGACAGCATGATGTTTGATAAAAGACATGTTCTGCACTCTGCGTGTACGAATAATGAGCCAGACTGAGTTGAATACGAACAGGACGATAATAATAATTTGCACCAATTCTTTTAATAGACGGCCCCAAAAACCCTGTTTACCAACACTGGTTGCCAGGTCCTGTGACATAAGGCCCAGGAATGCAGCCATAAAAACAATTGCTACAGTCAGCACTGCCAGGTTTCGCCTCAACCATAGTTGACGAACTCCCGAATAGAGTCTCTTATAGAAAGAAAGAAGCAGGAGGGCCAGGGCAAGAAGGATTGTTGAACATACGATCAGGAGAATCTGTATAAGTATTGAATGGGGCATAGCTTAAGGCGGCAAGTTATTAAAACAGGCAGTAAAATCCGCCCTCACGTTCGTAAACTGCACCATTTAAAGAGTGAACTGATTATCTTGCGGCAAATTCTGTACATGATCATTGATTTTAAATCAGATACAGTCACTAAACCTTCGCCGGCGATGCTGGAAGCCATGATGAAGGCGCAGGTAGGCGATGATGTTTTTGGCGAAGATCCATCCATCAATGAATTGGAATCCCGGGCGGCTTCCTTGTTTGGAATGGAAGCCTCGGTCTTTTGCCCTTCCGGTACCATGACTAACCAGGTAGCCATCAAATGTCATACACAACCGGGAGACGAAGTAATCTGTGACGAAAGCGCCCATATCTATCAATATGAAGGTGGCGGCATCGCATTTAATTCGGGAGCTTCTGTAAAATTGTTGCAGGGAGACAGGGGGAGAATTACAGCCCGGCAGGTAAAAGAAGCCATCAACCCGGATGATCCGCATCGTGCTCATACCAGTTTGGTTTGCGTGGAGAATACATCCAACCGGGGCGGCGGCAGTTGCTATGATTTTGAAGAAATAAAAAAGATCAAAGCTGTTTGCCTGGAAAATAAATTGCCTTTTCATCTGGATGGCGCGCGGATATGGAATGCTTTGGTAGCAAAAAATGAAACGCCCAAACAATATGGGGAGGTATTCGATACTATTTCCATCTGTTTGAGTAAAAGTTTAGGCTGCCCCGTAGGCAGTTTATTATTAGGGAAAAAAGATTTGATTAAAAAGGCGCGAAGAGTGCGTAAAGTATTCGGAGGAGGCATGCGGCAGGCAGGGTTTTTAGCTGCAGCCGGCATCTATGCTTTGGAAAACAATATTAATAGGTTAGCTGATGATCATGCCCATGCGAAACAAATAGCGGAAGCGATTGTCAAAAAAAGTTTTGTAAAGATGGTATTACCGGTTGAGACCAATATCATCATTTTTGAATTAAATGATTCTCTCTCCGCTCCGGCATTGGTGGCCAGGCTTAAGGAGTACGATATTATCGGTTACGCGATTGCCCCGAACAGGGTAAGGCTGGTGGTGCATTTGGATATTACCAAGGAAATGGTTGGAAAAACAATTGAAACAATTTCAGCTTTATAAAATAGCAGCATTATGCTTCCAAAAATAAATCCTACTGCAACCGATGCCTGGAAAAAACTCCGGCAGCATCATGAAGAAATAAAGAATACACCCCTGAGAGAATTATTCAGGAACGACAATGACCGGTTTAATAAGTTATCCCTGCAAACCGGCGATATACTCTTTGATTATTCCAAGAATATCATTACGGAAGAAACCCTGCAACTCCTGGTTCAACTGGCTGAAGAATGTAAAGTGAAAGACGCTATCCGGGCCATGTTTGACGGGGAAAAAATAAATGAGACAGAGAATCGCCCTGTCCTGCATGTCGCATTAAGAAATTTTTCCAAAGAGCCCGTTAATGCGGATGGCAAAGATGTAATGCCCGAAGTAAAAAAAGTATTGCGCAAAATGAAAGCTTTTGCCGATGCCGTTCATGAAGGTGATCACAGGGGCTATACCGGCAAGCGCATAAAATATATTGTCAATATCGGGATCGGCGGAAGCGACCTGGGACCATTAATGGTAACCGAAGCGCTGAAACCTTACAACGTGGAGGATATCGAAACCTTTTTTGTTTCCAATGTGGACGGAACACATATTGCCGAAACATTGAAGAAAGTAAAACCTGAAAGAACACTGTTTCTTATTGCCTCCAAGACATTCACTACACAGGAAACAATGACCAATGCGCATACGGCCAGGCAATGGTTCCTGAAGAAAGCTAAAGAGGAGAAACATATCGCCAAACATTTTGTCGCTTTATCTACCAATGAAAATGAAGTGGTCAAATTCGGGATTGATAAGAAAAATATGTTTGAGTTCTGGGACTGGGTCGGTGGAAGATATTCGTTGTGGAGCGCTATTGGCTTATCTATTGTTCTCACTATCGGCTATAAAAACTTTGAACAGTTATTAAAAGGTGCTCACGAAACCGACAATCATTTCCGCAACACGCCTTTTGAAAAGAATATCCCGGTTACGATGGCCCTTGTCGGTCTCTGGTATACCAATTTCTTCGGGGCGCAAAGTGAAACGATCTTCCCCTACGATCAGTATATGCATCGCTTTGCAGCCTATTTCCAGCAGGGCAATATGGAAAGCAATGGCAAAAGCACCGACCGCAATGGCAATCCTGTAACTTATTCTACCGGTCCCGTCATCTGGGGCGAGCCGGGTACCAATGGCCAGCATGCTTTTTATCAGCT
>JAUZOA010000065.1 GCA_030706685.1 Bacteroidota bacterium
GGTTTGCCGGCATAGCGTCTGCCACAGCGAGAGTGTAGTTCCTGGAGTTTTCCAGTGTTGATAATAATTGCTCGTTCATATATTTAAAAAGATTTACTGCAAACCTATCTGAACGATCCGGTGAGGACTTAAGGAATCTTGCTCATTTTGAATCCGGGGAAAAAGAACAGGGATGAGACAGATAAGCACAGGTTTGATTCTTTTTTACCGGGTAAATCATTAATATGATTTGCCGGATGGTCTAAGCGGTCATTGAAGACCAGGTATTGGAAGAAAAACCCTTGAAAACCTGTTTTATCTTCCGCATTAGCGTAACCATCCTTGTTCTGATCTACAGAACAAACACTAAAACTATTTTCAAGTGGTCACTTCCTTCCCCGCCCGGAATTTTGTTGGCGGGCATTGATAATGCTGGCGGAAAGCCGCTGTAAAGTATTCTATACTATTGAAACCTGAAGAAAAAGCAATATCGGCGATGGGTAATGAAGTATCTTTTAATAGCAGTTCTGCATGTTGCAACCGGACCGACAGGAGGAACTGGTGCGGCGAGTAAGAAGTGAAAGTTTTGAATACCCGGCTAAAATGAAAGGGGCTTATATAACAATGCTTTGCGATTTCGAGCAATGAAATGTCATTCGTGAACTGCTCCGTAATATATTCCTTGGCTCTTTCAATAGTGGCAAGATGATTCCTTTTCAACCTTGCGTCGATACGATAATCTGGTTTATAGTCAGTGATATTTCCTATTATCTTTTCTATCACATCCATCACTTTATTGTCAATCTCCAGTTTTGTTCCGGAGCGTGTCAACACGAGGCGAATGATATAAAAGTGCAAAAACTCTGTTTTCGCATTTGTTTTTACCAGTGTTGAATGAAGGTCATTATCCCTGAAAAATTTCAGGGCGCCGTATTGTTTCATCAATTCTTTATAGAAATCATTTTTAAAATCAAAGATGGTACACTCATCCGGGACAGTATGTGCATGTGTAACGGTATGTTCATACCCGGGTTTCGTAACCAATACACACCCGCTGTAGGAGTCGAGCGAATGCCTGAAAACGTTGAAAAGAAAATTCCCTTTACGAACAAAGCTGATACAAAAAGAATTACTGTATTCGGGATTGGATGTTTCACAATCTGTGCAGTGGCACCTGAAATCTGCAATACGATAAAAACCGGATTCGTAAATAGTATGGATGTCAGCATTCATGGCTTGTCAAATTTACATCATCCTGTTTTATCTTCAGGGGGGGTAAACGAATCTTGCCGGTATATAAAAAATATTTCGTACTTTTTTATTCAAATATCACCTGCCTTATATTCCTGGGAATCCTGCCCGTTAATTCTTACCCGCCGGGCCTTGCTCAACTTGCTGCCAAACCAAATTGTTCATTAAAACCAAAAATTATGAACCGACTGCGCTTACTGTTTTCAGGTACCGGTTTATTGGTGCCTGTTTTTTTTGTTTTTGGACAAAATACAAACAATAAAACATCCCCTGCAGGATCTTCCTACCCTTTTGGAGAGAAAAAGAATGAATGGAAACTGGAACGAAACTTCTATTATGGCACATATAACGTCCACGAGAATGGCCAGAAAATCGGGCATTCCAATACCGTTGATCTTAACCTGGAATGGAACCGTTTTTTCTGGAAAGACTTTGCGATCGGCCTTGATATTGACGCAACCTGGTCGGGAGATCATTATACAAGTGATTATCTTACCAGGAACCTGATGGGCTTTCTTAATCTTACTTATGGACAACCGCTTTCTCCACGTGCCAATGTTTATTTCCGGCTTGGGGCAGGAATTGGCTATGATAAAACCATCAGTAAAACCTCCACTCTCACCACAACCGATAAGGCTGATATCTTCGGCATAAAAGGAACTATCGGGTTCCCCCTCCAGCTTCCCGGGGGAAACAATACCTACCTGACGCCCAAGATCTCTTACCGTTATCTTAATTATAAATACGATAATTCGAAAGAAAATGACAATCGCTTCCTGGTAGGAGTACACCTGGAAAGTTATCTCCGCTGTGGTGAAATGGCTTGTGACCATAGAAATGGATTCGGCCTTTCCAGCCACCTGTACCATAGCGGAACGAGCTATCTTGGTTACACTTCGCAGGGCGCTTTCTCTTTCGGTAAAACCGAAACTACTTATACAGGAACAACCACTTCTACCCAGAAAGACAAGAATACCAGGGGCAATCTCGAATTTGAATATGTCTATTATCTTAACAACTTTCTTGGTATCGGGGCCGGAGTCGGGTTAACGGATATGGTTCAAAAATCAGACGCCGGTGATTTTAAATATACCCAGACAGGTCTGAGCTTCTCGCCAAAACTTGTAATTCATCCTTTCCAGGAAAAGGGGATCAATAATTTATTCCTGCAACTTGAAGGAGGATTCGGTTCGCAAAAAACTGAATACAACGTTTCCGGGAATTCTACTACCACGAAATATTCAACCACCGACTTTGGGGCTTATATAGGATATAATAATCTCATTGCTGAAAAACTTTCTTTTACACCTCTTATCGGTTATGACTGGGAAACCAATAAAAACAAACAGACGGATATCAAAGAGAAATATGACCGGTTTTATTTTGGCGTGGGGTTTAAAAAATTCTTCTAAACCGCCAACATCGGAATAATGATACTAATGTCATCACTCCAATTTACAGACTATAAAAAATTAATAGGGAAATGATGGCATTAGTATGCCGGTAAAAAACGGTAAGAACCCGACTATCCCGGTAGAATGATTTTCTTTCGGGACAGCCCTGTCGTTAATTCTAATTTCATTCTAATGCTTTTTTTATCATCTCTTTATAACAATGAATTTAGTTTGCAGTACGGGAAAGCAGTTCCCTTGTGCCTGTTTTTTGGCCCCTGGCAGCAGGGGCTTTTTATTGGATACCGTTGATAAGTTTCCTGCTTATTCCTGCACTGAATTCTTTCGTAATACTTTATTTCATCTTTCATGAATTGATCCCGCCACTCACTTCTATTCTCTGTGCATTAATCCAGCGGGCATCTTCTGTGCAGAGAAAGGCTACCACAGCGCCGATGTCATCAGCGTTGCCTACGCGGCCCAAAGGGGAAAGAGAACTCAGCCTTTCTTTCATCTGGGGATTACTCCGGATAGCTGCATTATTAAAGTCCGTTTCAACAGGCCCGGGCGCCACTACGTTCGCGCCAATACCTTTTGGCCCGAGCTCCTTTGCAAGATATTTTGTAAAAACTTCGATCGCTCCTTTCATAGATGCGTATACAGAATACCCGGGATTGCTGAACCGGGTAGTCCCGGTCGAAATATTTATGATGCGACCGCCGGGATTGATACTGGGCACAAGTTTCTGGGTAAGAAAATAAATTCCCTTGAAATGAACATTCAAAAAATCAGTGAATAATTCTTCCGTCACCTGCATAAAGGGAACCGTGGCGCCCATGCCGGCATTATTTACTAAAAAATCAAATGAAGCAGTATCCCATTCGGATTCTAAAAGAGCTTTAAACCTTGCTACAAAATTGTCAAGCGAATCAAAATCTTTCATATCCAAATGCAGGGCTACAGCTTTTTGTCCCATGTCTTCAATTTCATTTACCGTGTTTTGGGCATCAGTGTGATTGGACAGGTAGGTTAGTATTACGTCCATTCCTTTACGGGCAATACTCAACGCCATATCTTTTCCGAGGCCGCGGCTTCCGCCGGTTACTAAAGCGATCTTTGTTGGGGTTGGCATATATTATCTCTTTTAAATTGTTTATGCAAAATTGAGATAATATAAACAACGGACAGGAAAAGTAGTTCAGAAAAACAACGGAGACCAGGAAATAATTTCAGACCCGTACTATGTACGATGTCAGATACACGATGTACGCCAACCCTAAAGATCAGGAATCTTTCAAGTTCAGGCAGTTTCTGAAAAAAGCACAATAATCGTGATTTTCTTTAGCGGAGTAGTGGGGAGAATCTTTTCATCCCGATAACTGGTAAAGACTATAAGAGATTACAAATGCCGGGAAGACGGGGAGACGGCGGGAATTAATTTTAATTTTTTTCTTACCGCCTTACCAGCATATTTTTTTACAGATTTGGCACATCTTATCTTATTTTAAAGCATCAAGCACTCTTTGCACCATACCATCTATCGCCTTAGTTTCTATCCATCGTACTACCATCACGAGGTCATGTTCCGGGTCCACATAAATAATATTGGCGCCATTACCTATGTGTATAAAAGCGGTAACAGGAGCATGAGGGAAATATTTTTTACCGGTATTCAGGAAAAAATTCATGTATCCGTAACCCGGGTTGGCAGTAGTAGGAGTCAGTGACCGTTCTATCCATTTTCCGGGTATGAGTTGTTTTCCATTCCAATTGCCCCGGTGTAGAGTAAGTAAACCAAAACGCGCCATATCATACGCATTGATAAACATCCCGCCTCCCCAGTGCCCGCCGCCACTTACTGCATTCACCGGTTTGCCATTAATACTTATCCATGAATTTTTATATCCATTCCATTGCCAGGAAGACGAAGCCCCGATAGGATCCATGATATATTCTTTCAAAACTCCCGGCAATGATCTTTTCCATACACAGGTTGCCGCCAATGCCAGCGCATTGACGCGAACATCATTGTATTTCCAAACAGTACCGGGTTCGTTTCTTTTACGGTTGTGCCATTTGGTTGAATCAGGATCGGGCCTGTCTGCCCAATCGGGTTTACCCCAGAGTGTTCCTTCCCAATCACTGGTTTGACGAAGCATTACCTCCCAGGTAAGCCTTTTATTATGTGCCCCTGAAAATGGGTAGATATACTGTTGTTCGCCTGTAGCAGGTTTTCCCGGGTCATACAGCCGAACAGACGGGACATAATTAGCCACGGTATCATTTATATCGCGGATCAACCCTTTGTCAACCGCCAGGCCAATAACAGTTGACAAAAAACTTTTACTGACGCTATGCGTCATATCCACTCTCGCCGGTTCGCCCCATTCTGCTATGATATATCCTTTATGAATAATGATGCCTGTTGGGTCTCCGCGATCGGCAAAGGGGCCGATGGGTTCACCAAAAGGTTCTTTACCAAAACTCATCTTTTGGCTCAGCTCCATATTGCGGGGATTCCTGCTTTCACTTTCAACAGCAAACCGGATCGCAAGATTTAGTTTGGAAGTATCAAAACCTGCTTCAAGCGGTGATCTTTTTTCCCATTTTTTGGAAGAGGGAAAATAGTCATTAGCCGGGTTGTCCTGGCTGAATAAAATAACAGAAACAAAGCCAAGAAGAGAAGAAAGAAAAAGTCTTTTCATCGCTGGTAGTTCACGTTTTAGCATTTTATTTCTGGCGGACTGCCCATTCATCCATTTTCTTCGCGAGCAAGGCAAGCGGCATGCTTCCATATCCCAGCACTTCATCATGAAAAGCAGCTATTTTGAATTTATCACCCAGTTCTTTTTCATATTTATTTCGCAATTCGCGGATCTTTAAAGCGCCGATCTTATACCCAAGCGCCTGCCCGGGAATCGCCATATATCTTTCTATTTCGGCTGTGGCGCCCTGTTCACTGATCGCTTCATTATCCATCATATATTTTATAGCTTCCTCCCTGGTCATACCTTTTTCATGAATGGCTACATCCACTACCAGGCGTATGGCCCTGTGTATTTCGTCACCCAGGGCGCCCATGTATTGATAAGGATCGGTAAAAAGGCCCAGCTCTTTACCAAGGCTTTCACAATACAGCGCCCAGCCTTCTACATAAGCATTCTGACCACCGAAGCGGCGGAATTTTGGCAGGGTAGTATCTTCCTGTTGCAGTGATATCTGGTAATGATGTCCCGGTATCGCCTCATGTAAAAACAAACTTTCCATCCCGCTTGTCGTATTGAATTTGGTTGCATCAAGAATAGGCACATAAAAAATACCCGGCCTGCTGCCATCAGGTGTGCCCTGGTTATATTCCGCGCTGGCGCTGGCGGCACGAAAAGCTTCTGTTTGCCGGATCTCGAATTTTGTCCTGGGTACATGCCCAAACATTTTCTCCAGGTTGGGTTGCATCGTCGCATGAATCTTATGAAAGGCTGCCAGCACTTCATCCGGCGTTTTATACGGCATGAATTTTTTATCCGTCTTCATGTACTCAAAAAAAGCCGGAAGGTCGCCTTTAAAGCCTACGGAGTTCTTTACACTATCCATGATGCTGCGGATGCGTTTGACCTCCGCTAAACCGATAGTATATATTTCATCCGGTGTTTTGTCAGTAGTGGTTTGCTGGCGAACCAGGTAGTCATAATAAGCCTTGCCATCGGGCAGGGAGCCGATACCCGAAGTTGTTCTTGCTTTGGCTAAGTATTCATTTTGCAGGAAATCAGCCAGCTTTTTATAGGCGGGTGATATTTGTTCATTGATCAGTTGCAGATAGGAAGCGATCAGTCTTTTTTTATCAGCATCCGGGAAATCTGCGGGTATTTTATTGATGGGAGAATAAAACAAATTGCTTTTTACATCCGCACTGTCCGTTACCAGCGCCCGGCATTCCGGGATTAATTTTACAACCAATGATTTAGGAAGAACAAAATTTGCTGCCATGCCCTTGCGGAAATAAACGATGGAGCTATCCGCCCAGGCCGGGAAGGCGCTTGCTCTTTTGATCCAATCGTCATAGTCTTTCACTGTTTTGAAAGGCTGAGCGCTTTCACCGCTGCCAAGCTGGCCCAGGGTCAGGGGCAGACCAACAAATTGATTAAAGGGAATATAATTATCATGAAATTTGAATCCCTCGATATTTATATCCATCGAATATTTAAAAATATCATAGCTCAGTTTGTCCTGGTCATTCAGTTTATCCCTGTCAAAATGAACGAGCTCATCAAGATAGCGCTGGTAAAAGCTTTTGAGTTTATCCCTGTAGCTATCGGAAAAATCAACCGGCAACAGGTCATTATAGCGTTTGTCTCCTTCCGTGGTGGCACTCAGGGGAAATAGTTGAAGGCTTTCCTCATGGTATTTCTCAAACAGGGTTGATAGTTCCTGGTTGTTCCCATTGGCAGCTTTTTTATCGCTTTGGTTACAAGCTGCCATAAAGCAGCAGGATACGAAGAGGAGAAACAGATTTTTCATAAAAAAATTTGAGTAAGGAAGATAATGATTTGTGGCGTTTGGGCAAGAATTTTTTGAACAGCGCATAGCACAACCTGATCATTCCATCCGCGATATCCTCAATTCATTCACGAGTGCGTTGGAAGAGTATCATTTCTATTGTTACTTCATTAAAAATTTAAAACAAACCGGTATCAGTCAATAGTTACAATTACGACCGGATATTTTTCCAGATAGAGCAGGCAAGCATTCGTTTAAGTCAAAGAGAGCATCTTCGTGATGCTCTCTTTTGTTGGGAAAAGGGGTAATGGGTCAGTTTGAAATATGTCCACTGAGAACCGCAGAGATAAAGAGTGCCACAGAGAGACTATCATGAATCCTCTGAGATTCTCTGTTTCTCCGCGGCCCTCTGTGGCCCACATAAGTATTGAAACTGACCCACTACCGGAAAAGGAAATAATTTTCCGCTAAGGCTTAACGGTGCGGGGAACAAAAACCCGTTTTTTTGTTTTGCATCATGCCAGCGTGATGAGGCATTTTTTAACCTTTTTGAACCATGCCCTGTCTTGCTAAACTATTTTTGCAGGTATCTCCGCTCACTGGTTTACTTTTTCATTTCTTCCAGCATCGCGATTATTTTATCCAGTTTTTCCACTTCGATACTATTTAGTTTTATCTGCAACCTCTCTATTTCCTCTTTTGCAGCGACATTGGTTTCATAATCGGCTTGTGCCTGGGCCCTGTCTCTTTCATTTTGCCGGTTTTGCGCCATCATGATGATCGGCGCGGCATAGGCGGCCTGGGTGGAGAAAAGCAAATTCAGCAGGATAAAAGGGTAGGGGTCCCAGTGATAAATAAAGGCCACGAAATTGAAAATCATCCATACGGCAACTACCATTGTCTGGATAATGATAAATCGCCATGAGCCCATTCCATTGGCAACTTTGTCGGCAAGCCGCTGACCGAAATTCAATGTATCAGTATGTCTCTGAAACCAGGTTCTTGGGTTAAACATATTATTCATCATATTTAAAAATTAAAAGTGTAAATGTATCTTTTTTCCCAGGCAGTATTTCAGAGGCTTCCTTTTATAAAAAACGATAACTTTAGGCAGTATCCTGACTCATTATAAATTATTTTATATGATTGCCCGCCGTAAATTCTTACAACGTTCTGCTGCGCTTGCCGGAGGCAGTATTATTGTTTCTGCGCTTGATAGCAAAGCTTTCGCGATTTTTCGCAACCGGCTTTCCCCATCCAATCAAATCAATATCGGGGCTATCGGTATTAATGGAATGGGGTGGGCCGATACCAGCGCTATGTTGAAAAATAACCCGCAGGTAAAATTGGTAGCCTTATGTGATGTTGACCAAAATGTCCTTGATAAAAGAATGGGGGAACTGGCAAAGGACAATATTAAACCTGCTACTTACCGTGATTATCGCAAACTGCTCGATGATAAATCTATTGATGCGGTAATAATTGGTACTCCCGATCATTGGCACTGCAAGATCATGGTGGATGCCTGTGAAGCGGGCAAAGATGTGTATTGCGAAAAACCTGCCGGCAACTCCATCGCCGAATGTGCTGTAATGGTAGCGGCGCAGAAAAAATACAACCGTATAGTGCAGGTCGGTCAATGGCAACATAGCAATAAACATTACCAGGACGCGATGGATTTTGTGCACTCAGGAAAACTGGGCAATGTTCGCCTGGTCAAAGCATGGGCTTACCAGGGCTGGATGAAACCCATTCCTGTAAAGCCCGATAGCGCTCCCCCTCCCGGCGTTGATTATGATATGTGGCTGGGACCCGCCCGCAAACGGCCTTTCAACCCTAATCGCTTTCATTTTAATTTTCGCTGGTACTGGGATTATGCCGGTGGTTTGATGACTGACTGGGGAGTGCACATGATTGATTATGCATTGCTCGGATCCAACGCTTCTTTTCCCAAAACCATTATGGCAAGCGGTGGCAAATTTGCTTACCCGGATGATGCGGAAGAAACCCCTGATACGTTGACCACTGTTTTTGAATTCAATGGTTTTAATATGTTATGGGAGCATGCTACCGGGATCAATGACGGTCCTTATGGCCGGGATCATGGCGTCGCTTTCATCGGCAATAACGGTACACTTGTTGTTGACCGCGGCGGCTGGGAAGTTATTCCCGAAAAACAGGATAACAAAAACAGGATGGAGCCTGTAGCTGTTCAATTGAGAACCGATGACGGCCTGGCACTTCATACAAAGAATTTTATTGATGTCGTGCAATCAAGAAAAATGGAAGACCTTAAATGTCCAATCCAGACAGGCGCGCATGTAGCCACTGTTTGCCAGATGGGCAATATCGCTTTCCGGACCGGTAAAAAAATCTATTGGGATGCAAAAAACAGTAAATTCACAGACAATGATGCCAATAAATATCTTGCGGCACAATATCATAATGGGTACCAGTTGCCGAAGATATAAAAGGTTTAAGGGTTCTTATGGCGGGTAGTTTCATTTCTCTAAAACAAATTACTTCTTTAAATAACCCTTAAACGGTTAAACCCTTCAACCATTCAACGATAATAAAAAAAACAACCACATGAATAATAAGATCACAGCCATTCTTTTAGCAGGTATTATCAATACTGCACCGGTATTTTCACAGCAGGGAGATCCCAAAGCCACAGAAGTATGGAGCCCTGTTCCTAAAATAGTAACACCAGGCGCTACGAGCAGCGATGCGCCTTCCGATGCTATCATTTTATTCGACGGAAAAAACCTGGATGAATGGGTTTCTGTTAAAGATGCCAATACGCCTGCCCAGTGGACCGTAGCTAATGGCGCTGTCACCGTAAAAAAAGGAACCGGCAACATACAAACAAAAAAATCATTCACCGATTACCAACTGCATATTGAATGGCGCATACCCGCGACGATTACAGGTTCAGGACAAGCGCGCGGCAACAGCGGTGTATTCCTGGCCTCCACCGGCCCGGGAGATGATGGCTATGAAATACAGGTATTGGATTGTTACAATAATACTACTTATGTCAACGGGCAAACCGCAAGTATCTATAAACAATCCATTCCATTGGTAAATGCCTGTAAAAAACCGGGTGAATGGCAGAGCTATGATATCATCTGGACAGCACCGCGTTTTAACGACGACGGAAGCCTGAAATCACCAGCACGTGTAACCGCTCTTCATAACGGGGTACTGGTGCAAAATAATTTCGAAATAAAGGGAGTGACAAAGTATATAGGCGCCCCCGAATACAAAAAGCATGGGCCCGCCCCGATAAAACTGCAGGATCACGGCGACCCCAGCGAGCCTATCAGCTACAGGAATATATGGATAAGGGAATTATAATCTCCAATACATAACCATCTAAAGGCTGATTTGCAGCCGGATCGGGGTCAATGATAAGAATCATGCCTTAGAGGGTGAATTGGTGGTTGTAGCTAGTCGTAAATAAAAAATAAAAGATATATTTTTACAGGTAATTTAATTAAATGCCCCGCCAGTGCCCGGATCATGTGTTTTAAGACAGTCCTTGTTACGATTGTCAATCCTGATAGCTGTTGCTCTTTTCTCCGTTACGACGCGCGCCCAGATATGCAATGGAAGCCTGGGTGATCCCGCGGTGAACCTGACATTTGGAACGGCCGGCAATACGGGTCCCTCAGCATTTGTTCCCTCCAGCAGTTATATTTACCAGTCAAGCGCCTGCCCGAATGATGGTTATTACACTATTACCAGTTCTTCTGCCGATTGTTTTGGAAATTCCTGGCATTTTGTGACAGGTGATCATACCGGCGGAGGAAATTTCATGCTCGTCAATGCCTCTTATCAACCGGGTGATTTTTTTGTGGATTCGGTGACTGATCTCTGCCCCAACACAACTTATGAATTTGCCGCCTGGGTGATGAATGTTATGAAACCTGTCAACAGCATTCTTCCCAATCTCACATTCAGTATCGAAACACCTACTGGTTCCTTATTGGGACAATTCCACACAGGCGATATTGCTGTTACAGCAGCACCGCTTTGGCAACAATATGGTTTGTTTTTCACGACTCCGGCTACTAATGCAAAGATCGTTTTACGCATCACCAACAATGCGCCGGGAGGGATTGGAAATGATCTTGCCCTGGATGATATTACCTTTCGCCCCTGCGGTGAAAAAGTCAGTGCAACGATACAAGGAAGCAGTAATGATACCATCAATATATGTGAAGGCAATACTAATTCCTATACATTTAAGTCGGGGATTTCTTCCGCTTATATCTCTCCTGTATTCCAATGGCAGGTAAGTAAAGATTCGGCCAATAGCTGGCAGGATATTGCCGGCGCCGATACTCCATCTTACACGCGGCTACCGACGGGAGCCGGAAGTTATTGGTACAGGCTTACTGTTACTGAAGCCAGCAGTGCGGGAATATCTTCTTGCCGCATCGCTTCAAACCTGGTTATTATAAACGTTCATGCCAAACCTGTGGTGGATGCCGGCCCTGACCGGGTGTATATTGTAGGTTACCCGGTTACATTGCCCGGTGTCGTCGCGGGTGAAGAGCCCACGTATACCTGGTCGCCGGCAATTTCTATCAGTGATATCAATGTACTTAACCCGGTTGTTTCGCCGCCTGCGGATATAACCTATATACTTTCCGCCTTTTCGTCTTTTGGTTGCATGAACGAAGACAGTGTTCATGTAAAAGTAGTAGCAGGAATATTTGTTCCGACTGCTTTTACGCCTAATGGAGACGGTAAAAATGATACCTGGAACATTCCTTTTCTTGATCCGTCATTCGGCGCCGAAGTAAGTGTATTTAACCGTTGGGGTCAACTGGTTTATCATATCACCGGAAGCACTGTATCCTGGGACGGGACAATCAACGGGGTTCCCCAGTCTCCGGGTACTTATGTTTATTTAGTCATTTTCAAAAATGCTCCCTTTAAAATGATGAGCGGGACATTGACGCTAATCAGGTAATACCCGATCAGGCTTTTCTTTCATCTGTTGAATAAATGAAGGGGGCTAAATGATGTTCATATTCAAATATATCCCCGGAAGCAAAAAACCTGTTTAATTCATCTTTCGCCGCTTCTTTAGAATCGGAGGAGTGGACAAGGTTGGCCTGGATGCTCATACCCAGGTCGCCCCTGATCGTTCCGGGTTGCGCTTCTCGTGATTTAGTCACACCTGTTATATTTCTTAATGTATCAACAGCGTCGAGACCTTCTACACAACAGGCAATCACCGGGGCTGATTTCATAAATTCCACGATCTTGCCAAAGAAAGGCTTTGTACTGATATGTGAATAATGCTCGGTTAAAATTTTATCAGTCAATTGGATCATCTTCATTCCTGTAATCTTTAATCCTTTTTTTTCGACCCGGCTGATAATTTCCCCTGCCAAACCTCTTTGAATAGCATCCGGCTTTATCAATAACAATGTTTTTTCCATTTCTAAAATTTTGCGCAAATATATCTCATTCGGGAATTAAAGAACTAAGAAATTTCCCGCAACGGCAAAGAGGGTCTTAAACTTTGCGTCCTTTGCTCCCTGGCGTTCCTGACGTGAAATCTTTTTATTATTTCACGCAAAGCGCGCAAAGTTAATGCAGCGACCAAAGTTAATGCAGCGCAAAGGGAGTCTTAAACTTTGCGCTCTTTGCTCCTTGGCGTTCCTGGCGTGAAATCTTTTTATTATTTCACGCAAAGCGCAAAGTTAATGCAGCGAAAAGGGAGTCTTATACTTTGCGCCCTTTGCTCCTCTGTGTTCTTGGCGTGAAATCTTTTTTTCTCACATTGATTTACATAGCCCCTAATTGTTTCAGGAATTTCTCTGAGTTGGCCCGTACATTCGCAGGCGGGTTCATACTAATTGATTTCTTAAAATTGATAATAGCATTCTTTTTATCGCCTTTGGTAGCATATCCTTCCCCGAGACTGTCCCACACATTAGGGCTTTTAGGAAATCGTTTTGTATTGAGTATAAACATTTCTATTGCCTTATCCTGCTGGCCGGCCTGCATCAACTGGTAGGCATAGGTATTCAGTTCATTTTCGGTACTGATGGCGATGGCCTGGTTCATCATTGAATCAGCATCGGCTGTTTTGCCCATGGCTTTCAGGATATTTGATTTTACACTTAATGTGGCAAAAGAATTATTCTGGGCGATAGCCTGGTCAATCCATTTCAACGCCTGCTCGTAGTTTATTTTATTTTGCAAAGCATAATTAGCCGCGCTTGCATATCCCTGCCAGCTAAATCCTACCGGGCCTTTCAGTTCTTCAGCGGCATTCGCCATGACAATATCATCCACCGCAAATTCGATCTTTACCGGGAATTGTTTCTTTTCCCAGTTCAATACCAGTTCGGCGGAAGTCTTCGTGGTATTAATAAAATCATAGGTGAGCAATTCCGTCATAGGAATAGTGCGCAATTGTATTTTCGCTCTCATCAGGTCATTTTTGGAATCATAGAAAAAACTTCCCCATGACCTGTAATCCTTTGATAAGATGACTTCACCGGAATTATCGGGATTGATGACAAAGGTTAAACCATAGATGCCTGCCGGAACATCTTTACCTTCTACTTTCGCGTCGTGGGAGAATTTAATAGTGGTATTTTCATTGGCTCCTGCACGCCATGGCGCGGAATTGCCTGCCCCGAATGGCTGAACATTCCATCCATAAGGCACGAGCTTCCCCCATATCTCGCGACCCTTTACTGATGGTCGCGAATAATTAATGGTGACAGTGGATATACCGATGGTCTGCGAAACGGTCGCGGCCGGGCTGGGTGTTCGCGGCGTAGTGATCTGCTGGGCTTTTGCAGCCAGCGAGACAAGTGTGATCAACATCAACTGCAAAGATCGTGTTGCAAGTAGCCTTTTCATGTTAAATGGTTTTGGTAAGCAAAATTTATGGACTATAAAATGTACAATATCCATGTATGCCTGCACCCGGATTATATGCAGGCGGTAACAGAAATTGCCGGAAGGCGGTTGGCCTGTATCAGCATTGATTAAAGCCGGTAGGGGGAAGGATTTGACCTAAAAGCAGTTCCCGGGGGTACAGGTTGAAATCGTAATTTTGAACAAAGTTATCAGCTATGTATACCCGGATCATTGCTTTTGCGGCAACAATTCTCTTTTTTATTTCATGTACCAATATGACGGGCAGGAAAGAGGATAAGCGAATCGAAAGAAACGGAACAGCCATCAGCTATACTTCCTGCGGGGATCACGATACCACTTTATTATTTATACATGGCTGGTGTATCAATAAAGAATACTGGGAACCACAGGTAAAACATTTTTGCAGCCGGTATAAAGTAATAACAATAGACCTGCCGGGGTTTGGTCAATCCGGTAAGAACAGGAGTGACTGGAATTTTGATGAATATACGGCGGACATCAAAGCGGTGATTGACCAGTTACAATTAAAAAATGTTATACTTATCGGCCATTCCATGTCGGGAGATATTGTTTTGAATGTGGCCAATAAATACCCGGGATCAGTTATTGGCCTCGTGGGTATTGATAATCTTAACGAACCCGGTTCCCCCATGAATGAAAAAGGCCGGCAACAAACAGATTCTTTCTTTACCCTGCTGTCGTCTCATTTTGATTCCGCTGTCAATCTTATCATGAAAGGGAATTTATTTCAGCCTTCCACGGATTCCGCAATAATCAAAAGGGTAATGAATGATGTTTATAAGGCTGATTCACTCATAGCCATTAAAGTATTGTGGTCCGAAATTGTCGTATCGCAGCAGGAACAACAACTGATGAAAAGATTGCCTAAAAAGCTCTGGCTGGTGGATAGTGATGCCAGGCCTGTTAAATTGGACTCGCTGAATAAATATTGCCGTTATGGTTGTGAATGGGTGCCCGTACATGGGACAGGGCATTACCCGATGCTCGAAAAACCGGAAGAGTTTAATGCGGCGCTGGAGAAAGTATTTGAGGGTATTGCTGCAAATAAATAGCCCCTCCGCATTTTATGACTTTTGTGATGAAAACGGAACAGTATAACAACTACACTTCAAAATATAAATGGTAATGCCTGCTGCAATTAGGGTTGAAAGGAACATGGCAATAAGGACACTGATTTCCTGAATCCATATATTGACGTATCGTCATTTCGGTTTTGCAAGCTCCGCAAAGAATGGCTTTGTGGTCCCATTCAATTTTCTTCCATACTTCTGCCGGGTGACCCGCTTCTTCTTCATGACATTGATAGCAGGGATAATACTCATTACAGCATTTAAATTTTATGGCGATCACATCAAGGGGTGAATGATAATGTACACAACGGGTATCGGCATCCACTGTTTTTCCCCTGACTATCTTTTTTTCACTCTTATTATTCAAGGAATACAATTTAATGGCAATTTAAGTGAATTCATTCTTTATTATTTCCAGTTCCTCCATCCTCACATTGCCCGGGAAACCGCCCCGGTATACATTGCGTACCAATTCCGATTAATAGTAAAATCATGAAAAGATTGAAAAAAATACTGAAATGGACAGGGATCCTATTACTGGTGCTGATTGCAGCTATATCTGTTACTACGGCTGCCCGGCAAAACCTGAAATACAATGCCCCTTACCCGGATATTAAAGCCTCTACCGATACCGCTGTGATCAACCGCGGCCGGCATTTAGTATACAGTTCCGCTCATTGCATTGATTGTCATCACAAGGGGAATGCGGATTCTCTTATTGCTCTTGGGAAAGAAGTCCCCCTGAGCGGAGGAGTGGTGTTCGATCTGCCCGTCGGAAAGATCTATTCAAAAAATATTACCCCGGATTCAGCGACCGGGATCGGTAAATTCACTGATGGGGAAATAGCCAGAGCGCTGCGCTATGGTGTGCATCCGGATGGAACCGCTGTTTTTGATTTTATGCCTTTTCATAATACCAGCGATGAAGACCTCACCGCCATTATTTCATTTCTTCGCTCGCAAAAACCGGTTAATAATCCTGTTCCTGACCACAGGCCGAACCTGCTTGGTTATATAGTAAAGGCATATATGGTAAAACCAGTAGGGCCATCTGGCGAAGTACCCAGGAGCGTTGTTCGTGATACAACAGCAAACTATGGAAACTATCTCGCGATAAGCGTTTCTGAATGTAACGGCTGTCATACCAAAAGAGATATCTCCGGGGCTTTTACAGGTGAGCCTTTCGCAGGCGGCAACGATATTGATGGTTTTATTACACCCAATCTGACTCCCGATAGCAGTGGCAGAATCTTTGGCTGGAGCAAGCAAAATTTCATCAGCCGTTTCCGTATGGGGAAACTTTATCCCAAAAGCCCCATGCCCTGGAACTCATTCAAACGCATGACAGATGATGAACTAACGGCGATTTATAATTACCTGCATACCATAAAACCGGTAAGAACGGCAGTAAAATAAATCCGTCCTTTAAAAATCCGAGTAATCCACTGGATGCAGGAACGTAATATCAACATGCGCTACATTATGCTGGTATTCCGGCATCGCAGAAAGCCTCTTCCAATCGGGGTCATTGGAAAAACTCTTCCAGTGCGCGTCCCTGTCAGCCATATTCTCAAAACTTGTCATGTACATCAGGTTGGGCATTTTGCTGCCGGCGATTACTTCGCTGTAAAAAACAGCATTAAAATTTAATCGTTTAAACAATCCTATCTCATCGCCCTGGTTAAACATCTGCACTTTATTTCTGAATATTTTTTCCGTGGCGCTTTCATAACTGCGCAGTTCATATACCCTGTCTTTTTTTGCTGCCTTGAGATCGGGCGCCTGCATTTGAGGGGCCAAAGGAAAAGCGCGCAGCAATATGGTTTCTATCCGGGTATAAGGAGGTTCTGTATAGGTGGCATTAATATAGGCTGCACCTGCCTGTTGAAAATCTTTATCATCATCCAGCTTTTCCCGGAGCGTCGTTACCTGTTCCAATGACTTCACCGGAATCAACACGTACAGCAATTTTGAAGCGGATGTGTCGTTGGCAAGTGCTTTAAAAACGCCAACCTGTTTGATACTCATACGGTGCAAAGCAGGTAACAGGGCGTTTTGCAGGTAATCGTCTATTATCTTTTCCTGCCCCTCATTACTAAAATGATATACTGTAAGCTGGTAATATTCTCTTGTGGGCTTGCCGGCTTGCGACCAAGATAAAAGGGATGCAAGTACTAATACCGATAAGATACCACGAAAAAACAGGGATATTCTTTTTTTCATTGTGAAAAATTAAGCTTAAAGGAGAATCTAAAAATAACAATATTAGAATTACCCGTTCGGAGATGGGAATCTCCGTGAACCGGGATTGATGGATTAATTATGTGGAGATATGCGGGTACGGTACGCGATATCAGTAACGGTTCCTGTCCCTGTTATAACCTCCGCCACCGCCTTTATTAAAACCACCCCTGTTATTACCTCCGCGATCACGATCTCCGCCACCGCCGCCGGGCCGTTCATCCGCAGCTTTTACTACAAGAGGCTTTTTACCCAGTGAAATATTATTCAAACCTTCGATAGCTTCTTTTGCTTCCGCATCATTAAGCATTTCAACAAATCCAAACCCTTTGCTTTTTCCAGTTTCCCTGTCAATAGCAACTTTGGCGGAGATGATCTTACCGAATTTCTCAAATATTTCTACTAATTCAGCATCATCGAGGTCGTAAGGAAGACCGGCTACAAATATCTTCATGAAGAATTTTTTGTAAATGTATGCTACTATATTGATAATGTTTTAGCGGAAATATTCTTTTTACTGTCAATTTACACAGCTGCAAGTCTCACAGGGTATTGCAACCATCCCGGATACGTTTTTTATCGTACATGCACGACAGTTTGTCCACGGCCGGGCCGTCTGGTTGTGGAAATTTCTAAGTGTTGTTCCTTAAAAAACCAGTTCGCTTTTCTACAAAAAAAGCATCCATACCCAGGGCCGGGTCCATTACATAATCGTCACAAGGCTACAAGACAGGCTTTCTTAAACCGCTCATTATCCAAACAACCACCATGCTCAGGATAGCGGCAAAGTAACACCACACTGAAACAATAAAGCCGCTATAAAAAATTGCTGCAAAAGCGTAAGAAATTAAAAAAACAAGCCCCAGCCACTTCATTCGTTTAATCCCTGAAATAAAGGGGGCGGCAATAGTGGTTATAATATAAAGTAAAGTGAAAAGCAATGTTAAGCTCTTTATCGCCGGTGGAAGATCCAGGCTGTAATGAAGATGATGAGAAGCAGGTATTACCTTTACCGGATAAAGCAACAGGACGAAGCCAATGCCCGCAGATACCAGGATCCCTGCACTTAACAGTAAACTCATTATCTTCTTACGCTTTGGATCTTTCTCGAGCAGGCGAATGGTAATGGGTATCCATACTGGCCAGAACATCATGGCAAATACCAGGAAGGTATAAGTAAGAAAAGGCTGCCAGGCCGCCAGGCCGGGATCTTTTAAAGATAGCCACAACATTCCCTCTGCTAATTGCTGCACAGCAAAAACAAAGGGGATAGTAGCAAACAAACGTTGAGGGGATGTCCTGGCTTTTACCATCGCCGCTACGCCAATTGCGGCAAGTACCGTACTGGCTCCAAAACTCGCTCCGGCTGAAAAACACATATTCTTCCCTGCCTTTTTTTAATATCCTGGCACTTAAAATGCAAAGAACGCTGTATAAGGAGGAATAGCCGATACGGCGACTATGTAAGGTAGTCTTTACAAGTTACAAACAGGGTAAATATTTGAAGGCGACAAAAAAGATTAAGTGCTGATATAGCTGCAACGGTCCTGGCAACGTTGGAGATTCGGGTAGTGTATCGGTTTGCCGGGAAGTCGGTAAGACGGGAAGAAAAACGACTTGTAAATCAGAACTTCCCGACTCACCGGCTATTTTCAAACTGAGACACTCCTGAAATTCGAACATTATCTCATTTGCGAATAACAAGAGCAGAACTTATTGTAAGGGTCATATCTCAAGTCGTTCCAATACCATGAGCGCGTCCATAAGTTTACGCCAGGCCGTCTGCCACTCATCTTTTGCTCGGTGCAGTTTTTCATGATCCTCTCCTTTCAATTCGCCTTTTGTCTTTACGTAATCTTCCAACTTCTGAAGAGATTCTTTATTCAGTTCTTCCAATTTCTTTTTATGTTCCATATAGTTTTTTTTAAATAAGCGAAAAGATAACGACGCTATAAAGTTACGCATGAAAAACGGGTTGGGAGAAAATGTGTTTACCGGGAAAGTCTTTAAAAAAAAGAGACCATGCATACCCGGGATTGAACGCCGGCCCATCGACAAAAAGAATATCCACGAATTCCCCTTTGTAAGCCCATCTTCTCCGTACAATCGGTGTTTAATTCCCTGTCTCGTATGGCTATAAATGGTAACCGGTGAAAGTGGCTGTATTAGTGAAGCTGATACTTTTTTTCCGGGGCAGGGATCGGGTCAGGGATTTTGGGCGCATCCATGAAAACAGCCCCCTCCAATCCTTTGCCGGTTACATTATTGATACTTAACAATGGGCCCGTATATCCTGTTACCGTAATGTTCTTGAAAACGGCATCTTTTATATTCGCTAAAGAAATTCCTTTGGCGCATGTACCGCTAACATCGGTGAAAACAAATCCATTCAAAGGCTTAGCCGGATGAACAGCATTACCTTCCACCAATACCGGTACATCTTTTACCCGTATATGAGTAAAGCTGAAGTTTTTAATGCCGGGAATTCCTTCAATGCCCGGCACCGGGTCAGGATCCTGTAAACCACTTCCAAGAATATTAAAACGAAGAAACCCTCCCTGCATACCTGATATGTCCAAATCATTGCAGGCAATATCTTCAATAAAAGCGCCGCGGCCGGGCCGGCTTTTAATATAGATAGCGTATGTTTTTGCCGCCGTGAATTTGCAATGTTCGATCCTTACGTTGCGAATTCCTCCTGAAGTCTCACTTCCGATACCAATGCAGGCAAAAATAGAATCGGCAAACACGCAATTGGTTATTCGAACATCCTCTGTTGTTTTCAACAGGGTATAACCTTCCATGCCTCTTCCTGATTTCAGGGATATGCAATCGTCCCCGGTCGCGATATCGCAACCATCAATAAGAACATGCTTACACGAATCAATATCAATTCCGTCGCCGTTACCCCCTGTACTTCGGATAGTAAGATTTTTAATAATGATATTTTCGCAATACACAGGATGCATTGACCACATCAGGTGATAATCCGTAGAAAAATCTTCAAAGCGAAGATGGTTACAGCCGATAGGTTCTATCAATGCCGGGTGACGCAAAGGATATTTGTCGTTGGGACGGCCGCCCAATGCGGGGTTCCCTGTAATATGACCCGGGCCCACGATACCTGTATTATCAGCCTGTAAAGCATAGATCAATCCTGCATGTCCTTTTGTCCATTTGCCTTCCCATCTCACTTGCATCACCGGGTAATCCTCAAAATCAGGGGTACCGGTAAGTACAGCCTCTTTATCGAGACGAAGAAGCGTATTCGACCGCAGTGCAATAGCACCGGTAAAATAATTGCCCGCCGGAACGATTACTTCACCGCCACCCAATACCCAGCAACGGTCAATGGTTTGTTGAATAGCCAATGTATCTTTTGTTTTTCCATCACCCGCTGCGCCAAAGTCGCGGACATTTAACCGGAGTATATCGTCATCCTTTTTTTCCTTATTACCGCTTGATACCCCGTTATTGTTTTCTGCCGCTAATAATTTGCCGGCAATAGCCATGCCGGCAGGAATGATAATGAATCCCTTCCCAGTTGTTTTAAGAAATTCCCTGCGTGAGTGACTTTTATTCATACTAGTGATGGGTGGTAAATGGTTTCGGCAGATTTATTTCAATAAATATTTCCTGATAAATGCAAGCGTGATATCCCAGTCGGATGGCACCGTGCCATGCCCGCCGCTATGCATCGAATATCCCAGCGTATTTAATACTGGCTGACCCGCGGCAGGAAATGTATTTGTTTCCATTGCAGTTTTTTCAAATAAATGATAGACAGGTGTGGCAGCTACGGCGGCAAGGAATTCTCCTTTGGGATCCGACCAATAATCCTGGTCGCCTGTTTCTAATAATAAAGGCCGGGGCGCCATCAGTGAAATGAGCAGGTGACCATCTACCGGGAACCTGTTCACACTGTCTGCATACTTTTGGTAATTAGCGCAAAATTGGTAAGCATAACGGGCGGGAAGGGAGAGGAGTTTGATCGTTTCTCCATAATTGCGACGGCTTAATGCAGCGCCGCCTTCACCTGAGCAGTTGGCGATCACCATCGCAAACCGAGTGTCAGATGCTCCTGCCCATAAAACCGTCTTACCCAATCGCGATACGCCAAATAAAGCGATATGTTTAGCATCTACCTGTTTGTCTGTTTCAAAATAATCCATCGCGCGGCTGAGCCCCCATGCCCATGCTGATATCGCTCCCCATTCGCCGGGAGCTGCTTGTGTTTGTCCCGGCTTTAAATAAACACTCCGGATTCCATATTGTATACCACCCGCGAAATCAGGTTCAATATCCCCATAATAAACGGTAGCCACACCGATTCCCTGTTCAATGAAAGGATCAATATTCAGTTTAGCAGGATAGTTAACGCTCTTTGCAGGTGCTTGTTTTCCTTCCTTTGTCCATACCAATCCGTCTTTAATACCGGGGTCATTGATCATGTTGACATTGGCAGTGAACGAAATGAGAAATAATAATGGAACAGGCTTCTTACTATTAGCAGGCAGGTAAATCAACAGGTCCATTTTATGTGAAGCGGTGTCCTTGGTAAAATAAACAGTCACCTGCTTACGTATCGCTTTCCCGCCAAAGACCGGCGTACCCTTATCAAAGGCTGTAAAATGCATACCGTTTGGCCTGGCCGGCATTTTGCCAAACTGGTTCTCTTCATAAAGGCGAACTATTTCAGGTCTGCGTTTTTTGATCCAGTCGTCAGCATTTTTAACGGCACTGCCATTATTTAGCATTAATGGATCGGGCAACGTATAAGTGCCCACGGAATCTTCATTATAATTGACAGGGATACCGTTTACGATCCTGGCCGGTTCCTTTTGGCCATATATACCCGTTACAACCAGTAAGGCTACTGGTAACAGGCGCAGGTGATAGAATTTCATTGCAATCGCTTAAAGAATATTTATAAAACTAAAGTAGGAATATAAACCAAGGAGCGTTGAAAAATCTACGAAATCGTTGCCGGCGCCAGCTTCATGAAATACCCAAAGGTGAAATTTTATTTAGTCCCATCGGCTGGAAACCAGGCTGGACGTGACAAATTCATCATACGTATATTTCGTGTACAGGTCTGGTATATTTCCGCTTGCGGGGTGATATCATCTGCCCTATGTTTGCACCAGAAGTTGATTGATATAATCAATCAAGTAATCCAATATCATCTGAAAGATCCAAACCAATTCCTTTTAAGAACCATCAGGCTAACCACCTGAAGATCCAATATCGGTCAACTTCTACTTTTGCTCTATTTTATAACTTATAGACCCTGCTTTTTAAAGTGGGGTTATTTTTTTGTGACAACCGGCTTGCCACTTCCATATCGCTCACACTTTTCTTCTCCCTTTCCTGGCCAATTGAATTGATCACGTTGATCGTGATAAGCGCCGCCAGGTCCGGAATAAATCGGGCAATCGCGTTGCTTTCCATAGGACCAGGATACAATACCAGCCAGGGAACAAAGCATGGGAAGGAATGACAACAAAATAATCCTTTTCATTTAACCCTGGTTTAGAAATTGACCCGGCTTTGTTCATCCTGTGAGCTTCCGGTGTTTCTGCGTTTCTGATTGGTTGTTTTGCCAAAGCGGTAGTTAAAAGTTATTGTCATCCAGCGGTTTTCCGGGTGATTATTGGTTTTACTGTAAAAAGTACTTTGTTCAGTATAAATATCTGTTCTCATCAGCCAGAAGGGGTCATTCATATTCAAGGTAAGGGTCCCGTTATTTTTCAGTATTTTCTTAGCGGCGCCAAATGAAAAAGAATAGGTCGGCAAAGCATGACTGTATGCACCTTCCAGCCTTTTTGAGCGGTAAATACCGCTTGCATCCAGTGTCCATCCTTTTTTCATGGGAAATTGATTGGTCACATTCATGATACATACCGTGGCGCTGGTGGCAGGCAGGTCTGCATCAGGATAGCCTGAAAAATAATTATTGAAAAGAAAAGCTGACCCGGTAAAATTCCACCACTTTTTAAGTGAATGGGAATAATTGACGCCAACTACTTCTAATCTCCTGAAGCCAATATTTTGCCGCGTCTGGATGATAATATGATTATTACCCTGTTCGACATTTGAATTGATCAAAGCAAAGGCCCCTTTGACCGTGGTATAACCTGCTGATACATTCAACTGGTTTTTGTAATTGTAGCTTACTTCAAAATCATTTGTAAACATGGGTTGCAAACCCGGATTTCCCTCACGGATATTAAATTGGTCAACCAGGTACTGAAACGGGTTCAGGTCCTGGTAACCCGGCCGGTTAATTCCCCTGCCATAATCGGCATTAAATGTATTGTTTTTATTGGCGGTATAGCCCAGGAAGATAGTTGGAAATAGTTGTGTATAATTCTTTTCAAATTGAATATTCTTTGTCGCCTGGTTTCCTTTCGCATTAGTTTGCTCCAGTCTCAGACCGGCCTGGAGCGACCATTTTTTATTTATTTTCTTATTATAGTTGACATAGGCAGCATTAATATTTTCATTATAAATGAAATGATTGCTTCTGCCTGTATCGGTGATCCACCGGGCTTGCTGCTTATCAAACAAACTGTACTGGCCGTTATTGTCCGTTTTTACATAACTGCTTTTAATGCCGGCCTCCAATTTGGCCTCTTTTTTTAAAGGCTGAGTATAATCAACTTTTATGCTATAAATGTCCAGTTTCGCAGGGATGTAATCTTTAAGAATAAGCGGGTCCTGTAAATTGCCGCTATTATTGTACAGGTTGTTGGCCGATACCTGGTTATTAACATTGTGATAAAACACATAATCCGCATCTGCTGTCAGCTCTTTTCCTTTTTTATCCAGCTTCTGCTGCAGGTTGACATTAAAACCCAGGTTAGATACTGAATTATGGGGTTCCGTGGAAACGGTATTATAATTGACCTTATTATGAAGGCTGTCGAATATATCCGTGGTACCTGTTACACCGGGTTTATTATTGGTAAAGAAGCCATTTAGCCCGAAACCCAGCGTGGTGTTTTTTGAAGCGGTATAATCTGTGGTGATCCTGAAGTTGTGAGGAAGATTCGTTGTCAAAAAATATAAGTCCTCCTGCTGGTAACTATTGAAGCCGGAACCATAGTCCTTCCTGAATTCCCGGGTAGTCTGCTGATCGATGAAGTTTTTTGTATAAGAAAATCCGTAGTTGAAGGTGGTATTGAACTTATTTTTCTTCCAGTTCAGCGTAAGATTATCCCGGTTCTTAAAGTAGTATCCGAATATAGCGCTGGTGTTGATGCTGCCATTAAAGCCATTGGCCAGGTTCTTCTTCGTTTTGAGGTTGATGATCCCTGAAATGCCGGCCGCGTCATACTTTGAAGAGGGTCTTGTCATCAGCTCCACCTGGTCCAACTGGGCCGCCGGTATGCTGCGAAGATAATTCGTGAGGTCTTTCCCGGTGAGGTAACTCATCTTTCCATCAATAAAAATGGCCGTCCCCTGTTTGCCATTGAGACTGATATTATCATTTTCATCAATCATCACTCCCGGCGATTTTTCCAATACATCAAAGGCGGATTGACCGGCGTTTACAGGAGATGAAGCTACATTGATAACCAGTTTGTCAATCGTTCTTTCAATAAAAGGTTTTTGCGCCGCTACTTTTACAGCAGTTAAATCTTTAGGTACCGGGATTAAATTCACCGGCGGAAGAACCGCTACCGGCCCGGCGACATTCAATTCAACCATATTACTGCTGTATTTGCTGAAACCAACAGCCGTCACTAAGATGATATATTTCCCGTCAGCAAGCCTGTTGAATTCAAATTGGCCCTGTTTATCAGGTAACGCCGATTTAACAACAGAAGAATCATTTTGCCTGAGCAACAAAACAGTGGCGGCCACGGCCGGTTGCCCCCCGGCCGTATGAATAGTACCTGATATTTTCCCGTTCCCTGTTTGAGCGATCACCAATAAAAAATACAGGCAAGAGGGGATGAGTAAAATAATTTTTTTCATGATGTTTACAATTTTCATTTCATAAAAATCAGGGATAAAATAACAGCCCTGATCAATAATTCACTTAGGGAGGCGATTCGGGGAAATAAACAGGATGGGTGTTTGTTAACTGTCTTTACAGTTGACAAATGAATTTTGTACCCGGAAACAGTCATTTAGTATAAAAACGCCCCGCTGTATTACAAGCAATGATGTAATTCTCTAATTTCATATCATGCACGACATACCTTTCCTGTTTTCCAATAAGAAAAAGTACTGGCTGGCCCGGCACGTTACGTTCTGGGTAGTTACGTATGTGGGATTGGCATCGGTAGGAGTAGTTATGCCCTCATTTTTCAGCGGGGAAGCCAATAACAGGTTCCGGGAATATTTTCTTGTACCCGTTCTTTATTTGCCCGCCCAGTTGTTCCTGGTATATAGCTTACTGTATTTTGTCATACCCCGTTATCTTCTCAGGCTTAAATACAGGCAGGCCTTTTTATGGGTAATCTTTTTTTCTATCGTGGCAGGAGTAATCGCCGCGGTATTCTATTCGTTATTCATTGATTCTATCCGCATTTATTTTTTTCAATACAGGCATGGCGGAAAGCTTGAAGCTTTGCCAATTGTTTACAGCCTTTCCTCGGGCTTTATTAACGGGCTTCGTTACGCACTGACGGTAAGTGGTTTTGCCGCAGCGATCAAACTGATGAAACACTGGTATGAGAAAGAATATCGCAATAGCATCCTGCAAAAGGAAAAACTGAACGCGGAATTGGTTTCGCTAAAAGCACAACTGCATCCGCATTTTTTATTCAATACGCTGAACAATATTTATTCCATCACGGAGAACGTTTCTCCGCTTGCCTCCGAAATGCTCGTGAAACTGTCCGATATGCTCCGGTATATTTTATATGAATGCAATCTGCCGCTGGTAAAACTGTCCCAGGAGATCAAACTCATTCAAGATTATATCGAGCTGGAAAAGATCAGG
The DNA here is from genome assembly GCA_030706685.1 of Bacteroidota bacterium. Lineage (GTDB taxonomy): Bacteria > Bacteroidota > Bacteroidia > Chitinophagales > Chitinophagaceae > VBAT01. The sequence continues at coordinate 26,322 of JAUZOA010000065.1, forward strand.
TATACCCGGAGCCTGGACCTCGATATGTCATTACCGGACAACCCCGGCACTTATATGATCACCCCATTGCTATTATTGCCACTGGCGGAAAATTGTTTCAAACACGGCAGCAGTAAGCTCCTCGAACAAGCCTGGATAAAGATACAGGTAGAACTAAAAGAAAATATGCTGCATGTCAAGATGATCAACGGGAAACCGGCCTCCGAGGCCGGAAAAGAAGTCGCTTACGGTATTGGCCTGGGAAATTTGCAAAAAAGACTTGACCTGCTTTACCCGGGCAAATATGAATTTAAAATAATTTCGGAGGAGGAAGTTTTCGTGGTCAACCTTAAACTGGAATTGGAAAAACAGAAAGAAACAGTTTTTGCCAATGGATAAAGCGATTAATATACTGAATTGTGTGATCATAGATGACGAGCCCCTTGCCAGGGAGGTGATCCATCGTTTTATTGAAAGAATACCCTCCCTCCGCGCCGTAGCCGAATGTTCCAATGCCATCCAGGCAATGACTGTTCTTCAGCAAAATGACGTTCATCTGCTATTTGTAGATATCCAGATGCCGGAGATATTAGGTACTGAGTTCATAAAAATTCTTAAGAATCCCCCGAAAGTCATCATTACCACCGCTTACCCGCAATACGCACTCGAAGGATATGAACTGGACGTTGTGGATTATCTGCTCAAGCCCATACAGTTTGAACGCTTCCTGAAAGCCATTAATAAAGTTCTTCAACAAACGGGTATTGCGTCACAGGCTTTGCCACCAGCACCTGAAAAGCAGCCTGTAAAAAACGATCCTTACTTATATTTCCGCACCGACAGGAAGATGATGAAAGTAATGATCGCGGATATTATTTATATTGAAGGAATGAAGAACTACATCAAAATTGTGACGGGGAATGGGGCTATTATTACCAAATATTCCATGGCTGCAGCAGAAGCCATGCTTCCCGAAGATCTCTTTATCAGGGTGCATCGTTCGTATATTGTGCCCAAGGCCAAAATAAGGTCTTTTACCAGCGAAACGATCGGTATCGGCAATAAGGAGATCCCGATAGGAAAATTATACAGGAATGAAGTGTTGAAGTCGCTGTCGTTATGAAACCGGCCGCTCAATAATTTACCCGCATAAAATTAACAGTGGGAATACTTCATAAAAAAACACCCCGCCAATCTAAGCCGGGGTGTCAGGCCAATGATTAAAAGTTTATTTATTTCCGGATGACGATCTTACCCGTATCAACATGTTCACCGGAAACATATTTATAAATATAAACGCCGCTGTTATTTAAAGTAAAAGCTTTGTTGTACCGGCCTTTGTTCAAAACACCATTTACCAAAGTACTGACTAATCTTCCATTGGCATCATATACTTCCAGTTGTACATGATCCCTATTCGCCACGTTGTATGCAAAAGTTGTTTCGCCGGTGGAAGGATTAGGGTACACGCTGATACTATTTACAAGAGCTGTCGCCGAAACAGTATCGGCCGGAACGACTGGATGAGCCACCCTGAGCGCCGTATACTCAGATTGCAAAGCCCAAATTGCATAGCCGCGTGCCGGGGCATATACATGTACGCGGCCATCTGCGGCAACCATGGTCTTTTGTGATGTATCGAGCAGATTAACCAGCACCTGGTTTTTCCAATCAGCATAACCACTGGTAGCCGTACCATTGGGTGATCCATCGTTATCTACCCAGATTCCTCTTGTAAGGTTGTCGTTATTATTGATCACCAGGATAGCGCCGCTCTTTGTACCATTGCCTTGCCTGCGTGCCGCATATACATTCCAGGTATCGCCCGCAAACGTGGTAACGCCATTCGGATTGGGTTCACTTACAGGGTTGCCCTGCTGTGTCAATACGATCAGCGAACCTCCTAAATATTTGCTCCGCAAAGAAATCAGCTTATTAATATCGTTATTTAATGATCCCGGCGCTGTCACCTTCAGGGAAGTATCATTGTTGTCCACCTGCGTGACGCCATAATATTGCGGATAGAATAAACAAGGCCTTCCTTCATGAAAAAGAATATAGGCATAGCCCATTTTCCAGTCCTTGCTCACCCATTTATCATGTTCTTTTCCTGTGTCATGGTTTTCCAAAAAAGTTACGACGGATGTGCCCGAAAGGGAATTGCCTGTATTGTCTCTTACCATGCCTGCATTGTTCAGGTTTGCCATATTGAAGCTGGCGCCATTACCATTCGTCATGCTGGTGAGCGTATTCTTCAGGGGGAAGTCGAATACGTCGGCATCGGTTCCCAGCCCGGCAAGATCATTCACCCAGTTTTTCAACCGGTATTTATAACCCGTAAAATATTCGCCAACAATAAATCGCTGCGACCCTGATTTCAAGGGAAGATTATTCACCCATGATGAAACCATTCCTTCCTGGAAACCGCGCACAAAATCGAGGCGGAAACCATCATACCCGATCGTATTGCTCAGCCAGACGCCCCAGGCCTTCAACCTGTTTTGTACTACGGTATCGAAAGTATTCAGGTCATTGCCAAACCATTTGGTGTTGGGGACAAGCTGATCTTCAAAACCGCCTTCGGTACTTCCTCCATCACCAAGAAAGTCGGCGGCGTCTACCGGGTGAAAATTAGTATAACCCCATGTATAATTCGCTTCACCGGTTCCGGTATGATTGACGAAATCAATATTGGTAGCGGTATAAGCTTTCAGCGAAGTGCCCGCGAGGTTACTGCCATTGTACCATACGGCCGATGGATAATAAGCGTTGGATTGAGCGGCCCATTGCCATTGCCAGTTGCCGCCTGCATCCGTGCCTTCCCGCCGGGCAGTAAGCGTGATCTCTATCGTATGCGCTGAAGACAATGTGATTTTATATTCGTCAATATCTGTGTTGCTTTCCATATGGGCGCTGTATGTTTTCTGATCATCCGCCACATTATTCTGACCATTGCCATTATTGGGTTCGTATTCCCATAACTGTGAAGGCTGCGAGGGGGGTGCGTTGTCTGTAAATTTAAATTTTACATCATAACCTCTTTCACCGACAGCGCCACCATAGTTCAGGAAGAAACCGCTGATCTGGATATAATAATCACCCGCTGATGCATTGGGAATGATCCAGCGTATCTCGTTGGTGGGAAAAGGGACGCGCTGCGTGCCACCTGAAATAGCCTTATTAAATACATAAGTTTTCACAGCAGGGTTATCACCGCTTTCTTCGGAATCTGTATTATTTCCATAGGTATGGTTTAAAATAACATCAGCGTACATGTCCATGTAAGGAGCGCCGCCTGCCGTACTATGTGCCGTGCTGATCAGGTTCAGTAATTCGGATTTGGAACCGAAGCGGGTCTCCGTACTTCCTTTCTGGTTATAGGCGCCGAGATCATAATGATCAAATATCCCATAACCCATATCCGATATGCCCCAGTTTCCTTTTGAAGGCGGTGGCATCCAGAGGGCCCGGATACCGGCGGTTTTCATCGCAGGAATTTTAGCGTTGAGTGAATCGTACCAGAAACCGTTCTTGCCGGCTTCATTTACCGGCACGTTCCAGTAAAAAGCCTGCATCATCACATCGTTTTGCGCATGCAGCTCATAACAGCAGATTAAAATACAAATTGCAGTTACCAGGTTGTTTTTCTTTTTCATACTGTAAGTGTTTAATGTATAGGAAAATCATATGACAAGTTTTACGGCCAGGCTTTAGTGAACGGGGCTACAAAAGCTGTATAAAGCTTCACGTTACTGAGCGAGGCAGTTTTAAAAAAGAGGTGCTACTATTTCATTGCCAGGGTTGCTATCGCTTTGGCCAGGAGACGAAGCTGTCTCGGTGGAAGATTATCCTGGTTCCATTTGCAAGTTCAGCAATTTTGGACAATAAACCATCAACGAGCCATGATGATTTCAAAAAAACCGGCCAGGATCAGTAATCCTGGTACCGGTGTTTGGTGCTTTATTAAATAAAACTACGGCGCACTTACATTTATCGTATATCCTCCAAATCCATCACCGGCCGGGACAAAAGGCTGATTAGAAGATACCCTTACCCGCAGATATTTTTTCCCGCTGATTACTACGTTTACATCTGTGCCGGCCGGATCATCATATACTGTTACCAACTGGCCATTCGTGTTGTACACTTCCAATGCAAGATCGCTGTTGCCATTTGATGTAACCTTTATCCGCTTTGAATAAATATCATTTTTCAGGAAGGCATCTTTATCCGTTGCATTTTCCAAAATACCTGTCTTTGTACCGTTGGAAGGAAGCTGAACAGTACTGCTGTTAAAAGAAGAACCGTAATCATCCGCTTTGGCGCCGGATACAGATTTTATTATTTCCATATCGTTTTGCCACTGATCGCAACCAAGAATAGATTGCCCATTGTGCCAGGTAACCAGGTTCTGGTAATAAGACAGGCCCATGACAGGCGCCCAGCCCAGCGCATTGGACCCAAACCCGCTATGATATTCTTCCTGCAAAACGCAATCGGCCGAATACCTTGATTGATGCCGGAGACCAAATGTATGGCCCAGCTCATGAGCAACGCTTCCTGCGATATATTTTGGGTTATACAGTAATACATCACAAAAAACAAAACAAGGTGTATTGTCTCCCCACGACATGCTGCTGATAAAAGATAGTCCTCCTATATTCCCGAATTGCCCCGTCATGTTATAGGTAAGGATACAACGCATTCTTCTTGCAGGCGCTGCGGCCTGGTAGTCCTGTTCGCTTTGCGTCACTTTCACAAAAAAGCCACTGTAGTCCTCCGCGACACCCTGCATAATATAATCTTTCATGGAGTTGGTAAGCAATGATGCAGGAACGGCCGGGCAATTGATCGTTCCGGAAGGATCCCATACACTGTTTTGTACCTGCTGGCCATTGAAATCTATGAGGAGAACTACCGGGGTTTGTGCCGGCGTTTTTGTTCTTGATGCCGCTGCCGTTCTTGCAGCATCTTCGCGCACAGCACAAAGTTGCGGTACTTGTTGTGAACTTGTGGAAGAAGGAGAGAGGCTTTCTTCTTTTGTACTGATTGTTTTCTTACAGGCGGTTAAAAGACAAAGAAGGGAAATAATAATTCCCGGAACATTCTTGCTCATGGTTTAGAATTTATGTGAGAAAATAGTTGGGTTGTTCCAGGAATCAGATAGTAATGATATTCCTTATAATAAGATCATCCTGTTCTTATTAAAAATGATCTATAGGTAACAGGTATTTAAAAAATGATAAAAATAAACGAAGGGTCTTACGCAGGAGAACCGGGATATTAAAGGAGATTCACGGGAATTGGAAATAATCAACTGGTTGGACGACCTGGTGCAAGGTAGGGTATTTGAATATCCTCCGGGATGACTTAAAAATTTCTTGATTGCACACAATTATAGCAGTAGGGGAAAACTTGTAGTGGGAATCTATTGATGACGGGTAGATTCTTTCGAACCCTGCTACCCGTCATATTGCTTTAATCTCCTATATGGGTATAGAACTTATTTCCTGTTACTACCGGAACTAAACAATGCATTGATTGCTGAATAAGGCATTGCCTCACCGGCGAAAGTGAATGTTCCTTTTTGGTGAATCTCTTCCGCGGCGCGGAAATAAGCGCCATAAGCCGCACGGGCAAGTGATGAACCAAGACTTACTCTTTTTACACCAAGAGATAAGAGTTCATTCAATGAAATGTTTGCATTACCCAAACCAACGACAACATTCACGGGCCGTGGCGCAACAGCTTTTACAACAGCTTTGATTTCTTCCTGCGTTTCTAATCCCGGTGCAAAGAGTACATGGGCGCCTGCATCGGCATACGCTTCAAGACGCCGGATAGTATCTTTAAGATCGGGCCGCCCGTGAATAAGGTTCTCGGCTCTTGCTGTCAGGGTGAACGGGTAGGGGAGACTGTTCGCTGCTTTCACGGCGGCCTTTACACGCTCTACCGACAGATCGAATGGATAGATCGGGTCTCCCGGGTTACCTGTCGCGTCTTCAATAGAGCCGCCGGCAACGCCGGCTTTCGCGGCCAATAAAATAGTTTCGGCACAAGTATCCGGGTCATCACCATACCCGTTTTCCAAATCAGCCGATACGGGAAGATCGGTCGCTGCAATAATATCCCGGACATTCCTCAATGTCTCTTCGCGATTGAGAGCTCCTTTACCATCGGGTTTGCCTAACGAAAAAGCCAGGCCTGCGCTTGTCGTCGCTAATGCTTCAAACCCCAGGCCAGCCAGCATCTTTGCAGAACCCGCATCCCAGGGATTGGGAACAACAAAGATGCCGGGACGCTGATGTAATGCCCTGAAGGTTTCAGCTTTTGTTATTTGTAAATGATCAATAGATGTCTTCATTCTTTGCCAGATATAAACGGAAGATAAAAGAAGTATTACAGTTAAAGGTAATGATCGGTTTGGAAATTTATTTCAGAATCAGGAAGTATATTAGTTTGCCGGGAAGCCGGGAAGAAAAACGACTTGTAAATTAAAACTTACCGCCTTGCCGGCCATTTTCAAACGCAGACACTGCGTAATTTGGAGAAGCGGGCAAGGTTAACCAGGAATTGATGTTTTTTTTTGCTTAAGGAAGCTCCTTATACTGAAGCTTATCGGAACAGTGAAGAGAGCAGTAATGAAATTCGCTGACAACTGTATCATTGGGCCCCTGGCCATCCGTTGCGGGTTGATTTTCTACCACCGCTTCTTCGAGGTTGGAGTCGAATATCCACAACAATAGTGGTTTTTTTCTTGAGTCAATCGTCTTACTTAAGGAAGAAAGAAAATTGGTTGAAACAGCCGGACATCCATCGCTAACGCAGGCAGGTGCAACACCGTCCGTATCAGGAATGCAAGCCATCGAATGTAATACAATATTCCTGCTCAGGGCATTCTGGTTGGAAGAATCGAGGCCAATCATCCGGTAAGATTCCCCGTAGGTTCCCTTGTATTTGCCCCAGATTTTATAGCGTCCCAGTGAAGTGCATTTACTTCCGGCCTGGTTGGAATATTGTTTGTCATATAA
>JAUZOA010000066.1 GCA_030706685.1 Bacteroidota bacterium
AAAAAGAAAGCCAGCAACCCGATGATAACTACTAATTTTTTTTTAGAAGTAGTTTTTATGCGGCTGGCTATGATCTCAAATCCATCATGGGAGTCAATCAGCTCAACGATTGTCATAGCCCCCATCAGGAAGAATAATACCTGGGATAATTCGCCAAGATGATGGGTTAATTGGTTGGTGACGGCTTCCTTATTATCAGAAAAAAGAATATAGACTGTCCAGCACAGAACGCCGGTCACCAATGCGGAAGCGGCTTTATTGAGCCGGATGGCATGTTCAAAAGCAATGGCCAGGTAGCCAAGGATGAATATGATCACGATTGCCAATGCCATAGCTATAAAAATACTGAAGAAAGTCCGGTTCAGGGAGACGTTTAAGGGTTTAAAACGTTTAAGGGTTATTGATAGCGGGTGAACTCTTTATAGTCCGGGGATTTCAAATAGCAGAACCTTTAAACGTTTTAAACCCTTAAACTTTTCAAACCTCCATGCACTTTTGCATTTTATTTAGACTTTGTTGGCACTATTTTTCGTTTTCAGGAGAATAAAATAAATCACCATGAAAAAAATAATGTGCTCTTTCCTGCTTATTTCGGGACTTTGTTTCGCCACTGCTGTCTCCGCGCAAGATTATAAAACCGCTCTTGGCGTAAGGCTCAGCAGCAGCGCTGCCATGGTCAACAACTCTATTTCACTCAAACATTTCCTGAATGAAAGCACAGCCATCGAAGCGCTTTTTTCATTTGGGGACCCTCTTGCATTGGGCGCCATGGTGGAAATTCATAAGCCATTCAGTACTTCCGGTATTCAATGGTTCTACGGGGGTGGCGGCTATCTTGGTTTTGTAAAAACCTACGATGCCAACAAAAACAAAAACGGAACCAATACCAATTTTGGAGCACAGGGTGTGCTTGGCCTTGATTATAAATTTGCCAATTTGCCCCTTAATCTTTCTCTTGACTGGAAGCCCGAGCTAAATCTTGTAACTGATATTAATTTTGAACCCGCGGCCATTGGATTTACAGCGAGGTTTACTTTCTAAAAAATAATTCAATACCCGGAATGCTATAATATCTTCCCGCGAAGCGGTAACGACGTATAGGGACAAAGGGTGCAAAGTATAAGACTCCCTTTGCCTCGCTGCGTTAACGTTGCCTCTGCGTGAAATATGATTTGTAATAAAAAGGTTTCACGCAAAGAATGCTAAGGAGCAAAGGGCGCAAAGTTGAAGACTCTCTTTGCCTCGCTGCGTTAACTTTGCGGCTTTGCCAATTTTTTCTGGTCTCCCGGGACGGCCATTTTGGGCAGATGGTTTTCTTCCATTCTCACTTCTAATAAGGGGCACTACATCTCTGTCAATCCCTGTTTCCCGGTTTTATCCACAAGTTTTTAAAGGTTGCAAATTTTTTCATGTTTGTGCGTTTTTGTGCGGTAATTTCACCTATATTTAAACCCAGAAACTAACTGTGCTTAAGAAAGAACGGCAGGCTTATATATTGCACCAGATAAACCTGCACAACAAGGTGCTGTCTTCTTCCTTGTCGGCTGACATTAATGTGTCTGAAGATACTATCCGCCGGGATTTGCAGGAATTGGCCGAAGAAGGAAAAGTGATAAAAGTCCATGGTGGGGCTCTCTCCCATTCATTCAGCCAGGTGCATTTTCCTCCCAATGAAGTTTATTCACAAGATCAAAAGAAAAAAATTGCACAAAAGGCCATTAGCCTGATCAGTAATGGCATGTTCATATTGACCAGCGGTGGCACGACCATACTTGAAATGGCAAGGTCATTGCCTCCCCAATTAAAAGCGACTTTTATATCCGGGAGCATTGCCGCTATTCTTGAATATATGAATCACCCGAATATCGAGGTAATTATTATCGGGGATAAAATTTCAAAAAGCTCTAAAATAACTGTTGGTTCTGAGGCAATTGCAAAAATAAAGCAACTTAAGCCCGATATCTGTTTCCTGGGAACCAATGCCATTGACCTGGAGCATGGGGTTACGGATAATGACTGGGAAGTGGTGCAGCTAAAAAGGGCTATGATAGAGTCTTCTCAAAAAGTAGTATGCTTATCCATTGCTGAAAAGATCAACACCTTTCAGCCTATCCATATCTGTGAATTAAAAAAAATAGATATCCTGGTTACTGAATTGCCTTTTGATGATCCGTTGTTAAAACCCTATGCAGACACAGGCATCAAAGTTTTGTAACGATTTCGACTGCTTATTAAAACATATATCTAAAACAACAAGCTATGAGAAAAATTCTCTGTTCAGTAGTAGTATTATTCCTGATGATACTGGCGCTACCCCCTTCTTTGCAGGCACAGCAAAGAACCGTTACGGGCACAGTAGTCTCCGAAGACGATAAAACTCCTTTGCCGGGAGTAACGATCAAGGTCAAAGGCACCAATCGCAGCACGCAAACAGACGCGAATGGAAAATTCAGTATCCAGCTAAATGCGGGAGAAACATTGGTATTGACCCACGTCGGATATGAGCCGCAGGAAATAAAACCAGGTACTGGCAACAGCATTGGTATAAGTCTGAAAAGATCTGACAGTACCATGAGTGAGGTAGTGGTAACGGCGATGGATATAAAAAGGAATCCAAGGGAATTGGGATATTCAGTTCAAACGGTCAAAGGGAGCGATATTCAACAAACACAAAGGGAAAATTTTGTAAATAGTTTGCAGGGACGGGTCGCCGGGCTGACGGTTACACCCACAACAGGTGCTGCGGGCGCTTCTTCAGGTATTATATTAAGAGGATTCAACACCTTGTCGGGCACCAACCAGCCTTTGTTTATTGTAGATGGTATTATTGTAGATAATCAAACCCTGAATACCAATTCGCAGGGAGGCTCAGGTATCGGGCTTGCTTCAGATCTACCTAACCGGAACAATGACTATACAAACCGCATCGCGGATTTGAACCCTAACGATATAGAATCTGTCACTGTATTAAAAGGACCCGAAGCAACAGCCTTGTATGGCAGCCAGGCAAGCTCAGGCGCCATTGTAATTACCACCAGGAAAGCCAAGAGTACCAACGGAAAAGTGCTGGTAACTTACGATGATAATTTTCGTATGCAAAGGATTACCCGCTTTGCACAATTAAATAATGATTATGGTCCGGGTGGAAGCAATGGAATTCCTACCCAGCCCCCACTTTCAGGACAATTCACATCCTTTGGCCCGGCCTGGGCGCCAGGAACCAAGTTATATGACAACCTTCATCATTTTTATGAAACCGGTTTTTCTCAAACACATAATTTAGCTTTAGACTTTGGCACCAAGAATGTAGGTTTCAGGCTTACTGGTCAATATTTCAATGACCATGGAGTAGTTCCTTTTAATACTTATAAAAAATACAATTTTAAATTTTCCAATACTACTAGAATCGGGAAGTATATAACTATTACTCCTACGATTGCTTACACTAATTCTGATAATGTCAAACCATTAAAAGGAACCACAGCTAACGGGGGATACCTGCTGGATTTATATGCATGGCCTGCCAACAATGATATCAGGCACTACCAGGATGCAAACGGTGGAAAATTTGTAGTTTTTAGCCCCAATTATAATAGTGATTATGACAGCCCGATCTGGAGCGCTAAAAACAACAAAAGTGGTGATAAAACACAACGCTGGGTGGGAACCCTGGGCGTTGATATCAATCCTTTCCCCTGGTTGTCATTAGCCGGAAGATTTGGCTATGATACCTATAAAACCGATGGCTACCTGTTTACCCACCCCGAGTCCTTTGTACTAACCTCTGCTACAGGCGGAACTCTGGATAATTATTACAGAACTTATGTGGGATATAATCATACCATCACGGCGACGGTGAAAAAAAGTATAAAGAACTTTTCAGGAAGATTATTGCTGGGTACTATGTGGCAGGATTTGGAAACCAAGCAGTTTAGCTTAGTGGGCAGTCATATCACTGATTCAGTACATTCAGGCAGTTTGTATCACAATGGTGCAGTCGTTACAGATTTTAATCCCTGGGACAGCAGTATTACATTGCCGGGTTCAAGAACCCGCTTGCTAAGAAATGTTTTTGGTTTACCCAATTTAAGCATCCTGAGAGAGATAGCTTATTTTGGCGAGGCCTCCATCGCATTTAAAGATGTGGCATTTCTTTCCTATTCCCTGCGTTTTGAGTCTGCTTCGCCTATTCCCGCAGAAAACAGGAATTATCATTACCCCGGCGCAAGTTTAAGTCTTATTGTATCAGATATATTCCCGGAAATTAAGAAAGGAAATATCATCAACTATGCTAAGCTAAGGTCTTCGCTGGCCTACACGGCAAGGTTGAATGATCCTTATTCTAACCAGTCTGTTTTTGTCAATAACCAGAATAGCTCTGTCATACCCGGGTTTACTTACGGCTTTACCAATTCTAATCCTTTTCTTCGTCCTGAACGGCAAAAAACCTACGAGGTAGGTATGGAACTCAGGCTCTTAAAAGATGCCATATCTACGGAGATAACTTATTATAATACTCTTTGTACCGACCAGATAAGCCAGGGGTACAGGGCCAGTTATGCCACAGGTTATGTATTGAATACAACAAACGCTTCTTCATTGCGCAACCAGGGACTGGAAGTGAGTTTAAACCTTTACCCGGTAAAAAAGAAAGATTTCAGTTGGACAGTCAACTTTAACTTCAACCACATGTGGAGTAAAGTATTGAAGCTGCCTGAATCCATCGGCGTTTATAATGACTTTTATAATTCCGACACCTATATTTCGAATGTCAGGGGCGGTTTGATCAGGGGTCATTCAACAGGAACCATTACCGGCTCCATTTATTCCAGGAATAATGCCGGCCAGATCCTTATCAATCCTTCAACAGGCGTACCGGTAGTTACAGGAGGTAATTCCCTGATTGCTGACAGAACTCCCAAATTCACATTGGGAACCCTCAATGCTTTCAGATTCAGGAACTGGACATTAAGCTTTTTATGGGATCTGAAAGTAGGAGGAGATATTTATAATGGAACCGACCAGGTGCTTACCGGTTTAGGTAAAAGCGCGAGAACAGCCAACCGCACGCAGCCAATCGTAGTCCAGGGAGTACTGAATGATGGTTTGCAGAATACAGCTAAACCAACTGTCAATACGATCGCTATTCTTCCTTATTTCCTGAGTACCTATTATACCTCGTTACCGGATGAAGAGTTTATTCAAAAGAATGTGAACTGGTTTAGATTGAGGGATCTTAGCTTAAGTTATATGCTTCCTGAAAAAACGATTCGTCACTTAAAGGGTATAAGGAACCTGGCATTCTTTATTACGGGGAATGACCTGATACTATTGACGAATTATAATGGAGCAGATCCGGCCGTAAATTCTAACAATCCGGGATCAGTCGGTGTAGGAGGATATGGTCTTGACCTTGGAAGCGCACCTACTCCATTGGGCTTAAGCTTTGGATTACGTGCAAACTTTTAACTGCTAACCTATCAACGATAAAATTTAAAAACTCTTTGTATGCAAAATAAATTTTTTAAATCAATAGTTTTTGCCGGGATGATCAGCATGGTCGGTATGATATCCTGTAAGAAAAAAATTGATGATGCCTATCTCAATCCCAATGCGGCTACCATTGAGCCCATTGAGAGTATTTTATCCGGTGTGATCGGGAGTTTTACCGCTTTCTTTTCTTCAGCCGGTACGGGCTATGGTGTACAGGCCGATGGAATATTGCTGGGGAGGTATATACAATTCTGGGGCTCTCAAACCAATGGCGAAAATTACGGCCAGATGGGCGGAGCAACGCCTGCCAGTGATAATACGGGAGGACTTTGGGCCGCCGTTTATTATGGCCAGGGGCAAAATTTAAATAAGATTGTACAATGGGGCAATGAACAGCAAAAATGGGATTATGTAGGTGTTGCCTGGGCTATCAGGGCATGGGGTTGGCTGGAACTAACGAATATCTATAGCGACGCTATACTAAGAGAAGCGTTTAATACTAACCTGTCCCAATTTCATTATAATCCGCAACCTGAGTTTTATGACAGTTGCCGGGCCATCTGTTTTCGCGCTTTAAATTATTTAAGCAGAACGGATGGTAATGTAAGCGCTACCAACCTGGCAATAGGCGATGCTTATTTTTATAATGGTGATGTAAACAAATGGAAAAAATTTGTGTATGGGATCCTGGCGCGCTCTTATATTGATATAAGTAACAAAGCCATTTTTGCCGCCAATAACTATGCCTATGCCGATTCCGCCATCAAATATGCAAGCCTGGCCATGACGTCCAATGCTGATAACGCCACGGTTAAAGTAAAGGGTGGTCTTACTTCTGCTGTTAATAATTATTTTGGACCGTTTCGTGGAAATATCGGTACCATCAGGCAGGCATCTTTTCCTGCCGACCTGATGTCGGGAAATAATCCTTCAGCTTTTGTGGGTGTAAGTGATCCAAGAAGATGGTATATGCTTCGTGAAAACCTGAATGGCACTTTCAAAGGGTTTACCGTATGGTTGGGTTCAACAGGGCTTTCTACCAATGACTATCCATTTAACTACTGGGGTCCTGTAATCCCGGCAACGGGTCCAATCGTACCTTCTTCAACAGGTGCGCCGACTATTGATACAAGCCGGTACCTTTATCAAAATACAAGTCCCTGGCCCATGATGACAGCTTCGGAAATGCAATTTATTGTAGCAGAAGCCGCTTTTCGCAAAGGAGACAAACAAACCGCGCTTGCCGCTTATACCAATGCAATCAGCCTGAATTTCGATATGCTGACCACTACGTATCCGCAACATATTCCGGCTGCGAATGCGATCACCCCTGCAGTAAAAGCCGCTTTCCTGTCAAATCCTGCTGTTGTTCCCACTACACCGGCCGGCTTAACCATGACGCATATCATGTTGCAAAAATATATCGCGTTATATGCCTGGGGCGTCCAGGAAACATGGACAGATATGCGGAGATTTCATTACACGGATCCTGATCCGGCAACGGGCAACCAGGTGTATGCGGGTTTTGTACCTCCATCGGGCGTTAATTTGTTCCCCAACAACGGTGGCAAGTTGGTGTACAGGTGCAGGCCAAGATATAATTCAGAATACCTGTATGATATTCCTGAACTAACGAGGATCGGGGCTTTAAATCCCGATTATCACACGTATGAATGCTGGTTCTCTTTGCCATAAATTATCAACAAGAAAAATTACTATAATGAAATTTCTAAAAATAATTACAATAAGCCTGGGAGCGATAGCTGTATCTTCTCTTTACCTGTCATGCGCCAAGAACAAGCCTACCCTGGTGGGCGTTACAGACAATGATTTCAGTAATTCAAGCCTGGTGCAGGTGTATGATGCTACTGTCAGTTCCTCGAGAACCTATGTTTACGTGGATGGCGCTCCTGTTACAGGCAGTCCATTGTCTTATGGAAGCGTATTCCCTTCCGGGGCTTACGCGTTTAAAGTAAACGCCGGTCTCAGGTCTTTCGTCATAAAAGATACATTGAGCGCTACCACCCAGGCGCGCCTGGCTTTCCCTGAGAATTTTGTCGCCGGAAAGAATTACACCATCTATATGTATGATACCACGCCATCGGCAAAGCAAATAACCATACAGAACGATGTGGTGTTCCCGGCAGATACCGCTGCCCGGGTCAAATTCGCCAACTTTATTTATAATAGCAGCGATGTACCGGCCGTAGATATTTTTTCAAAAAGGATCAATGCGAACCTTTTTACAAATATTTCCAGGACTATGGTTACAGACTATATTCCCTATGCCTCTAACGGGAATGATACTCTGCTTGTAAGGGAAACCGGTACTACGAACCTGTTGGCTACTTTAAATGCGTTTTATGCTACTCCGAGGCGCAGTTATACATTCATTTACAGGGGCAGCCATAGAGGCGCCCGGGTGCTTGCTGCCTTTACTAATAATTAAAGAATCAGGAACATAAAAAAAACTGCCCCGATCAGGGCAGTTTTTTTTATCCGTTATATTGCTGAAATCTCCCGGTTGAAAAATTCCGCTATGCCGTATTTCCAAAAAACAAATAGGCCATGGCTATCGCTGTAATAATACCCACGAGGTCTGCCAGCAACATGGCCCCGATAGAATACCTTGTATTTTTAACGGCTACCGCGCCAAAATAAATGGCTACCACGTAAAAAGTAGAATCGGATGAACCCTGCATAATACTGGATAATCTTCCGGCAAAAGAATCAGCGCCATAAGTAGTCATGGTGCTGACCATCATTCCTCTCGCGCCACTGGCGCTTAATGGTCGTACCAGTGCGGTGGGCAAACCTTCCACAAATCTTGTATCTGCGCCTAACCAGTGAAAAAAGTTTTTCATACCCATAATGATCACATCAAAGGTGCCGCTTGTCCGCAACATACTAATCGCTACAAGCATACCTACCAGGTAGGGAATAATTTTTACGGCCGTTTCAAATCCACCCTTTGCACCGGTTACAAACGCGTCAAAGATGTCTATCTTTTTATAGACCGCGCCCAATATAATTAAAAGGAAGATCAATAATATCAGCCCGTTGCTTAATAACCCGGAAAAAGATTGCAATCCTTTCGCGTCCAGGGAAACCAGGTACAATACCAACGATACAATTAAAGCGGATATCCCCAATACCCAGAAGAGAATAACAGGCTGGAACAAGTTGATCTTTTGTTTGAACGAAACGATACACATAGCCGCCAGCGTGGCTACAAACGTAACAATCATGCAGGGGATAAATATATCTGTAGGGTTCGCTGAATTAGCCGAAGCCCTTATTGCGATAATACTAACAGGGATCAATGTAGGTCCGCAGGCATGTAAACAAAGAAACATGATCTGCGCATTGGAGGCAACTCCCTTATTCGGATTAATTTCTTCCAGGCTTTCCATTGTCTTCAATCCAAAAGGAGTAGCGGCATTGTCCAGGCCTAATAAATTGGCTGAAAAATTCATCATCATATGCCCCATAGCCGGGTGTCCTTTTGGAATATCAGGGAACAATTTCGTAAAGAAAGGGCCAACGATCCGGGATAATAACCTGATACCCCCGGCCTGTTCGGCAATAGTCATAAAACCCATAAACAGGGCCATAATGCCTACCAGCTTAAGGGCGATATTTACAGACGTCCAGCAGGTTTCAATAATGCCATCAATCTTTAACGGGTTGGCAGGATCATCCGCCTTACCCACTACCATCCAGTTAAAAATTTCATGATTGCCTAAAAAGAAGCACTTTATCGAAGCGACAATAATAGCCACGATAATGAAGGCGGCCCATATCCTGCTTAATGCCATAGGTGATGGTTAATTTAATACTGAAGATTGAAGATTTTTCCCGAATCACCAAAATCAGCTTTACACAAGCAGTACTCCGTTCCGGGATTGAAAGAAACCTGCTTTGGCCATAGCAGTCATTTGGGGCGCATTCATGCGGGGGAGCAGGAAGATAATATAGTTGATACGGTGTAGTAGCGGGTGGGTAGCGCCGTAGTACCATGCCTCTGGTTGGGTTACTGCGCTTTTACTGCGCTTCTGAAAAGAGTGCTCCGGACAGTTTACCGGGATCCGGCGCACAGGCAAGGAGACAAATAATATGGAAGATAAATAACGATCTCCTTGTTTTATTTATACTTCTGATTTAACACTTATAAAAGATAAAACCATCAGTGAGCAGGCATTTTTTTATACGGGGGTTCACTGTAAAACACCTGCATAATTCACTTCCCTCCTATCTTTTCAAACCTTATCTTTGCGCCTCAAAAAATGCTAACAGGCAGAAGAAATCAGCAATATTTAACTATTCAATCTTAAATTATAAATAATAATGGCTTTGCAGGCAGGAATTGTCGGGTTACCGAATGTGGGCAAATCAACTTTATTCAACGCAGTAAGCAGCAGCGCTAAGGCACAGGCGAGCAATTATCGCTTTTGCACTATCGATCCCAACGTGGGCCTGGTGGATGTGCCTGACCCAAGATTGAATAAACTGGCGGAACTGGTGGTGCCCAACCGCGTTGTTCCAACGCAGATTGAGATAGTTGATATCGCGGGTTTGGTGCGGGGCGCCAGCAAGGGCGAAGGTCTTGGAAATAAATTTTTAGCGAATATCCGCGAAGTAGACGCCATCATCCACGTGATCCGCTGCTTTGAAGATGAGAATATATTGAGAGAAGAAGGAGCGATCAACCCCGTAAGCGATAAAGAAATTATAGATACAGAACTGCAATTGAAAGATCTTGAAAGCGTAGAGAAAAAGATCCAGAAAACTGAAAAACAGGCGCGCATTGACCCCAAGCTAAAATCAGAACTGGATGTGCTGCTCCGCTGTAAAGAACACCTGGATAAAGGGAAAAGTATCCGGGAATTGAAATTATCCAAAGAAGAAAAAACAGCTATTGCTGATCTCTTTCTCCTGACCGACAAACCCGTTCTTTACGTAGCCAACGTAGATGAAGCTTCCATGCATACAGGCAATAAATATTCAGAAATATTGAAGGAAGCAGTGAAAAATGAAAAAGCGGAAGTCATTATCATGAATAACTCTATTGAAGAACAAATCGCCGGGATGGACAACCCGGATGACAAGCAACTCTTCATGGAAGAATATAAAATGACGGAGCCGGCCCTGGATCGTCTTATTCATTCTGCTTACAGGCTTCTAAACTTATATACTTATTTCACCGCCGGCGTTCAGGAAGTAAGGGCCTGGACCATCCACCAGGGATGGAAAGCGCCACAGGCGGCCGGCGTTATTCATACTGATTTTGAAAAAGGGTTTATCAAAGCTGAAGTAATCAGCTATGACGATTTTGTTCGCTATGGATCAGAAGCTGCCTGCCGCGAAGCAGGAAAACTCAGGATTGAAGGAAAGGAGTATATCGTGAAAGATGGGGACATTATGCATTTCAGGTTTAATGTGTAGAGCCCCTGTCCCCCTTTGAGCCTTGTCTTAAAACAATGCCGTTATCGAAGCTCTTCCAATATGCACTGTCCTGGATGCCCCCGGCTTTCTTCCATCATATTGAAAATTCAGCTCGAGATTATTCAGCAGTCTTTTCGTGAACGTAAGTGTCCAGAGATAATTTTTGCCGGGTAATAACCCATCCAGCATGATATAGCTAACCGTAGTGGTGGCGCCGGTCGCGGATTTGAAATCAATATTATTAAAAGTGAACTTAGCTGTTATCGAGCTATTCTGAAGTACATTGTATTTCGACTCGATGTTGACAGAATTGGAAATTGATTTTTCACCACCATATACCGGCTGGTTTTTTTTATTCTCCAGTTTATACCCCGTAACGAGCCTGAATGAAGTACCCCGGATGAAAGATAAAACCGGCTCAATACTATAAATGTTTAACTGGTAATTGCGGTTATCAAATTGCGCATTCGGTGTATATAAGGCATTGGCGCCTTTACGGCCATTTATATTCAGGGAAACAGACCGGCTCATGTTCCAGCGAAACTTCGCCATCCAATCATTTATTTTCCTGCTTTCATAGCCATAGGTGAGTAACGATTTACCGCTGGAACGATTATTACTCAAATCCATGCCCCACTTACTGCTGAAACGGTTAAAAGAAATAGTATTGATCAGCGCGGTATTCAGTGTGATCAGCGCGGTATCATTGATGTTATAATTAAAAGGGTTAAACTCAAAATCGCCTTTAGCCACAGACTTTTTATTGACCTGTAACGAAGTACTTACATTGAATTTCGAAACGAATTTTTTAAACCCGCCCAGGTTGGGAGCATTTAACACAGCCCGGGGATTAAGATCAAAACGATAATTAAACGTGACATAATTCGCTTTCACAAACTGGTTGGTCGGTGTAAATATGCGGATAAATTTTGCCTGGTCCGGGAAAGCTGCGAGCTCAAATTCATTTAATTGCTGTATGCCGTCGTTATTGTAATCTATCCAGGCATATTGACCTGTACCAGCGGGTACTTCGAGATAGGCAAAATCCCTTTTTTGTTCCTGGCCGGCACCCACTTCGTACAGGATATTGCCAATAACCAATCCTTTCCATTCAGTCATTTCATACTCGGCGCGGCCAAGAATTGTTTCATCGGGTTGTTGGTTGGATACAGTTGTATTGGATACGGTCAATTTACGGAACGTGGCATCCAGAAAGAATTTTCGTTTTTCGTTGGCGAGCAATTCGGTTTTCAAATTG
This sequence comes from Bacteroidota bacterium, assembly GCA_030706685.1. Classification (GTDB taxonomy): domain Bacteria; phylum Bacteroidota; class Bacteroidia; order Chitinophagales; family Chitinophagaceae; genus VBAT01. The sequence goes on from JAUZOA010000066.1 coordinate 12,197, forward strand.
AGGTTATAACTCCTGTCGCCATGAAAAAATTCTTTTCCGCCCGGGTATTTATATTTATCGGCCCGGGTATAAAAATTGATACCATACCTGTTTTTCTTTCTTTCATCCGATTTCAGGTAAACGGTATAGGTATCAAAAGAAAAAGCATTGGCGGTAAGGGTATCAGCAGATTTATCTGTTGTTTTATTTTGCTCCAATGAATAGCGTAAACCGACCCGCCAGTAATTCAGTTTCTTCAATTGTTTGCTGAAATCAATCGTAGGCCGGAAGAAAGTCCCTTTGCCTATCGCCGTACTGAAATTGGTGATCGTAAGATCATTATTAAATTGCCAGCCTTTCCAGCCCAACACCTGTGTTACAGTGTTTTGAAAACCATTGTAATTATCACTCCGGTGGTAATGGGTAAACCCGTAGTTCAAAGAGTTTCTTTTATTATTGGCAAGCCCTGCTCCGAGCCGGATGATATTTTCCGTCGCGGGCTGAAATAATACCGGCAGACCCCAGTCGCGTGAAAACTCAACGGTTCGCAATCTTTCCAATGGCTTGAATTTGTCCTGCACAAATTCATAATCCAGCGATGTATTCAGGCGCAGGCCGTTTTTGACAGCAAGCGGCTTTGTATTATTCAATTGAAATTTTGTGGCCCATCCCCGGTCATCGCCATTATTTATTTTTGAGAACGTATTGACATCATTATTGCTCATCGCCACTTCCGTCTTCAATAACGTATTTTTATCGATAGCATAATCCACTCCCAGGTTGAGCAACTGCTGTTTTTTCGGCGTCACCAATACGACAACCGGTTCATAATTGCCCTGCTTTATTCCTGCTACAGGCATTACGAACTTAAATACTTTCCCGTTGGCGCCGTTAAAATCTGAAACATAATTGCCGTTGCCTTGTCCCACATCCGTAAAAGCGAGATTGTATTTGGCAAGATTCGGATCGGAAGAATATTGATAAATGGAATCAATGCCCGGAGCGGGATTATAGATCTTCTCGTATAAAATTTTACCGGCCGCAAATGTGTCCAGCACCGCTGAGGGGTAAAGGGCCCGTTGAATACTATCACCAATAGTTGACAGGAATTGCTTTTGCTGGTTATCGAGCACCTGGTTGATCGAAGAATTTTTCGCATCGCTGTTATTAAAAATACCAAACCTCAGTTTTAATTTCTTCCCGAAATCAAACTCCTGCGATAAATACAGGTTAGCGTTGAGATAATTCCGGTCGGCATATTCAAATTCCACTTGTATGCGACTGTCCTTGGTAATCATTCTTTTGGGGGTGAAAGTGATCTCGGCGGTATTGTAATTGATCACATAATCCTGGTCCTCGCCGCGTTGAAGTAGCTGGCCATCGAGGAAAACCCGTTCTGTATTTGCCAATACAATAAAAAAAACCTCGTTATTAGCCCCTTTGAGCCGGTATGGGCCCTGGTTCCCTTCCAGCGCATCCAGGATATTACGGGTGAATTTTCCCTTGGCAATAGAGCCGCTCGCCAGTGTCTTTGAAATAGTATTCTTTGAAATGCGATTGCTGGTCTGAAAAGATACTCCTTGTAATCGTTTATAGAAATTAAGGAAATAGCTCTGATCCTGGCGCAGGTCAATATCTCCAAGATTGAGTTGCCAGTTGTGCTGTTTGAATTGCAGGTACACCTGGTCAAATTCATTTAATTGTTGTGTAGTACCATCCGGCTGGATAGGGATGTTATTATCCGTGATCGCAGCCTGCACCTCGATGCTGTCGCCCAGCATGCCGCTTAGCTGGAGGTTTAATACTGAATTTAGCACCGCATCCTGGCTATTGCCAAAAGCGATCTGGCGCCCAAAACTTCCTTCAGCTTTAATAGTGCCGAAATTGAAAATCCCTTTTTGAGATTCGGTTAGCTCATTATTGAACTCATAAGGTTTGAGCGACATATTATTCATGATACTGTCGTAGCTGATATGCTGCGCAACAGGATTCAATTTGTATGGAAATACCCGGTAACTCATGGTAACACTATCGGCCGAAGGTTTTTTAATCCAGTATAAAACTGCATTAGCAAAATCCAGGCGGTAGTCCCCGGTGGGAATGTTCCTGACAATAAAAGTATTGGGGATAATACTGATTGTATCAATTCGTAAACTATCGGCTGATACCTTGAAAACCCTTTGGCGGAAATTAGAGGATGTCTTATTTGAAATGGGAATTTGAGCACTGCCCCAAAGGGATAACAGTACGGATAAAAGGAATAGTGATATTGGTCGCAAATCCCTCAAAAGCAGCGGGTTTATTCTCAAAATCGTAAAATTCGCCTTTTTTATTGCCTCAAAATTATTAACCCCTGTTAATTATAGAAAAAAGGGGCAAATTTGAAGCAATAAGCTATGAAAAAGACTCCTATTGTCATTTTAGTCTCTTGTTTTGCAGCGATTCAGCTACCGGCACAGAGTGGTTCTTCCATTCCATCTCCGGAGATAAAAGGAAAAAACAATGCCGTTTCTTTTGGAGCTATTCTGCCGATTGGTGAGTTTTCCCGGACACATTTTGCAGGAGTTGCTGTCAATTACTCATGGAGCCATCATCGCTTTGGACAAACGGGTAATCAACCCGGGAAATTGATCGATTTCCTGGCTGACGGCGGTATGAATTACTATTTTGGCAAAAATGAAACGGTAGCCGGGTATAAATATAAATATGGGGGATATATTTACCTTCATGCCTTTGGCGGAGCTATTTATAATTTTTCTAAAAAAGGGAATATTGCTTTGACAGGCGGGCCTGGTATGGGAATTTACAAAGGCGGTCATGATTGGGGATTGGGAGCAAGCCTCAGTGGCAGTTATTATGTTGGTACTGCCATTGCTTTTACACCCGAAATCGTTTTTTTTAAACATAATGAAGCTGCTGCACTATGGTCCGGTGGCATACGGGCTGCCTATATGTTTTGAATTTTTGTAAGTAATTTCATACCAGTGGAAATAAATGAATAAACTTATTGTAATAAATCCATTCCTGCTGATTGATCAAGGTGACTAATTGGGAAAGACGGCTTAATTTGTAAACATAAAGCTGCCTGATTGAATATTGACTAATGATTAGGTGCATGAGAAAACTGTTCGTCTTTATTTTACTTAGTGTATTGTTGCTGCCCGGCCGCGCTCAGCGGAATAATATCTGGTATTTTGGCGAACAGGCCGGGCTTGACTTTAATGCAAACAATACTAATAATCCTGTACCGGTAGCCCTTACCAACAGTGCTATGATTACACAGGAAGGATGCAGCAGCATTTGCGACAACAATGGAGCGCTTCTTTTTTATTCGAACGGGGTTGATGTCTTTAACCGTAATCACCAGGTAATGCTGAATGGCAGTGGTTTAAAAGGGCATATCTCTGCAGTGCAAAGCTGTATCATCGTTCCTCATCCCGGCGATAATAACTTGTATTATATTTTTACGACAGACGCATTCGAAAATTCCTGGGCAAACGGGTATTGCTATTCCATAGTTGATATGAGAGGTGATAATGGAAATGGTGAAGTGGTTTCGAAAAACAACCTTTTATGGCCTTCCTGCAGCGAAAGACTAACCGCTGCCAGGCATGCTAATGGTAATGATGTATGGATTATTACCAATGATAACAATTCAAATACTTTCAGGGCCTGGTTACTGAATTGTAATGGTCTTCAAACCACGCCGGTTGTATCCAATGCCGGTGTCGTGCTTAACCAGCACAGGTTCACCAATGTAGGAATGATGAAAGTCAGCCCGGATGGAAAACAACTTTGCCAGACCCATTACCCACAACTCGACCTTGCCGAAAACGGGTCTAATTTCTTTCAATTATTTGATTTTGATAACAACACAGGTATCATCTCTAATGCGAAACAAATAAGCGAACCCAACTTTGCTTATTTTGCCTGCGAGTTCTCTCCCAACTCTTCGTTGCTCTATGTAATTCATTTTTTCCAGGATACGATTGACCAGTTTCAGTCAAAACTCCCGGGTATACCGGCGATACTTGCGTCAAAATATTCATTCAAGACCATCAATCAATATAATGGAATTCAATTGGCGCCTGATGGAAAAATTTATCTTGGCCGCCAGTCATCGGGTATGGCGGCCATCAACAACCCTGATATTCCGGGAACAGGCTGCAATTTCATCAGCAACCAGCTCAACCTGAATGGCAAGCGGGCAGGTCTCGGACTTCCCGGCTTTATTAATGATGTTTCATCCGACCCCTTCAATAATTTTAACTACCAGGTGCTGGATAGTTGTTCGGGGACTGTACAGTTCAATGGCGTCACGCAATTACAGGGAAATGTGCTATGGCAATGGGATTTTGGAGATGGCGCTAGTTCTTCCCTCCAAAACCCGGTTCACCAGTTTACCCCGGCGCAACAGGTATATGTTGTTAAGCTATCAGTAAGCAATAATATACTCTGCACAAGAAATTTTGAAAAAATAAAACAGGTAAAGCCAAGTGGCATTGTAAACGAAATTGATTTCCAGTTTTCAATTTCCTGTGATACGGTTCACCTGGTCAATACAACAACGGACCTCGCTAATTCCATAGGTCAATTTACCTGGGACTTTGGCGATGGCGCTTCATCCAATGAAATTTCCCCAACACATATATATGCTGCCGGCAGCTATACTATTCAACTTACTTTGACCACTCCTACACCCTGCCTCAATAAAACAATAAGCCATCCAATAAATATCAGCACATTTACGATACAGGCCCCGCCCGACCAGTCTGTATTAGTAGGAAGATCGGTACAGCTCGTCGCTACAGGGCCTCCCGGCACTACTTACCGATGGTCACCTTTTACGGCTCTCAGCAGCGCGACTATTCAGGACCCGGTCGCTTCGCCGGTGGATGATATTGTTTATACAGTAACCGGTACTTATCACGGCTGCGATCATGAAGATTCTGTTCTTATTCATGTAGTGCAGCTCGATGATTTTTATGTGCCGAGCGCTTTTACTCCCAATGGGGATGGAAAGAATGACGATATCAAACCTTTCTATGGGACAAAATTCATTCTCCAGGAGTTTGCAATCTTTAATCGCATGGGGCAAAAGGTTTTTTCTACCAACCGGCGTGGGAAAGGCTGGGATGGAACAGTAGCAGGGCGGTCACAAAATGCCGACGGCTATGTCTGGATCATCAAAGCAAAAGATAACAACGGGAAGGCGGTTGTAAGAAAAGGGATATTTACCTTAATACGCTAAGTATACCAATTACCAATCCCCTGGTCAGGCTTTTATACCGCCTTTCTCTTCTATTTTTCGCTGCTCAAGCCAGCTAAAAGATATTCCTTATTCAACCTGGAGATATTCATGACAGAAATTTCCTTAGGGCAAACAGCTTCGCAGGCCTGGGTGAATGTGCAACTGCCAAACCCTTCTTTATCCATCTGCGCTACCATTCCCAATACCCTTGTTTTTCTTTCAACATCACCCTGCGGCAACAAAGCAAGATGCGAAACTTTGGCGGCAACAAATAACATGGCAGAAGAATTCTTACAGGCGGCTACGCAGGCGCCGCACCCTATGCAGGCGGCCGCGGCAAAAGCCTTTTCCGAGTTTTCTCTTTCAATAGGTATAGTATTGCCATCAACCGATACACCGGTATTGACTGAGATGTATCCTCCTGCCTGTATAATACGGTCAAAAGCTGCCCGGTCAACTACAAGGTCTTTTAAAACAGGAAAAGCATTCGCTCTCCAGGGTTCTACTACTATCGTATCTCCATCTTTGAAAGCGCGCATATGCAACTGGCAGGTAGTCGTTCCATGCCAGGGACCGTGCGGGCGGCCATTGATATACATCGAACACATGCCGCAGATACCTTCGCGGCAATCATGATCAAAAGCGATAGGCTCTTTTCCTTCACGAATCAATTGCTCATTCAATACATCAAACATTTCCAGGAAAGACATTTCGGAAGAGATATCCTTTACCTGGTAAGTTTCGAAATTACCCCTGCTATCCGCATTTTTCTGTTTCCAGACTTTCAGCGTAAGATTCATTGAATAATGTTCCATATAGCTTCTTGACTCCACCTTATGGCGGAGAGCTTAGATTAATAATTTAATTAAATAAGAACCTTTATAGAATGCCCAAAGCCCCTTTAGGGGTTTGGGGTATCATTTATAACTCCTCTGTGTCGGCTTCACCTCCTCATACTTCAACTCTTCTTTATGCAACTCCCATTGATGTTCACCTTTTAATTCCCATGCGGATACATACATAAATTGATCATCTCTTCTTTGTGCCTCACCATCCGGAGTCTGGTATTCCTCACGAAAATGTCCGCCGCAACTCTCATTACGTTGCAAAGCGTCAATGCACATCAATTCGCCCAGTTCAATGAAATCTGCTACCCGGCCGGCTTTGTCCAGTTCAGGATTTATTTCATTAGTACCACCGGGTATTCTCAGATCGCTCCAAAATTCTTTTTTTAGTTGCTGTATCTCTTTAATCGCTTCCTGCAAGCCCTGCGCATTTCTTGCCATACCGCATTTTTCCCACATGATCTTTCCAAGCCGCTTATGAAAACTTTCTACTGTTTGTGAACCTTTAATATTCATCAGGGTACTGATCCTTTCATTGACTTTTTTCTCTGCCGTTTCAAAAGCTTCATGTGAAGTCAGGATAGGTTTTACAGCAATCTCATCGGCCAAATAATTACCGATCGTATACGGGATAACGAAATATCCGTCTGCCAAACCCTGCATCAATGCAGATGCTCCAAGACGGTTTGCTCCATGATCGCTGAAGTTGGCTTCACCCAGTGAATATAAACCGGGGATATTCGTCATCAATTCATAATCTACCCAGAGACCTCCCATGGTATAGTGCACCGCCGGGTAAATTCTCATCGGCACTTCATACGGGTTTTCACCGGTGATCTTTTCATACATATCGAAAAGATTACCGTATTCTTCTTTTACAACTTCTTTCCCTAATGCTATCAATGTTCCCTCATCCGGGTCAGCAATGCCTTGCTTGCTAGCCTCAGCCCTTCCATATTTATTAATAAGGTTGAAACGGAAATCCAGGAATACCGCCTGCCGGGTAGTACCTACGCCATAACCCGCGTCACATCTTTCTTTAGCGGCTCTTGAAGCCACATCTCTTGGTACCAGGTTACCGAATGCAGGATACCTTCTTTCCAGGAAATAATCTCTTTCCTCTTCGGGGATATCATTTGCCTTCCGTGTATCGTTTTGTTTCTTCGGCACCCATATACGACCATCATTACGCAATGACTCGGACATCAGGGTGAGTTTGCTTTGGTGATCACCTGTCACGGGAATACAAGTAGGATGTATTTGTGTAAAACAGGGATTGGCGAAATAGGCCCCGTTTTTATGCGCTTTCCACGCAGCGGTAACATTGCAGCCCATAGCATTGGTACTCAAATAAAATACGTTCCCATAGCCACCGGTACATAGTAAAACCGCATGACCAAAATGACGTTCCAGATTTCCATTGATAAGATCTCTCGCTATAATGCCTCTTGCTTTTCCATCAATCACTACCACTTCCAGCATTTCATGACGGCTATACATTTTTACATTACCAAGGGCCACTTGTCTTTCCAAAGCCTGGTAAGCACCGATGAGCAATTGCTGGCCTGTTTGCCCTGCCGCATAAAAGGTTCTTTTTACCTGTGTACCGCCAAAGGAGCGATTATTCAGTAAACCGCCATATTCTCTCGCAAAGGGCACTCCCTGCGCCACACACTGGTCGATAATATTGACGCTTACTTCCGCGAGGCGATGCACATTGGCTTCTCTCGAGCGGTAATCACCTCCTTTGATCGTATCATAGAATAAACGATATACGCTATCTCCATCATTTTGGTAATTTTTTGCCGCGTTGATACCACCTTGCGCAGCAATAGAGTGAGCTCTCCTGGGTGAATCCTGGAAACAAAAAGCCTTCACTTTATAACCCAGTTCTCCCAGCGATGCCGCGGCAGAAGCTCCGGCAAGCCCTGTACCGACGACAATAATTTCTAATTTCCGTTTATTGGCGGGATTTACCAGTTTGCAATGCCCTTTATAATCAGTCCATTTCTTTTCTAAAGACCCGGCCGGTATTTTTGAATCAAGCATAACCACTGATTTCGCTGATTAAATATTATAGTGATTTTATTTTTAATTAATCCGAAAGTCCACAAGACCGGAAGCCGGAAAAAATCTGTCCGCTATTTGAAATATCCTTACTGACTTTTGGTCTCCGTCTTTACTGACTCCTTCTTCACTCCACCCATCCCAAATACATACTCACCGGCATCATAGCAAATACAGTTGAAATAATGATAGCAAAAGCAATACCGGCTGTCCTGGCAATTACCAGGTAGCGCTGGTTGCTTACGCCGATCGTTCTGAATGCGCTTTGAAAACCATGTACCAGGTGCCAGCAAAGAGAAAAACAGGCGAAGACATATACGATTACTACCCACAATTCGGAAAAAGTCTCTTTCATTAACGCATATAAATTATGAACCTCTTTACCATCGCTGTTCGGAAGAACCATCGGCGTTTCATGCACACCTGTGAATCTTGATGGTATCCAGAAATGATACCAGTGAATGATAAAGAATAATAAAAGAATAGTGCCCAGCAATCCCATACTCCGGCTGTACCATCTGCTGCCTTTATTTCCCAGGCTTACCGTGTACCCGGTTTTTCTACGGCTGCGGTTGGAAAATTCGAGCACATAACCCTGGATGATATGGATAAGAATACCGGCGAACAGGCCTACTTCAAGCACCCGTATCACGACCATAGAACCCATGAAGTGGGCGGCCGTATTGAACATTACGCCATTATCATTTGCCCAGATACAGGCATTGATACCCGCATGAACGACTAAAAAAGAAATGAGAAACAAACCCGTCAATGCCATTACTAATTTCTTTCCAACCGAAGATGTGAAAAATTCAGACCATTTCATAGACAATCAAAGAGGGGTGAATAATGTGCTCCACAAAAATCCTTTGGATTGCAAAAATAGTATCGGAACGCCAAATAGCGCAGAAAACTTTGAAAGAGTTTCAGGCAAGTCTTGCCTTTTGCTCATTATCAATTTTTTTAAATAAATGAAAAGGCTTATAGGTTCGCCAATTATCCAGTTCCATTAATTCGATATAGCGGTCGAGATGGGCCTTCCGGAAATCATACTGGGATTGCTCCGGCATATTCAGGCATACCACCCAGCCACCCTCTTCGCTGGTCTCTTCATATAATTCCTGGTAATACTCGCTGTCACTGCTATGAAAATTCAATACATTCTCCCCTACCAGTATGAATTTATGGATCCCGTCATACATAAATTTTTCCAGCACTTCGCGTTTCAGTTCCATGATATCATTTTCCACGGCGTCATTCCATTCCCCCATTAATTCAATAATGGCATATTTCTCCTCGTAATCAGCGATCAAAACTTTCAAGTAAAGAGTCCGGCTGCCAAAATCATCCCATTGCGGATGGATATAATAATTATAAACGGTATGCGTATATTCAAATTCAGAATAAGATCGTCCGTAGAAGGGTGATAAAACATCTTCTTCGCTTACATAAATGTGACGCCAGTTATAAAAAGGTTCCAGGTTATGCATCGTGTTTCTCCCCCGCAAATATAAGAAACGACCCCACGATTTGTCTATGGCATTTTTTAGAAAGGCTTTACAAATCAAAGGGGTTCTTTGTATATTTTCGCCCGGGGGAGAAAAGAAATTTAACGCAAATAAAATCTTCCTTTTATCCCTGTGGATGCCCCTGCTCCTTCCTAAAGCAAATAATTTTTTAATTCTTCGCAGGCAGGCTTCATTTTTATACTTATTTTTTCGCTCTTCATGATCTCCTGTACCGTTATGGGCATATCAACTTTTTTGCCCGTATATTTTTCCACTGCTTCCGGGAACTTGACCGGGTGGGCTGTTTCCAGAAAAATACCTTTGGTCCCCTCATGATCTTCCAGCCATCTTTTTAAAGCTAGCCACCCTACCGCACCATGCGGGTCGGGAATATAGTTATAGCGGTGATATAGGTCGCTGATAGCAGCAATCGTTTCTACGTCAGAAATACTGACAGCACTCATCATTTTTTCCAGCGCAGGAAACTGGTGATTGAATATCTCCAGGATGCGGATAAAATTACTCGGGTTACCCACATCCATTGCGTTCGATAAAGTAGGTACCGCTTTCTTTGATTCAAACTTTTGAGTTCTCATGAATTCCGGGATCACATCATTGCTGTTGCAGGCTGCAATAAAATGCTGTACCGGCAATCCCGAATGAAATGCGAGCAGACCGGCGCAAATATTTCCGAAATTGCCGCTGGGAACACTGATAACCGGGGGGTTGTTTTTATCCGGCCATTGCTTGTAGGCAAAGAAATAATAAAATTGCTGCGGCAGCCATCTTGCTACATTGATCGAATTAGCGGAAGTCAAAAACCGTTTCTTCTTTATTTCATCATCAATAAACGCGTTTTTCACCATTTGCTGGCAATCATCAAAAGTTCCTTCGATCTCGAGCGCATGGATGTTTTTGCCTAAAGTGGTCAGTTGTTTTTCCTGGACGGGGCTCACTTTGCCGGAAGGATACAATATCACTACTTCTATCCCGTCTACATTATAAAAACCACTGGCTACCGCCCCGCCGGTATCACCGGAAGTAGCTACCAGCACAGTCACTTTCTTATCAACGTCTTTTACAAAATAACCGAGACAGCGGCTCATGAATCTCGCGCCGATATCTTTAAACGCCAATGTGGGTCCGTGAAAAAGCTCGAGCGAGAAAACAGATTCATCCAACCGGATAAGAGGAATGGGGAAGCTGATCGTTTCTTTCACTATTTGCATCAGCTTATCGCCGGGTATGGACTCGCCGGTATAAGGCATTATTACCCTGGAAGCGATTTCTTCATCAGAATATTTTTCCATATTGCTGATTAAATCAGGGTCAATGACCGGGATTTTTTCAGGAAAATATAACCCTTTATCAGGCGCCTGTCCGTTGATTGTTGCTTCCCTAAAATCAACTGCGGGAGATTGTTGATTAGTACTATAGTATTTCATATCCATCTCCGCTATAGCGGAGAACTTAAATTGTTACTTAATAATTTTCATATTGGCTTCCTCATAGAATCTGACTATTTCAATTTACTACGACCAATATTGTCTATTATATATTGTCAATTCCTTATTCACCACTCACTACTCATCACTCACTATCTCCACGCCTTTCTTGTTTATTGTAGTCACATAGGTATTATAAGCTATGCCGGTCCTGTCATATACTTCTTTCATTACCTGCTCTGTCGCTTTTGCTGCTTTTTCACTACTGCTCAGCATAAATATGGATGGCCCCGAACCGGAAATACCGCCGCCCAATGCCCCCGCTTCTTTACAATTTGTTTTTATTTCATTAAACCCGGGGATCAGGATACTTCTTACAGGCTCAATGATCACATCTTCCAGTGAACGGCCTATCAAACTATGGTCATTTTTTAAAAAACCCGTTACCAGACCCGCAATATTTCCCCATTGCCGGATTGCATCTTTCAGCAAAACCTGTTTCCGCAATATCTGCCGGGCATCCGATGTACGTACTTCTATTTGCGGATGCACTACTGTCACATACAGATCAGGAGAAGGAATAGCAATGATATCGAGCGGGTGAATACTCCTGATCAAACTAACACCTCCCAAAATGCAGGGAGCGATATTATCGGCATGCTTCACGCCGGAAGCCAGTTTTTCTCCGTTCATGGCAAACTGTACGACTTCATCAGAGGAAAAAATATTTCCAAGTAAATAATTGGCTGCTACCGCGGCGCCGGCCGCACTGGCGGCGCTGGAACCTATGCCGCTTCCGGGCTTGATATGTTTTTCAATTTCAACTTCAAAACCAATTGTATTGTTCATCTTCTCCATTATGGATAATAAAACCACGCCCGCTACGTTTTTTTCAGGATCTGTGGGCAGATTAAACTCGTCCTTATTCCTGATCACCACTTTGGGTTCGCTCAACAGCTTTAATTGCATGATATCACAGGGCTCATTCAAGGCCATTCCAAGAATATCGAATCCGCAGACAAGGTTAGCCACCGTAGCAGGACATCTTACTTTTATATTTTTCATCTTAGATTCTGCATTTTATAAGTTACCCGCTCTTATGATATCCGCAAATACGCCACTGGCTGTGACATCCGCTCCGGCGCCTGCTCCTTTTACCACTAAAGGTTGCTCCCGGTAACGATCGGTATAAAATAAAACCACGTTATCCTTTCCATATAAATGATAAAGATCATGTTTCGGGTCAATATGCTGTAAACCTACTGAGGCTTTGCCATTATTATAGGAGGCAACAAATTTGAGCTTTGTACCCTTATCAGTTGCTTCGGCATAAAGTTTTTTAAAATGATCTTCCATTTTTTTCATTTCTGAATAAAATATTCCAAGATTACCGATAAGCATCAGGGGTTCGGGCATAAATGAATTGTTAACAATATCTTCCATTTCTATTTTCTCTCCTGCCTCACGGGCCAATATCATGATCTTCCGCATTACATCTGTACCGCTCAGGTCAAGCCGCGGATCGGGCTCAGTATAGCCCTCATCCTGCGCCTGCTTTACTACTTCAGCAAATTTTCTCGTACCATTATAATTATTAAAGACAAAATTCAATGTACCGCTCAGTACAGCTTCTATGCGATGAACCTTATCGCCGCTGCGCACCAGGTCATTCAATGTAGCAATCACCGGCAAACCTGCACCAACATTGGTTTCAAACAAGAACTGGCAATTGAATTCTCTCGCGAGGTCTTTCAGTTTTTTGTAATTCTCATAGGCTGAAGAAGCAGCAACCTTATTACAGGCTACCACTGAAATACTCTTTTTTAATAACTGATCATAGACTGAAGCGACTTTCTCGTTGGCCGTTATATCCACAAAGACAGAGTTGCGGAGATTCCGGCTGATGATTTCTTCTGTAAATTTTTGCAGATCGGCCGGAGCGGCTGCCTCTAATTTTTCCTTCCATTGGTTGATAAGGATGCCTTCTTCATCCAGCAGCATTTTACGGCTATTGGTGATACCGACGATCCTCACCTGCAATTTCATCTGTTCCTGCAAAAAATGGACTTGCTGTTTTAACTGCTCAAGCAGTTTAGTACCTACGTTTCCGGTGCCCACGATATAAAGGTTCACCTGCTTGTAAGTTGTTTCAAAAAATTCTTCGTGCAGGACATTGATAGCCTTGCGTACGTCCTTGGTGGAAATAACAGCAGAAATATTTTTCTCCGACGATCCCTGGGCGATAGCCCGGACATTGATACCATTTTTGCCCATGGCGCTGAACATACGGCCACTGATACCCGGGTGGCTTTTCATATTCTCCCCTACTAATGCTACAATAGAAAGTTCTTTTTCAATCTTAAGCGGTTCCACTTTTTGCAAAGCGATTTCATTGGCAAATGCCGAATCCACGGCAAGCTTAGCCTGTTCTGCCGATGATGCATCAATACCTACACAAATGGAATGCTCGGATGAACTTTGGGTAATCAGGATCACATTGATCTTTTCATTGCTCAACGACTCGAACAGCCTCCTGGAGAAACCGGGAATACCGATCATACCGCTTCCTTCCAGGCTGATCAATGAAATATTATTGATACTGGAAATACCCCTGACTATATTCCCGTTGCGGGTAGCGGCGGATTCTATCAGTGTTCCTTCGTCTTCCGGTACAAAAGTGTTTTTGATCCATACAGGTATATTTTGATTCATTACCGGCTGGATAGTCGGCGGGTAAATGACTTTGGCGCCAAAATGAGAAAGTTCCATAGCCTCCTGGTAAGAGATATGCGGGATGATCCGCGCATTGTTTGTCAATCTCGGATCCGCCGTCATCATACCGCTTACATCGGTCCATATCTCCAGTGTGTCCGCATTTAAAGCAGAGGCAATGATAGCGGCTGTATAATCTGAACCCCCTCTTCCCAGCGTTGTCGTGACTCCCTTTTTATCGCTTGCAATAAACCCGGGTATTACAAACAGGGAAGAGTCCTGCGATAAAAAGAATTCTTTCATTTGTTTATTTGTCACTGTAAAATCAACCTCGGCAGCATTGAAGTTTGAATTAGTCAGGATAAGCTCCCTCGCATCTTTCCAGGTATTGTCCATACCCTCCGATTGAAATTTTGCGGAAATGATGCGGGATGAGATCCATTCCCCGTAGCTGCTGATCCGGTCTTTTGATCTCGGTGTCAGTTCACCCAACAGATAGATACCACTGCAGATATCTTCGATCTCGTTGCAGGCAGTTTTTACGAGGCTCAATACCTGGCTCTGGCGGGCTACAGGTATTAACTCTTTTACTGTTTCCAGGTGCCGCTGTTCGATAGCAATCAGTCTTTCATTGAACAATTCATTTCCTTCAGCAGCGAGGGTAGCGGCATCCAGTAACATATCTGTTATCCCTCCCAGTGCTGAAACAACCAAAACCGTTTTATCTTTTAGAATTGATTTTTTTACAATAGTGACCACCTTAGTGATATTCTCCGCGTTGGCGACCGAAGTGCCGCCGAATTTTAAGACCTGCATGTATCCTGATTTATTGATTAAGAATGAGTAAGCTGATAAGCAAGATCATTTTTTGATTTATCAGCCAAAGCCCAGGGTATAATATGGAGTATTTCAATCCGCTTTAGCGGATTGTAGTTGTAATCGTGATAATAGAAGCCAAGGCAACAGGCGTTGCCGGAGAGGAAAAAACCTTATGACTGTTAGTATTTATCACTTGTTTGAATAGAGCTGCAAGATAACGAAGAATTCGTGTAAACAAAACATTTATTTATATTCTGCTGGTCTTGCCATGCAGCATTTTTCCCTTGAAATTAACCGGTCAAAGTCATAAAAATTTAATGCCCCTTCCGTGGTAAAATCGTATCTTTAATTTCTCTTGAGCATGCCTGTTTTTAGAAAACTTGAATGAAGCCATTTGCCTTTATCACACCTGCTCTGTTAGTCCTTCAATTATCTTTTTTTGATGCCAGTTCTCAATGCCTGACACCTTCTGATAATGGTGACACCCTGACGCCGGTCATTAACAGGATGTATACGTACGGCCCCTATGGCGCATCGCCTAATTTTAACTTCAGGCAATATGTTTACAGATCGGCCATCTATGGGAATACTATGTATATCGGTGGAGGCTTTCTGAATATCGGACCCAATACCGGGACAGGGGTGATAATGGATCAAAATGCAACACAAATAATCAGCCCGAAAAAATGGAGAATAAATGGTCCCGTTTTTACCTCGTTAGCTGATGGCGCGGGTGGTTATTACATCGGGGGCATATTCAACCGTGTGGGTGATCTTGAATGTTATAACCTGGCCCATATTAACAGCAACGGAGAGCCTTATAACTGGACGCCGCAGGTCAATGATGTTGTACAGACCATGGTTATATATAAAGACACACTTGTAATCGGGGGTAGTTTCGGTACAGTGGACGGTCAAACAAGGCATGGCATTGCAATGTTCGATATAAATGCGGGATCTGTTTTACCTGCCTTATCGTTTCAGAGCGCACTGGTAAGCGGAACAGTGATCCATACTTTTGAGGTACTGGACAGTGTTTTGTATGTCGGTGGCAAATATGATGTCTTTAATGACTACGGTTCTTTTTATGCAATCAACCTGAATACAGGAGTTCCTAGTATTTTGCCGGCAGCTTATCAAATGACGGATGTATATGCCCTGAGTGTCAGCGATAACAAAAGAAGAATTTATATAGGGGGGAGTGCAATAGGCAGCAACGCCTCCAGCAACGGTTTTTGCATGGATACCTATAATGGCGCACTTCTTTACAAGATTGATATTGGAATACAAAGTAATTCCGATAATGCAGCTATATACAGTATAAAATCGTATGGAAAAGATGTATTTGTAGGCGGCCTTTTCAATTTTGGTATAATCAATGGCCATAGTTTTACTCAAAAAGGAATCGTGGCTTTTGATACAACAACCGGGGTAATCCGCAATTATTTGAATAATTGCGATGGGTTTATTTCCTGTATCCGGGGCAATAATGGTCTCATATATATGGGAGGAGAGTTCACCACAATCGGGGGTCAGAATAAAACAAATTTTGCATTATTTGATACATCCTCGCTGGTCATAACTTCCCCTAATTCTCTCTCCGTGTCCGACCAGGTCAAAAGTTTTTCTTTTAGTGGCTCAACTATGTTTGCAGGCGGTTATTCTCAAAGCTGGGGCTGTGTCTCAAGAAATGGATTAGCCGCTTTCGATATGACTACAGGTGAAATAAAGCCCTGGCAGCCCCCGATTACAATGTATGAACTGGATGAGATGAAGGCAAAGGGAGATACGATCTTTATGGCCGGTCATTTCAGCCCGGGAGGTGCTTTCGTGGCACTGGATGCAATTACCGGTAATCCTTTTCCATCAGCGACTTTAAACAACACGGGTCATGACCTCCTATTTGATGGAGATAATTTATATGTAGGTGGTGCATCAGGTCATGCCAATAATGGGAATATAGTCAAGGTGTCACTTTCCAACCTGGCTGAGATAACTTCATGGGCCCCCAATCCCCAGTTTAATGTAGTATCCCTTCAAAAAAATGGAAATAAAATATATGCTACCGGACAAGATGGGAATTCCATAGGTTATATCGCCGAAATCACTGATAATGGCACTACAGGCAGTATTACCAGGCTTACCAACTTATCTGCGAATGGTGGCAATATTAATTCGTTGACCAGGACTGCGCTGGCAGGAAATAAATTATTCATAACGGGCCTGTTCACCAATATAAAAGGAACTCCAAGACACTGTTTCGCCGCTATTAATATTGATGACTGGACAGTTTCACCGATAGATGTTAAAGTCCAGGACATGTCACCCTACGGCGGTTTAGAGTTCCTGAACGGGCAGATTTATGTGTTTGGCAGATTTGACATGATCAATAACCAGTTACATAGATACTTTGCAGTTATTGATACAACTGTTGGAGCTGTTTTTCCGGACAGGCTTCATTTGAATAATGATTTACCATTTGGCTACTCCCTGGATGATTTTGCAGATGCGGATTTGAAATTAAATACGTTTCAGTTATCTGGCAACAATCTCCTTCTTGGGGGGAATTTCAGGAATGTCAACCAAAAGATGTTCCCAAGTCTTGCAAAAATATCCATGGCTACAGTTGGATCCTCTCCTGCAACCCCACAGGGAATAGCCGGTGCTGATACTCTCCAGTGCCCCAGTCAAAGCAATTTATATACAGTCACCAATTCTGATCCCGAACTCAGATACGCCTGGTTTTATTCGGGTAGCGACGTTACAATAAGAAATAATGGGACCGATTCAGTTTTACTGGATGCAGGTCCGTTAGCCACTCCCGGCCAATTGAAAGTAATTGCAATTAATGAATGTGGCAAAAGCGATACAGCATTTCTGGCTATTTCAATAAAAACCCTTGAGCCTGCCGTGAATGCTTCTAATATTGTACTTATCAGAAGAACGGATACTACAGCCACTGTTCATTTCACACCTGGTAATGGTGCAAGAAGAGTGATTCTTGTCAGGGCTATTAACCCTGTAAGCGATTATCCCCAGGACACCCATGAATATAATGCCGATAGCATTTTTGGAAATGGCTTTGACCTTGGCAACAATACTTATGTGGTGTATAAAGGCACAGGAGATTCGGTAGCTTTAAAAGGTTTGGCCCCTGCAACATTATATAATCTGACAGTTATTGAATTTAATGGCATCAATGAAAACACCAACTATTTAATTGCCGGCAATCCATCTTTCAGTTTTACCACCTACGCAACCCGGCCTTCACTCCAGGCAGATAATATCGTTATCACCAATGTGACTCAAACAAGCTTAACGATCAATTGCACCCCGGGAAACGGAACAGGGCGGCTGGTAGTAATAAGGCCGGCTCTGCCAAATGTTTCTTATGAAATCCCATCCAGCGGTGTAGTCTATAATCCAGCGACTGTCTTTGGCACCGGAAGCGATATTGCCAATAGCAATTATGTTGTATCCACGGGTACATTACCTGTGACTGTCACCAATCTTCAGCCAAATACCCAATATGGGATCACCGTTTTTGAATATAATGGAGATGGAGTGGCCATTAATTACCTGGCCACAAGCGTTCCCAACTATATAATAAGAACAATTGCACCAGAACCGACAATTCCGGCAAGCAATATTGTAGTTTCTGATATCGGATTTAATACCTGTACTATTAATTGTACCCCCGGAAACGGTCAATGGAGGCTGGTAGTAATGCGACAGGCCCTTCCTGTAACGTTTATTCCACAGGATTCTACCTTTTATGGCTGGGGTAGTTCCAACGCTGTCTTCGGCCTCGGGTCTCCTTTTGATTTAGGCGGCAATACGTATGTGATGAATTCGGCCACACCTGTATATGTTTCAAACCTTGCACCTAACACGATATATCATATTGCTGTTTTCGAATTTAATGGTTTTGGCTGGAACAATAATTACCTGGCCACTTCCGTACCTGTAGCTTCGTTCAGTACATCAACAACAACTCCAACCATTCAGGCAAATAATTTATCAGTATCCAATATTACATCAACTTCCGCGACCACAACCTGCAGCAGTGGTAATGGAGTAAATCGTCTTTTCGTCATAAGAAGTGGTGCACCTGTCACCGATAATCCTGTTGATGGCGTAGATTATACAGCCAATCCTGCCTATGGACAAGGAAGTAATATCGGTACGAATACCTTTGTTATCGGCAAACAACAACCTGTCGATATCACCAGCCTCACTACCGGAACCACCTATTATATAAAAGTTTTTGAGTACAATGGATTGGGAACAAATACAAAATATTTAACTGCCGGAGCTCCTTCTTTTAGTTTTACTACAGCGACAACATTGGCTCCTCCGCCCACTACGCAAGCAAGCAATATTGTTGTCAATAACATTTCTCAGAATGGAGTGACGATCAACTGTACCAATGGCAACGGCGCAAACAGGCTTGTTGTAATACGGGCCGGAACATCATTAACAGCGCTGCCTGTTGACGGAATAGCTTACGATGCCAGCACCACATTTGGCAGTGGTAGTGATATTGGCAATCAAACTTATGTCATATCTAATACCACGGCTCCGGTAAGCATAACAGGATTACAACCTAATACGGATTATACGGTAAGTGTTTTTGAATTCAACGGGAATGGCGCCAATGCGAATTACCTTATTACCGATAATGTGACAACTACTTTCCATTCCGCAATACCGGCCCTTATCAATGATAATGCGGCCGGAGCCCTTTCATTAACAGTCAATGCAGGCTGCACCGGCGCTATTTATACAAACGTTGGCGCCACACTTGGAGCCAATGAGGTTTATCCATCCTGTTCAGGAAGCGGCATTGCGCCTGTTTGGTTCAAATTTTTGGCCCCTCCAAGTGGAGCAGTTCGTGTCAGCACTGACCTTGGTTCGGGCAATACATTTACAGATTCAAAAATCGCCCTCTTTTCTGCCGGTAATGTAAATGATTATTCCACCTTCACCATTCTGGCCTGTGATGATGACGGGGGTTCAGTTCTTGGTTCAGGCTTTATGTCTGTGTTGTATGCAACAGGGTTGACACCCGGCGACACCTATTATGTTGCCGTAGATAAATTCTTTAGTGGCACTCCAAACGGTACATTCTGCATAGCAGTAGATGAGTTGAACGCTTCCATGCTCGCGTCATCAAATACCTGCGCAAGTACTTACCAGGCTCCTATCGGCTCAAATACCTCATACACGGGATGGGTACCTTTATTAGATGGTAACAGCAAATTGATTGCTCTGGTAAAAAACCCCACCGGGGGCAGTGCAAGTTCCTACCAGGTATCGCAGAATATAAATACATCATCAGTAAGAACGGATGCTACTTCTGGTCAGAAATATCTTGACAGGAATTTTTTTATTAAAAATACTTCTGCCAGTGATACAGCAATTCTTAACGTGAGCATTCAGTTTTTTTTCCTAAATACAGAATTGACTTTGTTGCAGGTGTCTGATCCTGCGGTGACGTTGGCTAATTTAGGAGTAACAAGACAACCCGGGAGCACATGCCAGAAAGATTTTTCATCTGCCAATGGCTCTCATAGTTACCTGACGCAAACAGCAAATGGCAGTTCCAACGACGGGCTGGTAAAGTGGATACGGGTGACAACACCCGGCTTCTCTAATTTTTACCTGCACACAAGTAAAGCGCCTGTAACCCTGAAAACATTTCTACAGGGAGCCTATAACGCAGGTTTGAGCCGTCATAAAGATGTGATAAGTGACTGGGCAACTATACTTAATACAAGTGCATTAAATCAACCGTATAATGTTGCTCCGTTTAATTATTCCGGAACTGAAAGCGTGGCTCCGGGATTCTTTACATCATCCACCGGAAGTACAACTGATATATTAGATTGGGTATTATTGGAGCTTCGTAGTTCAGCTCCACCGGCTGCGCCAATCGCCACCCGCGCGGCATTTATCCGGGAAGATGGTGCGATAGTAGACCTGGATGGGGTATCCAGTGTATCCTTCAGAGATATTGCCAATGGCAGTTATTATATAACCATTCGTCATCGCAACCATTTAGGCATACGAACAGCAACAGTGCAACTGGTAGATGGCGCTTTGGGCAGTAATCCTTCGCCGCCGGTATATGACTTCAGCACCGCGCTGAACCGGGCCTTTAAAGATGTAACGATAACTACCAACGAAGCGATGGCCCAGAATGGTTCTGTTTTTATGATGTGGGCGGGTAATGCCAACACAGACAATTTTGTCAGGGTTACTTCTCAGATATTGCCGCCAATTTCATCTGATGCCGCTTTTATGCTAGGGACTATTTTGGGCGGCAATCCCAACGGGACGTTCTCCGGCTATTCTGTTGGAGATATAAATATGGATGGAAAGGTTAGGGTCACGTCACAAATATTGCCACCCATAGCCTCCGATGCAGCCTTTATATTGAGCACACCGCTTGGTGGAAACCCAAATGGAACA